>CAYRSX010000027.1:0-62213 GCA_964427245.1 uncultured Desulfobulbaceae bacterium | reverse complement strand
CTTGAGCACAGAATAGAGGTTTCTCAAGCCCTCTCGCATGGAAAGGGCGATGTCTTTGTTTGTGAGATTGTCTAAAATGGGCTTGTCGTATTCATCCACCAGCACTACAGTACGCTCGCCATATCTTTTAGCAGCGTTTTCAATCAACTGCCTAAAACGGGCATGAACACCCTCCGAACGCTCTGAAAGCACCACATTCAACCTATTGGCATTGCTCTCTAATTCTATGTGAATGTGATGCGCCAGGTCGTTTTCACTGAAAAGCCTGCCTTCTGCGAAACTGATGCGAATGACAGGGTGCTTTTTGCTCCAATCCCAGTTGTTTTCCAGATACAGACCTTCGAATAATGCCTTGTTGCCGCAGAACGCCTCGGCAAGGGTATCCAAAAACAGGGATTTTCCAAACCTGCGGGGACGAGACAGAAAGAAATAATCGTTTCCGCTTTCTGCAAGCATTTTTATAAAATACGTCTTGTCCACATAATAATAGTCGTCTTCTCGTATCTTTGAAAAGGTCTGTATGCCTATGGGAAGTTTTCTACGTTTCATGGCTGCACCTCATAGTGGTGAAAATTTTCTAACCCTACATTGACGTTTTATTTTAGAGACTGCCTCCCATCTGTCTTGTAATTATACATGAATCATCACAAAAAAATAAGGAAGGCACAAATGGCAGCCTATCGTCCTTTTTTGTCTTCCTGCAAAGACAAAAAGCCACAGAAGATAGTGTACGCCAAAGGTTATGAAGGCAGACCAGAAAACGTCTGAAAGAAAATGCCCGCCCTGCTTCATACGCACCCAGCCCAGCACACTCCCCCATGTCAAGGCCAGCAGAAGAGGAAAATATTCGGGCAGACTCAAAAAAATACGTTTCAAGAAAAATATCGGCTTTTTATCAGTCTGCATATCTCTGCGAATAAACCAAAGAGAGATCAAAGTGAAACCAGCAGAGGCATGACCGCACGGAAATGACTTACCATCACCGGCTTCGTTGAATTTAAGAGGAGGCACATAGTGTTCGCTGCCGCCAAACTCCACCATGGCCTTGGGACGAGGCCTGCCCCAGTGATCCTTGAAGACGCAATTTATGAGCAAACCAGGGCCGAGAGCTATGCCCAACACCATAAATAGGCCATATAGACGCCATATCTTGAGATCTTTTCGAAGAAAACCAAGTGCAACGAAAAAACAGCCTGTGGTTACAACCGCTACGCTAAGCCACTGAGCTGAAGCATAAACACCCTGCCAGAAGACACTATCTGTAACCCATGGTTCTTGTGAATGCGAGTTGTAAAAAAAGGAGGCCACTCGCATATCCAGATCAGTCTGCCAGAAGATGAGCAGGCTCACCAGAGAAAGCGTAAAAAGCAGGAATACTTCCCTTGCCCACCATCGGGGAATCATTTTACGGCCTCAAAATATGGCTGGGCTGTGTACTATAAAGAGCTTCAATACCTGATGAGAGATATTTCTGACTCCGTGCTCAATGGTAGCCGGAATTAGAATGTAATCTCCCTCTTTTATTTCCTGCCAAACGCCGTCTATAAATGCCTGTCCCTTTCCAGATATGACAAAGATAGAATCCAATTCCTGTTCGTGAGTGTGAATAGGTATCTCCACTCCTGCGTCTATCTCCAGTATGGAGACGCCTATTGCTTGACCACGGTCTTTTGTCACTAATTTTGCTATGCTGACGTCTTGAAAACGTGGATGGGGTTCAAATGCGATCTGCTCATTCTTATAAAAAATGGACATGACCTTCCTTCTCCTTCTATCGCAAAATAGACCTCTGCTGCACCTGAACTGCTACCTCTTCAATGCGCTTCAGATCAGCAACAGGCCTTACTATTATCTCCTGGAAGAGCGCCGATTCCTGGCCTTTATCAACGGATACCACTTTGCCGAGCAAAAAACCCTTAGGAAATATTTTATCCATGCCGGACGTGATGATCTCATCTCCAACTGCCACATCAGCGGATTTTTCCACGTATGCAAGCTTACAAGTGCCGTCACCCAACCCCTTCAGAATCCCTTGAACACGTGTGCGCTGCCCCAGCGCTGCTATGGCGCTCTTAGTATCTGTCAGCAACAACACCTTGCTGTAAGCCAGTGAAGGCTCTATAACACGGCCGATAATGCCATCGCCTGCCATGACCGGCATATCCGCTGCAATACCGTCCTTCAGACCCTTGTCGATGGTGATACTCCAGACCCAAGCAGTAAGGTCAGCGCCCACCACATTGGCAACTACCAGTTGAGCCGGAGAACCTTCTTTTATGGCCAGCAGCTTTTTGTAGCGCTCATTGGCTATGAATGCCTCGCGATATGTGGTGAGCTCATGTTTCAGCCTGACTGTTTCCTCACGCAGACGGCGATTTTCTTCCTTCAACTCCAGCCACTCAGTCCACACAGCGCCTATATGGCGCATGGAAAAAAGAGGGGTGGAAACCATAGCCTGCAACCGACCGGTGAGGTCGCCGGAAAGGTGTTCAAGGGGCAAAAGGGCGCCCCAGAGCCCCACTTTCGAGATGAAAGCAACCAATGAAAGCGCCATAAACAAAATGGCGAATGTCACTAGATATTTCTTTTTTCTTGTGGGCTCCAATGCCTGATCACCGTTATTGTGCCGGCAGCTTTACGGAATTTGGTAGAATCATCACAAATCGCTTTTCAGCCTCATTCAAAAGCTGTCTCACCGCCTGAGCCTCGTCTGTCTGCAGACTCATATTCAATCTTTGAATGTACTGTTCCAGCAACTCAGTTACATCTCTAAGGCCTGCTTCATCTATGGAATGAATGGACACATCCGCTCCTCGAGCAAGACGCCGCTTCAGGGATGCCCTGTTAAACCCGAATTCTGGATACAGACACTGATAAACCACTCCGCCTGTCATGCCGGCACACAGCCATGGACCTGGATCTCCCAGCACCACAGCCCTGCCGCCTGTCATGTACTCAAAGGCAAAACCCTTCAGGTGAGAACGGGCGAACAGGTTTCCGCCCTCATCCCGAATAGAGGAGGTGATACGGGCTCCGAACACTACGTCTGCTCCAGACATACGCACACACGCCCTGGAATCTGCATAATTCTGCACAATAAAAAGCCCCTTTATCGCTCCATATCCAAAACTTTTACCAGCGGAACCGTCTATTCTTCGGCCAAGGCAATTCATACCCTTCAAGACAGATACACCTCCGCCGATGGAGCCCTTGGCCACACCATCCTGGGCCCCGCCTTCCACAAGGGTATAAAGCCCTGCTATATTGAAGGCACACAACCCGTTTCCGGGCACTGAGGAACGTAGATGCAACTTTACATGCCTATCTGTCTCCTGCTGACCGTCCGATTTGAAATGTCTTATCATATCTCCGGCCAGATATGTCACAACCGCTCGATCGGTGCTTCGAATGTGATCGTCCACAAAATATATGTCCTTGACACCCTGGTGAATAGAATCCATTGCCAGATTTGAAATGAGTTTCGTCAGATAATTCAAGGGACGACGAATCAACGTAGTGTTCGTCTCCTCAATTATGGCATCGATCTGCACAGGGGCAAGCAGACTGTCCACACACAGCCTGTCTCTATGATTCGACTGAATCAGAAGATCCGTGCAGCCCACAGCCTCCTGCAATCTTGAAATGCCGAGCTTGGCGCACCACATACGAATCTCATCGCCAATGGCCAAAAGCAGCCTGGAGAGATTCTCCACCTCATTTTCCGTTACACGCGGCTGAAAGCCCTTGACTCCTCGAGCCTCTGCATCGGCCTTCGTACGCAGCTGGGTTGAAATACCTTTGGGACAGCGGTCTAAATGACAGCGCTGACAGCTGATACAGCCTATGCCCATCAACGCCACAGTCCCCATACCCACTCGATTTGCACCAAGCAGTATGAGCTTGACCACATCCGCACCGCTTCTGACGCCGCCATCACACCAGATTTCCACCTTGTCACGCAAACCAGACGCCACCAACGCCCTGTGCGCCTCATTCACACCCACTTCAACGCACATGCCTACATACTTCTTCGCATGTTCACGCGCAGCGCCTGTGCCGCCTTCAAACCCACTCAGATTCACAATATCGGCACCGGCCTTGGCGATGCCAACGGCTATAGTACCCACATTACCGGTCACAGGTATCTTGACAGAGACCCTGGCAAATGGATTAGCGGTCTTGAGTTCAGTAATGATCTGGGCCAGGTCCTCAATAGAATAGATATCGTGCTGATTGGAGGGAGAAATAAGGGCAATACCAGGCTTACAGTGCCTGGCCTTGGCCACCATCTCCGAGACCTTGGCCCCCGGCAGATGCCCGCCCTCGCCCGGTTTTGCGCCCTGCCCTATCTTTATCTCTAAATAATCAGCGGAATTCAAAAGACCCATAAACACACCGAAACGGCCGGAGGCAATCTGCTGCCCTCTATTGTGGCGATAATGTCCCAGCATATCAGGGATCTCGCCACCTTCTCCGTTGATACATATGATATTCACCCGTTTTGCCGCCTCGGCATACGTCCTAAAGGAATTTTCTCCCTGAGAACCAAAAGACATTGCTGAAATGAGAATCGGCATGGAATGAATACCTATCCCTATATCCACCGAACTTATGGAAGACATCGGCACCGCCGTATTCAGTTTAAAATCCAGCAGATGCCGAATGGCGGTGGAGTCCTGACGCTGAAGCTCCGTCAAATCTGCAGCCATCTCTTCATAACCCTTCTTTCCCTGGGCCACACTGCGCAGAATACGACCGTATTTTGGATTCTTGTTGGAGTCCACATAGAATTTGGTCTCATTTTCTGATACAGCCAGCTCGTATCTCATCCTTGCCTGTTTCTCCAACCTATCATAGCCAAGCCCCACATCCTTGCTGACGCAAAACGCCCGTGTGCCGAAAAGCCCGGCAAACTCCTCTTGCAGACCTATGGATGAGAATACACGGCCATAGCCACACAGCTCATGTATGCCCATGGTGGACATGACCTTTTCTATACCTTTTTGCAGCACATCCAACAAATTAGACATGGCCTTACGGCATGTCATTTCAGATTTTCCAGCCTTTTCAATAGTTTTACAGGTCTCCTGCCACATAAGATATGGAGACAGGGCATCTGCACCCATGCCGAGCAGAAACATGATATCGTGCAGATTACGAATAGCCCCTGATCTCAACACAATACCGCACTTCCTACGCAAACCAGCCTCTTCCAATATCTTTACGACACGCACTGTCAAAAGCCCTGGATCTATAAAAACACGAAGTTCTGTAGACGCGCCAGTAAAGACATTGGTATCGTCCAACAGCACCAGGGCAGCACCATTGAAGACAGCCGTCCTGACCTGTTCACAGATGGCATCCACACGCTGCTTCAGGCCCTCTTCCAGTGTATGAGTCGCGTCTATGACCACCAGTCCTGTGGGATTCCGTCCTTCTGCAGTAAAGAAATCCAACATATCCTCCAGAACAGCCACATCCATCTCTTTTGAAAGCCCATGAATATCTTCTTCGGTAAGAAAACCGGTAAGACAAGCTGTATCCATGAGAAGCGGCTTGTGCAACACAAAACCCATTGGATGCACCACTGACAGACCCTTGCCTCTCAACTCCGGTTTATTGCCGAGAATCACAGAGGTATTGAAGTGTTCAGCCTCACGTTCCCTATCTATAGCGGGATTGGTGACCACAGCCACATCTTCTTTGAAATAATCAGACACATTCGGTAAGGCATTTTCAGGCATCAGCGCAGCCAACGGGCCCTGATGCCCCATGGAACCAATGACATCCTTGCCCTCAAGCGCCGATCTGGTCAGAACATTTATGTCGTAGTCATGCCAGCCGAAAGAGGCAAGGAGATTTGTGCGATGAGTCACAGGAATCGAATATGGCCGCACTGCTCGAAATGTGATATTTTCCTTTGAAATGGCGAAAATAGGGCTTCCGCGCAAAAACTTCATGCAATCCAGCACGCCCTTGTGTTGTTTCATGAGGTGCAACAGCCTCTCCTGATAGTGATCATAGTCCAGGACATCGGCCCTTCTGCCACTGGAGGCCAGAATCGCTATCTTTTCTCCAGGCCCAAGAGGCCGCGGATCATTTAGGGTGTACTCCAGGTCTATGACACCCTTCTCTGAAGACAGAAAATAATCATAATCACTCTCTCCAAACCATAGAGGTCGAAGACCCAGGGCATCCACGCTACCCAGCACTGTATCTCCATAACGCATAACCACGGCAGCCGGCCCCTGAGCAGACACCCCTAAAAACCAGCGATAAAAGGCATACATCTCCTGAAGATCCTTGGAATAATCCTCGACAATGGTGTGAACCGGAGGAAACACAAGCTCCAGGGCCTCCAGTGGGTCAAATCCATAGAGACTAATCAGACCTTCCAGCAATCTGTTGAGGTCCTGGGAATCACTGCCTGCCGGTACAGGTTCTATGCCGAGATGCCTGCTGGCGCTTCTCAGACGTTCGATGGTATTGATTTCACCGTTATGACCAAGCACAGTAAATGGCTGAGCACGTTCCACAGTGGGCAGGGTGTTGGTTGAATATCTACTGTGACCAAGAGAGACAGCGGAACGCGAGCCTGCATTGATCAAGTCCGGATAGACTCGCAAGAGCAGCTCAGGCAATCCCCGCAGGGTGTAGTTCACCGATTCATTACTGAGGGAAATTACATGCACCTCCGGCAGATGTGTAGCGATCTCCATATGAAGCTTGAAGAGCTCACGCTGTGCCTTGTGTCTGTCATGTCCAGGCATTACACCCGCAATCTGCCAGAAGATGGGCATATCCTGCATAGCCCTCGGCCCCAATTCCTCCGGTATCATATTTTGAGTCAACTCCGTCAGAAAGTCTGCGCCGTATTTTTTGAAGAGTTCCCGCACGCGATTCATGATGAATGCCGAATTCGATGCTGCATGCGCCAAAATATAAAAATGACCCACAAAAAAACCCCTGGCCTCTGCCAGGTGAAAGCTCAGGCCGTTTTCCTCCAGTTTGGCAGCCCAGATATCCCTCGGTATATCAATAAGGATGCCGCAGCCGTCACCCTCGCCGTTTATATCCCCGGAACGATGCGCCATCTTACACAGGGCCTCGATGGTCTTCACTATATTGGCGTGACTTTGATTACCCCTTTTATCTATAAAGGCTATGATTGCACAGGCATCCTTTTCTTCAATGAGTGGTTGTGTTCGATACATATTTTCACCTTTTGGTTATTGAGATGATCAAAATTCCAGATAACCTTGAAAAATCCAAAAATAATTATTTTAAAGGTCCTCTCTGGTTTCTGAAACATCCCTTTTTATTTTTTTAAACTTCCATTTTTATTGCAACAAGGCCTGAAACCGTAATGCAAGAAAATTGAATCTCAGGCGTCAAGATAACCGATAAACATAAACAATCATTTCATCCATGCCAAGACCGAAATAGACCATTTTTTATCGTTTTTGGAATCTCGCACTTTATTTTTACAGACATTGGTGGTATATTATACGAAAAAATATGGGGGAGGTAAAACCGATGTTTAATATTGGTGATATGGCTGTTTATCCTGCCCACGGCGTCGGAGTCATCGAGGCCATAGAAACAAAAAACATCTCCGGAAGCGAACAGGTATTTTATATCATGCGGCTGCTGGAAAACGACATGAAGATCATGATCCCCCGTAAAAATGCAGCGCAGGTCGGGCTGAGGAATCTTATCTCCAAAGAAGATATCGAACGCGTGTATGCCATCTTAAACGAAAAAAACATCGAATTCACCACTCAGACATGGAATCGCAGATACCGCGAATATATGGACAAGATAAAAACCGGTTCCATATTTGAATTGGCCGTGGTTTTGAGGGATCTATATCTGATTCAGGGCATAAAATCCCTTTCCTTCGGTGAAAAAAAGATGTTTGAAACCTCCAGAAACCTTCTGATAAAAGAGCTAGCCCTGGCACAACAACTTACAGAAAAAGACATCATGGCGCAACTTCAAACAATCTTCACCAATGTAGAATTACCAACAACAGACCATGCAGCCAAGCCGTTGGGAAAGGCCATACTCCACGCCGTCTGAACACCCCATAGAAACACATACATTCCATGTTTCCCCTCTTCATCATGGCGAGCGTCTCGACAGATATCTGACCATTGTCTGCTCACACATCTCCCGCTCCCGCATTCAGCAACTTATTGAAACAGGTCACGTCATGCTCAATGGACTGCCTGTGACAACAAGTAGTCACAGAGTAAAGACCAACGACATCATTGCGTTGCAAATTCCCCCGCCTGTACTCACGGAGATTCAACCTGTCTCCATGAAACTGGACATACTCTATGAAGATGAACACATCGTTGTGGTCAACAAACCAGCAGGATTAGTAGTGCATCCGGGTGCAGGCCGAGAAGCAGATACACTGGTGCACGGCCTATTGCACCACTGCACGGATCTGTCCGGAATAGGAGGCGCTGTCCGGCCCGGCATCGTACACCGCCTGGATAAAGACACATCCGGCATAATGATTGTGGCCAAAAATGACCCCAGTCACAATACCCTCATGACTCAGTTCAAAGAACGCAGAGTAGAAAAGACCTATCTTGCACTGGTAAAAGGGGAAATGAAAGACCTGTCAGGTTTCATTCAAACGCAATTGGGCAGGCATTCGGTACATCGCAAAAAAATGGCAGTGGTGACAAACGGGAGGCACGCTATCACTGAATGGAAACGTTTAAGACATAATCAGGCAGCAAGCCTTGTGTCTGTTCGGCTGCATACCGGCAGGACCCATCAGATTCGCGTACACATGGCCCACATCGGTCATCCGCTTCTGGGAGACAATCTCTATGGAGGCCCCACAACCATCAACAGCAAAGGAAACGAAATAAAGATAACACGCCAGATCCTTCACTCATACCGGCTGTGTATCCTGCACCCAATCTCCCAACAGCCCATGGAATGGGCCGTTGAACCTCCTGAAGACATGAAAGAGCTCATCAAGATGTTGTTTCAGGAGGCACACAACAAATAGAAAGCCTGTTTATCTCATCACATCCTCAGGCTTTATGTTATATTTTCTGATCTTATATCCAATCTGACGCATTGTCAGTCCCAACTCTCTGGCGGCCTTTGACTGCACCCAGCGATTTCTGTGCAGGGCATCCAGTATGTTTCTGCGTTCCAACATCTGAATGGACTCAGGCATAGAACGGCCTTTAGCAACCCCTAAAACATCATGTGATATCTCGCAGACACACCTGGAGATATTCTGTAAAAATGGAGGGAGTTGATCTAATTCTACCCTCTCACTTTCGCTCATAATAACCAGCCGTTCCACCAAATTCTGAAGCTCACGCACATTTCCAGGCCACGAGTAAGACATAAATGCCTGCAACACCTCTGGAGACAAGCTGATACTGCGACCGTGCATTTCACAAGATCTTTTTAAAAAAAAGTCCACAAGCGGCAGAATATCTTCGGGTCTGCTTCTAAGGGGAGGTAACAAAATGGGCACCACGTTCAGACGATAATAGAGATCCGCTCGAAACATCCCCTGCTGAATGGCATCCTCCAGCGTACGGTTGGTGGCCGCGATGACTCGCACATCCACATGAATGGTACTGGCGCCGCCTATTCGTTCAAACTCGTATTCCTGCAAGACCCTCAAGAGTTTCGGCTGAAGGGAAAGGGGCAGCTCTCCGATCTCATCCAAAAATATGGTACCTCCGTCGGCCAGTTCAAATCTTCCCTTCTTCAGGGCCACGGCACCTGTGAACGCCCCTCTTTCATGGCCGAAGAGCTCGCTTTCCAGCAGCTCGGCAGGCAAGGCTGCACAGTTTACCTTAATAAACGGCCCGGCCTTTCGCGGACTGGCATTATGTACTGCCCTGGCTACCAGCTCCTTGCCTGTACCTGACTCCCCTGATATGAGAACGGTAGCCCTGCTCTGAGCCACCCTCTCCACCGCAAACAGCACATCCCGAATGGCCTTGCTGATCCCAATGATGTTATGAGTGCTGTAGCGGGCCTGTATCTCAGCCTTGAGATTACGGTTTTCCTCAATGAGCAGCTCTTCTTTTTTGTGAATGGCTTGATTCAACCTAAAAAACTGGGCGATAAGAGTGGCGACAACGGTCAGAAAACGGATATCCTCTTCGAAAGACACCTCAGGGCCGAAGAGCCTATCCACTGAAAGCACACCTATGGGCTCATTGTTCAAGACCACCGGCACACCAATAAAAGAAAGCTTTTCCTTGGTGAGGATATGATCCCGAGAACGGGTTCTGTTTAAAAACATAGGCTCATTACGAATATCAGGCACCACAAACGGAGAGACATTCTTGAACACCTGGCCTGTAATACCCTCCCCAAGTTCATAGACACCCCGCGCCTCTTCCTCTTTTGTAAGCCCATAAGAGGCCTTGATTTTGAGTTTTTCACTGAATTTATCCAACAAAACCAATGTGGCCCTTTCCATCTGAAGGGTATCGTGAAGGATCTTCAATATCTCATAAAGCGTGGCCACCAGATCAACGGCCTTACCAATGAGTAAAGATATCTCATACAGGGCCTGAAGTTCCTGTGCTTGAAGACTTTGAGTATGTTGTGGGCTATGTGCGGTAATCTGCGTTGATTTTGACATAATCTATGGAGAGATCACATGTAATGACGCTGTGTAAGGCCTCGCCCAGACCCAGATTCAAAAGCAGAGTCCATTCAGGCAATTTCATGCGCTCTTTAGCCATAGCCTCAGCCTCTTCTCCCACACCAACACCATTTTGCACTATCTGAATACCGTCTATAAAGAGCTGCACGGCATCCTGGTTCAAAGCGATACCTGCCCTGCCGGCTGCTGCCAAAACACGCCCCCAGTTGGGATCTCTGCCGAAGAAGGCGGTCTTGACCAATGGTGATTGCGCAATGGTGCGGGCGATCAACCGTGCTTCCTTCTCATTTCGTGCACCTTCCACTTGAATCGTGACCACCATGCCTGCGCCCTCTCCGTCCTTTACAATCATCAAGGCAAGCTCCTCACAGACTTGATTCAAGGCATCCTGAAAGACCTGGGCCTGCGCATGTCCTGACGAAAGCGAGGTGTTCTCCATAGCGCCGCTTGCCATCAGATAGACCGTGTCGTTGGTGCTGGTGTCTCCATCCACCAAAATACGATTGAAGGACAGATTTGCAGCCTGCTCAAGGGCATTTTGAGCAAAATCATACTCCAAGGCCAGGTCTGTAAGCAGAAAAACCAACATAGTGGCATGAGGAGGACCGAGCATTGGGCCTATCATGCCTGCGCCCTTGGCAATACCAAGGACACAGCCCTCTTTGCCGTCTATTTGCACAGTCCGCTTACTGACCTTTGGGTAAGAATCCGTTGTTAGAATGGCTTGAGAGAACACCTCAAGACCGTCTTCGCTCAGACTGCTTACAAGTTCAGGGATTGCAGCCTCTATGCGATTCATGGGCATGGGAGTCCCAATCACGCCTGTGGAAGATACAAAGACCTCGCGACTGTCTATCTTTAGGGCATCCGCCACCATCTGCATAGTCTGCACCACGTCCTTCAGGCCTTGAGTACCGGTACAGGCATTGGCGTTTCCGCTGTTTACAATCAAAGCCCTTGCCACTGGTTTTCCAAAGGCCAGACGTTTCATACCCATAATCACAGGCGCGGCCTTGATCTCGTTTTGAGTGAATACGCCGGCCATTACAACCGGACGTTCTGCAAAGATCATGGCCAGATCCAATCTGTTTTTATACTTGATACCGGCCATTACAGCTCCGGCCAGAAAGCCTTTGACTTTCATTATACCCGACTCCATTAAATAGTCCTTCATTGTGCCAATAACTGCATTATCAGCGGTTCCAAATCACTTTCGGAGACCATTCCTGTAAATTTCTTGACGATATTGTGATTTTTATCCAGGAGGAACGAGGTGGGCAGGGCATATACATTACCATAATCCCTTATCACTTTAGATGTAGCTATAAGCACCGGATAATTCATGCCCTTTCTCTTGATAAAATCAGGCAATACCTGTCGCCAGTCTTCATCGGTAGAGATACCCAGTATAACAAGACCTTTATCCCTGTATTTATCCTGAAGTTTTATGAAATCAGGTATTTCCGCTCTGCACGGCGGACAATATATGGCAAAAAAATTGATAAAGACCAACTTTCCTTTAAAATCCGAGAGACTCACTGTTTTAGAATTGACATCCATAAGAGTAAAGTCAGGGGCTCTGGAAGAGCCGGCATTGCCTTGACACGCCGAAAAAAACAATGAAAACAACAAAATAATTACCAATTGCAATTTAATCAGTCCCTTTTTCACGATTGTCGCCTTTCTTTTAATCATTAAATTCTTCCATTGCATTCAACAATGCAGCCAGTCTTTCAGCCTCATAGGTTAATATATCTTCGCCCTTTTGGACATTGGCCTTGGACGGATCCCCCCAGACTCCATTGGGCCAGAATTTACGTTTGTTGCGGCTCAAAATAAAAGGGGGAAACGATGGGAGCTCCATGGGGCTTATGCCCTTGACATGAGCACTGCGCAGGCAAAGCATCAAAGCGGTCTCCACCTCTCCTGCATGACTATCCCCCCTAGTTTCTATGAGGTGGAATGGGCAGTCTTTCAGCAGATCCAAAACAGACAACACAGCTATTTTTATGTCCAAAAAGCGGGAGAGAGCCTCTTCGCCGGCATCTACCAAAAAGGCCATGTGCGTACCGCCCGCATGGCC
This sequence comes from uncultured Desulfobulbaceae bacterium, assembly GCA_964427245.1. Lineage (GTDB taxonomy): Bacteria > Desulfobacterota > Dissulfuribacteria > Dissulfuribacterales > DYLC01 > JAQVIJ01. The sequence continues at coordinate 49,461 of CAYRSX010000027.1, read as the reverse complement.
TGAAATCAAAATCAGATTACGAATACCTTGTGCATGAAGAGAGGATACGATGTCCAGGACAAAGGCTCGAAGATTTAAACCAGTAACCCCGATTGTGCCAGGGTGTTGACTGGTACTGCGGCACAACCCATACCACAGGGGCGGCAGAACAAATACCGGTCTCAAGGAGGCAGTTCTTCTGGCCAATTCATATACGTGAATGGTATCTGTGCCCAAAGGCAGGTGGCCACCATGCTCCTCCACCGATCCTACTGGAAGTATCGCGCTTCTGGTCTGCTGAAGACCGGCCTCAAAATCCGACATGGTCATCTCTTCAACTATCATCTGTTACTCCCAATGACCAGGCACCCATCTGCCGCGCAGATCGAAGTGACCCGGCATCCAGATCGCCCTTCTGTGAGGCCGAGATGGGGCCGTATCCCAATATCCATTCCGCCAACGATGATCATCTTCATAATAACCCGGCACCCAGGTCCTACCATGCCTCGGTGGGCCACTGCAGCTCCAGTGCCTTTGAATGAAATAACCGTCACGCGTATAAAAACCGTCAATCCACACGCAATTAGGCGCCGGTCTTGGAGGTCTGGCTTGTGCATCCTCCACAAAGACAAGTACAGCACCACTCAAAAGGACAAACATTGCCAACAGTTTCAATGTGTTCATAAAACACCTCCTAAATAGAGTCGGCTTAATCCTCCAAAGTGGAGATATCACCCTTTTCCAGTCCCAACTCCTCCGCCTTGAGCAATCTGCGCATAATCTTACCAGAGCGAGTCTTGGGCAATTTAGCGACAAACTCCACCTCTTGCGGAGTAGCAATGGGGCCCAACTCCATGCGCACATGCTGAATGATGGATTTTCTGAGCCCTTCTGAGGCCTCCTTGCCAGCACGCAGCACAACAAATACCTTGATGACCTCACCCTTAATTTCATCCGGAATGCCTATAGCCGCAGCCTCGGCCACAGAAGGATGTCCTACGAGAGCGTTTTCCACATCGGCCGTGCCTATTCTATGGCCTGCCACATTTAAAACATCGTCAGAACGCCCCAATACCGAAAAATACCCGTCTTCATCGCAGACAGCTATATCGCCGGTCTGATAACACCCAGGAAATTTGCTCCAAACCTCTTTATAGCGTTCAGGATTGCCATAAATGGTACGCATCATATAGGGAAGCGGCTGTCTCAAAACCAGATACCCACCCTGACCTGCAGGCACTGAAACACCATTCTCATCCACTACATCAGCCACTACGCCAGGCATTGGTTTTCCAGCCCTGCCAGGTTTATTATACATTGCAGGCAGAGTGCCAAGAATGGGAGACGCCACCTCTGTCTGCCAGAAATTGTCAACGCAATGCCCATTATTCTCCAGAATCACATTCTGAGCGAAACGCCATGCCTCGGGATTCAAGGGCTCACCCGCGCAGACCAGAACGCGCAAAGTGGAACGGTCAAACCGCTCTATATGTTCCTTGCCGAAACGCATGAACATACGAATGGCCGTTGGTGCGGTAAACATCACCGACACACCATATTTTTGCACATTTTCCCACACTATCCCTACATGGGGATAATCAGGCGAACCTTCACGAATGAGCACAGTGGCGCCTGCGCAAAGAGGACCATATACAATATATGAATGCCCCACTATCCAGCCGATATCTGAGGTGGACCAATAGACATCAGCATCCTTCACATCGAAAAAAGCCTTGGTCAGATAATATGTCCCCACCATGAAGCCTCCGTGCACATGGACCACGCCCTTTGGCCGTCCTGTAGTGCCGGATGTATAGAGAATAAAGAGCGGATCCTCGCTATCCATGACCTCAGGCGCACAGCGATGGCTGTTTGACCTTAAAAGTTCCCAGAAATCCTCTTCCCATTCGTTGAGTTCGATCTGAGGGGTCTGGCGTCTGAAAACTATAACGATCTCCACCAGGTCCAGATCCTTTATGGCCTCGTCCACCGTCTCTTTGAGTCTCACCACCTTACCTCTACGATAACCGATATCGGCACAGATTACGGCCTTAGCCTTGAAGTCCTCTACGCGAGAACGCAGGGATCCGGCGCCCATACCCGCATAAACCACCGAATGTATAGCCCCTATACGGGCACAGGCCAGCATGGCAATCACACCTTCTATGACCAGAGGCATGTAGATGATGACTCTATCCCCCTTTTTGATTCCCTTGGACTTGAGACCGTTTGCAAATTGATTCACTCTATCGCGAAGCTGGCCGTAGGTAGCCACTTCCTCTTTGCCATCCTCGGAAAGCCAGATAATGGCCACCTTGTTGCGTCTCCAAGAATCGGCGTGGCGGTCCAGTGCATTTAGCGTGATATTGGTCTTTCCGTTTACAAACCACTTATGTTCAGGCAGATTGAATTCCCTTACTTTATCCCATGGAGCGAACCACTCCAGTTCATTTGCTATCTGCCCCCAGAACCCCTCGGGGTCACGAATTGAATAGGCATAGACCGAATCATAGTCCTTTATATAGGCATTGTCTTTGACTCGTTGCGGAGGAGCAAACTTTTCCTTTATACGAGTCAATGCCTCTATCTGTGATGTAAAATCCTTCTGCATAGTTTTTTTCTCCACGAATTTATAATTTCACCAATTCCACTGCTCCTGCCGCACCCATGTACCGACCCTTTATAATAACCCCGCCCACCACTCCGTCAATCTGATTTATATGCTTCACAGCCATATTTAAGTCTCTATCCTCCCTGACCATGTTTCCGATGGCGGTAGCCGCTGCATCGGCTAATGCGGAGGATTCAGCCAAAATAGTAACTGCATCGGCATTACCAAAACTTTTTGAATGCCCGATGGTACCCGAAGAGGTACAGACGCCTATCGCCACACCCCCCGGAATCTTGATACCTATACGCATACTAAATGGCGAATCACCTGCAAATATGGCCATATTCAGGTCATTTTTCACAAAAACGAAGTCATCCCCTCCGTTTTCCACGATCACCTCCTGTGAACCGGCTTTCAGACATCTGTTTCCTATCTCTTGGGCCATGGCCCCTGCCACAGCTGCCATAGGTCCTACGTTTGCAGCCAAGGCCGCCTCAAGCATGGCTTGCACCACAGGTGGAGCCAGATCATCATAAGAAAGCGGGGCATAGCTGGTTAAAAACAAAGGGTTACGCCTGATATAGTCTTCTATCTGCATACGAAGCTCTATGACCCATTGAGAGACCTGTTGACTCATGTCACTATTCGCCTGCACGTGAAGATCGGTCTCCTTGTGTCTGACCTCAAATGCGATCAGGCCATTTCGGTGCATGACATTCCTATATATACGCTGATGATAATCTATCGGTGCCGTCAAGCCCTATTGTTCAGACAGATGTACATCGAATTCCTGCACAAGAGGCCTGGTAAGCAATTCCTGCACAGCGCTACGCGAATCATGGTCTTCATAAAGCACTCGATAGACCTGTTCCGTTATAGGCATGGAAACCTGATGAAGACAGGCCAGATCCCACGCCGACGCACAGGTCTTCACACCTTCCGCAACCATATTCATGCCAGCCACGATATCTTTCAGTCTGACCCCCCTGCCAAGTTCCAACCCCACATAGCGATTACGGCTCAATGCACCCGTGCATGTGAGTACCAGATCCCCGAGTCCTGCAAGCCCCGAGAAGGTCATGGGATTGGCGCCAAGCTTGACACCCAAACGGGTTATCTCCGCAAGACCACGAGTGATCAAGGCAGCCCTTGCATTATCTCCGAGTTCCATACCATCACAGATGCCTGCGGCTATGGCGATCACATTTTTAAGCGCTCCTGCCATCTGCACGCCCAGCAGATCAGTACTTGCATAGGCGCGCATCGTCTCGGTGGAAAACAATCTCTGCAAATCAAACGCCAATTCCGTATTACAGGCCGCTATAGTAACGGCTGTAGGCAACCCCTGCGCCACTTCTCGTGCAAAACTCGGCCCTGAAAGAACGGCCAGAGAACTATGCAAGCTCGCAGGCAAGACCTGCTCCATAACCTGTGTCATGGTCAAAAGCGTGGTGTTTTCTATGCCCTTGGAGGCCGATATGACTGCTTGAATGGAATCGACTCGATTAAAGTCATGCAAAATGGTTACAACGGACCTCAACACATTCCTCATTCCGTGAGAAGGCACCACCATCAACAGGATATCGGCTGCACAAACGGCGTCCTGCAGGGAAGAAGTGATTTGAAGGTCGTCAGGGAATATGAATCCGGAAAGATAGTTAGGATTCTCCCTCTTTGTCTGTAATTCCAAGGCCATATCTGGATTTCTGGCCCAGAGCATACAATTTATACCCTTGCGTGCCAGTAAGATGGCAAGAGCCGTTCCCCAACTGCCTGCACCTATGACAGATACGCTCTGCATTACACTATTCCTGCCTATAACCCTTACTCATCCTGTTCTGCCAGACGCGCTACTGCTGTGAGACGGTCCCCTGCTTCGAGATTGATCACCTTAACCCCTTGTGTAGAACGACCTATCTCACGCACATCGGAAACCTTCATGCGAATAACATTGCCGCTCGCTCCTATGAGCATTACCTCATCCTTTTCCACCACATGAATGACCCCTACTACCTCGCCTATTCTGTCATTGACCTTGATGTTGATGATACCCTTGCCCGCACGAGACTGCACTCTATACTCCTCAAGGGATGTGCGTTTACCAAAACCGTGCTCGGTAACGGTCAACAGGCTGCCTTCATTCCTTGGAATCACCACCATGGCCACCACTGAATCCGCCTCCTCCAGATGAATGCCCCGCACACCGGCTGCGGTCCTTCCCATGGAGCGAATGTCATCCTCATGGAAACGTATACTGATACCCTTTCGCGTGGCAAGGAAGATATCGGATGCACCATTGGTGATGGCCGCTGCAATGAGCTCATCGCCTTCATTTATGGTGGCAGCCCATATTCCGGCTGCTCTCGGCCTGGAAAACGCCTCAAGAGGTGTCTTTTTTACCACGCCGGAACGAGTGGCCATGACCAGAAAATGCTCCGCATCAAAGGTTCTGACCGGCACTACGGAGGTGATGCGCTCACCTCCGGCGGTATCTATGGGCAGCAGATTGACCAGGGCCTTGCCCTTTGTAGCCCTTGAACCCTCCGGTATTTCATAGACCTTCAGCCAGAACAGATGGCCTTTATTGGTGAGAAACAGAAAATAATCGTGAGTAGATGCCACAAACAGGTCAGAGATAAAATCATCCTCCTTGGCCTGATGCCCCGAAACCCCACGGCCGCCTCGTTTTTGACTTCTGTAGAGGGAAAGTGGACTGCGTTTTATGTAACCTGAATGAGAGATGGTCACAACCATATCCTCCTCAGCTATCAAGTCCTCGACGTTTATCTCATCAGGGGCATCCACGATCTCTGTACGTCTTGCATCTGCATAGTCCTTCTTTAGAGACAAAAGCTCCTCTTCTATGATATCCAGCACCATGGCGTCATTAGAGAGGATCATCTTGTATCGTTCGATATCCTTCAAGAGTTGGGCATATTCCTCAAGTATCTTCGACTGCTCCATTGCAGTCAGACGCTGAAGCCTCATGTCCAAAATAGCCTGCGCTTGAATGACGGAGAGTCCGAACCGCTCCACAAGCCCTGCCCTGGCATCCTGAGGGTTGCCCGACCGCCTGATCAATGCTACCACTTCATCCAGATTCTCCAGGGCTATTTTGAGACCTTCCAGTATGTGCGCCCTTTCCTCAGCCTTTTTCAGCTCATAAACTGTCCTTCTGACCACAATATTCCTGCGATGCTGAATGAAATGCTGAAGCAGCGCACGAATACCCAAGATCTCCGGTTTGCCGTTGACTATGGCCAGAAAGATGATGCCGAAAGTGACCTCCATGGGCGTGTGTTTGTAGAGATGATTCAGAATGACCTGGCCCACACTGTCCTTTTTGAGTTCCAATACAATGCGTATGCCCTCCCTGCTGGATTCATCACGCACCTCCTGAACCCCATCCATTTTTTTCTCTTTTATGAGCAGGGCGATCTTTTCCACCAGTCTGGCCTTGTTGACCTGATAAGGTATCTCGGTCACCACAATGCGCTCTCTGTCACCTTTTTTGCTCTCTTCGATGTGACTCTTGGCCCGAATCTTTATGATTCCTCTGCCGGTCTCATATGCCGAACGAATACCTTCCCTACCGCAGATGAACCCTGCCGTAGGAAAATCAGGCCCTGGTAGCAGTTTCATGAGCTCATCAAGGGAAATCGTCGGATTGCGCATCAATGCCACCGTTGCATCCACCACCTCACCCAGATTGTGAGGAGGAATGTTTGTAGCCATCCCTACCGCTATGCCGGAGGAACCGTTCACGAGCAGATTTGGCAGTTTCGAAGGCAATAGCATGGGTTCCTGCAGAGAATTGTCGTAATTCACCTGAAAATCCACTGTCTCCTTGTCTATATCCGCAAGTATTTCGTGGGCTATTCTGGCAAGCCTGACCTCAGTATAACGCATGGCAGCAGGCGCATCACCATCCAGGGACCCGAAATTGCCCTGCCCGTCCACCAAGGGATATCTCATGGCAAAGTCCTGGGCCATGCGCACAATGGTGTCATAGACCGCTGTATCGCCGTGGGGATGGTATTTACCTATGACATCACCCACCACACGGGCGGATTTCTTGTAAGGCTTGTTGTAATCGTTGTTCAATTCATACATCGCAAAAAGGATACGTCGATGCACGGGTTTGAGACCGTCTCGAACATCGGGCAATGCCCTGCCTACGATTACGCTCATAGCGTAATCCAGATAACAACGCTTCAGTTCCTCTGCGATATCGCAGGTCTTTGCTGCGGTGGAAAACAGATCCATTTGCTGCTGCATTCAATTCACTCCTTATCTATTTGATACCATTGTTTTTTTTGTTGACCTCTGCATCTGAAGGTCTTATGTAAAGCGGAGTACAATCCGACTGCATTTTACTTCCAGGTTTCAAATCCTGCAAAGCAGTATAGCCGACAGCAACAGCACCGGGCAAGAAAGAGGCAGGCGGGGCGCACACAACGATATCCATCGGCAAATTCCACTCCTCAAACAGCGGCAGCACTCTGGAAACCCCGTCGCCAAGCAAGACGATACGATTGCTGCATCGGCCTTCACGAACCCTGACTACCGAATCCACTGGTATCCCAGGCCAAGAATCTCGAAAATATTCCGGTGCTACTGCCGAATATGCAGAATATCTTACGGCCGTTCTGACCTTTTCCGCAGGAACAGACACCTCCTGCTGCTGAAAAACCATTTGCGTTGCACACTCTTTTACTTCGTAACCGGCGATATATAGCTGTGATCGTCTGGCATCCAGTACAGGAAAGATCACATCCCCAGGCCTGCAGGCGAAGAGAGCAGCCCGCTGTGCCATGGCATCCAGACTGGCAACACCCCTAACCGGTATGTTAAGGGCCGTAGAAAGCCCTTTGGCGGTTGCGATGCCCAGTCTGATACCGGTCCATCTACCTGGCCCACGATTCACTGCAATCAACCCCATATCTCTCAATTCCAGCCCTATGACACGAAGACCTGCCTGAATCACCGACAACAGGGTGCGGGAATGAGAGGCATCAGAGCGCCAAGAAAGCTCTAAAAGGCATTCCTCTCCCTTTAATACAGCGATGGAACCGAAATCACCGGCTGTATCCAGGGCTAAAATGTAACCATTTTCAGAATAATCCATTCCCCTCCGGTTATCGGCAGGCATTTCCTCTGTTCTTTGACAATTCCATGGCAAACTCAAAAAAAACTCTGAATCTCACTCGCTTCTCAATGCCTCGATGGGATTCATTCTGGCAGCCTTTCGAGCAGGAAAATAGCCGAAAATGAGCCCCACCGCTACTGAAAATGTAAAGGCCAGAAATACAATACCACCCTTAAACACAAATGGCACCTGAAGTACGGAAGAAAGAGCGAAAGATGCCAAAAGGGCCAGGACAATGCCCAAAAGCCCGCCAAATGAGGAGAGTACCGCCGACTCCACCAGAAACTGAAGCAGCACGTCCCGCTCCAGGGCACCGATGGCCAGACGAATGCCGATCTCTCGAGTGCGTTCCGTGACCGAAACCAGCATGATGTTCATGATACCGATACCTCCCACCAGCAGGCTCACCGCAGCCACGGCGCTCAAAAGGGCTGTAAGCACCTGAGTGGTAGATGTGAGCATCTTGGTGATCTCTTTCATATCCATTACATTGAAGTTGTTTTCCTCATGCTCGCTCAGATGCCGTCTTTCCCTCATAAGGTGCTCCATGTCCTGCTGCGCCCGTTCGGTGGACATACCATTCCTGACCGAGACCAAAATGAGATTTACATCCTGATTGCCTGCAATACGACGATGGAAAGTACGAATGGGCATTATAACCAGGTCATCCTGATCAGAACCCATAGTGGACTGACCTTTGGCTTCCAAAAGCCCCACCACCTCGCATGTGACCTTTTCCGACCGAATATGGGCTCCGATGGGGTCCTGAATGCCGAACAGCTTTGAGCGCACCGTCTGACCCATCACACATACGGCTGAGCCGGCCCGCAGCTCGCTTTCAGTGAACAGGCGACCCGAGGCCACCGCCCACTGCCTGACCTGAAAATAATCGTTGGTGGTGCCGACTACCTGAGTTGACCAGTTGGCATTTCCTGACACGACTGTCATGGCCCGCGTAGAGGTTGGGGCCACCGCCGCCAAAGATGGGATATCGCGGGCCAGGGCCGCTGCATCACTTAAAAGAAAGGGTGCGAAACCGACGATCTGGCCGGGACCAAGCCGCTTCCCAGGGCTGAGAATGAGCATGTTTGTGCCAAGGGAGGATATCTGTCGGCTCACTTGCAAAGTAGCGCCCTCTCCCAGAGTCACCATGATGATCACCGAGGCCACACCTATAAAAATACCAAGAATGGTGAGAAAAGACCGAAGCAGATTGCGTCTCAAGGCCCTAAAGGCCAGTAAAAGGGCGTTCCAAAACATCAGACAGCCTTTCCTGCTTCTTTCGGAATCACAATACGACCATCCCTGAAATGCACGATGCGGCTGGCATAGGCCGCCATGTCAGGCTCATGAGTCACCATGACGATGGTGATACCCTGTTCCTTGTTTAAGGCGGTCAGAATCTCCATGATCTCTCGACTGCGCTGAGTATCCAGATTGCCGGTGGGCTCATCCGCCAAAAGCAGCGCAGGATGCGTAACAATGGCTCTAGCTATGGCCACTCTCTGCTGCTGCCCTCCTGAAAGCTCGGAAGGGGTATGATGCTCCCAGCCTGCAAGCCCCACTGAAGCCAAGGCCCTTTGAGCCAATCTTCTGCGCACGGCAGGGGCATCTCCGCGATAAATCAGAGGTAATTCCACATTCTCCAGGGCAGTGGTGCGAGGCAGCAGATTAAAGCCCTGAAACACGAATCCCAGATAATGACGCCTCAAAAACGCCCGCTGATTGCGGCTCAGGCCTTCCACTGCCACTCTCTGAAACAGGTAACTACCGGTAGTAGGCGTATCCAGACATCCCAGAATGTTCATGCAAGTGCTCTTTCCCGAACCGCTCGGCCCCATGACCGCCACGAACTCCCCCTGCTCTATGATCAAATCCACACTCGCCAGGGCCTGCATGGCCGCAGCGCCCTGACCAAAGGTCTTGGTGACTCGTCTCAACTCCACAAGAGACGCTCGCTTCACAGCCTCGTTCACTATTTTTTGGCCTCCAGCATATCTACAACCACCTCCATGCCGGGCATCAGTTCTCCCTTGAGGACATGAGTCATAACCCCATCTGTGGCACCTGTCTCTAATTCGATTTGCATAAGCCTGTTGCCTTTCAACACCCAGACATGAGGTATTCTCGCCGACCCGTCGGTCTGAGCCTTTTGATGAGACGGAGGCTTGGGCTGCAGATAGCTCACGAGGCCCCTTCTCTCCTCCTTTGGCTGCGTGACGGGCGGATTAAAACGAAGTGCTGAATTGGGGACTAAAAGCACGTTCTGCAGCCGTGTTACAGTAATATTGGCAGTAGCGGTCATTCCCGGCCGCAATAACAGGTCTCGATTGTCAACCGTAAGAATGGTCTCGTAAGTGACCACACCTGAAACCGTCTTGGAGCCAAAACGCACCTGTTTTACTTGAGCAGGAAAGCTGCGGTTTGGATAGGCATCTACAGTAAAAACCGCGGCCTGCCCCTCATGCACACGTCCCACATCCGCTTCGTCCACATCCACATGCAACTCCATCTGCGTGAGGTCTTCGGCCAATGTGAAGAGAATCGGAGTCTGAAAGGTGGCAGCCACTGTCTGGCCGAGTTCAGCGGAACGCTTCAGCACCACGCCGTCTATGGGTGCACGAATGACGGACTTGTAAAGATCGGTCTTTTGAGCCGTTAGTGTGGCCTCTGCCTGGCCTATGGAGGCCTTTGCATTGGCTTCATCAGCCATGGCGCGCTCCAGGGCAGCCTGGGCAGCATCTATATCGAGCTTGGAAGGCGCCCGGCCGCCACTGGTCCGCTGCACCTCCAACAGGCGGTTCAACCTGGCACGAGTCTCTGTGACAGTGGCCTTTGTCTGTAAAAGATGGGCGCGGGCAGCCTTCAAGGCCGCCTCCGTCTGCTGAATCTGGGCCTCCAGCTTGGATGTGTCTATAACAGCCAGGATGTCACCCTTTTTCACGGAGTCATTGTAATCCACCTCCACCTTACGAATGGTGCCGGATATCTCGCTTCCCACATCCACCTGATTGGTGGGCTGGAGCGTACCTGTGGCAGAAACGGTCACCACCAAATCCGCCTGTCTTATCTGTTGAGTGCGGTACTTTATCTGTTCCGAGGAACTCCGATTGTTCACAAGGAAAAACAGACCGAACAACAGAATCAAAAGACCTGCACTCCACATGAGATACAGCCTTATTGAACGACCGCGAGTTGTATTGCCCCCTGTATCAGGGATGTTTAGTGATCCCTGTGTCATTTTTTCACCTCTGTCTGCCAGCCGCCTCCCAGGGCCTTGTAAAGCCGAACAAAATTTCCGGTTACATTGGCCTCACTCTGAGTGGCCTGATCCTGTAATGTCAAAAGGGAGCGCTGAGTCTCTAAAACCGCCTGAAAATCCACTATACCCGCTTTATATTGGGCTGTCGCTATGTTAACCGCGTTTACTGCGGCCTGCTCCCCTTCTCGAAGGACCTTCAGCCTTTGATACTCCTCTGCAAAGGCGGAAAGGGCGTCCTCCACCTCCTTCAGGGCATTCAAGACCGCTGTCTCATACTGTGCCAGGGCCTGTTCCTGAAGAGCGGTCTGCACCTCTATGTTTCTTCGAATGCTGCCTGCATCAAACACATTCCAGCGAACACTCGGGCCTATTCCAAATGTGCGGCTGTCATACTGAAACAGCCTGTCCAGCTTCAAGGCCTCAAGACCGATGGAACCGGTCAAAGTGAATTTTGGATACAGATCCGCTGTAGCCACACCTATTTGAGCGGTTTGAGCAGCGAGCTGGCGCTCCGCCCTGCGCACATCAGGCCTATTTCGCAATACATCTGCAGGCACTCCAAGAGCCAGACTCAATGGCGCCACAGGAACAGGAGCCGGCGCATAAAGCTCTGCCTTGAGGGCAGCAGGCGGGAGACCCACAAGAATTGCAATGCTGTGCTGCGCCTGAGTTATGCCGTCCTTCAACAGAAATATCTGTGCTTGTGTATTTTTAAGGTTATAAACGGCCTGATTGACGTCTAATTCTGTAACAAGGCCTGCATCGAAACGGCTTTTGACCAGATTCAGGGTCTCCTGCTGCACTGCCAGATTCTGTTCGGCAATGGCAAGCCGGTTTTGCTGCGTGCGCAGATTCAGATAACTCAAGGCCACCTCTGCCGCCAAGGTCACATATATATTTCGCAGATTCTCATAGGTTGCCTCCAAATTGGCCTGAGCAGCCTCCACAGCACGCCGAGTGGCGCCGAAGATATCCAGCTCCCAACCAGCATCCAATCCAGCCATGTAGAGATTCAGCTCTCCACCAAGGCCTGCATTGAAACTCTTACGGCTGTGCTGCAGATCTGTGGACGCATTCACCTGAGGGGAAAACCTTGACTCACTGATACCTCGACGCGCCCTTGCCTCTCTAATTCTCGCAATTGCATCACGCACACCTGGATTTCCTTGCAAAGATCGTGAGATAAGACCTGTCAGCCTTTCATCTCCGAAAGAGATCCACCACTGACTCAAGTCAGCGGCGACATCGGTTTGAGGTATCTCAAGCCGTTTTGTCCAAGTATCAGGCACAGATACCGAAGGTGGTGTATAATTCGGGCCAACCGCTGCACAGCCCATCAGAAGGAGTGCCATACTTAATATCAGGGCATATTGTTTCATGGAATATCTCCCATTCAGTTTTTCATGTTTTTTTCTGTTTTTTGTGAAACCTGCCATAGATCATTACAAAAAACAGTGGAATAAAGAACAAATCGATAAATGTAGCCGAGAGCATACCTCCGGTTACAGCCGTTCCTATGGCTTTCATGGCCCCACTGCCTGCACCCGTCGCCAGGGCCAAAGGCAGCACGCCGAAGAAAAAGGCCAAAGAGGTCATAATCACGGGCCTGAATCGAATACGTGCCGCCTCCAATGTGGCCTGAACTACATCGAGACCGCTGTCTATACGGGCCTTGGCGAACTGAATGATGAGAATGGCATTCTTTGTGGTCAAACCAAGAGTGGTTAGAAAACCAATCTGAAAATAAACGTCGTTGGCCAACCCCCTGGACCAGGTGGCCACAGTCGCGCCCAACAGCCCCAAAGGCAGCATAAATAGATTGGCAAAGGGAATGGTCCAACTCTCATATAGAGCAGCCACGCATAAAAAAATCACCAAAATGGAAAAGGCATAGAGTATAGGTACCTGACGAGTGGCCATACGTTCCTGATAGGAAAGGCCTGTCCAGTCAAAACCGACTCCGGGTGACAGACGTTCCACCAGCTCTTCCATAGCCTTCATGGCCTCACCACTACTTCTGCCGGGTGCCGGCTCACCCCAGATATTTAGAGAAGGCACAGCATTAAACCGCTCCAGTTTTGGAGAACCCATCTGCCAATGGCCTGATGCAAATGCGGAGATTGGCACCATTTTATTAAACATATTACGCACATAAATATGATCCAGATCCGTAGGAAGCATTCGATAAGGCGCATCGAACTGTACAAATACACGCTTCACACGGCCTACCTGTATAAAATCGTTCACATAGGCAGCTCCAAAGGAGGCCGCAATGACGTTGTTTATGGAGGTTATGGGCACTCCCATTGCCCCTGCCCTGTCCCAATCCACATCGATATGGTATTCAGGCACGTCCTCCATGCCGTTTGGCCACACTCGAGCAAGTCTTTTGTCCTGCATTGCCATTCCCAGGAGTTGGTTTCTGGCCTGCATAAGGGTTACATGGCCAAGACCCCCTCGATCCAGGAGTTGAAAATCAAAACCTGTGGCATTTCCCAACTCTATGACCGAAGGCGGTGGAAAGGCAAAGACCATGGCCTCTCGAATACTTGAAAAGTAGCGGCTTGCCCTTTGGGCAACCGCCTTAACCTTGAGATTTTGGCTGTTTCGCAAATTCCAGTCCTTGAGTTTTACAAATATCAGCCCCATGTTCTGCCCTCGGCCGGCAAAACTGATTCCAGCCACCGTGAGACATGAGGCTACCGCATCCTTTTCCTGATTCAGAAAATATGGCTTCACCTTGCCTTCCAGCAACTCTTTCGTCTGCTCCAAAGTGGCGTTGGAGGGCAGCATGACCATCACAAAGAGAATACCCTGATCCTCGTCGGGCAGATAGGCCGTGGGCATCTTCCATAACATGAAATTTACAGATATCACCAAGAGGATATAGACCGCTATATAGGATGGTTTATGCAAAAAAGAATAATTTACGAGCCGAATATAGATGTCTCTCAATCTAAAGAATAAACGGTCAAAGGTGTGAAAAAACGGCCTTAAAATACGAATAGCGTTGTCAGCAGGTTCATAACCGGCAGGCACAGGCCGCAACAGATGAGCGCACAACACAGGCGTAAGAATCAGTGCCACCAGCACGGAAAGAAGCATAGCTGCTATGACTGTAACAGCGAACTGCCGATAAATTACACCAGTTGAGCCGGGAAAAAAGGCCATGGGCCCAAAGACCGCTGAAAGCACCAGACTTATGCCTATCAGGGCACTGACGATCTGTTCCATTGACCTGATGGTTGCCTCTTTTGGACCAAGTCCATCTTCGACCATGATGCGCTCCACGTTCTCCACTACCACTATGGCGTCGTCCACCAAAAGCCCTATGACCAGCACCATTGCAAACATGGTCAGCATATTGATGGAAAATCCTGCCATCCACAGGACTGCAAAGGTACCCATCAGCACAACGGGAATGGCCATGGTGGGAATGAAGGTGGCTCGAAAATTCCCCATGAACAGATAGATGATTATAAAGACCAGAAATACCGCCTCAAACAGGGTCTTTACCACCTCCTGAATGGCCACACGAGTAAAGGGGGTGGTATCATATGGGTAGATCACCTTCATGCCAGGCGGAAAATACCGACTCATCTCCTCCAGCTTCGCCTTGATACAATTGGCGGTATTCAGGGCATTGGCGCCTGATGCCTGACGAATGGCCAGGGCCGCGCAGGGCTGACCATTGTAATGAGCAACCACGTCATAAAATTCGGTCCCCAGCTCGGCCCTTCCCACATCCCGAATACGCACAACAGAACCGTCCTGCTGAATTCGAATGGGTATGGCTGCAAACTCATCTGGGGTCTTCAACAAGCTCTGCACTATAATAGAGGCATTTAACCGCTGTCCAGGTGCGGCAGGTGCACCGCCGAACTGACCTGCTGACACCTCCACGTTATATGCCTTGATAGCGGCCATCACATCCTCGATGGTAAGACCGTAGCTTATGAGCTTGTCTGGATTCAACCAGATGCGCATGGCGTATTGAGTGCCATAGTTTTCCACCTCTCCTACGCCCTCGATCCGCGCTAACACCTTCTCCAGATTGGACTGGGCATAATCACGCAGGTCGTTTCCATCCATACTACCGTCTTCGGATAAGAGACCTACTATGAGCAGATAGTTTTTGGTGGCCTTGCCCACAGTTATGCCGCGCTTCTGAACGGTCTCCGGCAAGCCTGAAATGGCCAGTTGCAGCTTATTTTGAACCTTTGTCCAGGCGATGTCAGGGTCTGTGCCAGGCTTGAAGGTGAGTTCCAAACGGGCTGTGCCGGAGGAGTCGCTGAAGGCGGACATATAAATCATGTCCTCGAGACCTGTCATCTTCTGCTCTATGATCTGAGTTACACTGTTTTCAACGGTCTCAGCAGATGCACCCGCATAAAAGGCCGTGATATAGATAGTCGGCGGCGCTATGGGCGGGTATTGCGAAATGGGCAGATTGTGAATGGCCAGGCCGCCGATGACCACTACGGCTATAGCCAATACCCAGGCAAACACAGGACGGTCTATGAAAAATCTGGATAACATGGCGATATTACCTCAATTAGCCTTAGCCGCGAAGGGTTGCTGACCTTTTTGAGAACCTTGCTGGGAACCTTGGAGTACATGTCCATATTTGTCTGAGTCAAACGGCACCGGTTTTACCGGCATTCCTGGCCGAATCTTTTGAATCCCCTCGATTACTATGCGATCCCCTGGCTTCAGACCTGAAACCACGTGCCATTTGTCCATCACAGGTCTCTCCACAGCAATGATACGCGGCTCAACACCACCCTGTTCGTTTACCAACATGACCATGGGCTCGCCCTTTGGCGTACGTGTAACCGCCTGCTGAGGCACAAGAACGGCATCCTCTCTGACACCTTCCTGAATCACCGCCTTTACAAACATGCCGGGCAGAAGTATGTGTTTTGGATTGGGAAACTCCAAGCGCAGAATCACTGAACCTGTAGCCTGATCCACGGTCACATCCTGAAATCGAAAGGAGCCCATTGCGTCATAAAAAGAACCGTTTTCCAACCGCAATCTGACGGAATTTCGAGTCTGTTCCGTTGATTTCATTTGGCCATTCTCCAGCCTTTCACGCAGCATCAGAAGATCTGTGGTGGACTGAGGCACATCCACATAGATAGGATTCAACTGCTGAATCACAGCCAGCGGTGAGGGCTGATATGCAGTGACAAGCGCTCCCTCGGTGACGTTGGATCTGCCGATGCGGCCGGAGATGGGAGCGAGGATCTTTGTATAATCCAGATTAATACGAGCCGTCTCCACCTGCGCCTTCCAGTATTCCACCTCCGCCTCCGCCTGTCTCAAAACCGCCAGTGCATCGTCATAATCCTGTTGGCTCACAGCTCGATTGGCCACAAGTCCCTGAAAGCGCTGAACACGAGCTCTAATAGCTGGGAGACCTGCCTCGGCCTTGGACAATGCGGCCTTGGCGTTTCTGAGTGCTGCTTCAAAAGGGGCCGAGTCTATGGAGTACAAGACCTGACCAGCCTTTACATTCGAACCCTCTATGAAAAATCGTTTTTGCAGAATACCGCTCACCTGAGGCCGAATCTCGGCTACCAGATGTGCAGAGGTCCTGCCTGGAAGTTCAGTGGTAAGGGTCAGAGGTTGAGCCTCCACAGTAATGAAAGCCACCTCTGCAACAGGCAGTTGAGAAGGCTTTTGAGGTTTGCTGTCACAGGCTGTCAAAAAAAGAAAGCTAATTCCACACAGCACAGCACAAAATGAGAGGATAATTTTTTTATTATACATGACGTCCTCTACAGCATTGCAAATTTTAAATTGCCATTTAAACTAAAGCAGCAGTATAATAAGTATGACAAACCTGTCAAGAATTAAATCAAGGAGCAAAAATATTGAGGGACGATGGCAAAGAGACCAGAAAGAAATTGTTAAATGCGGCCTGCGAGGTATTTGCGAAAAAAGGCTACAGGGATGCCACCATTGCAGACATCTGCAAAAAGGCCGGTGTAAATGTAGCCCTGGTCAACTATTATTTCGGAGACAAGGCCGGTCTTTACGTGGAGACATGGCAATATGCCTTTGAAAAGAGGTGTTGCAGCCAAAAAACACCAGAAATAGACGGACTGCCGCCAGAGGAACAATTACATCTGTATGTGCTTTCCATGCTGGAACACTTTTTGGATAAGGGAGAACAGGGGCAATTCACTCGGCTCTATCTCATGGAACTGGTCAATCCAACCGGCCTGGTTCATGACATATGGCACGGATTGATTGAACCTAAACGTCGCATTCTCATTCAGATCCTCTGCCTGCTTCTGAATAAACAGGAAGTTGACGAAACAGTACTCTTTTGCGAACTCAGTATCATAAGCCAATGCCGCAGCCTGCTCACCATTCGCAGACAGGACCTGGAATATCTGCTGACACAACCCCTGTCCAAGGAGCTTGTACACAGACTAGCAGACCACATAGCGCATTTCTCATTGGCCGGCATTCAAATGTTACGGCTCAAGAATATTTCTTGACGATGTTTTGTAGACAATCCCTACCAATCTTGTTAAAATTATGCGTTATTCTTAATTAGTTATTTTATAAAAGAAGTTCCAAAATGGGGCAATTTTAAAAGGCATTCCCTGAGGAGATATCAACACAAGAGAGGGTTCGATGCATAAAGTCACATTTCAACCCAGTGGCATCACTGTTGAGACCACATTCGAAGAAAACCTATTGCGCACTGCCATGCGTGCAGGCATTCACATAAATGCCTCCTGCGGAGGAGCTGGTGTATGTAACAAGTGTCGAATATTCCTTGAAAAAGGTCAAATCAAGGGGGATAAACTGCCGGATGACAGCTGGAAGGCCTGCACATCCTATGCTCTGAGCGACCTGGAAATTCGAATACCTGTAGAATCCGAGATGGACAGAAAGGCATTGAACCGCCCTCTGGCCCGCAAGGCAGCCTCATGGATGCAGAGCTACGGCCAGCATACCGTCATCAAGCCGAATCCCATCATCTCGAAAACCGTAATAGCATTGCCGCAACCAAGCATTTCAGACAGCATTAGTGACCTGGAAAGACTACAAAGAGAACTGTCTCAAGGCCAGCTTCAGGGCAAAACCATAGAAGTGGACAGCCAGATACTGAAAAACCTGCCCAAAAACCTGAGAGAAGCCGACTGGCAGGTCACTGTAAATCTCATGGACAGCAGACATCCGGACACCAAAAGACTGATAAAAGTGGAGGCATCCAACAATGCGTCATCCCACCTTGCAGTGGCCTTTGACCTGGGCACCACCACCATATCAGGACAACTTGTGGATTTAAACACAGGCTCAGTGCTTGCCGAGGCATCCAACTACAACCCTCAGGTCAGCTATGGCGAAGACGTCATCTCTCGCATGGAATTTGCAAAAAAGGGAGACGGGTTGTCCATTCTCAAGACAAGGGTCGTGAAGTGTTTCAACGGTATCATAGACGAACTCTGCCGTCATACGGACACTCAAAAGGACGACATCGGCATTGTCACAGTGGCGGCCAATACGGTCATGACACATTTTCTGCTGGGCCTGGAGACTCAATTTTTGAGGGCACATCCATATATTCCGGTGGCCACTCAGTTTCCGCCGGTTAGGGCATCGGAACTGGGTTTCAGTGTGCCGGAACACGTCAGACTCTTTGCGGCCCCATGTGTGGCCAGCTATGTGGGAGGAGATATAGTGGCCGGCGTGGTTGGAATCGGACTGCATAAACAACCAGAGCTCACCCTTTTTATCGACATAGGCACCAACGGTGAGATCGTATTGGGCAATCAGGACTGGATGGCCTGCGCAGCCTGTTCGGCCGGGCCGGCCTTTGAGGGCGGCGGCATCAAACACGGCATGAGGGCCACCACAGGCGCCATTGAAATAGTACACATACATCCCGAAACCTATGAACCCATGGCCATCACCATCGGCGGTAAAAAGGCCAAGGGCATCTGCGGCTCCGGCATCATCAGCCTGCTGGCAGGGCTTTTCATGACTGGTGCGCTGGACAAACAGGGCAAGTTCAGGCATAATCTGCCCACTGACCGCATTCGTGAAGACCGCGACGGCTGGGAATATGTAGTGGTAAGGGAGGAAGCCACTGCCACGGGCCAGGACATCGTTTTTTCCGAGGCAGATGTGGAAAACCTAATTCGGGCCAAAGGTGCCATGTTCGCTGGCTATGTAACACTACTGGAGTCCGTTGGCATGGCCATAGAAGACCTGGAGCGCGTCGTACTAGCAGGTAACTTCGGAAGTTATTTAGACCTGGAGCAGGCCATCACCATCGGTTTTTTGCCGGACATCCCAAGAGAGCGCTTCTTTTTTGCAGGCAACACCTCTCTTCTGGGCGCACGCGCGGCCGCACTCTCAAAAGAGATCATGAGGGACATGAAGACCGTAGCGCAGATGATGACTCACTTCGATCTAAGTGAAAATCCAAGATTCATGGAGCATTATGTCTCATCCATGTTTCTGCCCCATACGGATGCAAGCCTGTTTCCGAGCGTCACCGTACAATAGCGTTACCAATAAAATTCTTAATCGGAGGTCATAATGAAAAAATTGATACTCTTATTCATATCACTTGTGTTTTCCATGTATCTAACCGCATGTAATACCATCAAAGGAGTAGGAAAGGATATTGAAAAAGGCGGAGAGGCCATACAAAGAGTAGCAAAATAATTTAAATAAGGAGCATACTATGAAATCACTTAACTCGATTACAAGCACAGGTAAATTAGTTTTAATCACCATCTTCGGTCTGATCCTTTCTCAAAACGCAAACGCCGCATTCCCTCACACACCCAGCGGTCAGCTCAAAAACATCTTTGTGCCGCTCCAAGAACGGGAAAAAGCCGTTACGAACGAACAGGCGACTGTGTCCGTGGATAGACTTCAGAGGCATTTTCTGTTGTATGGCGTCATATCAGGGCCTGGCGGCCAGACGGCTATGCTAAAGATAAATCCCAAGGAGACAAGCGACCTGCCGCCGCCAAATCTGAAGGACAAGCCCTATATAGTACTCAAAAAGGGCGAAAAACTCGAGGACTTCACTCTTACCGAGATCACCTCACGTTCAGCGGTATTTAAAAGAGGGGATAAACTGGTTAGTTTCCAATTGTTTGAAACCGATGACAAGCCTGAGCGTTCCAAGAATCCTGTGGCCCAGGCCACACCACAGGCGGTCTCGCCTCAGATACCCGGCCTTGTACAGCCTCCATCATCACAGGCATCAGGGGCATCAGGCAGCCCTGCACCCATGATGGCACAGAATCAAAGCAATCAACCCAACACTCAGCCTAATCAAACAGTTGAGCAACAATCCAAGGCCGCTCCGCCCAAAACAGAGGCCGCACAACCTGCTGCGCAACAGCAGTCACAGTTCGGGCCGGCGCCCATTCAGCCCCCCCAGGGCGGTGACCTGCCACATGCCAGTGCAGCTCCACCCGCCACAGCTGACAATCCATTCCTGAAGGCACTGGAGCGGGCAAAGGCCAATCAAGGCAGTGCTCCTTCGAGCGGCGCAGCCAATCCCTTCATGAACCTGATGAAGAGTAATTGACGGATACACTCCGATGCCGAGACCGTCTTCGTTGGCATGGTGGATTTTTCCCCTGTGCATCCTGCTGTTTTTTTGCATGCCTCTTCGAAAAACCCATGCCAGTGAAGACGACTATCCATATATCACCAATCTGACCGTAGAAAAAAACGCCAAATATCTTGTGGTGTCATGTAGTGTCAAACACGGCCTGACCCCTGAGATCATGAATGCTCTGAAAAGCGGTATAACGGTGACATTCAATTATGATCTGGAATTGACGATTCCAGGCTTTATAAAAGATCAAACCATATCGAACAAAACAATCCAAAAAACAATCAAATTGGATTCCATAAAAAATGAATATAGAATAATACTTAAGCAGAATAGTACACGTATAATAACCACAACAAATATAAATGATGCAATTGATATATTATTCAATATAAATCAATATGAACTCGCACCTATCAACCTTCTGGAAAAAGATAAAATTTATAAAGTCAAAATAAGATTATATACAGATAAAATTGTAATAGATTTACCATTAAACACTATTCTGAATACTTTTTCGAACTTCGGCTACAAAACAAAATGGTATGAAGCCAATTTCCAGTATTGATATCGAAAAACAAAGAAGGAAAAAGGAACTTATCATCATACTATCGGCAGGTACTCTGCTGATTGGGTTATATCTCATCGAATTCTTTTTGTTCCCAGCCAGATCAACGCTGTCTTTTATTGGAAATCTAATAATCTTCGGGATCATAAACTTAAAGATTCTGTTGGTCGTTCTTATAGGTTTTCTTCTTGTAAGAAATATAAGCAAAATTCTATTTGAAGACCGCCAGGAAATAATAGGACGTAAACTCAGAACAAAACTCGCCATAGCCTTCATCTTCATGTCATTATTGCCAACCGTATTACTTTTTTGGGCATCCTATCAATTCATAGAAACAAGCTTGACGCGTTGGTTCGACATAAGAATCGCCAATGCATTAAATAATGCTTTATCTATAGGGCAAACATTTTATCAGGAAAAAATAAATAATTTACAAAATATCAACAAAGAATTATCACTACAAATAACAATAAAATGCATCAATACAGACAACAGCATCAAAGAAGAATGTATTGGACAAACAATAGAAAATACATTATTTCAAGCATTAACGCCAGTATTTATCAATAATAATCAGAATATAAATTCAATAGAAGTATTTACAGAAAAAACTTTTCTCTTTAAAAAACAATGGTTACCATTAACTCAACTTCCTAAAATCGAAATAGCAACATTAGATAAAAAACAAGAGGCGTGGATCTATACAGATCAATTAGAAATAGGAACACTATTGCGAGTAATAAGGCCTATAATAAAAGACAATAAAACAATAGGCTTTTTAGCAGTAGGATCATTGATGTCAACCGAAACAGGTCACATGCTGGATGTTATAAAAGTAGGCTACGAAAGCTATAACCAATTCTTGAGTTTTCAAAAACCGCTGATGATATCAACATTGACTGCATTGGGTCTGATAGCGATTTTAATAATTTTTATAGCCGTATGGTTTGCATTGAGAATCAGTAAGACTATCACTGAACCTGTCAAGATGCTGTCGGATGCCACACAGAGAATAGCACAGGGGGATCTGGATTTCACATTATCAACTCATGGCAGAGATGAACTGCATTCTCTGGTAGCAGCATTTAACACTATGACTCAAGACCTCAAAGAAGCCAGGAAAAGGGCTGAAACAGCCTCAATGCAATTGCAACAAAACTATATAGAAACTGCTGAAAAAAGAAATTATATAGAAACCATTTTACAAAACATAACAGCAGGTGTCATATCATTGGATCGATATGGCACAATAACTACCATGAATAAGGCAGCAGAATTAATATTGGGGAAAAAGGCCAAAGATATGATAGGAAAACACTATCAAACCATTCTGACATCTGAGCAGAAAGAAGAATTTGAACATATCAGAAATGAATTACTATTGGCCGAACATGGCCACATAACCAAAACAATAAAAATAATAGTAGATGAAAAACTAATATCATTACTCATAAATTTCAATATTTTAAGAGATAAAAATAATAAAAGTCATGGTGTTGTGATTGTTTTCGATGATTTGACAGAAATAGAACGTATCGAAAGACAGGCTGCATGGAGAGAAGTTGCACGAATGATAGCGCATGAAATCAAAAACCCTCTTACACCAATCAAATTATCAGCGCAAAGATTACAAAAGAGATGCCAAGATAAATTAGATGAAGAAACAAACAATATACTGATGTTATGCACAAATACTATTATCAATCAGGTGGAAAGTCTTAAAAAACTTGTGACAGATTTTTCAACATTTGCCAAAATGCCTGCGCCAAAATTCATTTACTCAAATATATTAAATCTAATAGATGAAATTTTACCTATGTATCGTGAAGCTCATTCTGAAATAAAATTTAAATATGTAAGAAATAATATTCCAATGACATTAGTGGATCCTGAACAAATAAAAAGGGCAATAATAAATCTACTTGACAATTCACTGACAGCAGTTTCAGAAAGTAAAGATGCTATCATTGAAATAGGTACAGATGTTTCAGAAGATAAAATACTTATATGGATATCGGATAACGGGATAGGAATATCAAATGAAGATAATAAGCATATATTCGAACCCTATTTTTCAAAGAAAAAAGGCGGAACAGGATTAGGACTTTCAATAGTCAACTCTATTATTATGGAACATCAAGGCACAATAGAAATAGATGATAATAAGCCAAATGGCATAAAATTTATTATAAAACTACCTATTTTAACAGAAGAAAGTATTGTAACAGAGAATTAAAATCATTACAAGGCGAGTATGAGAGAGCGTAAAATAACAATCGAGATACTAAAAACTTTACCGGAAGCAATATCAAAAGCATTGGATAATGGCGAATTACCATGCCTTTCTGAAACTTATAAAAAAATACTATCATTAGATATTGAAGATGGATATTCATCGCAAAAAATAGTAGAAATTATATTAGAAGACTATGGCTTAATAAGCAAAATTTTATATATTGTGAATTCTTTCTATTATAACCGATGGGGTATGGAGATAAAAAGCATAACACAGTCAGTTTTATTACTTGGATGTAAAGCAATACAAGAAATTGCATTGAGCATGAGCATACTGGAATTATTACCGAAAGATTATTCTAAAAATACGACTGCGATTGTTATGTCAGAGGCATTTTTGACGGCACATTTAATAAAATCAATAGCATCAAAAAAACATAATATAAAACAAGAAGAGTTATTCCTTATAACATTATTCAATCATCTATCAAGAATAATAATAGTAATATATAGTCAGCCTTTATATGAAGATATCGTAGATATAGAAAAACATGGAACGTCTGAAGAAAAAAGTATATTAAAAAATATAATCAAAGCAATAGGAGTACAAATCGCACAGAAATGGAGATTGCCATCAAACATACAACAGAATTTGGAAGGCATAACACCTGATACAGAAGAATATATAAAAATTAATGCTACAATAAAAAAAATCTATAGTTTAAGCAATGCGCTTATAAATTTAGAAAAAGATAAAATAACAGCTATGATCGAGCTAATCAAAAATGAATATAAATTATCAAATGATGAACTAATAGAATATATCAACAAAGCACTTAGTGATACTGCAAAATGTTCAAAAAACTTTCAGAGAATCGTTCAGCAGGTCGTGAAAAGCAATATATATATCGAGGCATCAACATTGGCGATATCTGAAAAAAATGAAGGGAAAGAACAATTAAAAACTCAAACCAGAGAAGAAAAAATTATAGAAATTTTAAAAGAATTAAATAATGCTGCATCAGATGATACCTTAAGCATAGGACATTTTTACCTATTAGCCATAGAAAGCATGTATGATCTCTTGAGTGCAGACAATATCATATTCTTTCTTTTGTCAAATGATAAAAAAGAGTTGAGATATAAATATGGCATAGGCCATGATATAAAATCAATAAAATTGAATTTGACGATATCTTTGCCATTTAAAGATCAAAATATCAATGAATCAATGGCAGCAAAAAAAGAAATAATATGTAATTGGTATGACATTATTACACCAATCAAATTAAAGATATTAGATATTGAAAACAAATCAATATGTATCAGCCCTATTTATGTCGCCGATAAAACTATTGGCTGCTTCATCATTGACATGCCAAAAAATATAATATTTTCTGATATAGACATCAAATATATAAGTACCATCAAACAAATTACTTCAATAGCCACAAAGCTAAAGACAGCAATCCCAAATATCCAACGCCAAAAGCCATAGTTAACCTCGAAAAATACAAAAATCCCCTTACACCGACCTTAACAGGTCTACATTTTTTTAAAACTCTCCATATGGATGTTGTGCAACAAATTCAACAGCCGCTCATTGTCAGGCCTTTTTCGTGGACTTATCCGAATATATTCTTTGCCATCAAGCCCATGAAAATTCTGACAATTTCTCACCAAAACCCGTTTATTTTCCAAAAAACTCACCAAATCAACGGCTCTGATGCCATTTTCAAGCCTAAGCATAAAAAAATGGGTCTGTCCCGGCAGATACCGAAGCCATGGTATATACCGAAGTTCCTGCAATAAAAAGCCCTTCTCTCTCTGACAAAATGCCCTGACATGCACCTCGTGTTCTTTTTGACTAAGCAGATATTCACCAGCGACCTGCGCTAATCGATTCACATTCCACGGAACAGCGCTCTCTTTCACCATTTTAGTGATCAAGGCCTCGTCACTCACCAAATACCCCAAGCGCAGGCCTGGAACGGCATATATCTTGGAAAAGGAACGCAACACTAAGAGATTAGTGGGAAAGGGTCTGGCAAAAAGCAGGGATCCTTCGGTGTCATCTTGCACAAACTGCACATAAGACTCATCCACCACCCAGAGATGTTCTTGAGGGGATGAGTAAATGACATCCAAAAGCAACTCACGAGGCAGAAAACAGCCGGTGGGATTGTTGGGATTACAGAGAAAGAGAATGCTCGGCCTGGTAAGGGCCTTCAATATAGATGAAATCAATTGCGAGGGGTTCTCTTCGGCCTCTGCCAGAAACGTATTTACAAAACACACCGAAAGCCCTGCCCTTTTGGCAGCGGTCTCATAGTCGGCATAAGTCGGGCTTAAAATGACCGCCTGTTCTCTGGGGAATAGCCACGGAATGGCATAGATGAATTCGGTGGTCCCACCGCCAGGCCAAAAACACCCTTCTCCCAGCCCATATCTCATGGACAAGGCCTTTCTAATCCCGAGATTCTGTATATCGGGCAGATAGCGAATCTCTGACAATGAGTTACAAAGGAGCTCTTGAAGGCCAGGTGTTTCAATGGGACTGATATTACTGCTGAAATCCAGTAACTCTGATTGTGAACAGCCGAACCTGCGTGAAAGCCGAAAGATATCACCACCATGTACATTCAACATGAAAAAGTCCTAAAAATTTTATATGACATAATATATAATCAAGGAGACAAAAATGGACGGCCATTTAAAAAATGAATGCAAAGCGGACAAAGACAATAAGATAACAAAAGAAGTGGCGCGGCCGGAGGGATTCGAACCCCCGACCTACGGATTCGTAGTCCGGCGCTCTATCCAACTGAGCTACGGCCGCGCTGTGAAACGGATATTACACAGCCATTGCCGAATATGCAAGCCCCTTATTGCTAACTGTCAGCAGCTATTAAATTGTCCAGTGTAGAGCGAATAAATTGTCCGGACAGTATAGTTTTGTTTTTTTGTAGTGACAAACCACTGGGGTTGCCTTGAATCAAAGCGGCCACACAGGGAGCGACAGCAAAACACCAAAAGGCACCAACTTCACATAGAGGGAGAATAAATCCATTCAGCCGCATAATCATTTTTCAAGATTGACATATGACAAAATAGAGATAGATTGTATAGTCAAAACAATAGGGCGCAGGGAGGGAACACTATGACAGACAACATCTCAACTACAAACAGCAGGGGCAAGATTCTACAAGCGGCAACAGAGATTTTTATAGAACAAGGTTACGGCGCCAGTGTGGAAACCATCACGAACAGGGCTGGCGTGGCCAGACAGACCTTCTACAACCACTTCAAGGACAAAGAAGAATTATTTGTGGAGGTGGTACACCTGCTCTCCGAGGGCATGCTGGTACCTCTGAAGGAGACCAACGGCGACCTGCGCACCACGCTCTTGGCCTTTGCCCTCAACTTTCGTGAGAAGGTCTTTTCCGAATCAGGGTTAGGTCTTTACCGCATTCTGATAGGCAGCAGAGATAGATTCCCCGAACTTGTCAAAGGCTTTCTCGAAAAGGGCTCTCTATTTACAGCCAGTAAACTTGCCGAATTTCTAGAGTCTCAAATGGACAGAGGAATGATACGCAGAGATGACCCCAGGTTTGCAGCCGAGCTTTTGATCGGAATGCTGATGGCGCCGGAACATCACCGCAGATTGATGGGCATGCCAGGTCTCAGCCAAAAAGCGGCAAAAGAGCGCATAGAAAGGGTAGTGGACGCCTTTTTGCGCAGCTATGAGTGGAAGGGAAACAATTGATGCCGGAAGTTTATAAAAAGCTCACGATATTTCTTGCCGCATCGTCCATGTACGGCTGTTCCATGATTCCGGCCTTTGAACAGCCTGCACCGATAGTGCCAAAGGATTGGCCCATTCCTCCTGTCGAGGCGCTGGAAGGTGAGCGCCTGCCAAAGGCACATGAACTGGACTGGCATACCTTTTTCAAGGATGACCACCTGAAAAGACTGATTGAATTAGCCATTGAGAACAATCAGGACATGCGTCTGGCCGCAGCTCGTGTGCAGGAGGCCATGGCTGTTTATGGCGTAGTCTATGCAGATCGCCTGCCAACCGTGAATCTTGGGGCGTCTTCTGCATCCGCCAGAACACCCAAGGACCTGACGCTTTTCGGCAAGGATATCACCAGCCACCGCCAAGATATAGGCCTGAATCTCTCAGGTTTCGAACTGGACTTCTGGGGACGTGTAAGGGCATTGGATGAAGCGGCCTATGCCTCATATCTGGCCACTCAAGAGGCAAAAAATACGCTGCGCACCTCACTCGTCGCCATGGTGGCCGACAGCTATTTCCTGATTCAGGAACTAAATGAACGCCTGGAGCTTACGGAATATACCTTTGAAAACCGCTCTCGAATGCTGGAACTGGTGGAACTCATGTATAAAACAGGCACAGCCAGCCAGTTGGAGCTGCTTCAGGCCCAGGCCGCAGTGGAGACTGCAAGGGCTGATCTGGTACGGCTTCAGCAACAATACGGCTTGGCACAGAATGCCTTGACCCTTTTACTGGGCACTACACCACTCGACCCTATGCCCCCGAACCTGAGTCTTATGCGTCAAGACCTAACTGAGGCATTTGATATGTCTATTCCATCCGAGGTGTTGCTCCACAGACCTGATGTACGGGCGGCTGAACAGAGACTTGTGGCAGCAAACGCCGATATCGGGACCGCCAGGGCCGCATTTCTGCCCAATATCGCACTAAATCTGGGACTGGGTACTGCAAGCCGTTCCCTTTCCGGACTCTTTGAAAATGGAAGTGGAGTCTGGAGCTTCACACCCACTTTGGTGCAACCCATCTTCAATGCAGGCCGCCTTCAGTCAAATCTGAATCTGGCTGAAGCCAGAAGGAATGCAGCAGTGGCCGAATATGAAAAGACCATTCAGCAAGCATTTAAAGAGGTAGCCGATGCGCTGGTGTCATGTGATCGGCTGGCGGCGGCCTTGAATGTGCATGAGAAGCTGCTTAATGTGCAGACTAAACGGCTCAAAACGGTTGAGGAACGCTACACACAAGGAGTCTCAAGCCATCTGGAGGTACTGGATGCCCAGAGAGACCAATACGCAGCGCAGATGGCCGTGGTGCAGGTGAGGAAACAGCTACTTTCTGCTCGCGTCCAGCTCTATCGCGCCCTGGGCGGCGGCTGAGATCACTTTAGATTCCTCTTGGACATCTCCTTATAAAGCCACTGCCCAAGTCCTGTGCCCTTGCCTTGTGAGGCAAGTTTTGCCAGATTTTCATCCATGAAGTAGGTATAAATTTCCTCTTGTTTACCTCCGTCCAGAAGCCCGCTTTTGGGAATGGTCTTGCGCATCGACTCCAGCATCTTGGCAAGAAACATGGCCTCAAAGTCGGCACAGGCTTTTTTCATCTCCTTTTCACTCTTTGTCGCCTTGACAGTTTTATTTTGCACAGCCTGACTCTGCTGCATAACATCCGCCGCATTGGACACAGACTTTATGCCGCTTTCCATCAAATCACCTCCACATCCGCCTGAATGGCACCGGCCGCCCGCAGGGATTGCAGAATCGCTATCATGTCACGAGGCGTCACACCTATGGCGTTCAATGCCCGCACCAATTCTCCGATGTTACTGTTGGAGTCCAAAACCAACAGCTTGGCCCCTTGTTCCGTCACATTTACACTTGTCTGAGGCGTCACAGCGGTTACACCCTGACTGAAGGGCTGAGGCTGCGAGACCTGCGAACTCTCCTTGATCTGTATGCTCAGATTTCCATGGGCAATGGCCACCTTCGAGATTTTGACATCCGCTCCCATGACCACAGTACCGGTTCTCTCATCAAGTATGACACGGGCCTTCTGATCAGGTGACAGTTCTACGTTCTCAATGGCCGCCATGAGCCCCACCACATTATTCTGATAATTCGAAGGCACGGTAATGACGATGGTTTCAGCGTCTTTGGCCCTAGCTATTCCACCCATTTTTTTATTTATGGCATCCACCGCCCGCTGCACTGTAGTGAAATCTGAATGAAATAGGCTCATTACCACCTCATTTTTCTCATTTATGGGAAAACTTATCTCCCTTTCCACAGATGCCCCTGCCGGAATGCGGCCTGCAGTAGGATGATTCTTTTGAGCAGACGCCCCTGCCCCGCCTGCTGCAAATCCGCCTATACTTATGGGCCCCTGTGCCAGGGCATATATCTTACCGTCAACTCCCTTGAGCGGAGTCATAAGAAGCGTGCCTCCCTGAAGGCTCTTGGCATCTCCCATGGAGGAGACCACCACATCCAGCTTCTGACCGATCTTGGCAAAGGGTGGAAGCTGCGCTGTCACCATGACACCGGCTATGTTTTTAGTCTTCAGGTTTTTGGGATCCACGTTTACCCCCATGCGCTCCAGCATATTGGCAATGGATTTGATGGTAAATTCCGCCTGAGTACCGTCGCCTGTACCGTTGAGCCCTACCACCAGTCCATAACCCGAAATCTGATTGTTCCTCATGCCCTGCACCTCGGCCATATCCTTGAGCCTGGCCGCCTGCGATGAAACAGCATAAGTTAAAGAAAGCAGAAAAATAATAAAGAGACCGACTATGGGCTTAAAATCAACTTGTAGTCCGCACATTCCAGACATAATGAAACCCCTTTTGAGTACTTTTAAAAACTGAAATCTCCTGCACTCTCTCAACTCAACCGAGTATTTTTTGCAGTGCCATTATTCATCAAAATGGTGAAATCGATCCGATGATACGAGCCAGCCAACCTGGACTCTGTTTTTCACTAAGCACTCCACCGCCAGTGTATTCCATGCGGGCATCCGCAATGCGCGTGGAGGGAATGGTATTATCTGGGGAAAGGTCTTTGGGTCTCACTACGCCTGAAAGTATCAAGTACTGGGTTTCATTGTTGATCTTCAGTTCCCGTGTGCCCTCCACCACCATATTCCCGTCCGGCAGGACCTGAACGACTCTGGCGGATATGGTGCCGGTAAGGGAAGAATTGCGACTGGTCTTGCCGGACCCATCGAAATTGTCCTTGGTCCCTCCGCCAATGGCAGTGGACGGATTGAGAGTGGAACCAGGATACCCCGGCTGTACCTGCTCCACAAATTCAAGTCCGGCTATACCCGTCAATCCAACATTCATATTGGAGTTGCGTGAGGTCTTGGTGCTTACATCTTTGGAGCCCTTCAAATTTTCCTGAATCAGGATAGTCACCACATCCCCAACGTTTCTGGCCCTGAAATCGCCGTAAAGCGATGTCTCCTGATTTGGACTCAACAAAGACCCTTCGGCAGGGGGGGCCTGCACCACCGGAATTTCACGAACAGTGGGTTTCAACATCGCCTGGGGCGGAGCAGATGTAGCGCACCCTGCAAGACTGATAAGCAAAAAAACACTTAAAATTGGGTTGTTATATGTCATTTTCATGCTCCTTCTCAATTGATTCTCTTACAGGGATTCCTGCTTATAATTCCCTTTCAAGCCTCGGCATTTTGACGGCATTTTTCAACGGTCTGTTAATCAAAACACATCTAAAAAACGGCCATCACCGTGTTTTCATTTAGTACTTTAGCCACGATCTCCCTTTGGCTCATTAGATTCTTGACCTTTATGAACTCATTTTTGGCCCCGTCCTGTCTTGCTTCTCCGGGAGCGCTTACAGAAATCGTGGCTGATTGAGCTACGATGGTGACCACGCTCCCCTTTTTTACCAGTTTAGGCAGAGTCAATATGGCCTCGGAAAGAGGCTGGCCTTGGCGGACAAAGTATTTAAGAGACATCCCCACGGCCTTATTCACATTCAAAACAATGCTGTTTGACAGCTTGGAGACCGGAAACTCCACCAAGGACAGATCAGCCTGAGAGATCACATGGCCCTTGGCAAGGGGTGCGGTTGCACAGACCACAGGCAGATACGCCTCCACAAGGGCTATGGCGCGCATCTGACGGACATATTGTCCATCGACCCTCAAGGTGAAGATACCGGAGACTCGGCCAAGCATGTTGTGATTGGGCAGCAATTCAAGGGAGGTCTCCAGGGCACCTTTGGGAACTGCAATTCGAGCAGGGTACGTCCTGAAATCCTGAATGGTTATGCGAGCCCCTTGCAAAGGATTTTCCTCCATGATCTTTGCGCTGAAGACCGGCTCCAGGTCCTGGCCGTTCACCGTCATGGTCTCGACTGCTCTGTCCCCAG
Source organism: uncultured Desulfobulbaceae bacterium (assembly GCA_964427245.1). Taxonomy (GTDB): domain Bacteria; phylum Desulfobacterota; class Dissulfuribacteria; order Dissulfuribacterales; family DYLC01; genus JAQVIJ01. The sequence goes on along the minus strand of CAYRSX010000027.1, from coordinate 17,860 downwards.
CAGGCACCTGGGCTATGCAACAGTGCGACGAAAACAGAATCAGCGCAAAAAACAGCGGTACAAGCCTCGCGATATATACTTTCGATCTGATTTCAGCCTTCACGATTCATTTGCCTTTCGATGCCGGACACATACATCATCTACAATTATCTCTTGAGGTTTGCGGCGATTCCCAGCATATCGTCCGCAGTCTGCACACTCTTGGAGTTGATTTCATAGGCCCTCTGCGTGATGATCATGGAAACCATCTCCTTGACCACGTCCACATTGGACTGTTCCAGAAAACCCTGAGCGATGGTGCCGAAGTTTTCGGTGCCTGGAGCGCCCTCCACTGGGTCACCAGAGGCGTTTGTGGGTCTGAACAGGTTTCTTCCCACGCTGTACAGCCCCGCCGGATTGGCAAAATCATAGATAGAAAGCTGTGCGGATGCCAATGCGTTGCCCTTTGCATCCGCAGCCACCAAAAGACCGTATGGATCTATGGTGATGTGCGTGGTGTTTATGGGCACTGCAAACTCAGGCTGAAGCCTGTCGCCATTGGATGTGACGATAAAGCCGTCCTTGTCCAGCTTGAACGCCCCTGCCCGAGTATAGAGTTCCTCTCCATTGCTAACCACCTTGAAAAACCCCCTGCCCTCTATGGCCCAGTCCAGGTCGTTTCCTGTGCTTTCATAGTCGCCCTGAGTGAATATCTTCTGCACAGCTGCAGGACGGGAGCCCATGCCTATCTGCATACCTGTGGGCACCTGCGTGCCATCCGCATTTTGTGTGCCTGGCATACGTACAGTCTGATAGAGCAGGTCTTCGAAGTCTGCTCGACTGCGTTTGAAGCCAACCGTATTGGTATTGGCCAAGTTGTTGGAGATGACATCCATATTGAACTGCATGCTGTTCATGCCTGATGCTGCCGACCAAAGTCCTCTGAACATATTGAAATTCCTCCTTTATTTCAAAAAATCAAACCTATACCGGTCTGCCCACTTCATTTACGGCCTTGTCATCCAGGTGGTCCACGGACTGCAGAGTCTTCTGCTGAACCTCGTAGGCCCTGAACATATCAATCATATTCACCATTTCTTCCACTGGGTTTATGTTGGAGTCTTCTATAAAACCCTGTCTGACAGGGACTATTTCAGCAGGAGCCGGCTGACCTGATGCCTGTGTTTCGGCATAGAGGTTCTGGCCCATACGGTCAAGTCCATCGGGATTTGGAAAGTTGACCACGTCAATTCTGCCCACCTCTGTTTCATCCGCGAAGAATCTGCCGTCCTCTGAGAGCCAAATACCTTTGCCTGTAGTATCCTGTAGAATTATGGGCGCTCCATCACTCAAGACCGGATATCCCTCCTGAGTGACCAACTGATTCTGGGCATTCAGCGTAAAGTTTCCGGCTCGAGTATAGCGATTACCGGCCGGTGTCTGAACCACGAAAAAACCCTCTCCTTCTATGGCAAAATCCAGAGGATTTCCCGTTTCATGAGTGGGACCTTGAGTAAAAAGGGTCTTTTCGATCTCGCCTTTGGCCGTACGCCGAGTGTTGTCTATCTGAGGTAAAAGATATTCCTCAAAAGTGAGCCCTTGTTTCTTAAAACCAACCGTATTGGTATTGGCCAGGTTGTTGGAGATCACCTGCTGACGCCTCTCCAGCAAAATGACACCCTCCAATGCCTCCATGTGTCCAAGTCTTGTATGCGGGTGCAGGCCCTGACTGAAACTTAAACCTATTTTCTGCATGGATTCTTCCTCCTGTCACTGAAAAACATGCAAGACCTGTGCCCGACATCTTTCATCGCGAAGCCTGCTCAAAAGAGCTTTTCAATAATAACTCTTATTTTTACTTGATTTTCAGACCAGACAGTTTTATTTTGTAAGTTATAAGTTGAATTCGGCAGTGATGTTCCTGTAAAAAGTCAGAAGTTATTAAATTGTCCGGTAATTAACGAGAAAATTCCCCTCCTGTGGAATGACTGGCAGGCGAAACCGTAAAAAATTCCCCTCCCATGGAGGGAGATATAAGCCCTATGATACTGAAATACAGCCAGTTTGAAAAAGACAAAACAGGACAATTCATCTGCTATAAAACCGAACAAATCTATTGCTAACAAGGTAACCGATAAACTCATACAAAAAGGAGCAGCCTATGACGCAATCTCCCGAAGCACTCATCACAACCATTGAAAAACTCAAAAAATCCAGAGAGATAGTCAATAGCATAGACTGGACGATGACCCCTGAAAAGGCCATCGATATGTATCTGGAGTGGGGCGCCGGCTGGACGAGAGGCAATGACTTCGTAAGAGGTGCAGCGGATGAATCCATCTACTTTGTCATCTATGACTGGGAGCAACCCCCTCAGGTCACATTGCTCAGAAGGAATTCCAGAGAGGTGACAGAGCTTGCCAAGGTGCCTGCCCCTCCTGAACTCATAAGGCGTGCCATAGAAGAGGGAGGACGAAAGGCCGGAGTGGGCGTCTATCCTTTGACGCATGAGCTGAAAATTTGGCTGAGCGAGATGCTTAACGGACCTGCCGTAGAATGAACGATAAACGGAGCCTAACTGACTATCTTGCCTGTATCTTGTGTTTTTCGTTCAGACTATAGACCCATGCCAGTATCTCCGCCACTACTACATAGGTTTCAGCAGGTATCTCCGAGTTCAGTTCCAGACGGCTGAGCACCTCCACAAGATCAGCATTTTCTTTGATTGGAAGCCCTGCCTGTCTGGCGATCTCCAAGATTTTTTCGGCTATTTTGCCCTGGCCCTTTGCAGTGACGCGAGGGGCCGTGTCCTTTCCTTTTTCATATCTGAGCGCCACCGCCTTCTTTATTCTGTTGGAATCATTCATAGTTAAATAGCTTTTTTATGCCACTATATTCAATACACCGCTTATCGCGGTCAAACTGCCTCCCAGGGGATCAAATGCCTTTGATTCCAACCCGGATAGGGCGCTCAACTCTGCAAGCCGCATGGAAAACCCCACGCTGTCAAGTCTGGCCCTGAGTTCCTCGATACCGCTTCTTATCACAGGCAGCACCTCTTTTGCGGCAGCCACAGAGCATTGCACTGTCTTTTCACTACATGAAAGCCGTATCTTGAGACTTCCAAGCCGAGAGAGCTGAAGATCAAAGATCAGATTGTAGCCAAAGCCGCCCTTCGAATCACCATTCTTCCGCTCATCCTCCTTATCCTGCCACCAGATCATATGGCCTGACCCCCTGTCTCCATTAAACCAAAGGGGAACGAACCAAAAATTCATACCGGTCTGCTGTTGAAGCTCCAACCGAAAGGCCTGCATTCTATCCATGTGCTGGGCAAGGAGATTCATGGTATGCAGGGCGACCCTGACATCCGTTTCCTGGCCGTGGGCTGTTGTTGAGACTACTCCAAAGGCCTGTTCATCTGCAATCGTTGCTGATTGCTCGAATCTGACACTCATCATGCCATCTTGTGACACAGCCCTTGCTGTATTTGACGAAACAGCCTGGGATTGTGCTGAAGCCCGACCGCCGATTTCCCGCTGAACTCCCTGTATGTCATTAAATGAATCAGACTGATGCACCGTTGCAGTTTTCGGCGATTCTGTCTCTGCCATCTCTACATCATGATTCAATGGCATGCCCATCGTCTGTCTGATAGGGACTGTCTGAATGTTTTGAGTGTGGGCAGAACTGTCTGTGACCTGCAGGTCGGCCTGTGCTGTAACAGGAGTCCCCAGCGATGACGGATTAAGTGTAACCTGCGTTTCAGGCGCCTGTCCCTGACCCTTAACTTGCCCCTGAGCCTGAATTGCGGTCTGAGTCGAGACATGAATCGCAGATTGCTGAGCACCGGGCGATATAAAAATCTCTTGAAATGTATTTGCCTGCGAGTTTTGTGAAAAAGCCTGTGTATTTAGAGAAATGGCCCGAGGCAAAACCCCTTGCTGAACTCCATTGTGTTGCACTGAGGCATCGTCATAGAGCCAAACAGGCCGTACAGCTAAACCACCGCCTTTTGATTCAGCCTGTGCCTGAGTCAGCGAAGGACCAGGTACAACAGGGTCTGATGCAAGAGGATTTGAGAGCTGCAGATCTGCTTTCAACTGCACAGTCGATTGCAGATCTGCCTTCAAGCCCGTTTCAACCGCCGCTGCATTCGTGCTCATGAAAGGAACAGGTTCCGCAGATGACCACGCATTACCGGCTGCGGACAACGGCACCTGCATACCGCCTGATTTGCCCAAAGCAGGGCTGTCTTGCACATGTACAGCCTGCGGGCTATTAGAATATGTACTGTCTGAATGACTCGGCGTATTCATCATGACAGCGGACGGCGTGGACGATGTCTTCAGAAAAGGCATTTGTTCCTGTATGACATCGAGCCCTTCCCGAAGTATCTGCGTGAAAATAGTGGAGTTTGAAGCGGTGTCGAGTGCAAGGGTATTGGGCACATCCAATGCAAACATGGAAAAAAGCGCTCGAATCTTGTCAGGCTGTGGTGTATCGCCCTGAGCCAGCACGTTCAGGGCTGAAACGACATGTTGAATTCTCTCAGGCAGGTTGGAAATAGAGGCACCTCTGGTTGAAATGTTCTCCAGAAGTGATTCAATCTGCGGAGAGACATGAAACAAAGCAGACTTCAGGGCCATGAAGGTCTTGACCCCTGAACCTGCCGATGGCTGCGGCTGCTGAGGCAGGTGTTCCAGAACACGCACTGTGGCCGGAGTATTGTTGTCCATGACCCTCAGACGCAGACCATCACCCATTTGCAACGGAAGCTGGGTTCTGGCCCGTATCAGACGGTTATCCACCTGAATCAGATACAGATCAGACAGTCTGCCCACCACCGTTGCCTTCAGCTCGTCGCCGGGCGCTACGCCACCGGGCAGACCTGTCTCGTCCGTCATCGTAAGAACGGCCGAGGCCTGTGTATTTTGCAGGTCCTTCAGCAGTGAAATGAGTTGTGAGGCAATATCCACCATAATCAGTTAAATAAAGAAATTCATCAGAAACAAGAACACTCTAGGCCGGTTATACAGTCGTGGGCAGTCATATCGAAGTGTATGGGCGTCAATGTGATGTAGCCCGCCTTGAGCAACGCTATGTCACTGGTTTCATCCGTTTCATTGACCTGCCATATCTCTCCGGAACGCCAGTAATATACATTGCCTCTCGGATCAACCCTTTTATCGAACTCCTCCTTCAGAGACTTGAGACTATGATGAGCGAACCTGATGCCGCGAATCTGCTGAGGCGGCAACGCCGGAATGTTCATGCTGACGGCCACCGGTCTCAAAAACTCCAGTTTCATGAACCAGGGCAACAACTCCTTTACAATAGCGGCTCCGAAACAAAAGTTGGGTTCAGTATAGCGGTCTATGGAGACGGCCAGAGAACGGATTCCCAGAATGGTGGCCTCCGTAGCAGCCGAGACCGTGCCGGAATACAGAACGTTTATACCCACATTGGCCCCTGGATTGATACCAGAAATCACCAGATCAAAGGGCTGTTTAATCAATTCAAGGGCGGCGAGCTTCACACAGTCAGCGGGTGTTCCGCTCACAGCCCAGCCGTATGTCTCGTTTCCACGTTTGACCACATGGGCCCTCAGGGGGTCAGCAACTGTTATAGCATGCCCCACAGCGCTTCTTTCGCTGTCAGGCGCCACCACATGCACCTCATGCTCCTCCACAAGGGCCTCATAAAGGGCGCATAAGCCCGATGAATATATCCCATCGTCATTGGTGAGAAGTATTCGCATTCTTTTCCTCTTCTTTCAATTGATTTCGCTGCGCCTCATATTTTTGTTCCTGTTCCATAAAATGCACCATACAGGCCGTTCTGTCAGGGCAATAGTCCTTGGGATGACAGCAGCCTGCGTTTATATCGATCTTTTTTCTGTCCTTTGAGCAATAACCTTCCAATTCCATACCCATTCTCTTTCTATAGAAGCAATTCGCAAATTACCCTTAATTCACCATGAAATCAGCCAGTAACACCCCTAATTGGCTCACATGTTTTGTCATTCTATCTCATACCTGTTCACCGGAAAGCCTTACAGACACCAATTTGGAGACACCCTTCTCCTCCATGGTCACACCGTAAAGGGTATCGGCGACCTCCATGACTCGCTGATTGTGTGTAATCAGAATCATCTGGGACTGATGGGCAATGCGACGCACTAATTGCGTGAAACGCTGAGTATTGGCGCCGTCCAGAGGCGCATCCACCTCGTCCAACAGACAAAAAGGACTGGGCTTCATGAGAAAGATGGCAAAGATCAGGGCCAGGGCCGCAAGGGCCTTTTCTCCTCCGGAAAGCAGACTCAAATGCTGAATGCGCTTTCCTGGAAGTTTAATGAGATACTCCACACCTGCCTCCAGGACATCCTGTTTGTCCGTGAAACCAAGGGCAGCCTCTCCGCCTTCAAACAGCAAAGGTACCACGTCCTTCAGCCTTTCGTTGATGGTTTCAAGGGTCTCTTTCAGCCTCTGACGGCATGTGGTGTTTATCTGGGCTATGGCCTTTTCTATGTCCTGGACCGAACGCAACAGATCGTTCCTCTGGGCGGCAAGGAAACCATAACGTTCTTCCAGCTTCTGAAACTCCTCTATAGCCGTGAGATTGACAGCGCCTATGGCATTTATTTCTTTGATCAGCGTCTTCAATCTCTTTCTGGCCTCAGCCGGCTCAAAGCCTTTAAACAGCCATTGAATTTCATTCCCCTCTACAGAGGTCTGAAACAGCTCCTGACACCGGGTTTCTATGGCATTTGCTGCCTCATGAACGGCTGCACGCTCCACCTCTTTTGCGTGTAGCGCCTTCTGGAGTTCGTTTATTTCAGACTGTATGGAATCCGCCTTTTTCTGTATTTCACTCAGACTGTCCCGCTGAGTGTAGTATTCGTTCTGCAAATCAGATATAAGTGCCTTCAGTCTTGAAACATCCTGCTCCTGTGTACTCAGACGGTCAATGGTGATTTCAATGGCCTTGTTTATCTCTTCGATTCGTTTTGTGGCATTCAGGATATCCTTTTTCAAGGCATTCTCCTCGCGCGCCATGGCCATAAAACGATCCTTTGCAGCGGCTGCCTCCTGTCCCATGGATGAAAGACGCATTTTTTTCTCGGCAAAGGCTATGCGGTAAGTCTCCAGCTCCTTCTGCATATGCCTCAATGCCTCTTCCTGTTGCCTTAAATCCCGTTCCTTTTCTCTGATCTTCGCCTCTGCATCAGCCTTCTCATGAGAAACCTTTTCCAGTGTCTGTTCTGTCTCCTCAAGCCCGATCTCCAACTCCATAACCTCTGATTGCGCTGTCTCCATCTCCAGAACAATGCGCTCCATTCGTTCTATCTGGGCCTCAGACTGGGCCTTCATGCGTTCAAAATTGCGCAAAAGACCATTCTGTTCTGAAGAGAATTGTTCTTTTTGTCTGCGAAGCGCCGATAACTCTGTCTGAAGCCCTTCCAGTCTGCCCTGAAGCGCCTTTTCCTGCGATACGACTCCATCGTATTCCAGAGACAACTGTTGTTCCTCTGTCTTGAGTGCGGCGAGCTCCGCCCTGCGCGCCATAATGCCCCTTTGGGTCTGGCAGCCCCTGAGAATCACCTCTCCCCAAGGCATAACAATATCCCCGCTTTCTATGACAAAACAACTGTTTTTGCCGTGATAAACGGCATCGAGCCCTGTCTCTAATTCCTTAACCACATTCCATCGAGATAAAAAGGAAGTCATGGAGGCCTGTAACGGGCCTGTGACGACGATCATATCCTGCATCTTCACTGCATCAAAAGGCACTTGCTTCGGCAGCCGTTCCATAACAAAGACTCGCGCGTTTCCAATTCCATTGTTTTTTACAAGAGCTGAAACATTCTTCAAATCCTTCAGAGATTCCAGTACCACCGCCTGAAGGGTATCGGAAAACATAGCCTCCGCCTGTTCCTCATAACCAGATTTCACTTGTAGCATATCTGCTGCAATTCCCATATGTTTGATGTCTTTTTGCTGTAGAATCGCCTTGGTAGCCTCTAAATAACCTGTTTTTGCATCCTCAAGGCCCTGAAGGGCCTTAAGTCTAGCCCTGAGTTCGGAAAGTTTTGTATGCAGCTGCTGTCGGTTGTTCCATATCTCCCTGCGTTTTTTTGTCACGGAATCCAGCTCGGTCTGTAACGCCTGTTCTTTTGTCAGAATATCATTCAATTGTTCAGACAAAACAGCCAACCTGTTTTTTATTACATCTATCTCACTGTTTTTCAGGCCTGTTTCCCGTTCCATACAGGTTTTATCGGCTTCAAAGGCCTTCAGTTTGGCATTCAAACGCTCTATCTGTGCCCGCTGTGACCTACGTTGACTGTCCAAACGCACGTATGCCGCATGGCTACCCACCAGTTCACCCTTGAGTTTCTCCAGTACATCCCTGGCAGCATTCCTTGTTTTTTGAGCACCCTCAAGCCTGTTCTCATGCCCTGCAATATGCGATGAAAGTTCTGAAACCACCTGCTTCATTAAAACAATTTCATCAGCCAGAGCCGAGATTCTGGCCGCCGCCCTTTCTCGACGGCCAGATGTCTCCTGAATAGAGGCCTGTGCGGTCTTCAAGCAGTGTTCCTCGCTGAAACGCAGACGTTCCTGATTGTTTTTCAGTTCTGCGAGCCTTCTCAGCTCATCTTCCTTTGCCGAAAGTTCATTTCTGACATTTGCTAATGCCTCTTCTTTCTCAAGCATGGTAAGAGATGTCTTTTCGCGCTCAAATAGCAGAATGTTCTTATCAGCTTCAAGGGATATAATCCTATTCCTGAGCTCACCGGTCTCACTGTCCAAGACCTGAAGACGTTCTTTGGCCGCGCGCCATTCACTGGCATACACGGCCTTTTCCAGCCGCTCCTGCTCCGCCCTCAGATTTAGATACACAGACGTACGTTCCGCCTGTTGGGAAAGTTTCTTTCTCTGGCCATCGACCTCTGCCAAAATATCGTTCAGACGCTCCAAATTTTCACGGGTTTGCATCAGACGTCTGGCTGTCTCTATGCGTCTGGTCTTATATCGGGCTATTCCTGCGGCCTCGTTCAAAATGTCGCGGCGCTCCTCTGCATCCATGTCAACGAACCGATTGATCTGCCCCTGATCCACAATAGAATAGGCGCGAGTCCCTGCACCCGTATCCATAAACAGGTAATGGATGTCCTTGAGACGGCATGCCTTGCCGTTTATGCTGTACTCACTGTCGCCTGAACGAGAGAGTCTCCTTCGAATCTCCACCTCGGTTACGCCTTCCAATTCCGGAACAGGAAGCCGCCCTGTGGTTTCAAACCCCAAGGTTACCTCTGCAAAATTGACTGTTCTGCCCCTGTCACCGCTATAGATCAGGTCTTCCATAGCTTTGGCTCGCAGAACAGCAGGGCTCTGTTCTCCAAGCACCCAACGAATGGCATCGATCACATTGGATTTACCACAGCCATTAGGGCCTACCACCGCGCTGATGCCAGAAGAAAATTGCAGTTTTGTGCGCACAGGAAAGGATTTAAAGCCGTAAAGTGTGAGATATTTAAGTTTCATTCCTGTATTTCTTGATTTTTGAGCCTGAAAAGATTAAAAGAAAGCATGGACACTATCGTAATTTTCATTCAAAAAATGGCACTTTTCCTGCCGCCCATACTGTTTGCGGTCACCGTTCACGAGGTAGCTCATGGATGGATGGCATACAGACTTGGAGACCCCACAGCCAAAATGGCTGGCAGACTCACTCTCAACCCACTCAAACACCTGGATTTTCTTGGCACGCTGGTCTTTTTCCTAACTCAGGCCATTGGCTGGGCCAAGCCTGTGCCCATAGACCCGCGCTACTTCAAACTCCCACGTAGAGACATGATATTAGTGTCTCTGGCAGGGCCGTGTTCAAATCTATTGACAGCAAGTATCTCAGCACTATTGGTGCGCATAATCGGTCCATTGATACTTATTAAATTGCCGGTACCACAGTTTATATGGGAACCTCTATTTTACATGGGTTTTCTCTCTGTTCAACTAAATATCGCCCTGGCTGTTTTCAATCTCATTCCCATCCCGCCTCTGGATGGCAGCAAGGTGCTGGCAGGGCTTTTGCCTTACAGGCTTGCAGTGCAATACCAACGGCTCGAACCCTTTGGATTCCTCCTGTTGCTGCTGCTCATTTTTACGGGCACCATAGAACGTTTTTTTCTGCCTGTGGTTAAGCTGCTAAGTAATTTTCTTATGGGCAGATAATTAAAGAATGAAAAAACAAATCCTTATTCAGAAACTGCTGGACATGGCAAGGCTTCTGAACGGCGAACAGGACATGGACCGGCTTTTCGAGCTTATTATAATCCATGTTTCAGATTTATTTAACACTGAGCGTGCAAGTTTATTTCTACTGGACATAGAAAAAAAAGAGCTCTGGTCCAAGGTCGCAGAGAGCATAAAACACGGCGAGATTCGGCTTTCCATAGAAAAAGGCATAGTAGGACGTTGTGCCAGAAGCGGCTTGGCATTCTTTGTAAACGCCCCCCTCGAAGATCCTGATTTTGACGCAAGCTGGGATAGACGCCATGCTTACAAAACCCGTAATATACTCTGCTACCCTATTCTAAATAGAAAAGGTATAGTAAAAGGGGTTTTGCAGATCATAAATAAAAAAAACGGGCAGTTCAATAGGAACGACCTGGCACTGGCATCTGCCTGCGCTGCAGAGATAGCCATAGCGCTGGAAAACTACGAACTCCTTCAGGCCGTAAAGCAGGCATTCAAGGATTTTGCATCGGCCCTGGTCAAGACCATGGAGGCCAAGCATCCCATCACCGCAGGACACTCTCAAAGAGTAACTGGCTACACCCTGTTTCTTGCCCAAAAAATGGAATTAGGCTTTCAGGACATGGAGCTATGTCATTACGCCTGCCTTCTACATGACATAGGCAAGACAGCCATACCTGACGGCATTCTCACAAAGCCAGGCCCCTTTTCCGAGGAAGAAAAACGAATCATGAAAGACCATGCCATCTGGACCAGGCGCATACTGGAGCAAGTCAGATGGCCCGCAGGCCTGGAGACACTGCCGCTTGTGGCATCTTCTCATCATGAACGGCTGAATGGTTCAGGTTATCCATTGGGATTATTAGGTGAAGAGATACCACTAATATCCAGAATAATAGCCATAATGGACGTATTTGATGCCCTAACCTCCGAAAGGGATTATCCTAAATACGACGGGCAACATATAGGCAGCACGGCTCCATTTGACATAGAAAGGGGGTTTAATATACTGAAAAAAGGTGAAGGCAGTTCCTTTGACCCTTATATACTGGAATTGTTTTATGTCCATCGAGACGAATTGACCATATTGATGAAAAAACTACATGAGAAGCCACAACAACCTTGACAACCCCTTATTCTAATTCAATCATACCATGCGCATAGCCCTCATCTCTCCGCCCTGGCCCCTTTTCAACCGGCCTTCCCTGCAATTGGCCACTCTCAAGGCCTTTTTGGCCAAAAACCGTCCCAATCTGCAAATAACCTGTCACCATCCGTATCTTGCAATAGCAGCCAGACTGGGTTTTGAATCATATCATGTCATCAGTGAGTCCAGTTGGGCATCCGAGGCGGTTTGCGCCCCTTTACTTTTCAAGGAAAAAGAAAAGGAATGCGATGCCCTGTTCATATACGCAATAGCCGAACATGAGTTGCACCCCAAAAAGGCACCAAAGCTCAAACCCAAAATAATTCGAAGAGATACTCAAGAGACAATGGAGTCCTTCGTGGACTCTCTGCAACTGACTGATTTGAATCTCATCGGCATAACGGTTTCCATAAACCAACTCACCGCAGCCCTGTTTTTAGCCAAGCTAATAAAGACAAAACGCCCGGATTTACCTGTGGTATTGGGCGGAGCATCCATCTCTGGCAAGGCTGGCGAATGGATCTTCGATGCCTTTAAAGAAATAGATTATCTGGTAAATGGCGAAGGTGAGCTGCCTCTAATGGGTCTGGTGGATTTTTTGAGCGGCACACGAGCCCAGCCGCCTGCTTCAGTGCATTTCAGGGGTTGTTCCAAAACTCCACAAAAAGAACAGCTCGAATCATTGAATCACCTGCCTCCCCCTGATTTTCAAGACTATTTTCAAGAATTGACAAGGCTTCCTGTGGGCCTGCGTTTTTTCCCGGTGCTCCCGGTAGAGGCCTCTCGCGGCTGTTGGTGGGGGATGTGTAATTTCTGCAATCTCAACCTGCAATGGCAGGGCTACCGAGCCAAAGGTGTTGAACGAATCTCAAAAGAGATAAACTGGCTTTCTCAAAGGCATGGTATCCTGGATTTTGCATTTATGGATAACTCCCTGCCCAAACGTGAGACATCCGTTTTTTTTCAGGAATTTTCAACCCATGGCAGAGACTATGCCTTTTTTGCGGAATTACGGGCCGGCCATACTCGAGAGGAGCTAGCTACGATGGCAAAAGGAGGATTGCGCGAGATGCAGATCGGCATAGAGGCATTGAGTGCATCCCTGTTGAAACGTCTAAAAAAAGGCGCAAGTCTGATACAGAATGTGGCTGCCATGCATCATGCCGAAGAGTTCGACATAGAATTATGCGGCAATCTGATACTGCATTTCCCAGGAAGCACTCTTGAAGAGGTAAACGAGACATTAAATGTCCTGGAGTTTGTATGGCCGTTCAAACCCCTGAAGGCTGTATCCTTCTGGTTAGGGTTGAACAGCCCAGTGGCCATGCAACCGGAGCTGTTCCACATCAAAAACATCAAACCTCACGACAACTGGTATCATCTCTTTCCCAAGGAACTGCTGCGCAATGCCACACCGTTGATTCTGAAATACGCAGGTGACCGCATAGGCCAAAAGGCCCTTTGGAAGCCAGTGGAACAGCGTATCAGACTTTGGAACGAACAGAGAAAAAAAACAAGTCTGCAAAAACCACTTACCTACAGAGATGGAGGAGATTATCTGATCATTCGCCAGGAAATGCCATCAAATGAGATAGTTACACACAGACTGAATGGACTTTCACGAAAGATATATCTGTTTTGCCTGGAACCTGTTTCCTTACAATCTGTATTTGAACATTTTAATCAGAAGACAGCCCAAGAGCTTCAGATATTCATACAAAATTTAGTAGCAAAAAGGCTCATGTTCCTGCATGATAACCAGGTTTTGTCCCTGGCTGTCAGAGAAATATAGAAGTCAAGTTTACATATTACACAACCTCTTGTTAAGAGTGTAAACCTAACCCCTTAGCTTTTCACGAATTAAGGTGCTTAATTTCTTGACGACTTCATTGAAATTTTCGAATGGCAACTTGCAACTAAACTGTGCTTTTCTTGTTTTCCAATCAAGGCTTTTTACTTGATCAGATAAAATTGCGCCTTTTACTTCTAATCCTTCAGGTATCAAAACTTCAAACGGATACCCTTTGACTTGAGTCATAATCGGGCAAAGGATAGCTAACCCAACTTTATCGTTATATGCCTTCGGTGACAAAACCAATGCTGGTCTATGACCTGCTTGCTCATGCCCTGCTTGTGGATTAAACATAATCCAAACGATGTCGCCGCTATCGGGGATATATGCCATAGTTTCACCAAACTTCATTGCCTACGGCAAAACCCGTCTCAATTTCACTATGAAGATTATTTTTTGTGATACCTGCGAGCAATTCGTCAAGCGTCCAACTTGGCGCTGGAACTGGCGTAATGATAATTTTGCCTTTTACGATGCTTATTTCTACGAAAGAATCATGTCCCAATTGAGCGTCAACCGCAAAGGCTTTTGGTATTCGGAGGGCAAGGCTATTGCCCCATTTCTGAACTTTTGTGAGCATAAGGTTATCTCCTTGTTCGTTTCTACAACAAAGATACACCTTTTTGCTTGATTCTTCAAATGCAGAAGAGATATAGTGGTCAAGTTTACACATTAAACAATCTCTTGTTAAGAGTGTAAACTTAACCCCTTGGCTTTTCCCTATCTACCTCCGACATCTACTTTTATATTTATTCTGCAATTAAAAATTTTTACTTTGTAGCAAATGACTTATCAAGCAAACTGCTAACAAACCCCCTTGACAATCTGCAATACACCCCTTATTATTGCTTCTCGAACTTGAGGCGGGAATAACTCAGCGGTAGAGTGCAACCTTGCCAAGGTTGAGGTCGCGGGTTCAAATCCCGTTTCCCGCTCATGAGGGTGAATGTGTTTGGGTTACGATTAACACAAGATGTAGCATGCACTTCTCCGGACAATCCCTGATGCGCGTCAGGGATTGTTTTTTATTCTTTCCAATTCCGCGCAGTTGATGCAAAATTCCGACCGTAAAGGAGTAACGATGTGCAGATATTAGACGAAAAAAAATTACAGAATGCGACCGTGGAAATGGTCATCGAGGTGCCGCAATCTCGCGTTGAGGTGGAATACCGCTCGGTTTTCGACCGAATTGCGAAAAACGCGAAAGTGGATGGGTTCAGAAGAGGGAAAGCGCCGCTCAAGCTTATCGAAAATATGTTCTTGAAGGAGGCGACAAGCGAGGTGCTCGAAAACATCCTGAAAGCGACCTATATCGAAGCGCTTCAGGATAAGAAGTACCGCCCGATCGGAATGCCCTCCTTCGATTTTGATTCTTTTGACAGAGAAAAGCCTCTGAAATACACTGTGCGCTTTGAGGTGATGCCGACTGTGGTGCTTGGGTCGTACAAGGGAATTGCGGTGAAGGAAAGAGTCTGCCAGGTGCGTGACGAAGATGTTGAGAAGGAAATCAACGATCTGCGGGAAAAATACGCGCGAATCTCGAAAAAAGAAGAAGGCGCCCGTGTGGAAAAAGGCGACCTGCTTCGTTTTGGCGTGAAAAGAATCGACAATGTGAAGCCTGAGGAAGCATAAGCCCTGGCTTTCAGGGATTATACAATCATTGTCGGAAAAAGTGAAAGTGAATACGCGCTCGACAAGCATGTGATGGGGCTTTCCGTCGGCCAGACAAAGGAAGTGACTATTAAATATCCCAAAGATTATGAATTAAAAGACCTTGCTGGCCAGAAGGCGACCTATGTGGTGAAAATCGAAGAAATCAGCCGAATGGATCTTCCGAATGCTGACGATGAATTCGCAAAGGATGTGAGCGACTTCGCGACGATTGCAGAACTGCGGCAGAATATTCGAACGTATTTTGAAAAAGCATCGGCAAATACCGCGAAGGTTGAAGCAATTGAGACTATTAAAAACGCTGTCATTGAAAAATGTACGTTTGATATTCCCGAATCGCTGGTGAAGGCCGAGGAATCAGCGCTTTTGCAGAGGCTTGCGAAGCGTTTCAATGTTCAGGCCTCTACGGTGGAAGAATTCAGCGAAAAAACCGGGTTTCCCGTGGAGGAGCTGAAAATGCGGCTGTATGCCGAGGCGGAAAAAGAGGTCAAATGGGAAATCGCGCGGCTTGAAATTGCAAAAACCGAGAAAATTGAAGTTTCCGAGGAAGAATACCGCAAAGAGCTCGAATCGATGCAGGAAGGCTCCGGGATGAGCATGGAGGAGCTGGAAAAGAAGATAGAGCAAAACGAAGCACGCGACAGAATCGAACATGAGATCCTTCTGACAAAGGTGAATGATTTTCTGTACAATAACGCAAAAATCGAAAAGCTGAAACCTGTTTCCTATTTTGAATTTGTGAAGGACGATAAACGTTAATAAGCGGTTCGGATTCGATTCCGGAAAACAGTTTTTGAAGATATTGTCTGGACGTATAAAAAGAGAAACTGGTTATGTGTTTACAGGGTTTAATGGTATTATTTGATGATAGTATGATGTGTTTGTGCAGAATCCGCACTTTTTAGCGACATAATGCTTTTAGGCGGTAATTTTTCACTTGCAAAGAGCACCATGAAATGCAATAGTACCATCCGTGTGCGGTTTTGGGATTTTAAAAAAAGTGTCCGTAACCATTCGGGCATTGCCGATTCTTATAGTAGCAGGGGTATGTGCCGGCAGGTATGATGTCCGCGTGCCTGCGAAAAAAATGAAAATCATAATAAGTGCGAGATAGTATATGAAGGATGATGCTGGTTGAATGATGTACTGAGGATTAAAGTTGTGCATATGCAATTTTTCATAACAGGGGACTTCCAGCAATCGTGAAGATAGTATAAATTAACAGGAGATGAATGCATGAGTCTTGTTCCTATCGTAGTTGAACAAACAAGTCGAGGAGAAAGGGCGTACGATATTTATTCGCGCCTTCTTAAAGACCGAATTGTGTTTTTAGGCGAACCGGTTGATGATCATATCGCGAGCCTGGTAATTGCGCAGCTATTGTTTCTTGAAGCCGAAGACCCGGACAAAGATAGTTACATGTACAGCAATACACATGACGGAATTGTTACCTCCGGTTTGGCTATGTATGATACCATGCAGTATATCAAACCTGATGTGGCTACGCTGTGCATTGGCCAGGCTGCGTCGATGGGGTCGCTTCTTCTGTCGGCGGGCGCAAAGGGCAAAAGATCGGCGCTCCCCAATTCTCGTATAATGATCCATCAACCGGCAGGCGGTTTCCAGGGTCAGGCTACCGATATCGAGATCCAGGCGCGTGAAATCGTGAAAATCAAAAACAGGCTGAATGAGATCTACGCCTTGCATACAGGCCAGGATATCAAGAAAATTGAAAAGGATATGGACCGCGATTATTTTATGTCCCCACAGGAAGCGCTTGAATATGGTTTGATCGACAAAATTCTCACCCGGAAGGATAAATGATTTCCCGGTGAGCGTTCTACTGGGGTAGGTATTGTTGTGAGGAAAGATTATTTTATTTCGAGGTGCGTATGGCGGCAAAGAAAAAGGACCAACAGGATGAGAAACTGAGTTGCTCGTTTTGCGGCAAGATCCAGGTGGACGTAAAAAAGCTTGTTGCAGGGCCCGGCGTGTATATATGCGATGAATGTATCGATCTGTGCAATGAGATAGTGGCAGAAGACTGGGAGAATGAAAACCTGGAAAAGAATTTCGGCGATCTGCCCAAGCCCCGTGAAATCAAAGAAGTGCTGGATCAATACGTCATAGGGCAGGAAGAGGCGAAGAAAACCCTTGCTGTTGCGGTATATAATCATTATAAACGCATCGCCACCGGATTCAAATCGCGCAAGGATGATGTCGAGCTTGAAAAAAGCAATATTCTTCTCGTGGGCCCCACCGGTTCCGGAAAAACGCTTCTGGCACAGACGCTTGCGCGATTTCTAAAAGTTCCCTTTGCCATCGCGGATGCGACTTCGCTCACCGAAGCCGGCTATGTTGGCGAGGATGTTGAGAACATCCTTCTGCGTCTCATACAGAACGCTGACGGCGATGTGAAGAAAGCTGAAACCGGCATCATCTATGTGGATGAAATCGATAAAATATCCAGGCGTTCTGAAAACCCGTCAATAACCAGAGACGTGTCCGGAGAAGGCGTGCAGCAGGCGCTTCTTAAAATCATTGAGGGCACTCTCGCAAACGTTCCTCCACAGGGTGGGAGAAAACATCCCCATCAGGAATTCATCTCCATTAACACGAAAAATATCCTGTTTATCTGCGGAGGCGCTTTTGTGGGTCTCGATAAAATCGTTATGAATAGACTTGGCAATAAGACAATTGGTTTTGGCGCGGATATCAAGTCTTCGAAAGAGTTTAAAACCGAAAACGTCCTTTCGCATTTGCAGAATTACGATCTCATTAAATACGGTTTGATTCCCGAATTTGTGGGGAGGCTTCCAATCGTTGCCGTACTTCACGATCTTGATAAACCGGCGCTCAAAACGATTCTCACCGACCCGAAAAACGCGCGCATCACGCCTGCCTCTTATACACATCCGACGCTGCCCACGATCTAACCTGTCTAGA
>CAYRSX010000026.1:0-6408 GCA_964427245.1 uncultured Desulfobulbaceae bacterium | reverse complement strand
AGGTCGATGCACTGAGTGTGGTGTTGGAGAATGGTAGAGTACGGAGCTCTCAGTACTATGTGCCAGTGCCCGCCCGCTGATAATGTACTTAAACACGGTATATTGGTTATTGTCTGCCCGTTCTCATTTTTTTTCGTGCCATTGCGAGCGTAGCGTTGTTATGCCAGACGTAGCGCTTTTACCTGTCATTGCGAGCGCTTGTAGGGGCGGGTTCCGAACCCACCACTACATGTCATTCCGAGCGCAGCGCTTTTACCTGTCATTCCGAGCGCAGCGAGGAATCTTAAGATTTGTTGGGGCACGGCATGCCGTGCCCGTACCTACGTTTCTTCGAAATGACAGGCAGTCGCTACGCTTCTTCGGAATGATACTCGTTGTTGTTGTGTGACAGGCGAGACGCCTGTCCTACTTCGAAAAATATGTTGTGGATATCGATTTTGAAATTATGCCGGAACAATTTCGTATAGCCAGAGAGCGCATGGTTAGCCAGCAGCTTGTGAGCCGCGGTATTCGAGACGCACGAGTGCTGGCCGCCATGTCCAGAGTGCCTCGACATCTCTTTGTGGATGAGGCATTACAGAATCAGTCTTACAGCGACTTTCCTCTGCCCATAGGCCATGGTCAGACCATCTCTCAGCCATATATCGTAACCCTTATGACCGAGCTTCTGGAGCTCAAGGGGCATGAAAAGGTTCTTGAGATCGGCACAGGCTCCGGATATCAGACTGCTGTCTTGGCGGAGCTCAGCCGTTTTGTCTATAGCGTGGAGCGCATATCAGCCCTGCTCTTTCGAGCCAAGTCTATTTTGCACAGCCTTGGCTACAATAACGTGCACATCAAGCTGGACGACGGCACCTGGGGTTGGCGGGACAATGCCCCCTATGACGCCATTTTGGTCACAGCCGCCGCGCCCTTTGTGCCGGAGCCACTATTGGAACAGCTTGCTGATGCAGGGGTTATGATTGTTCCTGTAGGAGACGAGTTTTCACAGGCGTTGGTGCGAGTGCGTAAAGTCGCAGGCAGCATCACGCAGGAGACCATCACAGGCGTAAGATTCGTAAAACTCATAGGAGAGCATGGATGGCGGGAGTGAAAGACCTGCCAGGAATCTTTTATTCCTTTGTTTTTGTGATGCTGTCCCCTTTTACCTTCCAGAGCTGATATGCTGTA
Source organism: uncultured Desulfobulbaceae bacterium (assembly GCA_964427245.1). GTDB lineage: Bacteria > Desulfobacterota > Dissulfuribacteria > Dissulfuribacterales > DYLC01 > JAQVIJ01. The sequence goes on along the minus strand of CAYRSX010000026.1, from coordinate 5,238 downwards.
TTGTTGGTAAGTATCGGCTCAAAATATGGTTTCATGGGTTTTTTACATATAAACAGTTGATTAAACACCGATTCCGCCAGATTATCGCTCATGATTGCACCGGTTCCATTCTCGGGATTGTAAAAAAATACATGTCCCATGGGTCTGCCATAAAATCGTTTTTCTTCTCCGCATCTCTGAGAAAAGAGTAACATGCTATGATTTTGTCCGGAATCTATGTTGCCTGTGGTCAGATCTACTTTTGTATGGTCGTTCTCCGAGGTAAGGAGCCCTGATGGTGACTCAACTAAGCCTTTAAACGGTTCATACATGGCCGTTCCGCCGCTTTTTGTTAAGGGGTTCCATGTGGCAAAATAATAGATCCAGGAAAGTACGCGGCTGGTGCGTTCGTCTGTGAAGAAATAGAGAGGTCTTGTGGCCGAAGGGAAGAAGAACGTCAGCCATTTGTGAGTGGAATCCATGCCGGCCACTGATTTAAGCCCCTGTTTCTCTATGATTGATTCGGCTCCGTCAGGCCCCGCCGCAAGCACTCGCTTTAAAAATGAAATGGCCTCTTCCAGCCTTTTTGCTTCATCACCTTTTGTTTGTATGGCCTGTGTGATTGTATTCAGGCCGTCTTCACCTCTGGCCACGAAAAACTGCATGAAATTTGCGGCAAGTCTTGAATCAGTTGTCGTATAAGGTATGGCATTGGCCACTGTCCTGAACCCACCGTGGAACTGTCCATCGCTGATGGTGGCCCTGTCTGCCCAATAGATGAGATTGTGGCCATGATCCCACCATGTCCAGATGACGGCATCGGTTGGGGTCAACTTTTTTACTTCAACCATGCCTTCCAGGATATACGGCCGTTCAGACGGCCAAATCACTTGTTGAGTCATCAAGTATAGAGGTTTTATACAGATTAAAACAGGAAGTATTATGGCTGCATAGCGAAATACAGGTCTTTTTTCTGCGACCTTCAAGAGTTCAAAACAGCACATGCCGATTCCAAGCCCTACGGCAGGCCCTGCAAATATCAGAAAACGTGCTGCAAAAAGGCTGAAGCATGCAAGCCCCACAGGCACTGTCAACACCAGAACAGCGGGCAGGTCCCTTTTGCGGATAACCCATGCAAGGTATCCGAGAATCGCCAAAAACGGGGCCAAGGTCTCTCCTGTGGCCGCGGCCATCGTTGCCATGAGACCTCCTGTCTGTTGCTCCGAGATACTGAAGCCGATGTTGGGCAGCAACTCTCCCTGTTTGGAGATATATTCATATTTTTGCATAATTTCTGTAATCAGACCCCAATGCACTGCAAGATAGATCAGAATACCTGTCAGCACAGCCATGCCTGTAATGGCTGCATAAAAGGTCTTTTCCTTGCGCATACGCCACAAAAACACCGGTAATGTCATAAGAATGGGTAGTATGGCAAGAATGGCTGCTATCTTTCTGGCCTGATCCCACCACCATACAAAGAGCAATGCCAGAATTATATAACAGCCCCAGCCCAGATAGCGTTTAAGGCCGTCTTTCTTTAGAATATAAATGGCCGAAAAACACAACGACCACACAAAAAACAGGTTCAATGAATCGGTGTCAAACCACCCGATGCTGCTTCTGGCCACAAAAGGAATGGCGAGAAGACTCACCATGGCCGCTGCCAGCCCTGCAGTACGGCTTAAAAGCAGGCTGCCGATGCCGTACATTGGAAGGGCCAAAAGCAGCGCCAGAAAAGGGGGTAACAGGGCGCCGACCCAGTTCAGATTCATGCCTGTTTTTATAAGTATTGCTGCAACTACAGAAAGAAGAGGTGGAGGTGAGGGCGGCAGCGGGTTGGCTGGCACCGCTCGCATTTGGCTGAATTTGGCATAGTCTTCATTTGCCAGATCCCTTGCCAGAGCAAGATAATAAGGGGCGTCGAATGTGGTGGAGATGGGTTGTCCTTGGAAAAACGCCCGTTCAGGCTGTTTGTTCCACGCAATCAGGTTATCCAACCGCACCCAAAGTCCTATAAGCATAATGATCATCAATAAAAAAGCGGTTATGATTTTTTTGTTATCCATCATGTCAGATCCTATCAGTTCAAAGCTATTGCCAACCAGGCATTTACGGCCGTGTTTTACAGATGTTAAGCCTATTATGTCAAGCCCCTTTTTTATTATGGCATGAAATTTGCTTTAAAAAAGGCATGAAACACATTTCATTTATTCTCAAAATCTATTGCATTCTGTTTTTAGGGTTGATGCTTGTCAGTGTTGATGTGTGGGCAGATATCCAGTTCTTGCCCATTGGGGACGGCTCAACACGGCTCGCACAACGCATAAATTTATTTCGTTTTCAGGCAAATCCCAATACCTTTCCTCTCCTTACAAACACCACATTAAATAAAATTGCCGAGGACCACTGTGCTGACATGGTTCGTCGTCTCTATTTTTCTAATATCGATCCCGATGGTCGAGACACCAGGGCTCGCGCTATTTCAGAGGGGTATAGCCTTATAAACTCAGATGCAAATCCATCTGAAACCCATGAGATGTCGAATTTGAGTTCAGGCCTTATTGCAGAGGCTATAAGCGGCCTGGTGGTGAATTTCCCTTTGCCGGTGGTTGATGCCATAGATGGAATCTGGGCCGATCTGCTGAATCAGCAGGTCCCACTTGCAAATCCTGATATGCTGGAGATGGGTGTTGCCCTGGGAGTAGCCCAATTGACTATAAACGGCTCGCAATTTTATGTCTATCTCGCATCAGTGGTATTGGCCAGACCTTCAATAGAGGCCCCTTATGTGTTTCAGTGCGGGCATGTGACCACAACTTATCTGGCAAATTCAATCTACTCACCTGCCGAGTTTAAGACAGCACCTGTGCAGAATCTATACATTGTCAATGTGGGAGAGGGCGATGTTTTGGCAATAACTGATACAAATGGCGCTTATTGTTTTACTGCCCCCCGTTTTTCCTCATTAAGATATGAAGTCCGTGGTTCTTCCTTTCTGAAGACCTATCCAGTGGATGAGACGCTTGTATTTATAGTTGATATTTGCGTTGATTGTATTAAATAATGCCAACTTTTTAATTCTCTTGTCTTGTCAAATTTCTGCTGATTATTTTATTGTAAGGAGTTTTTATGAATATTCGCATTGTTGGACAAATCTTTTTTGGGGTATTATTGACCTGTTCCATTGCTCAAGGCGTATTGGCTGAAGAAAATGGACTTTATGGAAAAGGTAATGGAGTCACCATAACCGCTCAGGAAGCTGATGTCTTTAAAAAGCGCATGGTGCCTAATGAAGTGATTCCACCCCAAAAGGAGATGCTGCGTGTCATGCTTCAAAATCGGCTGTTCGCCAAAGAGGCGGAGGCTCAGAACCTGCTCACGAACAAAGACCTTGCCATTGAGCTGGAGCTTTTAAAGGAAAACAGGCTTGCCAAGGCATTTGCAGATGATTATCTGCAAAAAAACCTCAAGCTCGATGATTCCGTACTGGAATCTTATTACCTTTCTCATGTCGAAGACTACAAGACACCCAGGCAGTTTGAGATGTCTCGTCTTATCTTTGATAATCAGGAAAAGGCCCAGGCTGCCGTGCAGCAATTGCAGCAAGACTCAAATGCCTTTTCCAATCTTCTAAAAACCAGTATGGACCCTGCGCTTAGACAAAAAGATGGCAAAATGGGGCTTATAAAAGAGACGGACCTCAAGCCCGAGATCAAAAATGCTGTCTCTGGTATAAAAGAAAACGGCATCGCAGGTCCTGTGGAGATAAACGGTTTTTACTATGTCTTTAAAGTCAACAAAGTGATTCCTGAAAGCTTCAAATCCTTTGCTGACGTAAAGAACGATAAGGCCCTTTACGATAAAATCGCCATGCAAAAAAGGGATGAGGTGCTCAAGAAATATGCGGAAGACCTGGTCAAGAAATACGGGTTTGAGTGGACTGGCCTGGCCAAACAGGGCTGGAACGACCCAATCGCTCCTATTTCCGGGAATTAGGAGCTTGTTATGAGAGATTGCAGCATCATAGCCAGCCGTTGGTTGAAAACAGCCAATATCCTCTTTCCTCTCTGTGCCTTTTTGATTTGTCTTAAGCTTGTTTCCTGCTCGTCCATGCCTGAGGGTGCGCAGGTCATTTCATTTGCCCCAGGCCTGGAGGAAAGGCTGCCCAAGGACCTGAAAAAGGCATTTATTCACTATTGGGCTGCCCGTGCTCGACTCGATTGGAACATGATCTATGGCATGGAGGCCCCGCATTTGCGGTGGAGATATTCCAAAGAGGCATTTATGGACCGCTATGCCAGAGGACCAAAGCCGGTTTCCGTGCAGGTGACCGGTATCACTATGGTGCATGACCAGGTGGTGGATGTCTCTCTCACCTGCATCTTTCCAGACAAGCGCACCGGTAAGGAAGAGACCTTGTATCCGCGGGATCGTTGGTTGAGAGTGGGCGGTAAGTGGTATCATATATGGAAACTGCCTTTTTTTGATAATTTTCTGTAGGTTAAAATTTAGGCCTGTTTTTTGCAATGCTCTAATTATAATTAGTGAGTTATTTTTATCTTGTTTTTTTCTTTTTTTTGTATAGAATAGATTTGTAAAATTCTTTGTGAAGGGGGTGAGTCTGGGTTAAGGGCATAAATGCTTTGAAGTTTTGTTGTCAATGAGTTTTGTGAATTTTGTTTTTGTGTGTTTTCAATCTTTAATCAATCCTAAAGGAGGTTTGTAATGAATCTGAAAAAGCTTTTTGGTTGTGGTGCTGCCCTGGGTGCAGCAGCGTTTTTGTTTGCTTCTTCTTCTGAGGCATATAATGCCAATTTTCACGTGTACCAGGCCGGAAATGGCGTGGGCGATGCCCTGATCTATCCTGTTTATGCGGCTGGTGGCAACCTCAAGACAAATCTGAGGGTAATCAACACCTCTTCTACTTACAGCGTGGTGGCCAAGGTGGTCTTCCGTGAGCCCAATACAAGCTGCGAGGCAAGAGACTTCTTTATTTATCTCTCTCCCAATGATGAGTGGACTGCTGATATCGTTGACATGAATGGCTCCACCACCATTACAAGCAATGACGACAGTTCCCCTGAAGTGCCTTTGAGTGTTGGTATGGCTACTACCTGTAATGGTTACAGCGCAGCCGTGGGTTATGTGGAGGTGTATGGTGTGGCTGCCATGACGTTTACCGACAGCAATAGTGCGGCTTTGACTGGCCCTATCAGTAAGGGTCTTATTAAAAAGGCGTATGATACGTTGTATACT
>CAYRSX010000025.1:0-28494 GCA_964427245.1 uncultured Desulfobulbaceae bacterium | reverse complement strand
CGTTTCATGGCTGCACCTCGTATGAAGGGAGTAAGGGTTTTGACTCTGACTTGTTTTGGTGCTGAAGGCTGCACTCCAGTATGTCTTCATTATACACAAATCATTACAAAAAAATAATGAGCAGATACAAAGGGCTACCCGTTCTTAAAAAAGAGACAGCAAGACAGGGGCATCGCGCCTGTCCTGTTTTTTATTTATTTCATTAGAAACCTCGGCATTCTGACAACATTTTTCAATGGGCTGTCAACCATATACTTGGTAATTCATCGGCAAGCTCCGTTGCCAAAAAACCAAACGGCCCCTTGCAGTTGCACAACCTGTCTCCTGCCGCTCCATGAGCGAACACTCCAAGCACACACGCCTCCCATGGCCCATAGCCTTGAGCCAAAAGACCTGTCAGAATACCTGTGAGCACATCTCCCATGCCTCCGGCAGCCATACCCGCATTACCCGTGGAATTTACGGCCACTTGACCATTTGGCGCAGCTATCACTGTGCCAGCGCCCTTCAAGACCACATAACAGGCATTTTTTTGAGCGAACTCTTCAGCCGTCTCTGCTCGATTTGCCTGAATCTCCGAAACCGCCATACCCGTAAGTCTGGCCATCTCGGCCACATGAGGAGTGAGAATACGCGGCCCTCTGGCCTTCACAAGACAGGTGGGGTCCTGTACCAATGCGCTCAGGGCATCGGCATCTACAACTAAAGGTAGCTCCAGTTTTTGAATCACCTGCTGCATGAACTCCATTCTCTTCTGGGAAAGGCCAAAACCAGGACCTATGCCAACAGCCTTTTTCTTGAAAACCGCCTGAAGCACAAACTGCCATGCATGAGATGGCTCCAGCTCCTCCTCCAGCTGAATGGACATGGCCTCTGGCAATGATTGGGCCAAAACACGTTGCATCTCAGCGGAACAGGCCAGGGTCACAAGCCCTGCGCCGGCCCTCAATGCCCCCCTGCATGCCAAAAGACCTGCGCCGTACTTGCCTGAAGAGCCCGCCAGCATCAAGACATGGCCAAAGGTACCCTTGTGACCTGTCATGGGTCTGGGTTTCAGCATGGCCTGAAAGGTCTCAAAGGTGATACAGGAGTGCCTTGAAGAAGCCACCTGCAGGGCCTCTTTTGGAATCCCGATGTTTACCACTTGAAGTCTTCCACAAAACTCAGGGCCCCTACCTAAAAAATGGCCTAATTTGGCATACTGCATAGTGACTGTAAGGCGCGCCTGAACCGCCTGGCCCAGAGGTATTCCACGATCAGCGGACAGACCTGATGGGATATCCACTGCCACCACCGGTTTTTTTGCCTCGTTTATGGCTGAAACGGCCTGAGCAAACAGGCCTGTCACCTCCCGCTTAAGTCCTGTGCCAAAGATTGCGTCCACCACCAAACCGCATTCCTTCAGCATTCGGCGCAATTCCGTCAATCCTTCCTCGTCAGTACAGCAGACAATAGTCAGGTCCTGCACCAGCTTCAGGTTTGCCAGGCTGTCGGACCTATAGACATCCTTGGAACACAGACAGACTATTTGAACGGCTACACTCGCTTGAACCAGATATCTGGCTGCCACAAACCCGTCTCCACCATTGTTTCCAGGCCCACAGACTACCAAGACACCCTTTTGCATGGCTTGACTGAAATGCTCACAAATCACCTCCGCCACCTTGCGGCCTGCATTTTCCATGAGCAAACGACTCGGGATGCCCATTCGTTCGATAGCGAAGGCATCCACTGCTTGCATCTCCTGCGCGGTCAGTAGTATCATAAGCAATCCCTTTATGAGGTACAAAGATGAAGATCAGACCATGTATAGACCTACACCAGGGCAAGGTCAAACAGATTGTGGGCTCAACCCTGAGCGATAACGCCCATACGCTCAAAGAGAACTTTGTAGCACCGCACCCACCCTCACATTATGCCAGAATGTTCCGAAATGACAATCTCACAGGCGGTCATGTTATCATGCTCGGCCCAGGAAATGAACAGGCAGCGGCAAGCGCCCTTGAGGCCTGGCCCAACGGCCTGCAAGTGGGCGGAGGCATCACTCTGGACAACGCATCATATTGGCTCGACAAAGGTGCTCAAGCCGTAATCGTAACCTCATACATATTTTACGACGGCAAAATAGACGAAGACAGGCTTCTGCGCTTAAAGCAGGCCATCAGCAAAGACAGGCTGGTGTTAGACCTGAGCTGCCGCAAGAGAAACGGCTTTTATTACGTAGTGACCAACAGATGGCAGTACTTCACGCAGGAGACCATCTCACCTCACATGCTGAAACGACTTGCAGCTCACTGCTGCGAATTTCTCATACACGCAGCGGATGTAGAGGGAAAAAAGGCAGGTATCGACCAGGGACTGGTGGAGTTTCTTGGAGAATACAGCCCAATACCCACCACCTATGCAGGAGGCGCCCGCAATATGAAGGACGTAATGCTGGTTAAAAATCTAGGGAAAAACAGAATTGACCTCACCATCGGAAGCGCCCTTGACATCTATGGCGGAACCGACATCACATACCGAGAGATAGTCCGGTTCAACAACGAAGAGGCCTGTGGTTAACGTGCCTCAAACCACAGGTCCCATAAAATAGCCAGCACCGAAAAAACAAAGATAATGGCGTAATTCCACATCTCTTTGGAGGTAACCAGACTTGAAAGTACATAGCGAATCGCATGATAATCCTGAGGGCAGAGGCACTGACCATATTGCAGCTTTTGAAGTAGGTTCAACTCCAAAATAAGGCGTTTTCTGCGATGAGTTATATATGCCCGAAACAGAAAAAAGAGCATATTCCCCACCACTCCCAAATACCAAAAGAGCCGAATGAACTCTGGTTTATATGCCTTGGCCACCAATATGAGACGCAACGATATGGCGCCAGTAAACCCCACGGCAAAGGCCAGCCACGCCACCCAGCCTGGCAGGCGTTTGGGCAGGGTATTCAGGTCAAAGGACTCACATGGAACAGCAGGTTGGAAATTCATTTGTTTTTCATCTATTGTCATGGTTAATTACTCAATATGTCAGATATTTTTATCAATACATCACCGTTGATCGCGCCTCGCACAGGCATCGGGAACTACACATTTCAGATCGCAAGCCGTCTTATGACTGCCCCGGACCTCAAAATCACCTTCTTTGACGGACATTATACTCCAAAACTGCCCGAAACCGCACAGCAAATCTTAGAAGGCCGTAGAGACCCTGTTCTCGCCACCCTCAAGCGATTTCCATTCTTTTATAACCTACTGAAAAGACTTCACAACACCGCCCTTGCCCACACCCTGAAAAACAGGTCATTCGATCTCTATTTTGAACCGAGTTTCATCCCTTTGCCCATTTCACACAAACACTTGATAATCACCTTACATGACTTCTCTTTTCACCTGCACAAAGAATGGCATCCTAAAGATCGAACCCTCTACTTTCAAAAAAACTTCTGGAAACACCTTGCAAGAGCGGACCATTTCATCTTTATATCTGATTTCATACGAAAACAAGCTATAGAAGAATTTGGTTTAGACGCCACAAAATGCACAACTATTCACTGCGGAGTAAACCACAATATCTTTCGCCCCATGACTGCACAGGAACTTGAGGTCATAAAACAGCGTTACAAACTTCACAACCCGTTCATCCTGTTCACCGGCTCTGTGGAACCCCGCAAAAACCTGCAAAATCTCCTCAAGGCCTATCTATCCCTGCCATATTCACTACGAAAGGAGGTCAAGCTTATGCTGGTTGGCTTCAGCGGATGGAAAAATGCTCAAATAATGCAAATCGTTCAGGCCAATACACAGGACATCCGCCATCTGGGATATATACCGGAGAAGGATTTGGCTGGCCTTTATAATCTGTCGGAATTATTGATTTATCCATCTTTTTATGAAGGCTTTGGCCTTCCGCCTCTGGAGGCCATGGCATGCGGCACGCCTGTGATAGTCTCCAATACCAGCGCCATACCTGAGGTCTGTGGAGAGGCAGCAATCTATGTAAACCCCATGGACTCTGATCAAATAGCACAGGCCATAGCAACTCTGCTAAACGACAATGCCCTGCGAAATAAACTCTCCAATACAGGAAAGGCTCGTGCCCAGTTATTTTCATGGGACAAAGCCGCAGAGCAACACCTGATGCTGTTTCGCAAGGTCATGGCAAGAGGCTGAACAACTTGTCTTGCCAATCAGGCCCCAGACCCTTTCTCTGCCTTACCTCCAGCTTTCCCCGCTGGCCCATGGATCATGAAGGCAACTTCGTGTTTCGACTGGCCAAAGGGCTTTTGCAGCACGGCTGGCATGCCCATGTCCTGGCTCCACATGTCCCAGGAAGCCGAACAGATGAAGAGATGGAAGGCATTTTGGTCAAAAGGTTTCGCTATCTGATGCCTGAAGGGCTAGAGACGGTCTGCGGCGGTGGAAGCGCTCTGGTCACTCTTAAAAAACAACCCCTTGAACCCTTGAAACTTCCACCACTCCTGATCAGCCAATGCCTCCACACTTTGTATCTATTGATGCGCAACAAATACAGCCTGATACATGCACACTGGCTGATTCCACAAGGCCTATTGGCTGTTATAGCAGCCCATATCTTTCATATACCAGCCGTAATCACCGTGCATGGAGGGGATGTCTTTCGACTCAGACATCCATTTTTCAACCGCCTTAAACGATTTGCCCTTAAAAGGGCATGTCGTGTAACTGTCAACAGCCCAGCCACCAAAAAGGCTGTATTGGAACTGGTGCCAGACCTGAAAAATCTCTATGAAATTCCCATGGGTATTCCTGATGAAACGACCTATCAATGCACGTTTACAAAGCAGGCACAACGTAGCACAGGACCTGCTCCATTCACGATCATCTTTGTGGGCCGGCTCACCTTTGAAAAGGGCGTGGAGGATCTGCTTCAGGCGATGTCAATACTCCTGCAAAAACGAAGGGATGTGAAATTGCTTCTGGTGGGAGATGGTCAGGAAAAAGAGACATTCCTGTCCATGGCAAAAAAACTTGGCATAGCGGAGTCAACGGAGTTCATAGGAGCCGTACCTCACGAGGATGTTTTAAGGATATTACAAAAGGCCGATGTGTTTGTAGCGCCTTCCCGCATAACCAAAGATGGCTGGCAGGAGGCTCAAGGGCTGAGCATAGCCGAGGCCATGTCCGTGGGTATACCTGTGGTGGCCACTCATGTGGGCGGCATTCCATCGATGATACGCCACAAAAAAACAGGCCTGCTCGTTCCTTCTGAATCTCCAAAGGAACTGGCCTCTGCCATAGAATTTCTGCTCTGCAATACACAAAAGGCTCAGGAGATGGCTCAAAAGGCCCAAAAATTCATTTCAAACTATTGTGGACAGTCTCATGTAACAGCCGCATTTGCTGCCCTTTTTGAAGACATCTCAAGTAAATACTCATAAATATACTTGCAATCTTTTATTCCCTCTTTTCACGGTTAACCGAACAGAACTATTCGGCCATTTACGCAGAATCTCCTTGATTGCACGAGTTCCGTTCAAGGCCTTCACTTTTATGCCGTTTACAGCCAAAATATGGTCTCCAATGCGCAACCCTGCTCGAAAACCAGAAGATGACCTGTCCACATAAGAGATGATGGGGCTGCCGTCCTCACTTATTCCCACCGTCACACCGGTCTCGTCTCCTTTAAATCTCTCATGAAACCACAACCCCTTTTCAAGTATAACCTGCTGTCTGTCATAGTCCAGATAGACCACGAAATGTTTGAGAATCGAATTGCCCAGATTGCCTGCCAACTCTCCGCTGGCATCCATGCCTTGTCCAGGCCCAAGGGGCACGGATAGATGCACATCCTTTATCTCAAAGTCCTCGATCTTCAGACTTGCAAATTGCACATCTTTTTCCAAAAAAGCACCATTCAATCCGCTTATTGCCCGTTTTATGCCTTTTTTACCCAAAAGATGGTTTTTTTGAGCAAACTGCCAGTATATTTTGGAATGAAACGCCCCTGTATCCAGACTGAATTTTCCTACATAGTTATCGTTCAATACAACAGGCAGGCTGAACGTATTGTATTTGAGCGGTGCCTTTATTATTGCTCCATCGCCTTTATACGAAAAACTGACAGGGTCATAGAACGAGATGAGCCCACGCGCGTAGTCTATTCTAACCACAAAACGAGACAAAAAATCATAACCCAAAATGCCAACAATTTCAGGTTCATAAGACCTATTTCGAATACCTTTGACCGCCATAATCCTTTGAGGCCCGACTCTCACTCCTCGAACTCCGTAGCCAGGTACCTGCACAAAGGAGATTTCGAAGTGTTCTCCAAATCCAAAGCCTTTGATGCCTGACTCCGGCTTCAGACCAAGGGACTCGGCATAATCCGCATCTATCACGGTGCCAGATGCCCCTGAATCCACTACCCAAAGCCGAGTATCTCCCTGAATGGTTACAGGCAGCAAAATACTGTCTTCAACGAATTGAAAGGGGATATCCTCTGCGCCACCCGCCGAATCAAAGACATAATCGATGACTCCTTGTGGTATCGCAAACAGCTTCGGCAGATACGCAGTATTTATTTCGTATCGATGTAATTGCACGACAATCCTCTTGTCTCGTGGCGAAATATGAGATTCGGTCTCAAATGGTATTTGAATGCCGCTTACAGGACGATATTTTGAAAAAACGGTCTGAATCTCCACATCAGGCTGTTTTTCAATGGTCATAAGAAGAAGCGAGGTCTCGGCATCAAAAAAATACTGAGTAATGTCCGAATTGATTGTATTGGTCATTTTCACAACAAAACATGTGCGGGAATCTATTTTTCTGACACCTTCGAAGGTCAAGGAAAACCACTTGGAACCCCTTTTAAGATGTTCATAATCCTCCAACAAGGCCCTGATCATACGGCGTTTAAGGCTCTCATCGTCTCGATATAACAATACTTGGCCGTTGGTATCTTGAAACCAGGACTGAAACCCGTCGTCTCCTTCCACATGCGCTATAATGCCATAGTCCTCTTCTACACGGAATCTCAAGGGCATCTCCGACCATGAACGCATATAACCCGACAACCCATCGTAACTAATCATTCCCTCTGCATAAGCGGAACGTATGGTCTTCAGGCGGCTCAATCCGCCTACGGCCTCGTAATAGGCCTCAAATACGGCATAGGGATTCCAGCATGAAGGCGGCACAACCTCTTGAGCAGCAGCCTGAGCAACCAATAGCAATAGAAGGATGGCAGTCTGAAGATATGTGGTATATTTAATAAATTTCATTTGAGACATTTCTCCAAATCTTCAAGATACTCAAGGGCTATCATGCCATGAAAAAGACCATTTTGATAGTGGAAGACTCCGAAAAGCTGGCAGGGCTCTTTGAAGAGGCCCTCTCAACCGCCTACCACACGATTAAGGCAATGGACCTGAAATCGGCCAAGGAGGTATTGAATCGCCACCTGCCCGACGCTGTTCTGCTAGACATGCAATTGCCGGACGGATCAGGCCTTGAACTGATTTCCCCAGCAAAAAGACAGCGGCCTGACTGCGTGATAATAGTCGCCACTGCATTTGGCAGCATTCAACTGGCAGTTGAGGCCATGCGGCTTGGAGCAGCAGACTTTTTAGAAAAACCCGTGGACATGGAGGCCCTGCCGCGCATCTTCGCCAAACATTTGGCCGTATTTGAAAAAGACGAACTGGTCTGTGCATCCGAGGCCATGAAAGAAGTGATAAATACCGCAAGTCGCATAGCAACCCTGCCCTTTCCCGTGCTGATCACAGGCGAAACAGGCGTGGGCAAGGACATGCTGGCCAGATTTTTGCATCGCCGAAGCGAACGCAAGGAGTTTGTTGCCTTAAACTGCGCCAATCTCACACCTGAACTGGCGGATTCCATACTCTTCGGCCACATCAAGGGAAGCTTCACTGGCGCAACCGAGACAAAAGAAGGGCTTGTCGCTCGTGCCCACGACGGCACTCTGTTTCTGGACGAGCTGTGCGAACTGCCGGTGCAGATACAGGCAAAGCTCCTGCGCTTTCTGGACATGGGTCACTACCTGCCACTTGGAGGCTCAAGGGAGTCCAAAAGCAATGCCCGCATCATAGCCGCAACCAATCAGGACCCCAAGGACGCTGTGGAAAAGGGCCGTATGCGACAGGACCTCTACTATCGGTTGGCGGTGATGACTCTGGAGATTCCACCGTTGCGCAAGCGGCCAAAGGATATTCAGCCCCTCATTGAGCTGCGTCTGAAATATCTTCAACAAATCCTGGGGCATAGCGTGGTAATATCCTCAAAGGCCGTTGACCTGCTCACAGAATATTCATTTCCAGGAAACGTGCGAGAGCTCTTCCATCTGTTGGAACGAGCTGCGGCCATGTCCCAAGGCGAAATCACCGAGGAATTTCTGGCAAATTGCATTCAAAAGGACAAGGACTCAAAGACTACGAGCCCGAAAACGGCCCGAAACATAAAGACGGACAATCATGAAAAGGACGGCCTGACAGCCCCTTTTGAGCCTACCCTCTTCAGCCAAACTCGAAAGACCGCCGAAGACCAGGAAAAAAGGCTCATTCAGGAGGCATTATCTGCCACTCGATACAACAAGGCGGCTGCTTCCAGGCTGCTGGGCGTGAGTTATAAGACGCTTCTGAACAAACTCAAACGGTATGAAATCATATGAAGCATACAAAGCGTCACTGTATTTTTTCGCTTTTTTCTTGCAAAATCTCTTATGGTTGACTATCTATTTCTTCAAATTTTATATCTATAATGAGAGGTAACTATGTCCAAGGTATTGCGCTGGAAATTCACTCTGTTGGCCGCTCTGATAGCTCTGGCCTGTCTGCTGGTATATCCATCATTTTTAAAAGAAACCCCTGAGTGGTTCAAAAAATATGTAATGTCCGAAGGTCTCAAGTTGGGTCTTGACCTTCAGGGAGGCATTCATCTGATTTTACGTGTGGATGTAAATCAGGCGGTCAAGAACTATCAGGAAATGGCTGCACGTGATTTTAAGGATACCGCAGCGCGCAAGCAGATTACTCTGGTCAGAAGACAGACAGCGCCCGATGTATTGCAATTTCTGCTTCCAAACCCTGAGGCATTGAATAAGACCAAAGAACTGCTCAAAAATGAATTTCCGTCCCTTGAAATAGTAAAAGAAGAGATGGACAATAACTTTCCGTTACTTACACTCAAACTCGCTTCATCAGAGGAAAACAACATTCGCAAAAACGCCGTGGCGCAATCTCTGGAGATCATACGTAACCGCATAGACCAGTTCGGTGTGTCGGAGCCAGTGATCGTTCGGCAAGGCGATGAAAACATAGTGGTGCAGCTTCCGGGCGTAAAAGACCCTGAACGCGCCATCAAGCTCATAGGCCAGACAGCGCAATTGGAATTCAAGCTGGTGGATGATGCAGCCTCCATAGACCTCATGAAACTCACAGCCGATGCCATTCAGGACGGCAGACTCCCTGCTGATTACGACTCCAAGGCATTGAATGCAGCCTTGAGACCGTTTTTGCCCAAAGATGACGAGGCCGCTGTAATGAAAGAAAAGGACAACAAGACAGGAAAGGAGGTCAAAAGACCCATTTTGCTCAAGGCAAAGGCGGTCATGACAGGAGATTCCATCAAGAACGCCATGGTGCAGATAGGTGGCCAGTACAACGAACCCTATGTGGCCATGGAGATGAACAGTCAGGGAGCACGTTTATTTGAGCGGGTTACGCAGGAAAACACCGGCAAACGCCTGGCCATAGTGCTGGATGGCGTTGTGCGCTCCGCCCCTGTGATTCGAGAAAAGATCGGAGGCGGTCATGCCCAGATTACAGGATCATTTACGCCTGCCGAGGCCTCCGACCTGGCCATAGTGCTGAGGGCCGGTGCCCTGCCAGCGCCTGTGCAAATCATACAAAACATCACTGTAGGGCCGTCTCTGGGCGCAGACTCCATTCAAAAGGGTCTAATGGCAGGGCTCATCGGAGCAGCTACGGTCATGCTCTTCATGGTCTTCTATTACAAGCTTTCCGGATTTATCGCAGATGTGGCAGTGATGCTCAATATCCTATTTCTGATGGCCGCAATGGCGCTCTTTCATGCTACTCTGACGCTGCCGGGTATAGCCGGTATCATTCTGACCATCGGTATGGGTGTGGACTCTAACGTCTTGATCTTCGAAAGAATGCGTGAGGAAAAGGCCCTGGGCAAACCCATCAAGGCATTAATAGACGGCGGGTACGACAAGGCCTTCTGGACCATTGTGGATGCCCACGTCACCACACTCATAACTGCATTCGCCCTATTCCTGTTCGGCACAGGCCCCATCAAGGGCTTTGCCGTGACCCTGTCTGTAGGTATCATCATCAACCTATTTACAGCCATCTTCGGCACTCACGTAGTCTATGACTGGATGTTGAGTAAGGGCTCCATCAAAGACATCTCATTTCTACAGATACTCCATGGCACAACTATTCGATTTATCGAACGCAGGAACATAGCCTTCGCAACCTCTGGCGCCTTGTGTCTGCTGGGACTATGGGCCTTTTTACAGATCGTATTGGGTACCGCCAATCTGGGTGTGGATTTCTCGGGCGGAACCATGGTTCAGTACAAGGCTGAAAAAACATTTCATCTGGATGAAGTGCGCAAGGCAGTAGAGTCCATTCATCTGGAAGGCTATACACTTCAGGATGTGCCAGGAGAAAATATCTTCATTTTACGGCACAAACAGTCATCCAACAGCGTAAGTAATGTGGAAAATCTTGTCTCAGAGGCCCTTTTCAAGACCTTGCCCAACAACAAATTCACTGTGGAAAGCAAGTCCGAGATAGGCTCCTCCGTGAGTAGCGAACTCAAGAGCAAGGCCTTAATCGCCATAGCCATATCCCTTCTGGGCATTCTTGCGTACTTGGCCTTTAGATTTGACTTTAGTTTCGGTGTGGCAGCAGCCATAGCCACATTTCACGATGTCATTCTGGTACTTGGCCTGGTCTATCTCATGAATCTGGAGATATCTCTGCTCATAATCACAGCGCTTCTGACTCTGGCAGGCTACTCGCTTACAGACACTGTGGTGGTATTTGACAGAATTCGAGAAAACATTCATAAACACAAAAAGCTCTCATTTGCGGAGATAATAAATCTGAGCGTAAACGAGATGCTCTCTCGTACCATCATAGCCAGCGGCACCACCTTCATGACCATTCTGGCCATGCTGTTGTTTGGCGGCGTAGTGATTCGTGACTTCGCCCTGACTCTGTTCTGGGGCGTAATCGTAGGCACATATTCTTCCATCTTTGTGGCAAGCCCCATAGTATATCTCTGGCACAAGGGTAAGACACCTCTGATAGAAGCACCCGGCCAGAAGGTAGTGGCCATTCATGGGCCCATAAATGCAGCACCAAACGCCAATCCAAAGCGATAACACACCATGGAACAACTGGTCATAGAAGGCGGACACAGCCTGAAGGGCACAATTCAAATCAGCGGGGCCAAGAATGCGGCCCTGCCTGTATTAGCTGCCACGTTACTTGCTTCAGGCGAATTTGAGATCGCTAATCTCCCGAATTTGAGAGACATTCATACCTTTTTGAAGCTATTGTCTGAATTGGGAGTAAAGACGTCTGATTTCAATCAACACACTGAAACAAATAAAAAACTCTCCTTGAACACCACCGTCATATCCAATCATGAGGCCGCATATGATTTAGTTCGCACCATGCGTGCATCGGTATTGATTTTAGGGCCACTTCTAGCCCGTACAGGCACAGCCCGCATCTCTCTTCCGGGTGGTTGTGCCATCGGTGCAAGACCCATAGACTTTCATCTAAAGGGCCTGGAACAGATGGGAGCAAGGCTTAACCTCAAGGCTGGTTATGTGGAGGCAAAGGCCTCGAGGCTTACAGGGGCGGAGATATATTTTGATATACCATCTGTAACCGGAACCGAAAATCTCATGATGGCTGCATCCCTTGCACGTGGCAAAACCATTCTAAAAAATGCAGCCAGAGAACCGGAGGTGGTAAACCTGGGGCAAATGCTTCAGGCAATGGGGGCTCATATAAAGGGGCTTGGCTCTTCGGTCATCGAGATAGAGGGCGTAAAAGAGCTGAAACCAATGAAGTGGCGCATTATTCCTGACCGCATAGAGACAGGCACATACCTCATGGCGGCAGCCGCTGCAGGAGGAGAACTAAGGCTTCAAAATGCCTGTCCTGAATATCTGGAGGCTGTCATCGCCAAACTGAGAGAGATCGGCATAGAAATCGAGCAAAAAGACCAGATACTCTGGGTGCGGCGCAGACACAGACTCAAAAGTGCTGATGTAACCACTCTACCATACCCCGGCTTTCCCACGGATCTTCAGGCACAATTCATGCTTTTGATGGCTGTTTCAGAGGGGTTAAGCGTCATAACCGAGACCATCTTTGAAAATCGTTTCATGCATGTACCGGAACTGAACCGACTGGGAGCGGACATTCGCATAGAGGGCAAGAGCGCCATAGTGCGGGGAGTCAGAGAACTGATCGGAGCACCTGTAATGGCCACTGACCTGCGTGCCAGTGCATGCCTTGTACTGGCAGGGCTGACGGCTCGCGGAAAGACAACCATCTCTCGCATCTATCACCTGGATCGCGGCTACGAACACATGGAAAAGAAACTTGCAAATGTAGGAGCGCGCATTCAACGCATCAGAGCGGAAATGCCATATTGAAGATATCTCAAATATCTCAAGACAGTCAACGAGGCCCAAATGACCATTTTAGACGATCTAGGCAGAAATATCACATATCTTCGCATATCTATAACAGACCGCTGCAATCTTCAATGTTTCTATTGTTCTTCCACACCAAAGGCATCGAAACAGCTTACGCAGGACTGTACAGAAAGCTGTAGATTTCTGCCATTGCACGAATTGCTCACCGATAGCGAGATACTGCGTGTGATTAAGGCGTTTGCACAGATGGGCATTCAAAAGATACGCCTTACAGGAGGCGAGCCGCTTTTACGCCCCAATCTGACAGGCATTGTGCGATCCATCTCACAGATTCCCTCCATCACCGACATCTCTCTTACTACAAACGGCATTCTACTCCTGGAACAGGCCGACAGCCTGCAAAAGGCCGGCATAAAACGTCTGAACATCAGTTTGGACACATTACAACCCGAAAGATACAAGACCATCACCGGCCATGATGTATTCCAAAGGGTATGGGACGGCATTCTGCACTGCCTGAACATAGGATTTGCGCCCATCAAGCTGAACGTGGTTATGGTAAAAGGCGTCAATGACGATGAACTCCTGGACCTGGCGGGTCTGACACTTAGATGGCCTGTGCAGGTGCGCTTTATAGAATTTATGCCCATAGGACGATACACCAGCTGGAATGAGTCCAAGCATCTCTCATGCGAAGAGATGAAGCGCCGTATTCAAAACCATTTTGGGCACCTCACTGCTGTAGCACAGGGGAAAAACGCCGGTCCTGCAGAGGTCTATAGCCTTTCCGAAGGTCTTGGAAATCTGGGCTTCATCAGCCCCATCAGCCGCCACTTCTGCGCCACATGTAATCGAGTGCGCCTGACAGCGGACGGGCACATTCGACTCTGTCTGTTTTCAGACGATGAACTGGACCTCAAGACCGCTATGAGAAACGGCATCTCCGATGAAGAACTCACAAGGCTTTTACAAAATACCATACGCCGTAAACCTGCCGGTCTGGACAAATCCATCGAAGATAAAACAAAAAGCAGCGTCACACCTTCATGTCAGCGCTGCATGTCCACAATAGGAGGATAATTCATGTATTCCAATGTAATATTCGTATTCCCTGGCCAGGGTTCCCAGTATGTAGGAATGGCCAAAGACTTCTATGACAAGATGCCGGAGACCAAAGAGATATTTGACCTGGCATCGAATGTGACAGGCCTGAATGTCACAGAACTCTGTCTCGAGGGCCCTATGGAGGAACTCACTCGCACATCCAATCTGCAACCGTGTCTCACCGCAGTGGAGATGATCTGTGCAGTGGCCATGATGCAGCACGGTGTAGCCCCTGTTGCAGTGGCAGGTCACAGCCTCGGTGAATATGCCGCCCTGTGGGTGGCAGGTGTTCTAAGCATCGAAGACACGCTGCGCCTCGTACATCTGAGAGGCAGGCTCATGGAAGAAGCAGGTTCCACGACACCAGGGGCCATGGCCGCTGTCATCGGGCTGGACAAGAACGCACTGGACACCATGATAGCCCCTCTACAAAAAGAGGGCGTGATCAGCCTTGCCAATCATAACAGTCCCGAACAGATCGTGGTCACCGGCGAGGCCGGTCTGGTAGAACGTCTGGTGCAGCAGGTCAAAACCGAAACCAGGGCCAAGGCCATTCCCCTCAAGGTCACAGGGGCATTTCATAGCCAGCTCATGAAGAATGCCTCAGTAAAACTGGCCGAAACATTAAAGGAAGTGCACTTCAATCCAGCGCGAGTCCCTGTTTACTGTAATGTGACCGCAGCCCCTGAGACAGACCCCATACGTATTCAGAACCTCCTTGTGGAACAGATATATAGTCCTGTCAGGTGGTGTGAAACAGTGCTCAACATCGCCGCAAATCACACTCCCTGCTATTTTCTGGAACTCGGCCCCAAAAATGTCCTGTCCAACCTCATCAAAAAAACCCTTTCAGAAGGCACTTGCGCCCTCTATCAGATAGAAGATTCCAAAGGCATAGAGGCGTTTCTGGACAAGGATCTGCAAAACTGATTCTATGCAGTGCAACCTCTTCAATCCAGAACCAGAACATTTAATGCACCTTCTGAACATGGCCAGAAGGCCTAAATTGCTGGTCATCGGTGATGTGATGCTGGATCATTTCATCTTCGGAGATGCAGAGCGCATCTCGCCGGAAGCACCTGTACCGGTGGTAAGCATGGAAAATGAGAGCTGGATTCTGGGAGGTGCTGCCAATGTAGCCAACAATCTGAGCACATTGAATGCAGACGTCACACTGTTTGGCCTGGTTGGACAGGATGAAATGGCCTGGCGCCTGCGTTCCATAGCCCAGGACACCGGCATAGATGTGCGTCTTTTTGCAGATGCAGACCGGCCCACCACGGTCAAAATCCGCATCCTTGCCAGAGGGCAGCAGCTGCTGCGCATTGACCACGAGAGCCGAAAACGAATGAGCACCGAGCTCACAGCCCTTGTGGCTGAACAGTTGAAGACCCTGCCTACTCTGGATATAGTGTTGATCTCCGACTATGCAAAGGGCTTTATCACGCATGAATTGATGCAGACGGTGCTTGAGACAGCACACAGAATGAACGCTTATGTACTGGTGGACCCCAAACCAGCCAATGCAGACTGTTATAAAGGCGCATACCTCGTGACTCCGAATCTCAAAGAGGCAGAGGCAATGACCGGCATTAACATAACGGATATCGACTCGGCGCAAAAAGCAGCCAGACTAATTCATAAAAGACTCCAGATTCATGCAGTGCTCATAACCATGGGGGCTAAGGGCATGATACTTCATGTTACGGACGAGAAAAGCATCCATCTTCCTGCCAGGGCCAGAGAGGTGTTTGATGTCACAGGCGCCGGAGATACGGTCATCGCAATTCTCGCGTGGGCATTGGCTCACGGAACGGAAATGGAAGATGCGGCATATCTCGCCAATGTGGCGGCCGGCATTGTGGTAGGCAAGGTGGGGACAGCTACCATTTCCATTCAGGAGCTGGTGCGGGCGCTATGAGTCAAATCAGAATTCCCTCCAAAGCCCTTTTGATTCACAGCCTTTTGGCTCAAAAAGAGCAGCTGATTCAAGAGGTTCTGGCCGTTTTGACGGAAGAATATGGAAAAACAGCGTTTAAAAGCAGTATATTGCCCTTTCATCACACCGATTACTATGAAAAGGAATTCGGCTCAAATCTCAAACGGCTCTTCGTAGGTTTTGCCCAACTGGTGCCGCAGAATATTCTGGTGCGGGCCAAGCTGTTTGCGATGGGGGTGGAGCAGCGTTTTTCATGCAATGGCAATAGATTGATAAACATCGACCCCGGAATGCTGACACTGGAACGCCTTGTGTTGGCCACGGCCAAGAATTTTACTCATAGAATATACCTTGGCCAAGGGGTGTTTGCCGACCTCATCCTTATCTTTCAGAAAGGCAGTTTCAGACCGCTTCCTTGGACATTTCCTGATTATAAAGCAGACGAGGCCATGGCCCTGTGGCATGCCTGGCGCGATCTCTATAAAAAAACCATAGTACAGGGCAAAACCCACATCGAACACAAAATTCAATGAAACTTAGGAATGAAAACCTATGATACGAAGCATGACCACCTTTGCCAAATATGAAGAAATATCTCCTGTCTGGTCCTTCAAGGCGGAACTGAAATCCGTAAACTCCAAGTTCTGTGAGGTGATCGTTCGTGGCCCACGCTGGCTAAATTCACTGGAAGACCACATAAGGCGCCTGATTCAGAAACGCATGACTCGCGGCCGTTTGGAGCTGACTCTACAGATGGAACGTATCGATCAAAATACGAACTGTCTGGAACCGAATATGGAACTGGCTCTCGCATATCTGAATGCCTCAAATCAAATGGCCCATGCCCTTGGTCTGACCCCTATAAAAGACATATCGGTTTTGTTGAACCTATTTCCAGGGCTCATTCATACTCGAGAAAACGAGACCGATATGAATGAACTCTGGGAGTTTCTCTCTCAGGCTTTGACCCAGCTGCTGGAACAGGCCGAGCACATGTCTTTAACAGAAGGAGAGGCATTGACAAAAGACATCACAGCACACCTTAAACTTCTGCAATCCATGCTTCAAAAGGCGGCTGAACGAGCCCCGATACGCATAGATGAGGCCAAAGCGGCCATGAAAAAACGCATTGAGATTCTGTTGGGCGAAACACCCGTGGACCAGACTCGTCTGGCACAGGAATGCCTCATTCTGATGGACAAAATGGATGTAAGCGAGGAGATTTCCCGTGCATTCAGCCATATTCAACAGTTTCAGGCCTGTCTCAACACCCGTGAACCAGTGGGACGCAAACTGGATTTTCTGTGTCAGGAACTCTTTCGCGAGATAAACACCCTGGCCTCCAAGTGCGTGGATGTGGAAATGTCTCATCTGGCAGTGGAGATGAAGTGTGAAATAGAAAAGATTCGAGAACAGGTGCAAAATGTGGTATAAAGCCTCTTTGATCGGCAGATTTGAGTAAGATTTCTCCTGTCATTTCGAATGAAGCGCAGCGACTGAGAAATCTTGCACTGTGACGATTGCTCGCTGAATTGAAACGACAAGAAAGATTTCTCGCTTCGCTCGAAAGGACAGGACGTCGATCGAAAGGACATAGTGGCACTTGAAATGACAAAAAGACACAAGGCCATGTCATTGCGCCCAACGAGGCAATAAAAAATATTTGCAGGGAAATACACTATTATGACCGCTGAATACTCAATCATAGAAGAGAATGAAAACGATTTTCCCATTGTTATAGAGTCATCTTCATACTCACCCAATAAATGTGTTTTTCACAACGATACTGTAGGGGCATGGTTGTATCATGCCGAGTGCATGGAATTTATGAATTTGCTCATCAAAAAATCCCCATTTGGCAAATTCGACATGATCTTTGCGGATCCTCCGTACTTCCTATCAAACGGCGGCATTACATGTCATGCAGGCCAGATGGTGAGAGTCGATAAAGGCCAATGGGATAAATCACAGGGTGCAGAGATTAACCATGAGTTTAATCTGTCATGGTTAAAACGGTGTCAGAAACTACTTAAACCCAATGGAACCATCTGGGTTTCTGGCACTCATCATATTATTCATTCTATTGGCTATGCCATGCAGCAATTAGGGTTGAAAATTCTCAATGATATAACATGGGAAAAGCCCAATCCCCCCCCAATCTTTCATGTAGATACTTTACTCATTCAACAGAAACAGTAATTTGGGCTGCAAAAAATGAAAAGTCAAAACATTGTTTTAATTATGACATCATGAAAAGCATTAACAATGGCAAACAGATGAAATCGATCTGGCGCCTATCGGCTCCGTCAACTGAAGAAAAAAGTTTTGGAAAACACCCCACACAGAAACCAGTAAGCCTTTTAGAACGCATATTACTTGCATCTACAAATAAAGGTAATTTTGTTTTTGATCCATTTTCAGGTAGTGGAACAACTGGAGTCGCTGCAATAAAACTACAACGCAAATTTGTAGGATGTGAATTAGAAACTGATTTTATTACGATTGTAATAAAACGTCTTACTCAAGCTATAAATCAAAAAACAAATATTCCTCAGACACTATTTGCGATAAATTCATTGGAGCTAATACAATGAAAACAGGCAGCGGCGGAGGGACAAATATAACTACTGGATTGAGATTTGAAGATAAAGTTGATGTTGCAACATTATTGAGCAACATAGATGGCTATCAATTAAAACTATCAAATAGAGCTGGGATAGACATATTATTTAATGGACAATTAGTAGCACGCCTTTTCAAAAAGAATGCCTTTTATATATTTCTAAAAGAGCATGGAATCTATTGGCATAAAATATTATCAATAAAACTGATTCCAGACAATGCTATTCTTGTAATCATACGTGAAACACTATTTATAATCGAAGTAAAATTTCAAAAAGTTCAAGGATCAGTTGATGAAAAACTTCAAACATGTGATTTTAAGCGCAAACAATATGCAAAATTAGTCAAACCATTGGGACTAAAAGTAGAATATGTATATGTATTAAATGATTGGTTTAAACAACCAAAATATAAAGATGTTCTATCTTACATAGAAAGTATGAATTACCATTACAAATTTAATGAATTACCACTCGCATGGCTCGGCTTACCTACAGCATGATAAGTTAGTTATACGATAGACAATTAAATAAAAGGTCGATCATAATGGCGAAAAATCGCATATTGAACATAGGATTCGGTAATGTTGTAGTGGCGGAACGAATAGTGGCCATCGTAAACCCTGCATCTTCTCCCATGAAAAGACTGCGTGAAGAGGCCAAGAATCTGGGGAAACTCATAGATGCCACAGAGGGCAGAAAGACCCGCTCCATTCTGGTGCTGGACAGCGACCACATAGTACTCTCGTCGCTTCAGACGGAAACCATCGCCCAACGACTGACACAGGAACCTGCCGCTCGATTAGAAGAGGTTGTGCAGGAACGAAAACAAGGAACTATTGGACATGAAAAATGACACAAAAATCAGAGGTGATCTGTTTGTGATATCTGCGCCTTCCGGCGCAGGCAAAAGCACCATATGCCATCGCGTTTTAAAGGAGATGAACGGCATCGCCTTCTCCATCTCCCATACGACTCGAAGCCCCAGAGCGAATGAGGTAAACGGCAGGAATTATCATTTCATCTCCAAAAAAAGATTTCAGGAGATGATCAACTCAAATGACTTTATAGAATGGGCGGAGGTGCACGGCAATCTATACGGCACAAGCTATGCAGCCATTGAGAGCCTGCTTCAGCAAGGCATGGATGTCCTACTGGATGTGGATGTACAGGGGAAACGGAACATATCCCGCGTATTTCCCAATGCCGTATCCATCTTCATTCTTCCACCCTCTATGGCAGAACTGCAAAAAAGGCTTGAATCCAGGGGCACAGACGATAAAGCCACCATTGCGCTGCGGCTTCGCAATGCAATCCTGGAGATGCGGCAGGGCAGCAGTTATGACTTTCTCATAATCAACGACGACCTGAACATTGCAGTGGAGGACATGAAGGCTATAATACGCTCCCGGCGCTGTGCTGCATCCCGTGTCCTGACAGGCAAGTTACGCATTCTGCACGATCTTGAGACAGCGACAGACAATTAAATGGGAAAAATCAACAAAAATATTAGAGAAAACAGACTTGATTCCTCAGCGCCTTTCTGGGTATGGGGCATTCATGTGCTGGAAGAATTTGCAGAGACTCATTCATCCGCAATAGAGGATGTAAAATTCCTGCCGTCTTTTGAACAGAAGAAGACAAATGCCCGCTTGCTGGCAAAATTGAAGGCATCTGGAATACCCTGTAATCTTGTACAGGACTTTCAGAAGATAGCTATTCCCAAAGACGCTGTGCATCAGGGGATAGTAGCCCTTGTACGGCCGTTCTGGTCCATTGAACTGGAAGACCTGCAGACAAACAGCAACACAGTACATACTCCATCTCCATCACTTCTGCTCATCTGCGATCAGATTGTAGATCCTCAAAATCTCGGGGCCATCATTCGAGCATCTGTGGCCTTTGGTGTAAATGGGATTCTTATGTCGGAACGCTCCACAGCGGCCGTTACAGGAACGGTAGTCAAGGCGTCTTCCGGCGCTATCGCCCATGCCAGACTATGCCGTGTCACCAATCTCGCCACTGCCATTAAACGGCTCAAGGAATGGGGATTCTGGATCACGACATTGAGCCCTGACGGAACTGAACCCATCTGGAACCTGGATTTTCTGCGCAATACCGCCATTGTGGTGGGTACAGAAGGCCAGGGAGTCAGGGAACTCATAAAGAAACGCTCGGATTTTACGGCCTACATACCTCAAGCGGCTGGTATAGCATCAATGAATGCAGCTGCGGCCGCATCCGTATGTCTGTATGAGGTCATGAGGCAAAGAAAACTAACACAAATATCACATTAACATCAGGAGGATACCTTGAACAAACCCAATTTTTACAAAAAATTGACCATAATCGGCGCAGGCGCTGTGGGAGCCGCCGCTGCCCAATGGGCCGTCTCTCGTTCCAGCGCCGATGAAATTCTGCTTCTGGATGTGGTGGACGGCGTGCCTCAAGGCAAGGCCCTCGATCTGTCCCAAGCCGCTCCGCTCTGCGGATTTCACGGCATAATCAAAGGCAGCTCCGACTTTGCAGACATGCAAGGCTCTGACGTGGTGATCGTCACAGCAGGTCTGGCTCGCAAACCTGGAATGACAAGAGACGATCTCTTGGCGAAAAACGTCCAGATCGTAAAGAGTGTCACAGAAGAAATCGTCAAATATGCAGCCAATGCCTGCATCGTGGTAGTCACCAACCCCATCGACGCCATGGTCTATACCGCATACAAAACCTCTGGATTTTCGCGAAATCGCGTAGTGGGCATGGCAGGTGTGCTGGATTCAGCCCGCTACCGCACCTTCATCGCTCAAGAACTGGGGGTCTCTCCTTCAAACGTCTCGGCCCTGGTGATGGGCATTCATGGGGATCACATGCTGCCTCTGGTGCGCCTTGCAACCGTTGGAGGCGTACCCATTACCGAACTGCTGTCCAAAGAGAAGATAGATAAGATTGTTCACCGCACTCAGTATGCAGGCGGGGAAATCGTGGGCCTGCTCAAGACCGGCAGTGCCTTTTCCACTCCAGGGCTTTCTGCTGTTGAGATGGCCGAGGCCATCTTGCAGAATCAGAAAAAGGTAATGCCCTGTGCTGCATGGTTGGAGGGTGAATTCGGCATTCGAGGCGTATTTCTCGGCGTGCCCGTGGTACTTGGAGCGAACGGAGTGGAACGCATTTTAGAATTCGAACTGACAGCAGAGGAAAAGAATGCCTTGACCGCATCCGTAAGGGCGGTGCAAGGCCAGGTGCAGGCCATAGGGCTTTAGATGCGTCTCTTTTTGGAGCTTGAGGCTTACCTAAGCTGTTGTCTTGGCTTGTTACTGTTGATCTGTGCATGTGCACCTGCGGGCAAAGAGGTCCTAAAAAGACCTCTGACTCTGAAGGAAACGCCATCTTTTACCATAGGTGACACAACCTTTGTGCAGATAACTCCAGACCAGATTCCAGCCATCACCATTTACTCTAAAAATAGTCTCATAAAGGCAGCGAGGGCCAATCAGCGGTTTTTGAAGGAACAGCTTTCTCAGGGAAAATTCAACAATAAGGCCCTACTGGAACGATTTTTCAAGACCAATCAAGCACTTTTAGAGCTTTTAGACCAGATTAACGGTGAAGACACAGCAGCCTTTGATGCACGTATTAGAAAACGATTTGTCTTTTATAGCCCGAAGGCATTGGATATTCCCAGTGAAACAGCCAAGCAACCAGGCAGCGTCCTGGTGACAGGCTACTTTCAGCCTGAGCTTTCGGCCTCTTATGTCCGCACACAGGAATATACCTATCCCCTCTACGCCGTCCCCTCAGACCTGGTACAAGTCTCTTTACAAGACTTCGACACATCTCTACCTGCCAAGACCATCTTCGGCAGAGTCGCGGGCGATCGCCTGATACCGTATTACACCCGGGCCGAGATTGAACAGGGGGCCCTGGCCCCAGACACCCCTGTTCTGGCATGGCTGGCATCACCTGTTGAAGGACTTCTGCTGCACATACAGGGTTCGGGTATTCTGATATTTTCAGATGGGAACCGACGTTTCATTCACTATGCAGCAAACAACGGCCATTCATATCGCAGTGTAGGTACATGGCTGGTGGAACAGGGGATATTGCCCTTGAAACAGGTGTCGTGGCAGGCCATAGAGGCATGGGCCCACCTTCACCCCGACCAATTTCTTCAGGCATCCTTTCAAAATCCACGATATATCTTCTTTTGCTTCGAGGAAGACGGCCCGCTGGGGGTCACAGGCCAACGTCTGGAGCCCATGCACTCCATTGCATTGGACAGAAACATCTATGGACTCGGAGGTCTGTTTCTGCTGTATATAGAAGGATTTGAGGCCGAACGACCTCTCTCGTCTCTGGTCTTTCATCAGGATGTAGGCAGTGCGATACGAGGCCCCCATCGAGTGGATCTCTATGTGGGAGAAGGCCATGAGGCCGGAATTACAGCAGGTAGATTGAAGAATGCGGGCAGGCTTTTTCTGCTACTTTCAAGTGACGGCCAAAACGATTGACAGTGAGGCCTTTACTTTTGCCATTGTCTTTTTTAGGCGTTTTCGTTAAACTATTTTTTAGTACATAACATGAGGAAGTCTCAAAAATTGAAAATGGAGGAAGGACAATGACAGAAACCTTATCACAAAAGAACTTTGAACGCCTCATAGAGATTGGAAGACCCCCAAACATTCAAAGGCTCTTTCCCAACTCCAAAGCCCTTTTGGTAAGCGGCAAGGTGATAGACAGGGCTATGCTGGCCAAGGGCAAGGCCATGACTATTGCTGCCAATGCCAGAAACTATTTCGTCATTAAGGGTGCCTTACGAGCGGCTCAACGCACACAGGCACCAATCATCATTGAGATCGCCAAATCCGAAGGTGGAAGAGAGGCCTATTGCGCCATCAACTATTGGAATATGGCCAAATATGTGGATCAGCTTTGCAATGAACTTGCCATCACGGTGCCTGTGGCCATTCATGCCGATCACTATGGCATAAAAAGGCAGACGGATGTGGAAACAGCCAAGACAGAAATTTCATCCATGTTCGATGCAGGCATCACATCCATAGCCATAGATGCATCTCACATGCCGGATGCCGACAATCTTTTGGCCAATCTCGCCCTGAAGGACTACATCCCATCCTGGGCAGGCATTGAAACGGAAATCGGTGAAATCAAAGGGAAAGAAGGGCTTTCAACCCCTGAAGAGGCACTGTTTCTAATTCAAGGACTCAATGCCCACAGCATATTTCCTGACTGGATAGCCCTGAACAATGGCACAACTCACGGCTTGGAGGCCAGCGCCCAGGGCATTCAGGTGGATTTGACTCGAAAGATTCACGAAGCCATAGCTCCATACAAGGTTTCAGGCGCTCAACATGGCACCTCCGGCAACAGCTCTGAACGACTGCGCGAGATAGCATCGCTGACTCGTACCACCAAGGCCAATGTGGCCACAGCCCTTCAGATGATCTCCTGGGGCATAGAGGTCAATGATTACGGCAATGCAACCCTCGATGCCGACGGCGAATTCATCAAGGTACCCGGCGAGGGCATGAGCGAAGAGATGTGGCAGGAGATGGTGTCTTATGCCCAGTCCAAGGGTTACAAAAAAGGGGATTACAAAAAACTCAATCTTCCTTTTGAAAACAAACTTTTGGCGCAGCCTCGAGAGATTCGAGAACGCATGGCAAAACGAGTGGAAGATTTTGTCTATCACCTGCTTACAGAGGTCTTTAACGCAAAGGACTCCGCCATGTTCGCATACGAGGCCATTTTACAGGCCAATTCCTATGATCTTGGCCCAAAGGCACAATGCATCGAAGATGCAGCAAACTGGACGGAAAGCGTCATTCGCTCAAAGGCCACAACCCTACAGCCGGATAAAGGCCCAAGTGGCAATTTCGACGACTGATTCCTATGCGCATTATAGGTGGAGCCTCCAAAGGCCGCAAACTGGCGGCTCCAAGGGGGCTCTCCATAAGACCCACCACAGATTTTGTAAAAGAGGCCTTGTTTCAACTCATTGAAAACCGTAGGCCTTGGAAATGGAAGGACTGTGCTGTCCTTGACCTCTTTGCAGGCACAGGCGCACTGGGCATAGAGGCATTGTCCAGAGGTGCACAAACCTGTATCTTTGTGGATAAATCTTTAGAGGCACGGGCACTTATTCAACACAATCTGCAGCTATACGGCGAGGCACACGGTCTGACTCATCAATCTACAATTTATATCACCGAATTATTCAAAATCACAAAGGCCGTAAGTCGAAACCTGATGCAACATATGCCTTTTCAGCTCATATTAGCGGATCCGCCCTATGAAACAGGGCTTTCCATGGCCACAATCCATTTTGTAGCGAGAAATGACCTCTTGAGCGAAAACGGCATCTTGGTTGTGGAAGAAAGAAAAGGCAAGGCTCACAATAAAAATAGACGCCCCTTCGAACTTCTTTGCAGTGAACAAAAACATCTGGTGTGCGTTGATGAACGGGCTTATGGAGATACGGTTTTGTGGTTTTATGAAAAGCAGTAAACGACAGCAAGAGAATATGAAAAACGACCATGAACACAATAACCGCAAAATAGATAAATTTAATTATCGACCAATTAAACAACAGGGCAATAAAAAGGCTTGAATTTCTGATATTACTTGTTCAGTTCATCAATTTCTGGATTCTTACAAAAAAGGCAAAAAAAGCAGGTAACAGAATGGATTGGGGTGAGCGATGGGATTTGAACCCACAACCTTCGGGGCCACAACCCGACACTCTAACCGTTGAGCTACGCCCACCATCATTTTGTTGGCTTGCATTTTATACCGTAAAACAAGTTGCTTTGTCAATAGCGAGGTGAGCGCTTAATCTCTATGCCAGCAAAAACCACATACCAACCCATGCAATCAAACATAACCCATAAGCCAAAACTACCACCTCTGATCGTCAGGGACCTCAAAGTGGATTTCCCTGTGTTGCTTGCCCCTTTGGCAGGCATAACCGATTATCCGTTTCGCAAAACAGTCATGGGCTTCGGTGCAGGGCTTGCCATAACAGAAATGCTGGCATCCCAGGCCATGATTCGTAAAAACAGAAAATCCCTGCTCATGACCAACTCCATTTCTCAAGAGCGTGTTCTGGCGCAGATATCCGGCGCAGACCCTTTTATCATGGCGGAAACGGCTCGTTTTCTGGAGGATCAAGGCGCCATCGGCATAGATATCAATATGGGCTGCCCACAGCCCAAAGTGGTCAAGAGCCATGCCGGCGCTGCGCTCATGAAGAATGAACTGCTGGCAGAACAAATCATGAAGCAAGTCAGAGATGCAGTGGCGATTCCAGTCTCTGTGAAGATGCGGCTGGGTTGGGACGCAAACACCATGAATGCGCTGCGTATCGCCACAATAGCACAGGAAACCGGCATCGACTTCATCACCATTCATGCCAGAACCCGCAGCCAAATGTTTTCTGGAAGGGCACAATGGGAGCTCATAAAACCCATCAAAGACGCCGTTAAAATACCTGTAATAGCCAATGGAGATATTACAGATGTGAAAAGCGCGATGGAGTGCCTAAGCGTATCGAATGCGGACGGTCTAATGATTGGCAGGGCTGCACTGGGACGTCCTTGGATATTTCATGAAATCAAGGGGTTTTTTGATACAGGAACTGTTGAGCCTCCTCTTTCAGTGAACAAGCAGTATGAAGTGGTCATGGCGCACATACAGGACATTTTCAGCTTCTACGGCATGCCTTCTGCGGTATGGATGGCGAGAAAACACCTGTCCTGGTATTCAAAAGGGCTGCGAAGTGGTGCAGCATTTCGAGATAAGATCAATCGATTGGAACACTGGCAGGAAATCATCGAAACCGTAAGACGATTTTATGAAGGATTGTTGGAGATTGAAAAATGAGCGGGCACAACGGCCCGCCCATCAAAGATTCAATATTTTGCAAACATGAGCCACGGTTGATCCACGGCACCAATTGAAGTCGCTTCTGAGTTTGTTGCACTTGGAGGTTGAATGTGGGGGCATGTCAGTCTCCAAATTTATGCATCATTAAGGTGTAAACAAAAAAGATCAGACTGGGCTAAGCAGCCTGACCCTTTTATACTAAGGCACTGTGAAATAGGTTAACCAGAGATAATAATTATCAAGATTATCAGTTGGTGTTACAGCTATGTATAAATCATACCTCGCTTTAGGCAAATCCCTTACAGGGATGTCTCCATAAAGGGCTTCATTGATTGGACCTCTGGTATTCTCTCGCCACTTAACAAGGCCTGCTGAAACAGGCTGGAAGGTCTGGTCTGGTTTTATTATCCATATATTCGGGCCTATCGCAGGAGCAGAAATTGCAAGGTAAATATCCACAGGGGCTGTAAACTCAGGAAGGCTAACCCGTAAACTCAAGGTGCTTCCTCCTGTGGCTATGCTACCTACTCCAATTGGTTTTGCCTGAGAAGACTCGCTCTTTATCAGAGGCTCTACCGAGGGGTCGTAAGGATATGCAGACTGCTTACCTGGTGCAGACATAACAGGGCCACTACCGAAACTCAGCTTTGAGACAAAGACATCAGAATAACCACCATTATGACTTGTATCATAAGCCCCTGATGTGGTTGGAAAGTCTGAAGAGTATGTCTTACCTGTCACATAGACATTTCCTGAGCTGTCAAGGGCTATGGAATTGCCCTCCTCGTTAATACTTCCGCCAAGGAATGTGGAGGCAAGGAAGGTTGTGAGATTACTATTCAGCTTTGAGACAAAGACATAATCATCCCCATTATGACTTGTATCATAAGCCCCTGATGTGGTTGAAAAGTCTGAAGAATCTGTCCAACCTATCACATAGACATTCCCTGAACTGTCAAGGGCTATGGAATTGCCCCGATCCTCAGAACTTCCACCAAGGAAAGTTGAGGCAAGAAGGGGGTCTATTACAAGCTCCTTTGTCCTGTCATATCCTTCCACATTAAAGGCATAGTAAGTCTTCCCATCTCCTTTCAATACCCTGTAGCCTGCCTTTATCTCTATCCTCTTTCCATCTATCTCTTGATAGGCAACAGGTCTTGTGAACTTTACCTCTCCCTGAGGTGTTTCAAGCACAAGCACCTCCATCATCAACCTTTATTGCCTTTGCACCTTCTACCTCTACCTTTATCTGTGATGGGTCTCCACCTGCTGATACATAAAAGAGCTTTTCTACATTACTACCCCTTGCCTTTAGCTCAAGCCTTATGCCCTCATAGACCTCTCCAAGAGAGACCCTACCATAGGTCTTGAGGCCACCCTGCCATTTCTTTGGGTCATTGCCCTTAAAATAGCTTACCTTTGCCTCTGCCTTATCTATGCCTTTTACCCCTTTAACCTCTGCTCCAGCAAGCCTCTCTTTTATCACCACTCCACCAACTACCTTAGAAGCCCTTTCCTTGCCTCTGGCTGCTTCTACATCTTTCTCCTGCTTCTCTACCTTTGGCAGGTCATAGATAAGCTCCCCAGTCTTTGTTACAAAGAGCATGCCTCCAAAGATCTTTGCCACATAAGAGACCTTTTCATCATACTGCCCCCTGTTCTCAACAAACGGAACACTAAGATCATTCAATGCCTTTGAGACCTCTGCCTTCTTTTCCTCTGATACAGAGACCTGTGCTGCTGATACAAACAGCAGCACGAAAAAAAGTGATACGAGTGACAAAAACTTAATCCTTCTCATCTTCTTATCCTCCTTTCAATAATAATAAGAGGGACAATTCATGAATTGCCCTACTCTATTATATTACAGACTACCACCTTAAACCTCTTCACTTCACTTAAACCCCAAAAGGTGCTTTATTATCTCTGCTGCCACAGGATTCATGAGGGTGAGGGCTATGATCATAAGGATGATTTGGCAGTTGCTGAATTTTGTTTATAGTTGTGTCTTTGGCACTCATATTTTCCATAAATATTCCCCTCCTTTCGTTCAACTAATGCTTATTTTGTCATAGTTTTGGGTACTGTCAACTATTTTGTGTAAATTTGATAAAGGGGCAAATTGGGCCGCACTTTTCCTATCGGATTTGAGCGCCAGCTCAACTCCATCTTTAACGATATAAATGCCAAAAGCCTGTAACAGGCATTCTCCCAGCTACTATT
>CAYRSX010000024.1:0-2351 GCA_964427245.1 uncultured Desulfobulbaceae bacterium | reverse complement strand
AAGATGAAACCAGTTGATAATTAAGGGACGCTCGCGGTGAGGGCCATGCAGGGTCAACCATCCATGTAATTCATCTACCACGGCGCGTGAAACGCATACTATGCCGTCGAAATAGCTGATAGTCCTAAGCCAGGATAAGTGAACATTCTCTACCACAGCTGGAAATACTTCAGGCATTAAAACGGGCAACAAATCATGCACCACAAACCAGATCTTCACGCCTTGGTTGTGCCACCTTTGAAGAACAGGTCCTTGAGCCAAAACAACATGGGTTTGAAAATCCAGTCCGAAAAAAATGTCACCCGGCCAGGCGTCAACTGGTTCATCTTGCGTCCAATTGTCAGGTATGCCAAGAAAGCAACTGGTAAATCTGCGTGCATAGAAGTAACCTGAAGAGGTTGTCGTGGCATAGACCGGTTCCACTCGAAATCCTTCCGGGGAATTCTCCAGCCATTTCTTCAGAATAGCACGCACAACACGCTGAATCCCTGTTTTGGCATCACGCTGAATCAGCTCTGAAACATCCACCAGCAATTGCCGTTGGCGTGGCAATGGCGGGAAATTAACGGCTAAACAGGAGACCAAGGAAAGAAGCTCCTGATTCTGCAATCGCACATTTGCTATTTTTTGCAGGAGTCTTGGTAGCCCATATTGGTCGTAATCAAAACTTCGTTGAATTGTTTTAAGGTGAAGTCCTTCCCATGCAGAAATAACCCGCTTAGCTGTTTTGTCCCAAGAAAACTCCTTTGCTTGGCGCAAGCCGTGTTCACGCAGGCGATTGCGAAAGGATTCATTCTCCAATGCCTGCTTGAGTTTAGCGCTGATGGCATCGACATCAAATGGGTCGAACAACGCCTCGTCAAGGCCAATTACCTCTGGAAGGCTGGAGGTATTAGCCCCGATCACAGGCGTTCCGCAGCGCATGGCCTCAAGGGCGGGCAAGCCTAAGCCTTCGTGCCATGAGGGGAATACATAAACTTTACAGAGGTTATAGAGCCAGACAAGCTCGTCGTCAGTAATATAGCCGGTATAAACCAGATCATCCTGTTTTAGGCCAGTGGATTTGGCAATGCCTTTAATGATATGATGCTCAAACATTTGACCAACTAAAAGCAATTGATGGGTGTTGCGTAGATCTCTTGGCAGCGCAGCATATGCCTGAAGTAGGCGCGGCAGGTTCTTGCGCTCGTCCACACCACCCACATAGAGGACAAAGGGCCGAGTGATGCCGAATTTGGAGCGAAGATGGCGTTCGGTTTCGTCACTGATGGTTTGAGGCTGAAAGCGGTCTTCAACGCCCCCTAATATATTGATAAAATAGTGGTCTGGGGCTGATAAGTTCTGCTTTCCCTCTTGCCGCGAGGATTCAGATACTGCCAGGTAAAGCGAGGCTTTTTTAAGGTATTCAAACTTTCTCAAGTAGTGGCACTTGTAACTGGGGTTGGGCTTGAGGTAATGGTCTGGATTGAGCAGAGGAATGAGATCGTGAAGTATCACGCTGACCGGTGTTGTGGTGTCAAACCGGCCGATGCTGATA
Source organism: uncultured Desulfobulbaceae bacterium (assembly GCA_964427245.1). Classification (GTDB taxonomy): domain Bacteria; phylum Desulfobacterota; class Dissulfuribacteria; order Dissulfuribacterales; family DYLC01; genus JAQVIJ01. Next base: position 814 of record CAYRSX010000024.1, on the reverse strand, counting down.
ACGGCGTCGTCCACATAGCCTTCAAAAAGACTGCAGATATGTATGATGTCTGGCCTGAGGCTTGCGAGAAATGCCTCGCGTATCAGCTCTGCCACCTCGCGGCGAGTTTCGTTGCCTGACTGCCTCTCTGCTACAGGGCCTGGGGCATACCAAACACGAATATTCTCCTGAGTAAGAAGGCCATCAAAGGCAGCGCGAATGGGTTCAATGGTTGCTGGAAAGAGGCCAGAGAGGGCCAGAATGATTTCATGCTCCCCGCGATTTTTCACCACAGCCTGAGCAAGGCCCATGGTATAGCGACCGATACCGCGAAAGCGGCTGGCGCTCTGTGCACCCTGCATGTCAATTACAATGCGCATCAGTTTTTTTCCTCTTGTGTACTTTCGATGGCAGCCTTCAAATCCGCATAGATCTGCCTTGCACGAGGAGAAAGCTGGGGCAACGAATCCCTCTGAGGCGACATCTCTTGCACGAATTGATGCTGAATAATTTGCTTTATTCGCTCCTTTATGCCTGGAAAGCGATTCAGCACCTGCATCACACGCATTTCAAGGGCAGGTCTGGTACTTACATAATGCTTCACTTTTAATAGGAGATCCTTGACAACATCTCGAGCTCCACTCATTGAAAAGTTGGTGCGCAGATGCAATGCATATTCTATGGTTTGTTTTGCGAACCTGCTGGCATATCTAAGGGGTTTTGTGATTTTCCAGGACCTGCTGTTCATGACCTCGTGATAGAGTTTCCATGCCTGTACAGCCGACTCCTCCGCTCGCCGGGCCGCCTGCTCTGCCTGGACAGCCCGCGCCTCCGC
>CAYRSX010000023.1:0-76690 GCA_964427245.1 uncultured Desulfobulbaceae bacterium | reverse complement strand
GACACTCAGGCGTTGAAGGAGGAGATGAAGGCCTTTAAGAGTGAAATGCAGGCCTTTAAGGAAGAGGTGAACGAAGACAGAAAGCGTATGAACAAGCAGTGGTGAGAGCTTGCCAACAGGCTTGGTACCATAGTTGAGGATATTGTTGCACCCAACATCGAGGAAGTTGCCGCTCGGTATTTCGGCTGTGAGGAACTGGACAATCTTATGGTGAGGTGCAAAAGAAAGAACTCCAAGGATAGGAGTAAGCGTCGAGAGTTTGATGTAGTAGGTGTATGTGGAAATACGGTGTTCTTCAATGATACCAAGTCCACTCCTCGCATGGATTATGTAACTGGATTTATTGAGTTTATAAAATCTGAAGAGTTTTTTGATTATTTTCCTGAGTACAGGGGTTTTGAATTGATTCCCATTTTTTCTTCTCTGTATTTGCCTGAAGATGTGGTACAGGCTTTGACTGCCTTCGGCATATATGCCATGGCCATGAGCGATGATGCCATGGATTTATTGAATTTTGAGTTGGTAGAGTCGGTATTTCGCCGGCGGTTATAGTCCGAAAATAGACATACTAACGGCCTGTCATTTTGAGTAAAGCGTATTGGCCAACGTCCTGTCATTCCAAGCCGCCTGTTCTACCGGTGGTGCGGTTGTCATTCCGAGCGAAGCGAAGCACCAACGTCCTGTCATTCCGAGCGAAGCGAAGCACCAACGTCCTGTCATTCCGAGCGAAGCGAAGCACCAACGTCCTGTCATTCCGAGCGAAGCGAGGAATCTTAAGATTTCTCACACCACCCCGCCCTTCGGGCACTCACTCCACCGGAGGGGAATTTATTACTCCTTCGAAATGACACTCATTGTTGTTGTGTGACAGGCGAAGGGGTTTTGCTTCGTGCAATGACAATCGTCGCTTTGTTTTTTGCAATTACAAGCTGTTGTGCGTCGGTTAGATGTTGAATGAGTGAATAGAATCTATTGATAGCAAAGGGCTGTCATTTCGAGCAGTAGGGGCAGACCTGTGTGTCCGGCCTGTTTATGAAATCAGCCATCAGCAAAAAATAACAGGTATTCTTTGTTTATAATGTGAGAAAGGGCGGCCCACAGTTGGCCGCCCTTTAGTTGCAACTCCAGGTGATTTCCCTATATTTATGTCCTGAATACGCTCATGGCCTCCTTGAGCGTTGTGTTGGCACTGGTTAACTCCTGTGTGACCTTGGTGAGTTCTACGGCCTTCTGGGCCAGAGATTCATTTAACTGCATGACCTGACTTGCATTTTGTGACATGTTCTGGGCATTTTGGTTGCTCTCCTGAAGTCTCTGGCTGATCTCCGATGCAGCGGCGGTCTGTTCTTCCACTGCGGCAGCGATTTGATTGGTGATGTCAGTCACATGGGCAATGGATGCAGAGATGTGTTTCATGACATCCAGGGTATCTGTGGAGCCTCGTTGAATCTCCTGAATGATGCTGTCTATCTCCTGCACAGAATCTGAGGTCTGTTTGGCCAGTTCTTTTACCTCGTTGGCCACGACTGCAAAACCCTTTCCTGCCTCACCGGCACGAGCTGCCTCGATGGTGGCGTTTAAGGCCAACAGATTGGTCTGTGAGGCAATTCCGCCTATGAGTTTGCTGACCTCGCCCACCTTTTGTGCAGCCTGAGCCAGGCTCTCCACCACCTGCATGGCTTGTGTGCCTTCAGTATTGGCATTGTCAGCGGCATCCTTGGCCTGTGTGGTGTTTTTGCTGATCTCGGTGATGGTGGCTACCATCTCTTCCATGGCCGATGCAACCGAGGCTATGCTGGCGGCGGTGGACTGAGCGGTATTTCCAATCTCTTTTGCAAAACCCTTGCCCTGTTCAGTGGCTGTGGCAAGGGTGTCGGCGCTCGCATTTACCAGCTCGATGTTGTCACCTGTCTTTTTTTGGGCATCGTTTATTTTATCAAAGAGTATCTTGATGTTCTCTTGTGTCCGTATCGATGTGTTGAGCATCTGACCGATCTCGTTGGTGAGTTTTGTGTCTATGCGAGTATCAAAACGACCTTGAGACATCTTCTCTAAAATACCCCTTACTGAGGCAATGCCTTCCAATATATTTCGAAACACGAAATAGCCCATAATCACCATAGCTAAAATTTCCATCACAATGGCTATAACAATAATTGTATTGGTTTTGTCGATGCGATCACTATTGCGTTTTTCAACTGAGGCAACCAGTTTATTCAGTTCTTCACCTATGGAATCGATCTCTGCCGCAGATTTTGCAAATATTTTTTTAAGTTCTTCCTGCTCAGAACTGGAAAGGCCTGCATCTGTATTTGACCTTTTGAGAAGCTCTATTCGTCTGCCCAGCTGCTCCTCCTGCCATTTGGAGAATCGAGCGATGATGCTTGAGGCCAGCTCTTTGTTTGCAGGATTTATGGCTGTTGCCGCAAAGGTGTCCAGGGCTTTAATTGAGTTTTTTGCATGTTGTTTAAATGCTTCGAGATTATCTTCTTTGCCTGAGATCTGATATGCTCGCAGCTTGGAGAGGGCAGCTGTAGCGTTAATATTCGCTTCATTAACATGGAGCATGCGTTTTATAGCTCCATCTATAGTGGATTTGTTGCTTATGGATAGATAGAGGACAATACAGTTAAAGACCAATAGTACAAGCAAGAGCACAAGACCAAGTTGTTTGAATGTGATATTTTTCATTACAATCCCCCCTTGAAATAAATTTTTCTGTAAAAAAATTAGTTATTTTTTGTTGCCAGGTAGTGGCAGACAGATACAATCCTTTGCCGGCCACAGTTGTTGTAACATCTCCAGTATGTTTTTGACTGTGTCAGAGGGCGGAGATGATGGGAAGATAAGGCGTGGAGCAAGCATCAGATTGCCTCGCTGACCCCACTCATTTATCCAGCCATGGCCTGTAATCACAATGGTTATATCTTCCTTTTGCTCTGTGTATGCGGGGCAATTCACCTGAATCCAGCGGCCTTCCAGTGTCTGAAACGGCACCATTCCACCCCGAAGCGCAGTCCAGATGTCTATGTCCATCGAGGCATGCAGGTCATTGCCTTGAATGCGCCACCCTTCGGGAAACTCCACGCGAACCTCCACGAAGACAGGGTCACGGGAGTATCTTCTGGCCTGCCACGGGCCCTGGCCTGGAATCTTCAGCACCATGCCGTTTTTGACTCCACGGGGCAGGTGAATGCGTAAAGGTCTTTTGATGGTAACTCGGCCACGGCCTTTACACAGGTTGCACGCCCTTCTACCTGTAAAACCTGTGCCCGAGCAGTTTGAGCAGACTATGAGCATGGTATCGTCACCCCACTGCATGGGTATGGAGCCCTTACCGTTACAGCGTGGGCATTTATGCTCATTCTTGTTCGGCGGCGCAAAACCGGTACCGTTACATCGGGGGCAGAAATCCTCTCTGTCCACCACCCACATCTCTTTGCTGGCTCCAGACAAGGCATCCCGAGCCGAGACGGTGAGAAATAGGTATGTGCCGTTTTGAAGGCTGTCAATCAGTTCGTGCTCGTGGAAGTCAGTGGCTGTATCACTGCGGTCATAATCCGTTACAACCTCCTGACCCTGCTCAAATCGAGTGCGGCAACACTCATACGCTTGTCGAATGCGTAGAAACATGTCTGTGTCCGCAAAAGAGGAGCGATCAGGATGCAGCTTTTTTATGAGGCGGCGGTATGTCTGCCGTATCTCCTCTTCTGTAGCGGATGAATCGAGCCCCAAAGTGCGCAGTGCCTCTATGTATTCTTTGTGTGGTATGTGTTTTTGAGTGGCCATACAAGAGAACTGTTAGGTTACCTTAATTATTGGATACGCTCTGAAGGGCATCCGTGTTCATTATGACCAGGAGTTTTCCGGGCAGTTTACAGACATTCTTGACATAACGGATGTCTATGCCTGCCAGCAGGTCAGGTGGTGGTTCTATGTCGGCAGTGGGCACGGAGATGACATCTCCTATGCGCTCCACCAGCAGACTGATGGGTTCTTCCTGATTGCCCATGATGATGTTGTGAAAGGTGATGCCCTCTGGAGGCGTGTAATCCAGTCCGATTCTTTTGGCTAGATGAATGGCCGTAATTATACGCCCGCGCAGATTTACCACTCCCATCACATAATCCGGTGCAAGGGGTGTAGTGGTGATATTTAAATTTTTGTTGATCTCGATTACGATGTCTATGGGCATGCCAAAGAAGTGGTTACCCATATAAAAGGTGATGAATTGGGATGTGGCCTCGAAAGTAACAGCCGCATCCGTGATCTGTGACTGGACGGGAAGATTTTCTGCCATACATGTCTCCTTGTTATGCAGCGTTTTGAAGTCGAATCTTGAGCAGTCGATCTACGGCCTTCAGCACCAAATCCCTGTCTAATTTGGGTTGATAGTCATCTACGCCGGCCTGAATGCCACGTTTTCTGTCCTCCTCGCCTGACAGGGATGTAACGGCTATGACAGGTATGTCTTTGGTTGCAGGGTTTTCTTTGATCTTGTGAGTGAGCTCCAGACCTGTCATGTTGGGCATTTCGATATCGGTTATAACTATATCGAAGTGTTCATTTTGTAGCAGTTCCCACGCCTGTTGTCCATCCTCCACCGCTGTTACATTTAGACCTGCGGCGGTGAGATAGGAGCTGAGGATATTGCGGTAGAAGTTTGAGTCCTCTGCCAGCAGCACCTGCGCAGCCATTGTTTCGCTATCGGCGACCTTTGTAAAGAAACTTGGGTCGTAGGTGTTGATGATCTGGTAGATGTCCAGAAAGATGGTGGTGCGGTCCTTTATGATGGCCGAGCCGATCATGCCTTCCTGTTTGAAATTTTCTTCCTCTACTTTGACGGTGATATTGATGCTGTCTTCGATCTTGGAGACCAGACATGCAATGTCGCGGCCATTTATATGAAAGACCAACAGATTGTATTCATCCTGCTCCGGAAGCGGTGAAATGGGAAGATAATTTTCCAGGCGTATGATGGGCATGGAGCGGTTTCGGTACTGCACCACCTCCTTGCCTGCTACATGCTCCAGCTGATTGATGGTTATCTTGTCGAGGCGGTTTACAATGGCCAGAGGAATGGCAAAGTATTCATTCGGCGCCACTGTAAAGAGTAGAAGGAATTGTTTTTCATCCTCGCCTGTGGCCACTGTGGTGGCGACCTTGGCCTTTTTCAATGTCTCATCTGCTTTTAGATGTAGCATGGAGGCGATACCTACTATGTCTAAAATGAGGGCGGCCCTTCCGTCTCCCATGAGTGTGGTGCCTGCATAGCATCTGAGGTGTTTCAGATGGCGGCCCAGTGGTTTTACCACTATCTCTTCGGAATCATTGATATTATCCACTACCAGACCAAATTGCCTGTCACCGGAGTTCAGGACTACGATTTCAAGCCCTTCTCCATTCTCTTGTGTCTGTGCAGGTAGATTCAGCACATCCCGCAATCTGACCAGAGGCAGTATCTGGCCGCGCAGACGATAGAATTCCGCGTTTCCTATTAGTTGGACATCTCTTGACACTGCATCCTGGTTTAAATGTACCAGTTCCACTAAATTGACTTGCGGAATGGCATAGCGTTCATTATTGCATTTGACTATCAGCGCCGGAATTATGGCCAGGGTCAGCGGAATCTTGATCTTTACCACAGAACCAGCGTTTACCGTGCTCTGGAGCTCTACAGTCCCGCCTATTTTCTCGATGTTGGTCTTAACCACATCCATGCCCACTCCGCGTCCGGAGATATTGGTGACCTTTTCAGCCGTGGAGAAGCCTGGCTGAAAGATGAGAAGCAATGCGTCTCTGTCCGACATGGAATTCGCCTGTTCTGCTTTCAGCAGGCCTTTTTCTACGGCCTTTTTGCGAATTTTATTGGGGTCTATTCCGGCTCCATCGTCTTCGATTTCGATTATGACCTGGCCGCCTTCGTGATATGCTCGCATGGTAAGTGTGCCAACAGGGTCTTTGTCCTTCTGAACTCGTATCTCCGGCGTTTCTATGCCATGATCTATGGAGTTTCTGACCATGTGTGTGAGGGGGTCTTTTATGACCTCTATAATGGAACGATCCAGCTCTGTTTCAGCACCTTCGATGTGGAGTTGAACCTGTTTTTGTGCGTTTTTGGCCAGGTCCCGCACTATGCGAGGAAATTTGTTGAAGACATTGCCGATGGGTTGCATTCGAGTCTTCATTATCTGTTCCTGTAATTCCGTTACGATGAGGCTCATATGCTGATTGGCAGCCAGAAGCTCTGGATTGTTGATGGAGCTGGCAAGCTGAGCCATTCTGTTTCTTGACAGAACTAATTCTCCTGCCAGATTCATGAGGTTATCCAGAAGCTGAACATCTACGCGCACATGAGTCTCTGTCACTTGAGGGGCAACGGGCGGCGGGCCTGCAGGGGTCTGTTTGGCCTCGGATGGAGCTGGAGGTTCCGGTGTTTTAGGTTCAGGTGCTAATGCTTGTTCAGGTTGAGGCTGGATTGGCTCGGAGGCCTTGGCTTCAGCCACAGAGGGTTCTGTTGCAAGTGTTTCGTCCGCTGCTTGCTCCGATTTTGTCTCAACTACAGGAGCGGCTTCAGGTGCCTTGGGTGGTGGTGTGGATTTGCTGGATGCAGCAGTGGGCAGGCCTTTTGTTACCTTTTCTGCAAAGTTGCGCAGGTCAACAACAAAGTCCAAATAGACTAGGTCGGTGGGTTCCTTGCCTGTCTGTTCCAGGCTGGCGACTATGGCCTTGATATAGTCGACTGCCTTCAGGAGCATGGTAGCTATGTCTTCCGTAATTTTTATAACGCCGTCACGTAGTTTTGAGAGGATGTCCTCTGCAAAGTGGGCAATGGCCTCAAGGGTAGTGAAGCCAAAGAAGCCGGACGTGCCCTTGATGGTATGAATGGTGCGAAAGATGCTTTTTATGAGCTCGGCGTTTTCCGGGTCCTGTTCCAGCTCTACAAATTGTTGGTCGAGAAGCTCCAGATTCTCCTTGGCTTCCGACAGAAAATCCTTAAGAATGTCTTGTTCCATGCCCATATTTGTTACCTCCTCCTTTGAGAATTGACTATTTCTTCTCCCAATAAGTTGTCTTGCCCGATACAATCCGTTCCATATAGGTTGGAAGCCCTATAGGGGTTTCTGTTGCACCAAGTATCAGGCATCCGCCAGGATTCAATGCCTTTGCAAGCTTTTCCAGAATCTGTTGTTTGGTCTGCTGTTCGAAGTAAATGAGTACATATCGGCAGAAAATAATATCGAATGAGCCGAAATTGAATGGAGAGAGTAGATTAAAGTTCTGAAAGTTTATCATGCGCCGTATATTGTCGTTGGCCATCCAGAATGCGCCGTTTTGTTTGAAGTATTTGATGAGCATGGTTATCGGCAGCCCCCTGTTGACTTCCACCTGAGTGAAACGGCCGGCTTTGCCCTTTTCCACTGCCTCACGAGAGATGTCTGTGGCCAATATGTCCGCGCCACCCTTGGCAAGCGTCGGAAAGCTCTCGGAGAGCAGCATGGCCATGGAATAAGGTTCCTGTCCTGTGGAGCAGGCTGCGCTCCAGATGCGCACGGAATTACCGTTTCGTTTGATTATGTTAGGTAGAATTTCTTTTTTAAGGGTGTCGAAGGGGTGCTGATCGCGAAAGAAATAGGTTTCATTGGTGGTCATGGCATCGATGATTCGCTCCTTTAGGGAGCTGGTCATATTGGTCTTGGCCTTTGAGTAGAGTTCGTTTATGTCCTTAAGTCCCAATATGCGAGCCAGTTCGTTCAGCCTGCTTTCCAGTAGATATTCCTTACCTGGCGCCAGGGCGATTCCGCTGGCTGTTTTTACTAATTCTGCAAAAAAAAGAAATTGTTCAGGAGTGATCATCTTCCACTCTCCATAATCGGTCTTTTCGATGTCATGGTCATTTCAACTATTGCACTTGCTATTTCATTTAAGGGGCAGATGCGATCCGCCAGTCCTGCTTCTACCACAAACTTTGGCATACCCCAGACCACACATGTCTCCTGATCTTGAGATATCACAGCCGCGCCTTTTGCCTTCATATCCTGAATGCCCTTGAAACCGTCCTGCCCCATGCCGGTCATGATGACGGCCAGGCTTTTACCTCCATAGACCTGAGAGATGGAACGGAACGTGACATCTACAGATGGTCTGCAACTGTTTTCAGGCGGATTCTGATTGAGGCTGATGATACGTTCCATGCCGTTTACAGTGACTTCCATGTGATAATCACCGGGAGCTAGATAGACGGTGCCGGGTTCTATTTTCATGCCTTGTTGTGCCTCGACTACTCGTATCTTGGATTTTTCGTTCAATCTGTTGGCAAGCTGGGTGGTGAATACCGGAGGCATGTGCTGCACCAGAAGTATGGGTAGATTGAAGTTGGCTGGCAGTTTGGGAATGACCTCGTTCAATGCATTGGGGCCGCCGGTGGAGATACCTATGCCCACTATCTCTATTTGTCCTGTGCGTGTTGCTGTGATTCTCGATGGTATTGGCGCTGTCCGCGCAGTTTTATTGTCGCCGTTTACAGGAGATACAGGTGGTTGGCTGTGCATTACGGGTCGTACAGCTTGCGAGGCATGAGGTGTTTTGTATGGAGTGGATGGGGCGTTTGATGTCTTCAGAGGTCCTGAAGGAGCGATTGTGGTCTTGTCACGCGCAACATGAGATGTTGTGGCCACTGTTGCAGGCTGATTGGCAGCTGCTGTTTTTGCAGCTGGCTTCGAGACTGTAATCTTTTGTGATTCGGCATAGACACGAATCTTTGGCACCAGATCTTCTTGAATCTTCTTGACACTCTCGGCAAAGGCGCCTGTGCCCGCCGGCTTGGGGACGAAATCGAACGCTCCCTTGGAAAGGGCTTCAAAAGTGGTGCGGGCGCCTTCTGATGTGAGTGAGGAGAACATGATCACACCAACGTTTAACTTTTGGCGCCGAATCTCGTCCAGAGTCTGAAGGCCGTTCATCTCAGGCATCTCCACATCCAGAACCACCAGATGTGGCTTGTGCATGCGAATGAGTTGAAGGGCCTCCTTGCCATTTTTGGCCGTGCCCACCACGCGAATGCCCATCTGCCTGTTGAGGGCCTCTTTAAGTATTTTGCGGAATACTATGGAGTCATCGACGACCAATACCTTTATGAGGATCATTCTTCCAGCTCCAAAAGCATTTTTACTTTTTCCTGAAGCATTTCGCTGTTGAAGGGTTTCATGAGATATTCATTGGCACCGGCCATGACGGCTCGAATGATGTTTTCCTGCTGATTCTCTGTGGTGACCATCATTACCTTGACGTTATCCCAATTGGAGTTCTGGCGGATGTTGACAAGGCAGTCATAACCTTCCATTTCTGGCATGTACCAATCCAGAAAGACTATGTCGAACGGGCCTTTTTCCTGTAATTTTTTAAGGGCGACAAGACCATTTTCAGCCTCCACGATCTCTGTAAAGATGTTCATTTCTTTAAGGCCGCTTTTTACGATGTTGCGCATTGATTGGGAATCATCGACAACCAGCGCCTTCATAGGCCATTCCTCCGCGATTATGGTAGTGTTTCACAATGATATATTTTTGTCACTATAACAAGGTCGTAATCAAAAGAAAATATATTTTTGTTTTTTATCAGCTCCAATCCACTGCCTAACAGGGACAACTAAGCTGTTAATACTGGAAATTCAGCTTTTACTATTGACTTGAGTCAATGAATGGAATTGAGCTTTTGATATGTTGTATTGTAATGGGAGTCCTGCATGTTTCGTCGTTTTGATGGAGTTTCTCGTTTGTTATTTCGAAGAAAGCGCAAGCTATGGCCTGTCATTTCGAAGGAGTGCAGCGATTGAGAAATCTTACTCCGACGTTAAAATTTCTCGCGGCTTTGCCGCTCGAAATGACAGCCAGTTGCTACAGCCGCTGGTGAAAAGCATAGTAAGATTTCTTGAAGTTTTGCCGCTCGAAATGACAGCGTTGCGTTTTTTGTTATTTCAAGTAAGCGTTCGAGAAATCTTGGCTGAGAAAGCGCAAACGATAGGGGAATACTTGTTCTATTCAAGTATGGTGGAGATAAAGATGACCATAAAAAGAATGCGCCTGGGAGTTCAGGCAGGATTTGCACTTTATTTTTTGTATGCAGGCTATGTATTTTACAGATATTATCTATGGGTCAGTGGCCAATCTAATGAATACGTGCCTCATCTTTTTTCGGTGGAGGCGTTTTTACCCATAGGCGCCCTGACAAGCTTGAAACGTCTGTTTTTGACCGGTGAGTTCGATGTCATACATTCCGCAGGTCTGGTCATCTTCATGGCGGTTATGTCTGCGGCCTTGCTCTTTCGCAAGGGTGTCTGCGGCTGGGTCTGTCCCATGGGATTTTTGTCCAATCTGTGCGAAAAATTGGGCAGAAGACTGAACATGGCGTTTTGTCTTCCAAAGTGGCTTACCATACCCCTTTCTGTAATAAAATATCTTCTTTTGGGCTTTTTTGTGTATGTCATTTGCTTTGCCATGAATCGAGAGGCCATAGATGCCTTTGTTGCCAGCCCATATAATCTGCTGGTGGATATTAAGATGCTTCAGTTTTTTCTGCATCCCTCCACGCTTACTTTGTGGGTGCTGACAATCCTGTTGTTATTTTCAATAGTGGTGCGCAATCCCTGGTGCAGATTTTTTTGCCCTTACGGCGCTCTGCTTGGCCTTCTGGCATGGGTAGGATTCACGCAGGTCAAAAGAGATGAAACCGCCTGCATTCAATGTAAAAGGTGCTCCAGAGCATGTCCTTCCTGCATTCCGGTGTATCAGCGAAATGTGATTCGAACGCCTGAATGCCAGGGCTGTATGGAATGTGTGGGTGTATGCCCTGTAAAGGGTTGTTTAACTGCACAGTTAGGTGTCAAGTGTGTATCTCCATGGGTTGTGGCCGTGTCGCTTTTGGTAATCATCTGGTCTTTTTGGGGTTGGGCTGAACTGACCGGCCACTGGCGTTCCAGGGTTTCCGATATGGATAAGCGCACGCTTTTTCTTCAAACTGGAGGTAATCTGTCACATCCTTGACACATGTTTTTTGCAATTTTTTCAAAATAAAATAGACAAGCCCATCGAAAAAGCCTTTACATCAATGGTCATTGGCGATTAAAATTAGCGGTCTGTTAATTACAGACCTTGAGAGGATATTTTATTCTCTGAGGGTACAGCCGTTTAAGCCAACAGGAGGAAACATAGTGAAGATCGTATATGACCCTGATATACCTGCATCCATCAGGCCATCCATTCAGCATGAGATAAAAAATTCCGTGCATAATCAGTGTGAGTGCGGCTGTGATGAGATTTATGTCTATTTCAGCTCCAAGGATATCATAGATGTCAAATGTTATGACTGCGGTCGCAGTTTTTTCGAGTTGAAGCTCGAAATAGACGATAGCCCTGAAAAACCATAACAATTCGGCAAGGAGAAGGAGCAATGCAGGGTATTCGTGTGGCGGTAGTGGGTGTAGGCAATTGTTTCAGCGCCTTGTTTCAGGGTATTCATTATTATCGAAGCAAGACAGCTCAAGCAGCCATTGGTCTTATGCATTGGGAAATAGGTGGTTTCAAGCCATGCGATATACAGGTTGTTTGCGCATTCGATATAGACAGACGCAAGGTTGGTCTGGATCTGGCTGAAGCCGTATTCGCTCTTCCCAATTGCACACAGGTTTTTTGCAGGGATATTCCTAAAACTGGTGTTGTGGTGAACATGGGCCGAATTCTGGACGGTGTCTCGGAGCACATGGCCCATTATGCAGAGAGTCAGACCTTTTTGCCTGCCTCTTTGCCAGAGCCATCCCAAGAGGATGTGGTCAGGTTGCTTAGGGAAAGCCGTGCCGAGATACTGTTGAATTATCTACCTGTCGGTTCAGAAGAGGCAAGCCGTTTTTATGCGGAATGCGCCTTGAAGGCAGGTCTTGGTATGGTTAACAATATCCCTGTGTTTCTGGCCAGTGACAGCCAGTGGGCGCAGCGGTTTAAGGAACGCAATCTGCCCATAATAGGTGATGACATAAAGTCTCAGCTGGGTGCCACCATCGTGCATCGAGTACTCACTGATCTCTTCATGAAGCGTGGAGTGCGGTTAGAGAGGACCTACCAGCTCAACACCGGCGGCAACACGGATTTTCTGAACATGCTGAACAGACACAGATTGGCCTCCAAAAAGCGCTCCAAGACAGAGGCCGTGCAGGCGATGCTTTCTGTGAATCTGGCCCCTGAAAATATACATATCGGGCCAAGTGATTATGTCCCATGGCAAAAGGACAACAAGATCGCCTTCATTCGTATGGAGGGTAGGCTTTTTGGAGATGTGCCCATGAATCTGGAGTTGCGGCTTTCGGTGGAGGACTCGCCCAATTCCGCTGGTGTGGCCATAGATGCCATTCGTTGCTGCAAGCTCGCCCTTATGCGCGGTATTGGAGGCTGTGTACTTCCGCCTTCCGCATATTTTATGAAACATCCACCGGTTCAGTTGACGGATCATGAAGCGTATCTCGCTATGGAAGAGTTTATATCTTCTTGATACCATTTGAGATTTAAGGATATTTAATGAAGGCTATTATAGCATTTGAAGACGGTAAGACATTTGAAGGGGAATCCTTTACAGGCCCCTGCGAAGTGGCTGGTGAGATGGTTTTTAATACCGGTATGACCGGTTATCAGGAGATACTCACAGATCCTTCGTACAAAGGGCAGATGGTCACCATGACCTATCCCCTGATAGGTAATTATGGAATCAATGCAGAGGATGACGAGTCCTTGCAAATACATGTCTCCGCCTTTGTGGTACGTGAGTACCAGGAGTTTTATAGCAACTGGCGGGCTTCTGGTTCACTGGCGGACTATCTGCGCAGCCAGGGTGTCCCAGGTATTCATCGCGTGGATACTCGCGCCATCACAAGACATATACGCCTGGCAGGTGCCATGAAAGCTGTGATCTCCACACAGGATTTGAACCCAGATTCCCTGATAAAAAAGGCCAGGGAATCGCTTGGGCTGGTGGGCAGAGACCTTGTGAGGGAGGTAACCGTTGAAAGACCTTACGGCTGGGGTAATGGGCCTGAGCCGGTGGATATTTCCTGTTTGTCTCCCAAAACCGAAAGACCGCGCGTGGCGGTGTTGGACTGCGGTCTCAAATTCAATCAGCTGAGGTTGCTTACAAAAAAAGGCTGTGAGTGTGTTGTGTTTCCATCTTTCGCATCTGCTGATGAAATGCTGTCCTGCAATCCGGATGGGATTTTCCTCTCCAACGGCCCAGGTGATCCTGCGGCCCTTACGGGTATTGTGGAAACTGTTCGCAGCCTTATAGGTAAGCTGCCTATCTTCGGCATCTGTCTTGGTAACCAGGTGTTGGGCCAGGCAGTGGGAGGCAGGACATACAAGCTCAAGTTCGGCCACAGAGGGGCTAATCAACCGGTCAAGGACCTGAGAACAGGCAGAATAGAGATTACATCTCAAAATCATGGATTTGCAGTGGACGCAGATTCCCTGCCGTCCAATGCCGAGGTGACACACATCAATCTGAACGACGGTACCGTGGAAGGCTTCAGGCTTAAAAGCGAACCGGTTTTTTGTGTCCAATACCACCCTGAGAATGCGCCTGGGCCGCATGATTCCGAATACTTATTTGATCGTTTCGTAGAGCTGATGGGTGGAGTAGCCACATAGGTCATCATGGCTGTCCTGATGCGAGTCGATTCCAGAAGTTGGGGCACGGCATGCCGTGCCCGTACTTGCGCTTCTTCGAAATGACAGTTTTGCGCTAAGCAGAAAAAAAGAGGTTTTTATGCTGTAGGAGTGGCCCTCGTGGCTTCCATAATTCGAATCAACTACAGGAGTTGTCTCTACATTGTCGCATAAATTAAACATGATTTGAAATCAGGATTAAATATGCCGAGACGTAATGATATAAAGAAGATATTGATCATAGGCTCAGGACCCATCGTCATAGGACAGGCCTGTGAGTTCGATTATTCAGGTACTCAGGCCTGTAAGGCCTTGAGGGAAGACGGCTACGAGGTGGTGTTGGTAAATTCCAATCCCGCCACCATCATGACCGACCCCGATATGGCGGAGCGTACCTATGTGGAGCCCATTACACCAGAGGTTGTGGCCAAGATTCTGGAGAAGGAGCGCCCAGATGCCATTTTGCCCACACTCGGCGGTCAGACAGGGCTCAACACCGCAGTAAAGTTGGCGGATGAAGGTGTGTTGAATCGTCTGGGAGTGGAGATGCTTGGGGCCAATCGAGAGGTCATACACAAGGCTGAGGACCGTGAGCTGTTCAGAAACGCTATGGAGCGTATAGGCCTGTGCGTGCCCAGAAGTGTGATCGTGCGCAGCCTTGACCATGCCTTGGCCTCGGTGCAGGAAATAGGCTTTCCAGTCATTGTGCGCCCTAGTTTCACTCTCGGAGGCACAGGAGGCGGCATCGCCTACAATCGAGAGGAGTTGGAGGCCATTTGCTCTCGGGGGTTGGAGCTCAGCATGATTCATGAGGTCATGCTGGAGGAGTCGGTGATAGGCTGGAAGGAATTTGAGTTGGAGGTGATGCGCGACAAGAATGACAACGTAGTCATCATCTGCGGTATCGAAAACATAGATCCCATGGGTGTGCACACAGGAGACAGCATCACTGTGGCTCCTATTCAGACCTTGAGCGATCGGGAGTATCAGATGTTGCGCGATGCCTCCATAGCCATCATGCGGGAGATAGGTGTGGAGACCGGCGGTTCCAACGTGCAGTTTGCGGTCAATCCTCGAAACGGCGATATGGTGGTCATAGAGATGAATCCTCGCGTGTCCCGCTCATCCGCATTGGCATCCAAGGCCACAGGTTTTCCCATCGCCAAGATCGCTGCGAAGTTGGCTGTGGGCTATACATTGGATGAAATACCCAACGACATCACTCGTGAGACCATGGCCTCATTTGAACCCACCATCGATTATTGTGTGGTGAAGATTCCACGCTGGACCTTCGAGAAGTTTCAGGACGCCCAAGACCTGCTCACCACTTCTATGAAGAGTGTGGGTGAGACTATGGCAATAGGCCGTACATTTCGAGATGCCTTTCAAAAGGGTCTGCGTTCCTTGGAGATAGGTCGGTTTGGTCTGGGTTTTGATGGCCGTAATACATGGGAAAAGGCCGGTATAGTCCCTGACCTGGATGAAGTGGTGAAGAAACTGCGGGAGCCCAACTCTCAGCGCATCTTTTGTATTCCCCTGGCCATGGAAATGGGTATGGGCATAGATGAAATATACGGCATAACCGGTATAGACCCCTGGTTTTTGCATCAGATCGCCATGATTGTCAGGGAAGGTAAGAACCTCTCCCAAGAGACTTGCAATACCCTCATAGCCAACCATGGAGAGAGATTGCGTCATTATAAAAGAGAGGGTTTCTCGGACATACAGATCGCCCACACTACCGGCATCGTTCTTGCTGAGATTCAAAGAGTGAGAAACGACATGGCCATAAAACCGGTTTATAAACTGGTGGATACCTGCGCTGCGGAGTTCGAGGCATATACCCCCTATTATTACTCCACCTACGAATGGGAAGACGAGGCCAGACCATCTCATAAAAAGAAGGTCATGATTCTGGGCGGCGGGCCCAATCGCATAGGTCAGGGCATAGAGTTCGACTACTGCTGTGTGCATGCCTCATTTGCCCTGCGGGAAGAAGGGGTTGAGAGCATCATGGTGAATTCCAACCCTGAGACGGTCTCTACGGACTACGATACATCCGATAAGCTCTATTTCGAACCCCTCACATTTGAAGACGTTATGCACATAATACAGACGGAGCGACCCATGGGCGTCATCGTGCAGTTCGGTGGTCAGACCCCTCTGAACCTCGCTGTGTCTTTGGCGAGGGCTGGAGTGCCTATTCTGGGTACAAGCCCTGAAAACATCGATAAGGCCGAGGACAGAAAGAGCTTTCAGGAGATGCTTAAAAAACTGGAACTGGTGCAGCCGGAAAACGGCACGGCTCAAGGCCTGGAGGAGGCCCTGATGGTGGCCAAGGAGATCGGTTACCCCGTGGTGGTGCGGCCTTCCTATGTGCTGGGGGGCAGGGCCATGCGCATTGTGTATGATGAAGAAGGCATTCGTTCTTTTATGGAGGAGGCCGTGCAGGTCTCCGAAGGTCATCCTGTACTCATAGATAAATTTCTGCAGGATGCCACAGAGATAGACGTGGATGCCATTTCAGATGGAGAGATGACCGTTATAGGCGGTATTATGGAGCACATAGAGGAGGCAGGCATTCATTCCGGTGATTCGGCCTGCGTGCTGCCTGCCAAGAGCCTGAGTCAGAAGCTGTTAAATGAGATTCGAGAGGCCACTTGTGCCATGGCAAGGGAACTGAATGTCATCGGCCTCATGAATGTGCAGTATGCGGTGAAGGATGGCAGGCTCTATGTATTGGAGGTAAATCCAAGGGCATCTCGTACAGTGCCGTTTGTGAGCAAGGTGACCGGCGTGCCGCTGGCCAAGCTGGCTACAAAGGTCATGCTGGGTAGAAGGCTTGTGAATCTGGGCTTTACTCAGGAAAAAACCATGAATTATGTTGCGGTCAAGGAGGCGGTCTTTCCGTTCAAGCGATTCCCTGGTGTGGACATAGTCCTTGGCCCTGAGATGAAGTCTACAGGTGAGGTCATGGGCATAGACAGGACCTTTGGCATGGCCTATGCCAAGAGTCAGTTGGCCGCTGGTGTGAATCTGCCTCTTTCAGGCTGTGTGTTTCTGAGCATCAGGCCCGGAGACAAGGCCGCCATTTTGCCTGTGGCCAAAAGGTTGGAGGAAATGGGCTTTGAACTGGTTGCCACGGACGGCACAGCCAAGTATCTGAACGCCCACGGAGTTAAAAGCCGTGAGGTCATGAAGATATCACAGGGCAGGCCCAATATAGTGGATCTCATCAAGAACAGCCAGATTTCCCTTGTAATTAACACTCCCAGCGGCAAAAAGACTCATTCTGATTCTTATTATCTGCGCAGGACTGCTTTGGAGTACGAATTGCCATATTTCACTACCGTTGCAGGGGCATTGGCCGCAGTGGAGGCCATAGATGCCCTTAAAAAAGAGGAGCTGAGCGTGTCTGCGCTTCAGGATTACTATGCTTGATTCATCTCCAATATTGCTTCCATCGATTCTGAAAGAAGAATGCGGCATATTTGGCGTCTATGGCCATGAGGACGCAGCAAAACTTACATATTTCGGTCTTTATGCCCTGCAGCATCGTGGCCAAGAGAGTGCAGGTATAGTGAGTTCCGATGGCAAGACCGTGCTTGAACACAAGGGTATGGGTTTGGTGCATGATGTGTTCAACGAGGCGGTGTTGAGCCGGCTTAAGGGGCATCTGGCCGTTGGTCATGTGCGCTATTCTACCACAGGCTCTTCCGTGCTTCAGAATGCCCAGCCATTTTGTGTAAAACATGCGGGATGCTCTATAGCCCTTGCCCACAATGGTAATCTGGTAAATGCAGCGAGTATTCGCGCCAGCCTTGAGGAAAAGGGTTCTATATTTCAGACCACCATGGACAGCGAGATATTGGTGCATCTCATTGCCAAGGCCAGGTTAAGGGGTATGGAAGAGGCCATCGCCCATGCCATGGGCGTGGTAAAAGGTGCATACGCTGTGCTGATAGCCACCGAAGACAGCCTGATAGGCTTTCGGGATCCCTATGGCTTTAGGCCATTGTGCATTGGAAGATTGAACGGTTCTTATGTGCTGGCCTCAGAGACCTGTGCTTTGGATTTGGTGGAGGCGGAGTATATTCGGGATGTAGCACCCGGAGAGGTGGTTGTTATAGACTCCAACGGCCTGCATTCTTTTCAGGCCGTTGCTCACACACAGACACGACACTGCATCTTTGAGTTTATATATTTTGCAAGGCCTGACAGCCGCATATTCGGCCAGAACGTCTATCTCTTTCGAAAGGCCCTTGGAAGGGCTCTTGCCGATGAGGTAAGCATGAGCGCGGATTTTGTCATGCCTTTTCCGGATTCCGGCAACTATGCTGCCCTTGGTTTTTCTCAGGCCGCAGACATTCCTCTGGAACTCGCGGTCATTCGTAATCACTATGTGGGCCGCACATTCATTCAGCCCAGTCAGAGCATGAGGGATTTTTCCGTGCGTGTAAAGCTCAACCCTGTGAAGGAGATGCTGCGGGACAAACGGGTTATTATTGTGGAGGATTCCATCATTCGAGGCACCACATCTCGCACGCGTGTGCGTGCCATTCGAAGCGCTGGGGCAAAAGAGGTCTCCATGCTGGTGAGCTGTCCGCCCACGCGCTTTCCGTGTTTTTACGGCATAGATTTTTCCACCAAGGGTGAACTCATCGCATCGAAGAATTCCGTGGAGGAGATACGCCGGTTTCTGGAACTGGACGCCTTGCATTATCTGAGCATAGAGTCTATGCTCAAGGCCGCTGGCGGGAATGGAGGACGTTTCTGCATGGCCTGTTTCAATGGCGATTATCCTGTGGAGAGTGAGGACTTTCGAGGCAAGTTTCAGTTGGAGCGGAAATGAACGTTAGAAGTTTAATGACGACTTTGACAGCTAAAGCAGTCAGCTTCTCGCTTCAACGAGGGGCATTACAGCACCTCCTCTTTACGAAGGCTCTGTCAGACTGTCATTTCGAAGGAGCGGAGGTACGGGCACGGCATGCCGTGCCCCAACAAATCTTAAGATTCCTCGCTTCGCTCGGAATGACAGTGTGTTGTTTGGAATGACAGCAGAATTTTTTAACGAAAGGAGAATACGCAATTCCTCTGATGGTTAAAACCGTCAGTCCCCTTGCGTAAATTTTAATGGGGCAGCTTGGTCAAATCACTGAAAGTGATTGGTTAGAGAAGGCCAAAAAGGTTATCGATATTGAGATTGCAGCTCTGAATCGTGTCAAAGAGCGATTGAATATAGGCTTTATTAAGGCGGTTCAACTTATTTTGAACACGAAAGGCAGGCTGGTGGTAACGGGTATAGGTAAGTCCGGGCTCATAGGCCGCAAGATCTCGGCTACTCTGTCCAGCACCGGAACTCCATCGGTTTTTTTGCACCCTGTTGAGGCCATGCACGGAGATCTGGGCATGTTGAGCCCCGAGGACTGCATTTTGGCCATCTCCAATAGCGGCGAGACTCAGGAGCTCATTTCACTTTTATCCATATTTAAAGCCCGTTCTATACCAGTAATCGCCCTGACAGGAGGGATGAACTCCATGCTTGCTCGTGAAAGTCAGGCGGTCATAGATGTGAGCGTGGAAAGGGAGGCCTGCTCTCTGGGACTGGCACCTACTGCAAGTACTACAGCGACCTTGGCTGTGGGAGATGCCCTGGCTGTGGTGCTGCTGGAGTTACGCAATTTCGACGCACAGGATTTCCGGCGCAATCACCCTGCGGGCAGTCTGGGTGAGGCATTGCGCCTGCAAGTCAGAGCCGTGATGTTGACTGGTGATGCTATTCCACGAGTGCGCTTGGGGCTGCGGCTTGAAGAGGTTTTGGGCTGTCTGAATGCAGGGAGATTGGGGTGTGTTTTGGTGTTGGATAAAAACGACGAGCTGGTGGGCATCATGACCGACGGAGATATCCGTAGGGCACTGCTGCATGGAAGCGATGTCCTATTTGCGCCTGTGGAGCGTATCATGACCAAATCCCCCAAATCCGTGCATCCTTCCGCTTTGGCCGCTGATGCCTTGGCCCTCATGGAGAGATATCTGATTACGGTGTTGCCGGTTGTGGAAGATGGCAGACTTTTGGGCATAGTCCATCTGCACGACCTGCTCGGAAAGGGGCAGTTCAAGTTTTCGGTTTAATGAAAGGAGACCATAACCCATGGCGCGCAGTCTAAATAAAGTCATGTTGATAGGCCGGCTCGGGACAGATCCTGAGATCCGTTACACACAGGACGGCACGAGTGTGTGTACGTTCAATATAGCCACAAATCGCCGTGTCAAGCGCAATGAGCAGTGGGAAGAGGAGACCGATTGGCATAGGGTCGTTGCATGGAGGCAGACAGCAGACCTATTGAGCAAGTTTTTGCACAAGGGCAGCCTGGTCTATGTGGAGGGTTCCCTTCGTACTCGCTCCTGGACGGATCAGGCCGGCAACAAGCGTTTTATGACAGAGGTGGTGGCCAATGATTTTGTCTTGTTGGAAGCCAAGGGTGACAAGGGCAGTGGAGGGGAGTTTGGATATGATCTGGACGCAGCCCCTTCTCCAGTGGATGAGGAAGTGCCGTTTTGATGTTTAAAGCCCGTTGAAACTGCCGTCAAGAATGTCCCTATTTCTCGCTGGTCTCGAAAGCAAGATTTCTCGCTTCGCTCGGAATGACAGGAGGTTGGTACTTCGTTTTGCTCGGAATGGCACCATTGGCGGGGTTAATGCGCCATCCACGTCTGGCTTGAAATGACAACGTTCATTCTGCTCGGAATGGCAACACCCATTTCGTTCGGAATGACAACGATCATGCTGCCTGCTCTTTTTGACGAGCTGTTAACGATTTGATCCTCTTATGAAGAAGGTTGTATTTTTAGACAGAGATGGTGTCATCAATGAAGAGGTGGGCTATCTCTCGTCCGTTTATGATCTTCGGCTCATTTCGGGTGCTGAAAAGGCTATTGCCCTTTTGAATGGTTGTGGGTTTGAAGTGGTGGTGGTGACCAATCAATCCGGTGTTGCCAGGGGTTTTTTTGAAGAGGAGCAGGTGCAGACCATTCATGCGGAATTAAACCGCAGGCTCGCTGTGTCAGGCGCCAAAGTGGCGGGCTGGTATTATTGCCCTCACCATCCCACAGAGGGCATGGTGCCTTATAAAATGCCCTGTGATTGCAGAAAACCAGGTATAGGTCTTGTGCAAAGGGCATGTGAAGAACTGGGGCTGAAGCCGCAAGTGAGCTTTGTGGTGGGTGATACATGGCGGGATATGGAGCTGGCCATGAATGTGCATGCCGTGCCTGTCCTGGTGCGTACAGGGTATGGCGATAAGACGCTGCATTCCTTAACTGAGGTGCAGCGCATGAAGATTTCCTATGTGGCCCATGATTTATTAGACGCAGCTTACTGGATCTGTGGCTATGAGAATCAGGCCATGGCCGTAGATCTCTTAAATACTGGCAGTAGTTGACCTGTTTTGCCGTTTAATTCGTATGTTTTACTCAGCATCACTGGCGCATTGCGTTTTCCATGCCCTAACGGCAATTTCCAGACCATAGGTATATTTAAGTCCTGCAGACGATCCAAAAGCAGGGATTTGAGTTGTGCGTCTTCAAAACTTGAATGCACTATTTCACCTGCTGCAATTCCGGCCAGATTTGAGAGCCTGCCTGTGAGCTTCAGATGTGTAAGCATACGGTCTATGCGGTACAGGGCCTCGTTGTGGTCCTCTATCACCAAGATGCCCTGATTCCAAGGTGGTTCAAAGGTTGTGCCTATGGTATGCACCAGACATGTGAGGTTTCCGCCTATGAGATGACCAGTGGCGCTGCCTGATATAAGCGGTTCGCCTGAAAGACCGCTGGGTTTGCCTGTTTGTAGAAGGTGCCACAGGTCATCGAGGCTCTGCACATTGGTCTTGGCCAGAGTGGTGAGTAGCGGGCCATGAATCAGGCTGGGCCATTCAATGCCCAGAAGGGCCGAGTGAAGAAATGTTACGTCACTGAACCCGATGAGGGGGTTTTTATGTTTTGAGGAGCGCAATGCCTGCCAATTCACTTGATTCAGCCATCTCAGAGAGCCATAGCCTCCTCGCATGGCCCAGACCAGGTCAAACTGCGAGTCAGTGAGCAGATTCTGAAACAACTCGGCCTGGTGTGAGTCATTTTGGGATAGATACGAAAAGGGGCTATGGGCTGGAGTATTTGGGAAAAGCATAATCTGCGCCTTGGGTAGATTGGCCTGAATGAGTTCTATGCCTGTTTGTATCTTTTCAGGGTCCGCCGGGCTGGATGGGCTGAATGCCGCTATTTTCATGGCAAAGGTGCACTTGTCTCGGAGTCTGCTATGACTTCGGCCATCTTGTGGACTATGGCAGTCAGACCCTCTGTGAGAGTGGGGGCATCGCGGTAGTCACGAGGAAAGAGGATGTCATGACCCCTGTGAAGGGGAAGTAGGTCTGCCTCAGCGTACATGTGCCAGAGGGTTGTTTCATCCGACAGCCGAATGATCTTCAGGTTTAAGGCAACCCAGCCCCTTGAATTCCCTGATGGCGTCAGAAACGAAGGAGAGCTGATCTCCATGAGATAATTGAAGCCGCGTTTTTTGGCTTCGGCTGTTGAAACGCCTCGTTCCATGTCCTTGTGTTGTTCCAGAGTCTGGAAGATGCGGTGTTGCAGAAATATTTCTTGCACGATGCCACCATAACTGACACTCAATGCCTTGTCGTAGTGCTGAGGCAGGTAAAGGGGTGTCAGATATGCGGTTTGTTTATTCAGCCCCAAAGGCCGTTGCGGCTGAATATAGACCTGAAGATTGACATTGGGTAGGCGGCCTCTGTCGTTTTGAGGAAAATTGGGAGGCTGTAGAAAGGGCGGCTGGCTGCATGAGACAAGCAAGGCCAGCAGAAGCGGCCAGGCCATGGCGTATATGAATGGCATGGGATTTATTGAAATCGGTCTATCCATGAACTCACTATAACATCGTATTTTTGTGAAATCCACGCTGTTTACGAGTTTTTATTTGGCTGGCAGCCTGTCATAGGCGGTGGGCGCTACACGGATTTCGCCTAAGAGCAGGGCGTCGATGTCAGGCGTGCGAAGTAGTTCGTTTGCAGCCACGGCTATGATGCGGTTGGTGCGCATGTCCAGGAGCCTGATCGAGACGGACACCGACCGTTCTCCTACGGAATATGTACCTGTCAGGGCATAGGATGTATTCACATAGTTTTTGAGCTCGGTGCTGTCTCTGCTCAAGAGGAGCTCGCCGGTAAATGGCGCCATAGAGACTGCGTTTGTGTTTCTAATTTCGGTTACGGCCATACCTGACTTGACCAGCTCGTTTCCCATGCCTTCAGCCAGAAGTCTGCCCAGACTGTCAGTCTTTTTGAGGTCGTCCAGCCGCACAAAGGTGGTTATGACGCAGGTGGAGGAACGGGCTGCCTCGTCTTGCAGATTGGCCAGGAGCTCCTGTGTCAGCTCTCGTGTGATATCGAAGACCGAGGCATGGGAATAAACAGGATATGGCTGCTGTGAGCTTGAGCTGTGCAGGGATACCGCTTTCATTTCGCAGGCGGTAAGCCCTGTCAGCCACAAACATAGGAGAAATACGCTTGAAATGCAGTTTTTCATGGGAATATCAGCTGTGCTTTGCGCGTGAAGAGGTTGTGACGCGAGTTTTGGATGTCCTGATGGCCGGCTTTGTGTCGGTTGCATTTTGGGCAGTGGGTTTGACCTCTCGTAAGGCAGGCGCAGGTTCGGGCCCAGGGACTTGAGGTGGAGTAGGAGTCGGTTCTCCTAGTCCTTTTATGGTGATGCGGGCAGGAGGGGCCAGGTCAGGCACAGAGGCGTGTTGCAACAGGTCTGCTATCAGGCCGTCCTTTCGCAGTATTGTCATACCTGAGGAGTGTACCAATTGATTAGAATCTACGATGCGTGCATTTACCATTACATAACGGTCCTTTATCATATAGGTGCCCACGAGCACCAGCCCTGCCGATGTTGACTTGGCGATTTCTTTACTGTCGCGAGACAGGGAGTATTCGCCGAAGCCTTCTCGCATTATGATACTGTTGGTCTTGCGATACTCCATGACATTGAAGCTGGCCCGTTGAAGTTCACCTATCAGTTGTTCGGCTATGTAGCGTCCGAAAGAGGATGTTTTGTAGAGGTGGTTTACATCCACAAAGGTGGTCACTGCAACGGGTTCAGCCGGTGTCATGCCGTATCGGTAGTTTTTTACCAGTTGTTCCGCAAGGTTGTGTATTTGAAGGTTCAGATTTGATGCCTCGTCGATCATTACAGCCTTCTCCATATAGCCGGGCTGGGCTCCCTGTTCGAGCGTTGGTTCGTCCTGGGCTGCAAGCACACAGGGGCTCATTAGACAAATAAATGCGATGTATGCGTTGATATGTCTTCTCATGGCTTACTCCTTGGTTTTAAATGGCAGAGGCTCATAGATGTGAATGTCGGCGCTGTCCGTTTCTATAACCTGTATGCGTGAGGCTTCATATCTCTTGAGCACATAGTAAGTGGGTTGATGAGTATATGATTGCTGCGTGCTGCAAGGCACCACCACCTGTGTCCTTTGAAAGGGATTTTTACAGGAGATGTCCAGCAGAGACAGATTGCAGCATCCGCTGCACAGAAATGTCGTTGCACACAGCATGGTGATTAAGGGCTTTTTGGGCATATCAGGCTGTCCTCTCTTTCTTAGTCTTTTGAAGGACTGTATCGGCAGGTTACGGACTTCGCTTGAATGTCGGCCGCATTACATGCATTTGATATGCGGCATCTATGATGCTTCTCTTGTAAAATATGTATCTCTTTGTTAACATCTTTTTAAAATAAAGGGATTCTCATGCTTCGAATTAAAAATCTCAACACATGTTATTCCTCCATCGCCATTTTGCGCAACCTGTCTCTACATGTAAGCCAGGGCGAGATAGTCTGTCTCATCGGTGCAAACGGGGCTGGTAAGACCACACTGCTTCGCACCATCTCAGGTTTAGTTCCCGGTAGTCAGGGTGAGATATTGTATCGCAACAGAAACATACTGGGGCTTGCTTCGGATGCCATCGTGAAAATAGGCATAGGGCATTCTCCTGAAGGCAGACAGGTCTTTGCACCTCTTACTGTGATGGAGAATCTGGAACTCGGCGCCTATCACCGTTTTGGCAAGGTTAAAAAGGAGGAGATTCAAGGGGATTTTGACAGAGTCTTTCAGCTTTTTCCAAGGCTCTACGAGCGTAAAAGACAGATTGCCGGTACTCTGAGTGGAGGAGAGCAGCAGATGTTGGCCATAGGCCGCGCCTTTATGGCAAAACCCGAGTTGTTGCTGCTGGA
Organism: uncultured Desulfobulbaceae bacterium; assembly: GCA_964427245.1. Taxonomy (GTDB): domain Bacteria; phylum Desulfobacterota; class Dissulfuribacteria; order Dissulfuribacterales; family DYLC01; genus JAQVIJ01. Next base: position 51,674 of record CAYRSX010000023.1, on the reverse strand, counting down.
CGAGCCTTCTCTTGGGCTTGCACCAAAGCTGGTAGAAGGGATTTTTCAAGCCATAGTGACCCTGAATCAGGCGGAGGGTCTGACAATTCTCATAGTGGAGCAAAATGCCAGGCGGGTTTTGGAGATGGCCCATCGTGGTTATGTGCTGGAGACGGGTAGAATCGTGCTTCAGGGCACGGCCCAGGAATTGCGGGACGATTCCGATGTGCAGCGCGCCTATCTGGGCAAGGATTATGCGCAGATTGTAGAGAGATAACTTTTAGTCAAAAGGATAAATCTATGGATTCCATGGAATATACCTCGCTGAATGAACTATTGCAGTTGCAGATGGAATTGCTTCAGAGCACTTTGAATCGTGTCTATAATCGCGTGCCTTCCTATCGAAAGGCCATGGATGTCCTGAAATGCACGCCTGAGTCCGTGACCTCCCTGTCTGATCTTTCCAAACTGCCATTTACCACGCGTGAGGACCTGATGGCCAGTTATCCCTACGGCCAGTTTGCGGTACCCCTGCGGGACATCATTCGCCTGCACACTATGAGCTGCGGCGTCTCAAATCCCATAGTCATGGGCTATACGAAACAGGACGTGGCCCATCGTCAGGGGTTTACCTGTAGATTTCTTTCGGCGTCAGGTGTTATAGCCGACGATATCGTTCAGATATGCCTGGACCCTGGCATGTCCTTTCTTGCTCAGGAGTTGAAGGAGGCGGCTGAGATCATGGGGGCATTGGTCATTCCTCCTGAACCCATGGCCGTTCAGGAACGTCTGCGTATCTTGGCGGACTTCAAGACCTCGACCCTCATTACCTTTTCGTCTTATTTGCAGTATCTGTTTGCGGAGCTGGCGGAAAGCGGCATACATCTGGCTAATCTATCCCTGAAGCGAGTGGTATTGCTGGACGAGCGTCTGGATTCAAGCATACGAGAGGAGATGGAGCGGGAATTTGCGCTGAACATCTTGTGCGGGCACGGGATTCTGGAGGCAGTGGGGCCTGTAATGGCCTATGAGTGCGAGAAGAGAAATGGGCTGCATCTGGCGATGGATCAACTCATCGCAGAGGTGGTGAATCCTGCCACAGGAGAGGTGTTGCCTTTTGGTGAAAAGGGTGAATTGGTGATCACCACTTTGACCACCAAGGCCAATCCACTCATACGTTTTCGTACAGGCGAGTTGACTCGGATTATTACCGAACCCTGTATCTGCGGTAGAAACACCTGGCGTATGGAACCCGTTTATGAGCGTACGGACGGCCTGGTGCAAGTGCGCGGGCTTAACATCTCATTGAATCAGGTGGATGCATTCGTGAGGCGCGGCACGGAACGTCTCTCCTCCAATGTGCCCTTGCAGGCAGTACCCCATGTGATGGCGGTGAGAAAAGAACGGTTTTTGGAGCGGCTGGAGCTCTGGATTGCCGTTACGGACGATTTTTTCGCCGGAAGCCTACCCCTGTTACACAACTGGCTCAGAGACATGGAAATGGAATTTGAAGATGCCTTCGGGCTTTCATGCCGCATGAGACCTGTGGAGCTCTGTACTCTGGAGTCATATCTGCGGCAGGAATTAAGAGTGATTTATCTGTAATAGGGTCACGTTGCCATGCGCCTTTTGCTGCATATCTGCTGCGGTCCCTGCCTGCTTTTCCCATTAAAACTCCTGAGGGATATGGGTGTGTCAGTCAAGGGTTTTTTTTATAACCCTAATATACATCCGTACATGGAATACGAGAGGCGCATAGAGGCATTGCAGACCGTAGCTCGGCTTCAGGACCTTTCTGTAATCTACAGCGAAAAGGGCTATGGTCTCAGAGCTTGGTTGCAGTCAGTGGCAGGGAATATGGATTTTGGAGTCAGGTGTCTGAAATGCTATGAGATGCGCCTAAAAGAAACCGCTGAGCGCGCCATTAAAAACGGATTTACTCATTTCAGCTCTACGTTGTTTTATAGCCGTTATCAAAATCATGAGGCTATTTTTCAGATAGCTCAAAACATAGCACAAGAGACCGGTGTGGCATTGTATTATCATGACTTTCGTGTGGGCTGGCAGAAAGGCCAGGATATGGCACGAGAGCTGGGTATCTACAGGCAGTCCTATTGCGGCTGTATTTTCAGTGAGGAAGAGCGCTATGAGAAGAGGCGACTTCAACTGCAAAAGAAGTTGATACAGTCAAGCCAGGCTTAAGAGATGCTCAAAGTGGTATGACTTGTTTTGCATGTTCATACATGGTGTTTACTACCTCTTCCACGTCCATATAAGAGCTGTCCACCAGTATGGCATTCGGCGCCATTTTAAGGGGGGCAATCTGCCTTGAACTGTCTGCCTCATCCCTTTGCTGTATTTCACGCAATACATCCTCGAAATCCATTGTAACGCCCTGATCTTTCAGTTGTAGCCACCTTCTTTCGGCTCGAATCTCCGGTCTTGCAGTCAGGAAAAATTTGCATTGGGCTTTTGGGAAGACTACCGTCCCCATATCCCTGCCTTCGGCCACCAGGTCTGTGGTTTGAGCGATTTTGCGTTGAATCTCGGTGAGTTTTTGCCTCACACACGTAAATTGCGAGATGTGTGAGGCCGCCAGAGACACCTCTGGTGTGCGAATAGTCTGAGAAATCTCGGTGTCGTTTAGCCACACGTATCTGCCGTTTATTTTGATGTGGATTTCTGATAGAAGCAGTTGCAGCTTGTCTTCAAGGTGTTTATCGGCTATATTTTTCAAGGGTTCAAATCCTTGCCTCAATACATAAAGGGCGACAGCTCTGTACATGGCGCCGGTGTCCAGCCTTGTAAATCCAATGCGTTGGGCAAGCAGTGCGCTGACCACACCCTTTCCGGCTCCGGCAGGGCCGTCTATTGTGATGGTGTAGTGTTGAGTTTGCATGTATTTGAAAGGCCTCTTATCAATGGGGAACCCCATGGGTTGGAAGTAAAAAAAACAGGACAAGGTAGTGCCATAAGATGAAGTTGTTTTATTATTTTTGCTATGGTGTATCTTTGGATGATCTCAGTATCATGGCTATGGCGTCGCTCAACTGATCTAACTTAACCGGTTTGGAGAGGACTATTTCCACACCCTTGGCCCTTAGGTCTTGGCCTTCATGCTCATAGCCCCAACCAGTGAGCAAAATGGCCGGAATGCCATGTTCTTGGGCCTTTTTGGTCAGGTCCCATCCGGTCAGATGAGGCATGCCCAGATCGGTTATGAGGAGTGTGTATTTGCCTGATGCTATTTCTGCAATGGCCTTTCGAGGGTCTGTAACGGTCTTGGCCGAATAGCCCAAGGATTCGATGGCCATTGAAAGCATTTTCGCTATATCCGGCTCATCGTCAACTGCCAGAATGGTTACACCTTCTTTGGGTTGGTGTTTGGCTTTGATGACCTTTGGGGTATTAGTTGCCGCTATATTTGTAGCTGAAGGCAGAGAGATGGTAAAGGTGGTGCCCCGACCGAGTTTGCTTTGAACTTGAATGTCACCTCCTGCCTGCACGATGACACTATAGGTTACACTTAACCCAAGCCCAGAAGACTGAGGGCCTTTGGTGGTGAAGAATGGGTCGAAGATGCGTTTTTTCAGCTCATCAGGTATTCCTGTACCGGTATCCGTAATCTCTATTATGATATTGTTTTCTCTGAGTGCGGTGCTGATGGTCAGTGTGCCTCCTTGGGGCATGGCGTCTATGGCATTCAGGAGAAGATTTATGAGCACCTCTCGAAGGTCTGTTGGATTGATGGCAGCTTCACAGATGTCTGAAAAATTCAATTCAACAACGAACGGAATGCTTTGTTTTTCGTATTCAGCCTTCCATTTGGGCTCCAGCATGCGAATGGTATTTTCTATGATGGCGTTGACGTTTGAATGGGCTCGACTGGAGGTGTCTTTTTGATGTAGCTTTGTATAGTTTTGTATGCGTCTGACTATGTATGCCCCATCTGTAGCTGCTGTCAGTATGTTTTCCAGGCGTTTTCTGGTAGCGGGGTCGATGGTTTCCTTGAGCAATAACTCTGTATTGCCCATTATGATGGTCAAAATGTTGTTGAAGTCGTGAGCGATTCTTCCTGCCATAGCTCCAAGAGCGCTCAATTTCTCGCTCTGAAGCATCTTTTCAGCCATTTTTTTCTGTTCGGTGAGGTCATGCAGCATTACCATGTAGTTGCATTCAGTTTGCGCGGATTCGGCTATGGGGTGCAGAAAGATATCGATGAAAATGCCTTGCCCGGTTGTTTTCATGACAGGTATATCGGAGAACCGCACAGATTCTTTTTTGCTGATAGTCTGTTGAATGGCATGGTAATGAGCAGGATTTTGAAAGATGTGTTCCAGGGTGTTGTTTATGATGTCACTTGGAGCTGCATCCAGCATGAAAAGAAAGTGCGGATTGGCCATGATCACCCTGTTCTGGTTGTCCAGAAGGCAGATGCCCTCTGGATTGTTTCTTACAATGGCCTCCAGGTGGCTGAGCGTGCTTTTCAGGTTTTCGTTTATGGCCAGAACATCCTGTGTCCGGCGTTCCACAAGTTTTTCCAGCCTTTTTCGATAGTCTTCCAGTTCCTGTTTCAGCGTGGTGGATGAAAGCAGATTTGCTATGATATTCGCCAAAATCACCAGCTCTCTGCGTTGATATGGTAGGATTTCTCGAGGTCGGCCTGCGCTGAGATTCAGCACGCCCTCTTTCATGAGCGGAAGACATGCCAAACAGCCGGGTTTAATTACGGCATTGTTGCCGTTGGCAATGGGATATTGAGAACAGTCTGGAATGAAGACAGGGTTCTGGCTCTCGAAGACCTGCCACGCTATACTGTTTCCTGGGCCGAATGAGAGGTCTTTGTTGAAGGTTTTTTGATTTTGTTCGGCTAGGATATCCCAGACGCCTGCCGCAGCCTTGAGCCTCAGGAGGTTGTCCGATTGGTCATATAATAATATCGATACGTTGTCGAAGCGGGTTTCTTCCAGGAGAATGCGAAGTATCTGCTGCACCACGTCTTCTCTGGAGGTGCTGTGTGTGGTGATGGCTACTATTCTTGACACTATGCCAAGGGTTTCCATCGCTTCGTTTTTCTGTTCCCGAATATTCAAAAAGCCTTCCTGAAGCAGATTGGTGAGTTGTTCGTCCATATTGTTCAACCCTTTTTATTAAAGAAATTGTTGTAATATGTTTTGCGCCTTTGCATTCATGTCAGGCAGGATCTTTAGCAGTTCCATATAATCTTCTTGCGTGATATTTAGAGATTCGGCTGCATTTTTGCATAGCAGTGGAATGGCGATCGGTTCGATTAATTTTGAGTTGTTTATGCCTGAGTATGAATTGGAGAGGTGCTCCACCAGTATAATCAGCGCTGTTTCCAAAGTATGTGTCTTTATCTGTTGTGTTTCATGGTGTGAAAGCATGGCCGCTGCAAAAGAGGCAGGCATACCCCATTTTTTAGCAAGAATATGCCCAAGTTCGCAATGCGTGATGCCAATGGCCTTTTCAGCTTCATAGGTATCTATATGGCGCTCATTGGCGCTTTGAATGCTTTTTTCAAACAGTTCCGGCAGATATACAGCCATGGCAAGTCGGCCTATGTCGTGCATGAGCCCAAGGATGTATATCTCTTCTCTGGAGATGGAAGGGGTATATTCCCTGGCGAGTTCGCTTGCGATTATTGCGGTCAGTATCGAGTGGTGCCAGAATGCTGTATTATTAAAAGATGGTGCGGTCTTTTGGGAATGGAATTGCTGTAGCAGCGCTACTGTCAGACAGATGTTTTTGATTTCTTTTATGCCAAGTACGAGAATGGCTTTTTTGATGTCTTTAATACCGCCCCTGAAGCCATAGAAGGAACTGTTGGCAAAACGAAGCACTTGTGTGGACAGACCCGGGTCTGCGGCGAGCAGCTCTTCCACTGGTTTGATGTCGCTGTCCGTGTGGCGCAGCAATGAGATCGTGCGATAGAGATTTGGATTGGGGCTGGGTAGCCAGTTGAGGTGTGTTACAATATCTCGAATGGCTTGAGTAAAGTGGTGTTCATTGTGTTCATCGAATGGCATATTGTATTCTTGTTTGTGGCTGGCCTTGCAATTAAGGCATACAGACAGCGGCCCTCTGAAACTTTCACTTGGTTAAGAATCTATTGAATATTCTATGTTAGAATTATAATCACATCATTGGTGTTTGAAAACAGTTTTTATTGGGTTATGAGGCGTTCCAGCCCTGCAATTTCGCGCAGGGTTGTTTTGTGAATTATTGTTTTTTCTCGAGGCCATTGTGCAATTTTTCTGTTAACTTCTTGACAATATGTTTGTTTTATAATAAAGGTATCATTGCTGTTTGTATTTTGTGTTAAAATATCCTTAAAGGAGGGATTGTAATGAAGAAAATTTGGCTTGGTTTGTTGGCAGGCACCTTTTTGTTGCCCGCTCCAATGCAGGCGATAGCCGCTCCGCCCACAGCGGATCAGCTGGCTGCACAGGTTGAAGCACTCACAAAGCAGCTGGAGAGTCTCAAAAAACAGATGGCCGAGGTTAAGGCCGCTCAGGACAAGACTTCTTCCACAGTTGAGACCGTCTCCGAAAAGGTGGAAAAGTCCGCCAAATCCTTAAAGAGCAATCTGGAGTTTTCAGGTGATTATCGTTTCAGAATCGATTCCACTCGTGCTCATGTCACCAATTATTGGAATCAGATGGATGTACTTACCGCATCCAACACCATGACCCAGTGGAATTCCGCTCAGTTGGGCCAGAACCTGATGCCCATGATGGCTATGTTTCCGCCGGCGCTTCAGCAACAGCTCGGCGGCGTAATGCAGCAGTGGGATTCCATGTCTCAACAGCAGCGTTTTGCAGTTTTGAACGGCATGATGGGCGCTCTCACCGAGCAGCAGCGCGCTGCCATGATGAACATGTTCGGCGCCGACATGCAGAAGTCCTACAAGACGCAGAACGACCTGCTCTACACCAACAGGCTGCGTTTGAACATGAACGCCAAACCCACAGAGAACGTGGAGTTCAAAGGTCGCCTTTCCATGTACAAGATATGGGGTATGGAGTCTGCTGAGGCAACTGCAGTACCTTTCGGTATGAACGGCTTTATGTATGATCCTAATATCACTCGCCGTCCCAATGATAATACCGTGCGTGTTGAGATGGCCTATGTGAGCTGGTCTGATATTGCAGGTCTGCCAATCTGGTTCTCTGTAGGCCGCCGTCCTACTGTTGATGGCCCCCCCAACAATCTCAAATATAATTACGACAAACGCTATGCCACACCTGTTGCTCTGGGTGTTGACTGGACATTTGATGGTCTGACCTTGGGTTATCAGTATTCAGAGCCGGTTCCAGGCAAGGCACGTATCTGTTATGGCCGTGGTTATGAGGCTGGTTTTGCCAATATCCCCAATACTCCTTCTCTTAACGACACAGACCTCTATGGCGTGAGTTGGGATGTGATAGACGACAAAAGTCAGAACCTTTTTGCCAATGTGCAACTGTTCAAGGCAGCCGATGTGCCCAACTACATGGAGATGAGGCCTATCAATTTTCCTATGCTGGTGGACCCAGGTCAGCCTTTGCCTATCAACGATCCTCTGATGTCCACTGCCTACAAGGGGTATCAGGTGGGTGATATCTATCACTTGAGCGGAGTATTCATGCACAAACTCATGGGCATCGATTACTTCCTGAGCGCAGGTCTGAGCCGAACCGACAACCGTTTCGTGGATTCTTATGGTATGTATCCGGGTCTTTTGAACGCCCCAGGTCAGGATGACAATCATTGGGGTTGGGCGGCATTTTTGGGTGTGCGCATTCCTGTGGCGCAGTTGAACAGCAAGATTGGTCTTGAGTACAACCATGGCTCTCAGTATTGGATCAATTTCACGCCTGCGTCGGATGATCTGTATCTCTCCAAGCTGGCGACTCGTGGTGATGTGGCCGAGGTGTACTGGATATACGATATTCCTGATACGCCGCTTACCAAGTTCGGTAAGGCCTTTATTCGCGCTGGCTATCAGTATTACTGGATTGATTACACTGGCAGCGGCAATTGGATGGGTAAACCCATTAAGATGGAAGATACAAAGAGTCTGCTGAACGCTCAGCAGTTTGCTCCAGTGGATCACATGGATAACTTCTATGCTACCTTTGAGGTGTTCTTCTAATCATTAGAGATTAAACGTTATATTTATAACTTTTAAAGGGGCCTAATCGGCCTCTTTTTTTGTTTCTGCGTGTATTAAGTGTATCAGGCTCATTCGTGTCTCAATATGATACATTTAATACAGAATGAGACATTTATAAAGTAATTTAAGGGTTTTTGTTAAAAAAATTATAAATTTGTTCAATGATATCAATAAGTTATTGTCTGCAAAACCAGTCTTGATTGGCATTATATTTGAATGTAACAGTCAGTAACAATGTAATGCCGTTATCTATAAAACTGTGAGGGCCGTGTATTTATGCCAACCGAGCAGGAACTTTTTAAAAAGGTTTTAAAGCTGGTGACTGACATGATCATTTTGGCGGATGAAGGAAATGAATTCTGCCAGCATGACAATTGCCATCTGCTTTTCAGCATCATTCGAGACTCGGCCTATCGCATCAAACAGGAATTGGAGCGCAAAAGACAGGCGTCTGTGGCATGTGCCTGCCAGGACGTTATTTCGTAGTGGTTCGCTGCAGTTTCAATGGAGTGTATCGTGTTTTTTGTGCAACACAGCCGGTTATCACTCATTTTTAGGTATGAGTCGGTGTAACAGGCTGAGACAATAATTCTTTTATTTTAAGGAGGCAAGGCCTATGGATGTTTTGATGTTGTCCAGGTTGCAGTTCGCTGCGGCTAGTATGTTTCATTTTCTTTTTGTGCCCCTGACTTTGGGGCTTTCCGTTCTCACCGCCATCTACGAGACCATGTATGTCAGAACCGGGGATGAGGACTACAAGCGGGCGGCGAAGTTTTGGGGTAAGCTCTTTCTCATAAACTTCGCTCTGGGCGTGGTGACTGGTATCACTCTGGAGTTTCAGTTCGGGACCAACTGGTCGCGTTATTCCAAATATGTGGGTGATATCTTTGGTTCTTTGTTGGCCATTGAAGCTACTTTGGCCTTTTATCTGGAGTCCACATTTATTGGAGTATGGCTTTTCACATGGAACAAGGTAAAACCCAAGACTCATGCCTTATTCATCTGGCTGGTGGCCATTGCATCCAATATCTCTGCTCTATGGATTCTCATAGCCAACGGCTGGATGCAGCATCCAGTTGGTTACGCCATTCGAAACGGCAGGGCCGAATTGGTGGATTTTGGGGTGGTGATAACAAACAAATTTGCTGTGCTTGAGTTTTTGCATACTGTTTCTGGGGCATATATCCTTTCAGGTTTCTTTGTGATGGGGGTATGCGGCTACCATCTGCTTCGTAAAAACGAGGTGCAGTTCTTCAAGAAATCCTTCAATGTGGCAGTGACATTTGCCCTGATTTTTGCTTTGTTTGAGGCATTTAACGGCCACCTCCACGGAGCCGAAGTGGCGGAGACGCAGCCGGTCAAACTGGCTGCCATGGAGTCTCACTGGGAGACTGCTGCTAGTGTTCCCATGTATCTACTTCAGATTCCAGACCCTGCAAACGAGCGAAACAGCATTCAGGCCATTCCTATTCCGGGCATGCTCAGCATGCTGGCACATCACGATACCTCTGCAACGGTCAAGGGGCTAAAGGACTTTCCAGCCTCTGAAAGACCTCCTGTAATGACTACCTTCTGGTCGTTTAGACTCATGGTGGGGCTTGGATTTCTATTTATCTTCATAGCAGGGTTTGGTTGGCTCAAACGTCGTGACATAGAGAATCAAAGCGGTCTCTTGAAACTTTTTATCTATGCCATTCCGCTGCCTTATATAGCCAGTGAGTTGGGTTGGGTTGTGGCTGAGGTGGGCAGGCAACCATGGATTGTCTATGGCCTTATGAAAACAGCGGATGCCGTTTCCATTCTGGATGTAGGCCAAGTAGCTGTTTCTCTTACAGCATTTGTAGTCTTTTACTCGATTCTCGGCATAATCGATTTTTATCTATTGACCAAATATGCCCGCAAAGGGCCTGTACATTAAAAAAGGAGGAATGATTCTATGCTTGAGACCATCTGGTTTATACTCTGGGGTGTTTTGTGGGCTGTTTATTTCATGTTGGACGGTTTCGATCTGGGGCTTGGTACATTGCTGCCAGTGCTTTCTAAAAACGAAACAGATCGCCGTATCATCTATAACTCTATGGGGCCGTTCTGGGATGGAAATGAGGTTTGGCTCATCACTGCAGGTGGTGCTACCTTTGCTGCGTTTCCTGTGGCATATGCCGTAATGTTCAATGGCCTTTATTCAGCACTTCTTTTGCTGCTCTTTGCCCTGATTATTCGTGGAGTCTGCTTCGAGTTTAGAAATAAAGTGGATTCCGCTGGCTGGCGTTCTCTGTGGGATACGGCCATGGTCATCGGTAGTTTTTTGCCGGCGTTGCTTTTAGGTGTGGCATTTGCCAACATTTTCGAGGGGGTGCCAATCGATCAAAACGGTGTATTTCAGGGTGGGCTGTTTACCTTGCTAAATCCTTATGGTCTGGCAGGCGGTGTGCTCTTTTTGCTGCTCTTTTTGGTGCATGGCAGCCTGTGGCTGGCTGTCAAATCTGAAGGAGACCTGCAGCAAAGGGCGGGCGCTATGGCCAAAAAGCTGTGGCCCGTGCTTTTGGTGGTGGCGGTGTTGTTTTTAGCCTTTACTTTGGTCGTAACCGATCTCTTCAACAATTACTTCAAGGCGCCTTTGCTGTGGCTTATTCCTATTGTTGCAGTGTTGGCCTTGCTGGCCACCTTCATATTCATAAGGCAGGCTGCATGGCTGAAGGCATGGATCAGCTCGGCTTTGACCATTGTTTTCGTGACGTTTTTCGGCGTAGCCGGCCTGTTTCCAAGACTTCTACCGTCCAGTCTCAATGCGGACTACAGCATCACCATTCAAAATGCCGCAGCCAGTCAGTTGACTCTCAAGATCATGCTGGTGGTTGCCTTGATTATGGTACCTATAGTTATTGCCTATCAGACATGGGTATATCTGTTCCTGGGCGGCAAGGTGACTGAAAAGGATCTGGCATACGAAGAGGCGTATTGATAATAAAATTGTTGGCAGATTATTTAGTTAGGTAGTGTAAATGGAATGAGAGTTTTTAGGGCTTTCTAAAAAAATAACAGAAAGGAGAGTAGTTATGTTGAAACAAAGTGTGTCTGTTGGTTTGAGTGTTGGTTTGGCGCTTTTTGCATCTTCTGCAATGGCTGGTACATTTGATAAGTATGTCATGCCCATCACCAACCCGGTTTATGACGGCGACGCCCGCAATGTGACGATGGTGCGGCCTATTTACTTATATCAGAATCTTCCTGATAAGGTGAATAGTATTGTAGGCAAGGTGCCTGTAGGCGGTTATGTGAACGGATTTGCCGTACAGGCCAGTTATGCTATAAATGAGCGTATGTCTATTGTGGCGGTCAAGGACGGTTATGTGGATTGCAATCCAGATAACACATTAAACAGCCACGATGGGTGGGCGGATATTGCTGCCGGGCTTCAGTATTCGTTTTTGTACATGCCTGATCAGGATTTTATAATGACAGGTCGTCTAGTGTATGAGAGTACAACCGGAAGTGATCAGGTGTTTCAAGGGAATGGAGATGGCAATATTAACCCGAGCATTTTATTCCTTAAGGGTTTCAATGGGTTTCAGTTCTCTGGTGCCCTTGGTTTTGTGCTGCCTGTGGATAGTGATGAAGAAAACACCCTTTTTTATGATTCATGGCACGTAAGTTATGCAGTAACGCCTTGGTTCCATCCACTTATCGAACTCAATCACTTGCATGTGTTGAATGCCGGAGATAGATCTGTGCCTGCAGCGGGGTTGGGTGCCCTTGGAACCCATCAAGAGGATGATTTGGTTGCTGGCATCGCAAGATTTAATGGCTGTGATATTATTAATTTAGGCGGTAAACACAATGATGACAACAGAGATATGGTGACGTTGGCCCTTGGCGCCCGTTTCAAGGTCAATGAGTGGGTGGATTTGGGTGCTGCTTATGAGTTTCCTCTTACAGATGATGCAGATGGCATGATGCAGGATCGCATCCTGGTTGATGCGATGTTCACTTTGAAGTTTTAATTTTTATTTTTGAGGTATTTATTTCTTGTTTTAAGCGGGATATCTTTGTGGTGTCCCGCATTTTTATTTTTTTGCGAGGTGTTGTAATGCAAGCCAATAAATTGTTAATCATGGGTTCCAATGCGCGTGTCACCAACCTGCCGGTCAAGGAAGTGAGTCTGTTGGCTCAGGGTAGTCTTCCTGCCTATGGTTACAATCCCGGGGATTTTATCGAGCTTCTGGCCGGAAATGTAATGGTGGTAGATGGCCGTGTGGAGGAGTGTCTCACATGGTTGTCATCTTTTTTGACTCATACTGAGTTGACGCCGGAGATAAATATTGTCACATATGGTGCACAAAAGGATATATTTCAGCTTTTTCGCAAGACTGCTTTTAATGAGACATCTGACATCGGCCATGGTTGGTTCATGGTGCATCAGATATTGCCGCCTGGTGGTAGGCATGCAGATCCGGATGAGTTAAAGTTTTCTCCTGAGAATCAACACAAATTGCAAGACAATGACGGCATAATCATTGTGGATGACGGAGGCAGCCCACCTAAAGTTGCGGATGAACTGAAGCGTTTAAATCCAAATGCGTGGGTTTTGGCCTTAGGCATCAGCGCAGCTCGTTGGGAGTGTTGGGCAGACCACTTCGGGGAGAGATTTACGCTCTTTTGCAGACGTTCAGACCTGGAGACCACGCGCATGGAGATGGACAGTGCCATTTTGTGGGAGACCATCATCGCCATGACTATTAGAGGGCTCAAGAACCCTGAGGTAGGGCTCTTTGATTTTTCGGCCAATCGCTTTCGTTGTAATATTGTAGTGGAGATGTATCCTGGTGGCATCCTCTTCATCACACCTGAGAGGATGTTTTTTAGACATCGATATGGAAGAGGAGTGAGACCTGACAGAGGAGCTGTTCGGGATAAGGGGTCTGTGCCTTGTTATGACACCATGCCAGTTGCTATGCTGGCTATCGACAGCCTTCGCCTTGGCTGTGTGCCAGTACAACGTGAATACATATTCGATTTTTCCAAGCGTACTTTGACTAATTGGTTTCAAATATTTAATTATGGTTATTATTTCAGTGATAGCCTGGAGTTTCCTAATATAGATTTCAAAGAGACATATCCTGGCGGTGTTCCATGTAGTTTGATAGATCGAGGAGATGACCAATATTTCTTTGAATTCCATCCTCCTGCACCTGAACTGGATAAGACACTGGAGTTGCTTTCCAGCCAAGAGTGGACTCGTGAACGCAAGGCGGCTCTCAGGAGGTTTCTCTCTCATCCAACTCAGATTTGTTGCTTGCCTGAAAAGAAAAGAAGCATATATCCTCCATATTTTGATGTAATTTTAAAAATATTAGGCCATTTGAAGGATGAGGTTAATCTTAAGAACGGTTTCAAGCGGTTGCGTATGTTTCAGCTCGGTAATTTGAAAACTATAGATCCCGTTGAGATCGAACCGGTTATCACCCTATACAATGTGATAGACAGCTATATCAGCAAGGAGAATTATAAACGGCCCCTTTGTATTGGTGTGTTTGGACCTCCTGGTTCTGGTAAGTCTTTTTCTGTGGAGGAGGTGGCTCGAGTTATTTCTCGCAGGTTTATTGTCAATCCTTTTGACTTTTTCCAGTTTAATCTGACGCAGTTTACGGGGCCTGAAGAGATAAATGCCGCTATAGATCTCGTGAGGGCGTCCGTTGCAAAAGGCAAGATCCCCATCGCCTTTTGGGATGAGTTTGACTGCCGTTATGCTGGAGATGAGTTCGGCTATCTGCGCTATTTTCTGCCTGCCATGCAGGACGGTGTTACATATGTGCATGGTACCCCGCGCTACATAGGTAGGTCTATTTTTGTGTTTGCGGGTGGCGTTAAGAACTCATGGAACGATATGATGAATGTCTTGACAGAGAGCGATGCAGCTACTCTACAGATGATTAAAACACTCAAAATTCCGGATTTCATGAGCAGACTGAGAGTGGTTCTGGATATAGACGGCATAGAGATTCCTGATCGGCTCTTGCGGGATTCTACTACGATGGAGGAACTGGAAGAGTTAGAGCGTATTTTAATGAAACGCGCCCTGATCATAGCACACCAGATGAACAGCCACTGGAAGAAGGCGGCCAGAAAGACATCTGGTCTGCTTTTGCGTCTTTTATTGGCGGATTATAAGTTTGGTGCCCGCTCCATGGAGGCGGTGATAGAGACCAGCCAGGTGGCTGACAAGCTGGTCTATGGTCTGCCGGAACTCATTCCTCCGCCTGCCGCTCGCATACATGCCACATGGCGTGTGGATCTGGAGCGTAGAGTAGATGCGGTACGCAAGGAGTTGGGCATGCGTGGAGTCTGGTAATAACGGTGCTTAAATGCATTTCCCCTTGTGCAGTGTGCAAAGAAAGACCTGATAGCTGGCATAAACTGCGCCATATTCTTGAAGATATGCCTGTTCTATTCGTTCAAGCCCATTACGGCCTATGCGAAGCGGGCCTTTTGGCTTCGGCCTGACATTGTAGCATGACGGTTCCTGCGATTGCATTGCGTTTGGCTTGGCCGTAGGTGTTACTCCTGTCAGCTTAAGCGTCTTCAGCAGGTGCAACAGATTGTCATATCTGCGAGTGAGTATAACCTCTTTCAGTCGAACATGAGGTGATATGCTGCATAGCATCTGGAACAGCCGTTCTTTGTTCAAGAAATTCGTGGCTGCCAGGTGAGAGACATCAAAACCTGCGCGGTTCATGGCATGCTGAAGCTTTGCCAAACTTTGCGGCCCAAAATATGAGAAGTGAAGAACACCGTTTGTGGTCAACAGGTCATAAGCGGCTCGAATGGACTTCGATGGTGTTTGAAACCAGTGAAAGACGCTGTTGGAGGTAATGAGATCAAAACTTGACTTGCGAAAAGAGAATGGCAGTGCCTCTCCATCTGCACACAAAAAGGAGACGGTCTGCATCTCAGATGAAAAGGGGTATTCTTGTAATTGTAGTTTCAGATTGGCTTCGGCATGTCTTGTCATGGCAAGCGAAATGTCCAGTGTGATGATGCGGCTTTGCGTAAAGCGTTGTATGAGAAGCGCTGTGTAGAGCCCTGTGCCGCAGCCGATTTCCAAAATCTGGTGTGGTGTGATTGCAGGCAGTTCCGCCCACAAGAGTTCAGCCACCTCTTTTTGTACAGATGCCCAGGATTCATAGGTATCAACCGCACGAGAAAATGACTTACAAACGGCTTGTTTCAAAGTAGATGTCATGTTTAATTTGTAGTCAAAAAATTCATCATAATCTTCAAGAAATCCTGGTGTAAAAACGGCAGATGTCCGGTTTCGAGTACATATATCTTTGCGCCCACAGGCATTTTAGGCATACAATTCGGCGGTGCTATGATATCCTTTGTGCCGTAACACATCAGGAGCTCCTCGCCGTTTAGTTTCTCTGTTTCAGGCGAATGTGATGACAGATATTTAAGTCCCCAAAGCACGTCTTTTAATGGGATTCTTTGCAAAAAATCAGGTTGTAGTGTGTCTTGAAACCATTTATACGCCTCTTTTTGGCCGATGAAGCACTTTTTGTAGAGACGGCGCAGATAATCAGACAGATCAGATTCAGCCGCTTTTTTCTGCTCTTCAATCTCTTGGGAAGGGAAACCATCTCGAACGGCTATCAATATGATTTTGCGTACTACATGTGGCATACGCCGTTTGAGCTCCAGTGCCAGCAGGCCGCCCAAGGACCAGCCCAGCACATGACAGCCTTTGAGTGCTGTCTGCGCTAAAAGCCGTTCCATTTCACCTAAACTGTCTTGTGTCAGCGGACCTACAGCATAACTCTTTCGATTTTTTGGAATAATGTCTTGAAATATCTCTGGGCAGAAGCCCATGCCTGATATGAGAAGCAGTGGAAAATTAGAGTACATCTTTCAAGGCCTTTACCAATTCATGAATGTCTTGATTTGTATGCAGAGCGGTAAGAGAGATGCGCAGCCTTGCACTGCCTTTGGGTACAGTGGGGGGGCGAATGGCTTTTACATAAAAACCGTATTTCATCAGATCTTGAGCCACTTGAAGACATCGCTGATTTTCGCCTATTATAATGGGGACGATCTGGGATTGACCATGTGCCATAATGCCTAATTCCCTTTTAAGAAGGGTGGCCAAGAGGGTCATGTTCTCTTTGAGCCGTTTACGCCGTTCAGTGAGTCGGGGTATGAGCCTCAAGGCCGTCAAATTCGCTCCCACTATGGCCGGTGGAAGGGCGGTGGAAAAGATAAAGGAACGGGCGTGATTGATCAATTGATGTTTTACGGAATTTGAACAGGCCGCAAATGCTCCGAAGCTACCGAAGGCCTTTCCGAAGGTGCCGATGAGCACATCCACGTTGGGAGCGGCTTTTTGGGAGACAATGCCTTCGCTATTTTCACCGAACACGCCTATGGCGTGGGCTTCATCCAGAAATAGATGGGCATTATAGTGTTTTTTAAGGGTGATAAGTGCCTGGACTGGCGCAATGTCGCCGTCCATGCTGTACAGGGTTTCCGCTACTATCCAGACTGTTTTCCCACCTGTTGCATGGATTGAGAGGAGTTCTTGCAGGTGTTCCGTGTCGTTGTGTCTAAAACGATGGTATTTTGCCTTTGAAAGTAAAATGCCGTCTATGATGCTTGCATGCACCAGCTTGTCTGCTATTATCACGTCGTTTCTGTTTATTAAGGCTGTAATAGCCCCTATATTTGCCAGATAGCCAGTTCCAAAGAGCAGAGCCGCTTCCGTACCCTTGAACTGTGCCAGTTCGGCCTCCAGAGTGTGATGAAGCTGAAGGTCTCCGCTCATAAGTCTGGAGCCTGTGGCACTCATGCCCCAGAGCTTCATGGACTCGACAGCGCCTTCCATCAGGCATGCCTCGCGGGCAAGACCCATATAATCGTTGGATGAGAAGTCTATGAGTTCATGGCCGAAGATGGAGATAACCTGTGAGAGATTGGTATTTGTGGCCGATTCCACAGCAGATGGAATAGACTGTGCGCTATGTCGGCCTGAAAGCGGCGTCTTTAGTGAGTCTCTCGGCAGCAGTCTGCGTTCTGTGGACATGGAGATCAGTTTTTTAACGGCCAATAAACGGTAAATATACTGCCTTCGCCAGGTGAACTCATTACATCTATGAAACCGTTATTGGCATAGACTATGCCATACACAGTGGAAAGCCCAAGACCAGTAGCCTGCCCCATGGGCTTGGTGGTAAAAAAAGGTTCGAAGATATGAGACAAAATATCGGGCTCTATGCCACGGCCTGTGTCCTTGACTGTGAGCTTCATATATTGGCCTGGTGCAGGGCAAAGAGATGGTGTGTTTGCTGTTGTCTGGTCTGTAATATTCGGTATTGTCTTGAATTCCGTTTGAATTATGAGCCGCTTGTCCGGCGTATTTTTCATGGCCTCGCAGGCGTTTTGTGTCAGATTCAATATGAGCTGTTCCAGGTCGCCTGGTTTTATGAGCACATGCGGAAGATTTGAATCGAGTTTAAGCTTCAGGGAGATGCCGTGTGTTGTAGTGAGTTCCTGAAGCGTAGTAAGCCCTTCAATATAGCTATTTACGTCTATGGGGAATGATGCAGTATGTAACTGTTCTGTGCTGAAGGCCATTAGTTTGTTCACAAGCGAAATGGCCTGATTGCATCCTTTTTCTATGCGATCGAGATGTGGAGTTATGGCTGAATCGTCATGGCGTCGAATCAGCTCTACACTGCCTTTTACAGAGGTCAGTATGTTGTTGAAGTTGTGTGCTATGCCGTTTACGAGTTGGCCTATTGCGGTCAGTTTTTGTGTTTCCATGAGCTTGGTCTGAAGTGCTGCGTTTTCAGCCTCCATGCGCTTGCGTACGGTGATATCTCGAAATATACCCACAGTGGAGATTACTCGGTCGTTTTTTTTAGTGAGACTCAGATTCCCTTCCACCCAGATTGTTTTGCCTGTCTTGGAAATGAATCGTGTCTCCACCTTGCCCTGAAACTCTCCGGACATGAGCCTGCCGAATGCCGTCATGCAGTGTGTCCGCTCGTCGGGGTGTATGATGTCTATATAGGTGAGGTGTGGCAGGTCTTCTTGTGTGTACTCCAATGTCTTGAGCCAGGCTGGGTTGACATACGCGAAGGTGCCGTCGTTTCTTATGCACTGAATCAGGTCATTGGCGTTGTTGAAGAGTAAAAGGTAACGGTCTTGGGCTGTCTGTGAGTCTTCGTAAAGGATATTGTCTGGCATGTCTTTGTGTTTAGCGTTTTTTTATTTTTGATTATTATAGCTGGACTGCTTAATAAAACAACATATGATTTTCATACAAAAAAAGCGCCGCTGAAATTAATTTCGGCGGCGCTTTGAGGGCTAATTCATGTGGTTCAATTACTGTCAGTTGACTATCACCTCCACTCCATCGTAATAGATATTACCATTCAGTTGATTGTCGGGCTGGTCATCCAGTCCGAAATAAAAAGTGTACGTTCCGATAGGCAGGGCCAGATTTAGTATCTCATAGGGGGACAAGGCTATTGGCATGTATTGCAGGGCATTCTTTACGCCTTCCTGCCAGCTTTGAGGCGGTACAAAAGAGAAGAGACCGAACGGTGTGACGGCTATTGCCCACCAGTCGTAGCTGGAGTTTTTGAGAATCCCTGGATCCAGTTGAATAGTGATGCGGACCGGTGCGGTGTGAGAGATATGCATTCTCTGCTTCTGGCCGTTGGCGTATATGTGCGGAGCAGGGGATCTTTCCTTTTCGGCATAGAAGCCGTAAGATGTATTGTTCCATCAGGTTATGCCGGCCATGCCGTCCTTGGTCTGTGTGAAGAGATAGCCCTCGAATTTTTGGTCGTCGCTTGAGTTTGTAGAGGTATTATTGAAGTCTATATAAAATTCGATTTTATGGTCCACCCAGCCGGCAGGATTTGCGATGGATTCCTTCACCTTGCCTCGCACATTGTGCACATTGTTGTTATGGTCGGTGTATTGTCCCATTAACGCCCAATAATCGGGGCTTATTTGATGTATCGTGTTTAAATTGCGCCAGAGTTTAAGTACGCCTTCCCAGCCGTCATGATTCATAGCGTATGCACTTACAAAGTTATTCGTGGTGACAGTGCCGCTTACAAGTTGAGGACATCCCTGAAGGTTCCCTTTTTTATTTACAAAAAAGCCATAAGGTATGTTGTTCCAATAAGTGATGCCTGCTATGGTGTTTTTGGTCTGAGTGAAGAGATATCCCTCAAACTTCTGATCGTCATTCTGATTGGTCGTATTGGCGAAGTCTATGTAAAAGCGGATTTTGTGGTCGGGGTCCGTTTCAGGAGACAATGGATAATCGGCTGTGCGCACGTAGCCTCGCACCGCATGATTACCGCCGTTTCCATCGGTATATGTCCCTTCCATATTGGGGGTGCCTTCTATGATATTGCCGTCGGCCTTAACGAGATTGAGGCTGCCGCGCCAGCCGTCGTGATTCATTTGGTAACTGCTGGCAAAATTGGCTCGTTGAATGGTGGAGATGCCGCCCACACGCAGGGATGGGTCGCCGAAGAGCATGTATTTCTGAATGTGGTGCCACATGGCTGATGGGCACCAGTCACAGTCAGTGGCAAAATCGATATGAAAGTTATTTAATATATATCTTCGGATCGCATAATTCCACATATAGCCAAGCTTGGCCGGGTGCATCATATAGCGATAGCCTTCAAATAGATACCCGTCCAGTATTCGGCTGCCGCCTTGTGTGCCCGTATATGCGCCTATGTACGCCACCGCCCCTGTGTTTCTCTTAACAAGAAACTCTTCGGCCATGGAGTCTGAATCGTATGTTGACGGCTGTATGCTGGCTGGTTCGGGTTTGTGGGCCGCATTGGGGTTGACGGGCCAACAGCGATGGTTGCCATTGTAAACAGGGCATTGCGTCAGCACATTGAACACATGGTTGTTTATATCAGTGAATGTATCACCGAAGTGAAATTGCGCCGTGCTGCATGCGCCGGCAAAGACCACTGGAAGTTTGTCGCTGTTGGTGAGGGTTGAAATATCGTCGATACTATACGGCCCCCAGGTTGTGGGAGCTCCGTGCTTAAGAAAATTGACAAAGCCCAGGCCGCCGTTTATGAAATTTTTGATGTTCAGGGCAGTCGGTTCGCCATCACTGATGCCGGCGGTGAGGCCGAATATGCGTGAGTCGTAGAGTTTTGTGAATGTTATACCGGCAGATGTCAGGGTGGTGGCCACTGCCTCTTTGGTCTGCCAACTCCATGGGTAATCATAGTATTTCCTGTCGTCAGCCTGATAGCCTGGAACAACAAGCAGTGCTTTGCTTGCCCAAGCAGCCTTATATGCACTGAATTCATATGTGATGACCTTATTCACATAAATGGTCACCTCTGCAGTGGTGGATGCGGGAATGTGGCCTACCGCCACATCGGGATACAGATCTATGCCGTCAAGATTGATTGAAGAAAGACTTGCATTGGGTGTCCAGCCTGCCCCCTGCATCTCACAGAAGATGCCGTTGTCGTTTCCATCCCAGTCGTCGAATTCCGTTCCTCCTGTCTTAAAGAGGTCTGCGTAATAGAGAACACTGGGGTAATAACCGTCTCCCCAGTACTTGGAGTCATAACTCTTACAATATCTGACAGGGAATCTGTCTGAATTGCCGATTAACATGACGTATTTTATATTGCATTCCTTGCGAAAGGCGGCTATGGCCTTTTTTATGCGCTCAGGGTCGTCTCTGCCCTGACTATGGAACATCTGAACCAATTCCTGTCAGCTGTATATACGTGTTGGTATATCAGTGGCGTCTTTGTGATTTTTGAGGGGTTTTAGGGCATCTATAAACTGTTCATCGGCGATGATGAGCAGATCGAATGGTGTGATGAATTCATAGATTTGATGTATATCTACTATTTGTGGTAATGTGCCGATTACTGTGGATGACTATGGTTCGAGTTTTAATGTGACGTCACCGGGCAGGGCTGGAGCAGGGGTTGGGAAAAGTGTTGCACCTGGAGGTAGGGGAGAAACAAGCAGATTGTTGATGGAGATCGGAGGGGCATAGAAAGTGGGTAGTGTGGTGGAGGATACGGCGCGAGTATTTGGCACAGAAAAATCTTCTTCGTTCGTGGCCAGGCTTAATGGAGGCCTGTGTTGCTACCAAGCATCCAGTTAACAGCGCTATGATAACTATGCATAGTTGTTGTGTGATTTTCATAACCTCTTCCTCCTTTTTATTATTATAAAAATAAAGTAATTCCTGTTTTTTGTTTGTCATTTTTTTTAAGATATTTTTTAAAAATCTTCATGTCTTGATTAGTACTTGGCCGTTTCTGAGGAGGTTAATATGAAAATAGGTTTCAAAACCGCATTGATTACCGGTGCAATTCGCGGTATAGGCCTTGCTATTGCAGAGGTGTTGGCCCAACGAGGCGCGCGGTGTGTCTTGACCTATTTTGACTGGCAGGAAGATCTGCTGCATATGCATGAGGTCATGCAAAAGACCGTCGGGGAGTATGTGGCTGTGAAGGTCAATCTGCTTACTGATGAAGGGGTGCAAAAGGCAGTAAACGAGGCGGTGGAGCGATTCGGAGGTCTGGATATCCTCATAAACAATATCGAACGGGGAGGCTGGCCAGCGGTGCACGGGCCATATACTCCGGAGCAGTGGGAACTGGAGTTTAATACCACTTTGACGGCCAAATGGAGACTTTATGAGGCGGCAAGGCCGTATTTGAAGGCCTCACAGGAGGCGGCTGTGATCAATATCTCTTCCATTGCAGGGGTTGTGGGCAGAAATGGCCCTGCATCACTCATATTTCCGGACTGTTACGCTGTTGTCAATAGGGGTATCGGTGTGCTTACCGAGACATGGGCGCGTGACCTCGCGCCTTGTGGCCGAGTAAACGAGATAGTCCTTGGGTTTTTTGAAACCAGACATGGCCCTGGGACAAGGGGTTGGGGCGTGCTTTCAGAGCAGGAACGCCAGACATTGTTAGGGCATACGCTCCTCGGTAGAATAGGTAGCCCCCAAGAGGTTGCAAGGCTTGTGCGTTTTATTTTAGAAGAGGCGGACTATATGACCGGGGCAAGTATTCGTTTGGATGGTGGTTATGTCCTTGGAGCGGATAAGACTGGCGAGGTGCCTCAAGGCGTGGTGCAGCCCGGAGAATCGATTTTCGGCGGTAAAACAACTGATTGATGAGGAGAGAAAGATATGGCAAAAGTAAAACAGAAGGCCAAAGCACGGCACATACTGGTGGAGACGAAAGAGGAATGTGAGGCATTGAAGCAGCGCATAGAGGCTGGAGAGAGTTTCGAAAATCTGGCGGAACAGTATTCTAAGTGCCCATCAGGTAAAAACGGAGGTTATCTCGGTGAATTTATGCCCGGCCAGATGGTGGAGGAGTTCGACAGAGTGGTGTTTGGTAAACCTGTTGGTAAGGTATATGGGCCTGTAAAAACCCAGTTCGGCTATCATCTGATCTACATAATGGAAAGGGGTTGATTCTTTTTTATACATGCGGTGATGGCACAAAGATGGATACAAAAAGGTCTTTTGCATAGCTGTCGGACATGCCGGCTATGAAGTCGCAGACTTGGCGTTCGTAAGGCGTATTCGCCTCACCGGTTATCTCTTCTTCGAAAAGCCGTTTCCGTTCTTTGAAGAAGGCGTCTTGGTTTCGAATGAAGTATTCATAGAGTTCATAAAGGATCTTTCTGGCCTTTTCAAACTCATTATGTACCTGATGAGAGCGATAGACGTTGTCGTACAGAAATGACCGCAGTTTCAACATCACCTCATGGCCCTGTTCCGTGATGCCCAGCTGAATGGTGTTATCTCTAATATGTGTGCCTTCTATGACATTTCGTATCATGGAGGTGGTGCGTTCACTGTGTGTGTGGCCAAGTACCTCCCTACACTCCATCGGTATATCCCTTTCAGAGATGACCTTGCTTCGAATGGCATCATCCAGGTCGTGGCTTAGATATGCGATTATGTCGGATAGTCGAACTATTTTCCCTTCCACGGTTGCAGCCCACGCCGCGTCGTTTTGGGGTATGATGTCTCCGAACCCCTTGGAATGCTTGGCTATGCCATCACGCACCTCATATGTGAGATTTAGACCTTTGCCGCCGTTTTCCAGTACCTCCACGATGCGCAGGCTCTGTTGTGTGTGGGAAAAGCCACCAGGCACGATCTCGTTCAGAATGGTTTCTCCGGCATGGCCGAAGGGCGTGTGCCCCAGATCATGCCCGAGAGCGATGGCCTCGGCTAGGTCTTCATTTAATCGAAGGGCACGACAGAGAGTGCGGGCGATCTCGGCCACCTCGAGAGTATGAGTGAGGCGAGTGCGGTAGTGATCGCCCATAGGAGACAGAAAGACCTGTGTCTTGTGTTTTAGACGTCGAAATGCCTTGGAATAGAGGATACGGTCTCGATCGCGCTGAAAGGCGGTGCGAATGGGACACTCAAGGATTGGAATAGGCCTGCCTTTTGTTTGGGAACTCAATGTTGCATAGGGCGCCAGAAACTGCCGCTCTCGCTCCTCTATGGCCTCTCTTATGGTTTTAATCTGCATGCTCATTATGATAGTCTTATGAAGACGAGAGTGCAAGTGTATGTATGATTGTAGTTTGTTATAGTAAAAAACCATTTTATAAACGGTTTGGAAGAAGTATAATAATAAAAAAGTAGAGTCAACAAGAACATTGGCTTTATTAAAACCGATGAGTCTCGATGAACTCAGACACGTATTTGCTAAGTTGAGAGAATCCCATGAATAAAAGTGTTGTGCTGGTTTTGGGGGGCGCCAGAAGCGGAAAGACGGCCTGGGCACTTAAAGAGGCGGAGCGCCGTTTGTTGCAATATCGGCACACTGTTGCCTCTGCCCATGTGGGGTCGTATGCCCTCTATGTTGCTACAGCTCAGCCCTTGGATGCCGAGATGCAGGAGCGTATTCAAAGACACAGGGAGGAGCGAGGCGAACTTTGGCACACCATAGAAGAACCAGTGGACTTAAGCCGCTGCATTTTGAATTCCGGCCGATATCCGGTGGTGTTGCTGGACTGCCTGACCATGTGGGTATCCAACCTCATGACTTGTGAAATGCCTTTGGACCATGTATTTTCTGAGCTTTGCACAGTCCTTCGGCAAATGCCGAATCAGATAATTATGGTATCCAATGAAGTTGGGCTGGGCATCGTGCCTGATAATCCGCTTGCCAGGCGTTTTAGGGATGCCGCAGGCAGGTTGCATCAGGGAATAGCCGCCATAGCCGACGAAGTTTTTTTCGTGGCGGCCGGAATTGCCATGCAAATGAAGTGACTTAATGGCAATTTTTGCGTTTTTATCGATGAATTTCAGGAGCGAATGTTATGAATCATATACAGCAACTCGCCGGACTTATTGCATCCATTCAGCCTGTAGCCCGTACATTGGAAGATAGGGTGCAGGCACACCTGGATAATCTCACTAAACCCAGAGGTAGTCTGGGCAGGCTGGAGTGGATCGCAAAGAGATATTGTCTTATATTAAATACATTAAAGCCGGTTATTCCTCGAAAGGCGGTATTTGTGTTTGCCGGTGACCACGGAGTTGTGGAAGAAGGCGTCAGCGCCTTTCCCAAAGAGGTCACAGCTCAGATGGTTTATAATTTTCTGCTGGGTGGAGCTGGAATAAATGTTCTGGCTCGTCATGTGGATGCAGAGGTGCGTGTTGTGGACATAGGAGTGGACCACGATTTTAATGGAATAAGTGGTTTGGTACATAGCAAAGTTATGAGGGGTACTCGCAACATGACCAAGGGTCCTGCCATGAGCGAAGATGAGGCGGCAAAGGCCGTGTTGGTGGGAGTAAATCTGGCGCAAAAGGCCATATCCGATGGTATAGACCTGTTGGCTACGGGTGAAATGGGCATTGCCAACACCACAGCAGCCAGCTCTATAACCGCTTGTCTGTGCGGTAAGGATGCGGCTGATGTCACCGGTCGGGGTACAGGGGTATCTGATGATACCTGGCGGCACAAGGTAGAGGTGATTCGCAGGGCTATCAAGGTCAATCAGCCCGATTCCGCAACACCTCTGGACGTATTGGCAAAGGTTGGAGGTACAGAAATAGCTGGCATTTGTGGGCTGGTATTGGGTGCTGCTTCTCTGAAACGGCCTGTGGTGATAGACGGCTTTATTTCCACCGCAGGCGCTTTGGTGGCCTATGCGATGAACAATGCTGTGGCGGACTATCTCTTTGCAGCTCATCGTTCAGTGGAACAAGGACATCGCATTCAGCTGGATTTTATGGGGCTTGAGCCGCTTTTAGACCTGGATTTGCGGCTTGGCGAGGGCACAGGCGCTGCCCTCGCTATAAATCTCGTGGATGCAGGTATCAAGATATATTCAGAAATGGCCACCTTTACGGAGGCTGGTGTGTCGGAAGGGTGTTCTGATTAAATATGGTGCGTTAATTAATGTAATGGTCTTGCCTAATGTCTCTTGCTAAATTGCGTTATTTAGAATTCACAAGTTATGCAGCCGTTCCCATCTGTTTTGGCCTTTTTGCCATATTTTTAGGCCAGGATGCCAATTGGGACCTGCGAAACTATCACTTTTACAACCCCTATGCCTTTCTTTTTGATAGAATGGATGTGGACGTAGCCCCAGCCCATGTGGCCACCTTTTATAACCCCATCCTTTACGTGCCCTTTTACTGGATGGTGGTGGGTCTTCCGCCGAAGCTGGTGGGTTTTCTTTTGGGTCTGATTCAAGGCTTGAATTTTATACCGCTTTACTCCATCTCCAAAAAGCTCATAACAGCCATTAAGCCTCATCGTATGGACTCCTTTGATTATTTTGAGGTTAGAATTTGTTTTATGTCTCTATGCGTGGCTGTCTTGGGCCTGTTAGGCGCCGGAAATGTCTCAGAACTGGGGACTATGTTCAGCGATAATATTCTGAGCATTCTCATTCTTACTGCCCTTTATGCCTGTATTTCAGCCAGTTCCTCAGGTCGTCTTGTACCTGTGGTCATTGCCGGTTTTTTGTGCGGCCTTGCCATGGGTTTCAAACAGACCACTGCTGTCTTTGGACTTGGCCTGTGTTTGGCGTTGCTTTTTACATCCCATGGTCTGTCCCGCGGACTGCGTGCGGCCTTTGTTTTTGGTATTATGGCCTTAATCGGAATGGCCGTAACAGGTGGATACTGGCTCTTGGAGATGTGGCATCGCTTCGGCAATCCTCTTTTCCCCTATTACAATCACATTTTCAAATCCTCCATGGCCTTTCAGGATGCATATAGGGATGCCCGTTTTTTGCCCAACGGCTGGCAGGAATGGTTGTTCATGCCCTTTATTCTGCTAAAGGACTCGTATCAGGTGGGCGAGGTGGCGTTTTTTGACCTGCGTCTGGCGTTTTTCTACTTGGTGGTTGTTGCGAGTTTGGTTGCAGCATTGGTGCTGCGATTTAATGGTAAGGACTTGATGGAAAGATATTTTCCATCGCATATAAGCCTTGTGCTGGCCTTTTGTGTCATGTCGTATCTTTTATGGCTGAAGGTCTTTGCCATATACCGTTATATAGTGCCCTTGGAGATGCTTGCCCCTTCAGCCATCTTTCTCTTGATTTATGCCGTTCTACAAAATCTGCGGCAGTCATTTCGCATCTGGTGGCTTTTTGCCGCAGTCCTGCTGGTCACCACCAAGCCCCTTGCCTGGGATCGAGTGCCTTGGGACTCCAATGCCAAGGACTATTTCGGGGTTCAGCTTCCCAGGATGTCGAATGCCGACCACACCCTTATTCTGATGACGGGTTATGAGCCCATGGCTTATCTGATTCCATATTTTCCTCGAAACATTCCATTTTTGCGCATTCACAGCTATTTCACCGGTCCGTCTGACCATCCAAATGGATATGATTTGCTCATGCAGCGCAAAATAGCTGCCCATGATGGGCCGATTTATATCCTCTATCGCTCCATGGATGAAAGTACGGCGGTTTCGGCCACAAAGGCATATGGTTTGCATTTGAATAAGGAAGAGTGCCAAACAATGAAGCCTCATATCGACATGTGTTGCGAAGGGGTGTTGATGTTTTGCGAAGTGAAAAAGGATATTGCAAAATAACTAAAAATGTCTTGTGGTTAAAACACCAATAGAAGTTGCTTTCGAGCGAGTGTGACAGGTGAGACGCCTGTTCACTCCACCGAGCCTGTCATTTCGAATGAAGCGCAGGTACGGGCACGGCATGCCGTGCCCCAACAAATCTTAAGATTCCTCGCTACGCTCGGAATGACAGGTAAAGCGTCAATAATGACGTGTGAGGCGTGACGTCATTGCTGGAATGCCGAAGGCGGCCGTGGCAATTGGGGAATTAAAAAGGATAGGCCTATAGAAAAAATAGGAAGATAGAAAAATGCAAACAGAAAAAAGTAATAATGAGCCAAGAATTGCAGTGGTTATACCCTGTTATAATGAAGAGGCCGCCATATTCAAGGTGGTTTCTGATTTCAGGCGCACCTTGTCCTCTGCAGAGATTTATGTCTTTGACAACAATTCTCAAGACAAAACAAGAGAAGAAGCAGGGCGAGCAGGTGCGCGTGTCTATAGCGTGAAGCAGCAGGGCAAGGGTAATGTGGTGCGTCGTATGTTTGCAGATGTGGAGGCGGATGTCTATGTGATGGTGGATGGAGATGACACCTATGATGCCGAAAGTGCGCCAAAAATGATAGAATTGTTGGTGGAAGGCAAATACGACATGGTTGTAGGTGTGCGGGTTACGGAGGAAGAAGCGGCCTACAGATTAGGCCATCGTTTCGGTAATGCCATGCTCACAGGTTGTGTCACGGAGCTGTTCGGAAGGTCGTTTACAGACATGCTCTCCGGTTATAGAGTCTTTTCGCGTAGGTTTGCCAAGAGCTTTCCCGCCCTTTCCACCGGCTTTGAAACAGAGACAGAACTCACAGTGCATGCCCTGCAGCTGCGTATGCCCACTGCAGAATTTAGGACACCATACAGATCCAGACCTCCCGGTTCTCAAAGTAAACTGCATACATACAGGGATGGCATACGCATTCTGCTCACCATAATCAAGCTTTTGGAGCAGGAAAGACCTCTGTTTTTCTTCAGCCTGCTGGGGTTGTTTTTCGCCCTGGCCTCCGTGGGGCTTTCCATTCCAATTATAAATACGTACCTACAGACAGGACTTGTGCCTCGTTTTCCTACGGCGTTTCTGTCCATGGGGCTTATGATATTAGCCTTTTTGAGCCTGGTGTGTGGTCTGGTGTTAAATACGGTCACTCGAGGAAGGCAGGAGATCAAGCGGCTGTTTTATCTCTCGATTCCATCGTTGAAATAACATGCTGTACTTTTTTGTTCATTTAAGTGAAGCCTGAGGGAGTGATTTTCTATTTTGGATTGTTTTGAGGCTGTGCCTTTCGCAAAATTTTAAGATTCCTCGCTACGCTCGGAATGACAGGTAAAGCGTCAATTAGAAAAATAGTGGGATTAAAAGGTCTTTTTGCTGTCCAGCAGCAGGGTGACAGGCCCGTGGTTTATGATGCCTACGTCCATCTCAGCCTGAAACCGACCTTGTTGCACTTGGAAACCCATTTCTTTCAGTAGGGAGCAAAAGAGTTCATAAAGCCTTTTCCCTTCTTTTGGAGGAGCGGCCTGAATGTAAGATGGTCTGCGGCCTTTTTTGCAGTCTCCAAGCAGAGTAAATTGCGAGACTACAAGGAAGTTGCCTTTGATATCCTGAATGGAGAGATTGAGTTTGCCGTGACTGTCGTCAAAGACTCTCAGTCCAGCACATTTTTCCGCCAGAAATCTGGCATCCGCCTCGGTGTCGCCTTGTTCCACACCCAGCAATATCAGGGCGCCGTATGCAATTCGAGCGATTTCTTCGCTATCGACTCGCACCCATGCTTCTTTGACTCGCTGAAAGACAGCCCGCATGTTGTGTACTCCTGCTTGAAATTTTTTGGAGAATAACATGAAATCTGGGAATGCCAAGCTCTCTCTTACCGAGCTCAAATCTGAGGGTCTTCGCCTCTGGCAGCCGGTCAAGGGCTATCGTTTTTCTGTGGATGCCTTGCTTTTGGCGGATTTTATGCAGATACGAAAGAAGAATGGCCGTCTGTTGGAGCTTGGAGCCGGCTGTGGAGTCATCTCTCTAATTCTGGCAAAGAGGCATTTTGAGATCACGGTTCTGTGCGTAGAGCTTCAGGAGCTGCTTCATGGCTGCGCTGAACAAAACATAGCTATCAATGGATTAGAGAATCGCGTTTCTCTTTTGTTTGCTGATTTTCTCAAAATAAAAGACTATGTGTCAGCCGAGTCCGTTGACTATGTCATCTCCAATCCTCCCTACAGAAGGCCTGAGATAGGCCGGATTTGTCTGGATTCCTGCGATGCCTTGGCCAGACATGAGATTTTGATGGATTTTAATGGGCTTTGTCAAGCCGCTGCCTATGTTTTGCGTACAGGCGGTAGATTTTGCTTTATTTATTCAGCGGAATTGACGGCAAAGGCCATAGCAACCTGTAAGGACTATGGACTGGAGCCTAAACGCATCAGGTTTATTCATTCGCGTCGTAATAGGCCTGCGCGGCTTTTGCTTTTAGAGACGTGTAAGGCATGCGGCGAGGAGCTTTTGGTGGAACCGCCCATCTTTTTGCAGGAGGAAGGCAACCTTAATGGTCATTTTGAGCAAAGCGAAGCAGTCCAGGCAACTCAGGGACAATAAAATGCAATGATAAACTGTTGTGCCTCATTTAGAAGGTAAATTAAGTGTAAAAAAGATGAGTTAATCGAGATAATGATGCCTGAATATGATTAGGCATGACAGTCAAGACGTCTGCCCTACTGCATTATTCGAATGGTGGATTTTGGTAATTTTCCCTTGACATCCTTTTGTTTTCCAATTATTTTTCAAAGCTCATTTGAGTGACAGTGGAGGTTTAATATGTACGCAGTTATCAAAACAGGCGGAAAGCAATATAAGGTCTCTCAGGGCGAGGTATTGCGTGTGGAACGCCTGCCTTATGAAGTGGGTGCTACCGTAGAGATCAAAGATGTCCTGATGGTCGTAAATGACAGCGATGTCAGAATCGGGAAACCAGTAGTGGCCGATGCCTCTGTAAAGGCCGAGGTTTTGGAGCATGGACTTGGCGATAAGCTGGTCATGATGAAAAAGAGAAGACGCAAGGCTTCCAAGGTCAAGAAAGGTCATAGACAACCTTATACCGCCCTTGAGGTCAAGGCGATTTCTGCATAGGAGGAGAGTATGGCGCATAAGAAAGCTGGAGGCAGTTCGAGAAACGGACGTGACAGCGCAGGTCAACGCCGCGGTGTCAAGAAATTCGGCGGGGAGTACGTCATTCCCGGTAATATCTTGGTAAGACAGGTGGGCACAAAATTCTATCCAGGTATCAATGTGGGAATGGGCAAGGATTACACACTGTTTGCCAAGGCTGAGGGTCAAGTGAAGTTCGAGATGTGGCGCAATAAAATGCGAGTCAGTGTCTATCCTGTAGCATCTTCCTCAGCTGAATAAAAAAGATTGAATCGATTTGTTCGGTTTAACAAGCGGTTTTCACGACCGCTTTTTTTGTGTCTGTAGTTCATGCAACTAAGAAAGGCCACTCTGTTCGATCTTCAGCAGATTTCCACTATCGAAGCAGTATCTCATGTCATGCCCTGGAGTTTCGGGGATTTTATGTCCGAGCTGCAACGGCCTAACGCAGAGTTCTGGTTGATATGTGATGAAAATAATTGCGTGCAGGGTTATATTATATTTCGTTTGATTTTCAACGAATGCTACCTGATCAATATAACAGTTGCAACTGGCCGACGTCGCTGCGGTATAGGCAGCCTTCTGATGCAGCACATGCTAATCAGGGCAGGCGATTGTGGTTGTGACCGGATTGTTCTGGATGTGCGCAGGGATAATGCGGTGGCTTTGGCCTTTTATGAGAAATGGGGGTTTGAACCGGCAGGCAAGCCTGGTTCTTGTGCGAGTTGTGTGATGACCAAAAAAATATGATGGAGGTGTTTGCTATGGCCGTTAAAGTAGGGATCAATGGTTTTGGAAGAATCGGCAGAAACATTGTTCGAGCAGCTTTTATGTATTCGGAGTTCAGCGATGTGGAGATTGTCGCCATAAACGACCTAACTGATGCTGAGACACTGGCCCATCTTTTGAAATATGACTCTGTCATGGGCCGTTTCAGCGCAGATGTGCGAACCTCGGGCAACAATTTGGTGATAAACGGCAAAGATATTCGCGTTACCGCCACCAAAGAGCCTACTGAACTTCGCTGGGACGAAGTGGGTGCTGAATATGTTGTAGAGGCCACCGGCAGATTTACGGATGCCACCCTGGCCAGAGGGCACCTGGAGGCTGGAGCACAGAAGGTAGTGCTGTCGGCCCCAGGAAAGAATGAGGACAAGACCATTGTCATGGGCGTAAATGAAGACGATTATGACCCGGTCCATCATCACATAGTGTCCAATGCATCCTGCACCACCAATTGTCTGGCGCCTGTAGCCAAGGTGCTTTTGGAGAATTTCGGTATTGTTCATGGCCTGATGACCACTGTGCATGCCTATACCAACGATCAGCGTATTCTGGATTTTTCTCACAAGGACCTGCGCAGGGCACGGGCCGCTGCCGTGAATATGATTCCAACCAAGACAGGCGCTGCATCGGCTGTGAGTAAGGTCATTCCGGAGCTTACAGGCAAGCTGGACGGCCTTGCCGTGCGTGTGCCTACGCCGGATGTGTCTGTGGTGGACCTGGTGGTCCAGGTAGAGAGGGATACCACTGTCCCCGAGGTCAATACAGCATTGAAGACGGCCTCAAACCGCTTTCTGGGCTACACAGAAGAACCACTGGTTTCCACGGATTTTCTCGGGGATCAGCACTCTTCAATAGTGGATGGACTGTGCACAAAGGTCATGGGCGACAGGCTGGTAAAGGTGATGGTCTGGTATGACAACGAATGGGGTTATTCCAATCGAGTGCTTGATCTTATCTTGTACATGGACTCCAGAAAGTCATACTGATGTTCATTTTGTTGCTCTCTTGACAGGCGTGAGTTTCTTCGGTTAAAATATATTTAGTCTTTAACGAAAAGGCATGTGCCGCTGGGGGATCGTCTAACGGCAGGACAGCAGTCTCTGGAATTGCTTATCGGGGTTCGAATCCCTGTCCCCCAGCCAATTTGTTTTTTTCTCGCCTGGTTTTCACTTCTTCTCTGGCGCAGGTCTGCTTTTGAGTATTTTTCTGGTCTTATGTCCCCTAACTCATTTTCCGTAATTCAGAATCATTTGTATTGCAGATTGTTATTGACTTTGCTCTTTACATCCTTAAATTTTGTTAAAATTCACTAAAAGGGGGGCGTATGCCTGAAAAGGATTACTATAAAGTACTTGGTGTTTCCCGTGCAGCCTCTGCCGATGAAATAAAAAAGGCCTTTCGCAAACAGGCTATGAAATATCATCCTGATAAAAATAAGGGCGACAAACAGGCTGAGGAGCGCTTTAAGGAGATAAATGAGGCCTATGCCGTATTGAGTGACCCTGAAAAACGCAGACAGTATGATACATTTGGTTCTTCGGACTTCAATAAGCGTTACACTCAGGAAGATATCTTCAAGAATTTCGATTTCGGCAACGTATTCAGGGATATAGGTATGGGCGGTCGTTTCAAGCAACAGTATGGTAGCACCCGTGGCGGTATGAATTTCGAGGACATATTTTCGAGCATTTTCAATGTAGGGGCAGGGCCTGATTTTGGAGAGCACTTTCAACAAGCCGCGCCCAAAGGTCAGGACCTGGTGTTGGAAATGGCCCTGACACCCAAAGAGATGCTGGAAGGCTGTCAGAAGCTCATCATGCTGGGCGACGATGGCAGACAGGAAAGGCTTTCGGTCAAGATTCCTGCTGGTGTAGGCCCTGGGAAAAAGATTCGGCTGGCAGGTAAAGGAAATTACGGTCCTGGAGGCAGAGGGGACCTGTATCTGCTCGTAACGTCTTTGGATGATGGCCGTTTCAAAATACAAGACGTGGATGTGATTCTGGAACAGGAGATTTCATTTGCCGATGCATGCCTCGGGACTGAAATAGAGGTCCCTGCCATAGAAGGTGGTAAGGTACGTGTAAAGGTGCCATCTGGCAGTGCTGGCAGTGGTAAGCGTTTGAGATTACAAGGAAAAGGTTTGCCAGATGGTACTGGCAAAAGAGGCGATCAATTTATTCAGTTTGTTATTCATGTGCCCAAACGGCTGACTCAAAGGCAAAAAGAGCTGCTTCAACAGCTTAAAGAGGCTGGACTGTAGGTTATAAGGCGTGTTTCTCCACAAACGCCTTGACCTCTTTAAGAGAGCAGGGCATTACCGTAATACGCTGGGGTTTCTGCTCAATGCCATTTAGGATCGCAGGTTTGGGTGGTTCCACTCCGGTAGCCGTTTTGACCGCATTCGCAAATTTGGCTGGGTGCGCAGTGGCCAGACATACGATTGGGCCTGAAAGGGTCTCTTTGTGTGCCATGGCGGCGGCTACCCCCACAGCGGTATGCGGGTCAAGGATATAACCGGTTCGGCGGTAAAAATCTCCGATGGTCTGAGTGGTGAGCTCCTGGTGCACTGCAAGGGCTGACATATCCCCTCGTGCCATCTCCATCTGTTTCTCGTTGAATTGAATCTCGCCTTGTTGCTCGAACAGGGTCATGGCGTCTTTGACTCGTTTACCTGACTCATTCAGGAGGTAATATATGTATCGTTCGAAATTGCTGGCTATCTGTATATCCATAGATGGGCTGATGGTGGGAATAACCTGCGTGGCCTTTTTGTAACGACCTTTCGTTAAAAAACGGGTGAGAATATCGTTTTCATTGGTGGCTAAAATAAGTTTTCCGATGTTGCCAGCCAGCATCCTTTTGGCTATATAACCGGCGAAAATGTCTCCGAAATTGCCGGTTGGTACGGAAAAATGCACTGGGCTTGAGGTCGTTCCATTCAGCTTCAGACAGGCATATATGTAATAGACCACTTGGGCCATGACGCGCGCCCAGTTTATGGAGTTTACGGCTCCCAGCTGGTATTTCTCTTTGAACTCCAGGTCGTTGAAGATGGTTTTGACTATGGCCTGGCAGTCGTCGAAGGTGCCTTCAATAGCGATATTGAAGACATTGGCGTCTGGGACCGTGGTCATCTGCATGGCCTGTATGGGGCTCACTCGTTTGTGTGGATGCAGAATGAAGATATGAATGTTTTCTTTACCCTTTACACCGTAGATGGCTGCGCTTCCTGTGTCGCCTGATGTGGCGCCCAATATATTCAATCTTCCTCCGCGTTTTTTCAGTATATATTCAAAGAGATTCCCCAGAAATTGTAGGGCTATGTCTTTGAATGCCAGTGTAGGGCCGTGAAATAGCTCCAGAATGTGCAGACCGTCAAAATTGACCAGAGGTGTGACCTCGTCTGTGTCGAAGGAGGCATACGAGGTGTCGATGAGTTTTCGCAGGGTTTCTGAAGGAATATCTGTTGTAAAGAGGCGGATTACCTCAAATGCTAAGTCTGAATAGCCGAGCCGTGACCATTCCTGCAATGTTTCAGGAGAAAGGGTTGGAATGGTTTGTGGCAGCAGCAGCCCGCCGTCCGTGGCCAGGCCCATCATCACGGTATCCTCAAAACTTATGGGAGTTATGCCTCCTCTTGTGCTGATGTATTTCATGAACGTCCTTTTAATTCGATGGTCTCTGATGGATTATTTCTGGCACGGCCCCAAATATCTGCCCTTTGCGGTCATCACTTGTCTCATGGGCGGTTCCCCTTCCATTTGAGTGGTGACGGTGGTCTTGCTTTCCATGACATCGCCCGTATAGGTGGCGATGCCGTCGCTTTTCATTTTCATGCCGTCATCGTCACAGACCATGCTCCATTTAACTGTATTTCCTCTTTTTTCTTGAGAAGTAATCTTGCAATTGTGGTCGTGCATCTTCTCATCTTTAGGAATCATATTTTCTTGAGTGATGCACTGTTTAGAGGTGACCTGCATGGTGTTGCCATGACTGGACATGCTCATTCCAGGCGGTAGTTTCACGCCGGGTGGCAATTCGGGCATCTTAGGCATGCCTTCCATCTGCATATTCATGTTGAATTCCCACATGCCTTCTTTGAACTGTGAGTCCGCTGCATATGATGGATTTTCCAAGAGATACATGCCGGTAATTCCAAGAAAAAAGAACGAGCTGATTACTTTTATGGTAGATTGTTTCTGCATAGAAGTCTCCTTTTTGCGGGCAAGCCATGTGGGATGGTTGATATAAAAGGTATAAATATACATTTTGAGCTAACTGTCAAGATTTTTATGTGGTTCTGTTAGGAGCTATTAGATTGTCCTGTGTAGTAGCGAATAAATTGTCTGGTTATAATATGGGGCCATGAGGTGTTCTCCATGAGACATAAAATTGAAAAATATAAGGAAGTTCACTCCATTTAAAAATGAGGTTTTTATATACTTTCATTTTTTGTGTGAATTGGTTATTGTTTAAATGTTTGTCTGCTGTTTTTTTGTAAGGTCGACCTATTTTTTGCTCAAGAGAGGTATTTATGCAGACTTTTTCAATAAAAAACGGAGAGATGATAGTCAGTAAAGAGCCTGGAGCGGTACTGGAGGCTTGTTCTGTGGGTTCTAATCTGGTGGTTTGCATAGCTGATTCAGAGGTACCGGTGGCAGGGCTTGCCTTATTTGTATTGCCCCAGATGCCTCAGATGTCCAACGCCTTTGATGAAGTTCAGGAGCGCTTGCCTGCTCTGGCAGCCATGTCCGGCCTGCCGTTGTTTTTCAAGCGTATGATTCAGGAGGGTTTGGCCAGGGATCGCATGAAGGTTTGGATTGCAGGTGCGGCTCGTTTTTTTTCAGAACCTGCAGATCTCTCTTTGGGGGCACAGACCTATACCGCCGTCAAAAAGATACTGGATGTCAACAAAATAAAAATCCAAGGTGAGCATGTGGGTAGTCAATGCAAACGTAATGTTCGAATGGTTGTAGGGCAGGACGGAGTTCAGGTGTCATTTGATGATCAGGAGGTCACTTTGTGATGAGCGACGATTATACCGCCTCTGACTTCACTCTGGAGAGAATCTTTGAGAAACTGGTAAATCTGCCGACCTTTCCAAAGGTTATACAAAAGGCCCTTGCACTGCTCAAGGATCCCAACTCATCCATTGCAAAATTGGCAGAGCTTTTACGCTATGATCCTGCCATCACAGCCAATATTCTACGATTTACCAATTCGGCCCATTTCGGTCTTGCACAACGCATCACGGATCTGGAGACAGCACTAACCTTTCTCGGCCAACAGCACATCACAGAAATACTTCTGGCCAGCGCCAGCCTGCCGTATCTCAATACACCTATTGCAGGATATCGCATGGAACCCAAAGACCTCTGGCGGCACTCCATAGCAACGGCTATTGCAGCCGAGACTTTGGCAAAATCCTGCTCATATTCAGATTCATCTACTGCATTTACAGGCGCTTTGCTGCATGATGTGGGCAAAATAGCGCTCAATATCTTCGTTGGCAGTAGG
This sequence comes from uncultured Desulfobulbaceae bacterium, assembly GCA_964427245.1. GTDB lineage: Bacteria > Desulfobacterota > Dissulfuribacteria > Dissulfuribacterales > DYLC01 > JAQVIJ01. The sequence continues at coordinate 14,929 of CAYRSX010000023.1, read as the reverse complement.
CTGGAAGAGATTTTTCAAATTGCAAAACAGGAAAAGATGCTTTTTACCGAGGCTGAATGGCGTGTGCTTGGCGGAGACCATGCTGTAATAGGTGCAGAGATTCTGCAGTTATGGGAGTTTCCGTCGGACATAGTGCGGGCTGTGCGTAACCATCACGACCCGGATCTCTATATTCAGGATACGCTTTCATCCATCATAGCCCTTGCAAATATCCTGGTGATTCAAATGGGTATAGGACTTGGAGCCGATGCGTTTCGTTACAATGTCAATTCAAAGCTTCTGGACAGACTGCATCTCAAACGTGCCGACCTCCATCGCTGCATTGTTACGATCCTTGTGGACTTCAACAGATCCCAGGACATGCTGAATATCGATTGATACCTTGTGGTAAATTTAGGCCATGCAAGCTCTGGAATCCAACTCCGATCTGCTTTCGTCCATCTTTGACCTCCTGAATAGCAAGGTGCTCATTGTCTTTGAAGACAATGTCATCACCATGTCTAACAAGAGGGCTGAAAGTCTTTTCAGGGCGCAGTCCGGAGGCCTGAACGGCCTGCCTTTTTCAGAGATTTTCATGCCGGATGATCGGGAGATCCTTCTGCCAAACATCCTGCATCTGACGCACTCCACCGGAGAATACGAAGGTGAGGCCATGCTACGGCGTATGGACGGCAGCACCTTCATGGCATTACTGGCTACCTCGGCCTGCAAGTTTAATGGCCATAGGGCGGCTATAATCATCATCAACGACATCTCCAGATTAAAGGGCATAGAGCGCATTCTGAACCAGTCCGAACGTATGGCATTTTGGGGCGCCATCCTGGATGATATCAGCCATCAGATTCGAAATCCTGTGTTAGCTATTGGCGGTTTCGCCAGAAGATTGGCCAACATGGATGTGTTGCGCAAGGATTATGTGAAGGTAATTCTTAATGAATCCAGCAGATTAGAACTGTTGTTGAGCACTCTTACAGAATACATAGAAATGCCGCGGCCAATTGCAGAGCCTACACCTATTTCGAAAGTAATAGCAGTTGTCATACCTGAAGTGCAGAGGCTGATTGAGGGATATGGTATGACCCTGAACTTTAAATGTGTAGATGATGTCTGTACTCAGGACTGTGTGATAGACATAAAGGCATTTCAAAAGGCCCTGATCGACTGCGTCAAGAACGCCTGTGACGCCTGCTCTGAAACAGATAACAATGTGCTGGAGTTGTTTGTGAAACCGTCTGACAGAGAGCCCTACAGTGTGCTTTTCGAACTCAGGGATTACGGTCATGGCATTCGGCCTCAGATGCTCCCAAAGGTCTTCGATCCATTTTTCTCCACCAAATCAGGGCATATCGGCATGGGGCTGACCTTTGCCAGGCGTCTCATAGACGAACAGGCCGGCCACATGGTCATAGAATCGGAGTCGAATGTGGGTACAACGGTCAAGTGCTATTTCGTAAGAGAACGCAGACGGAGTATTCGTACACAACGGCTGTAGTATATTCTTTTTTTATAGAACAGTTTCTGGAGTCAAATGGCGCACTTCAGCATGGAGTAGTCCATGTCCGGATGAATGCCGAAGCGAGTGAGGCAGAAGTCATAACGCACAGGATCTTGGGGTGAAATGCATCTGAACCCCTCAGTGACCTCCATGGCTGCCTTTAAGTCCGCCTGTTTTCTTCGAGTTAGGCCGAGACTCATGGCAATGCGATGCATGTGAGTGTCCAAGGGGACCACAAGCTTGAATGCCGGCATTTGCCAGCCTCCAGGGTCCACCTCGTCACAACGCACCATCCATCTCAGAAACAGAAATGCCCTTTTGCAGGCGCTTTTGTTTTCAGGGCTGGGCAGCAGAAAATTCGCTGAGTAGTTGGCTTTTTGCCACACAATATCTACGAATTTGGAAAGGGCCGGCGCCAGTGTGAAATCCTTTGTATCGTGAAATGTCATGAAAGCCCCCTCGATAGAGCCGTATTCCTGAATCACCTTTTTGATGCCCAATAACAGGGCCGCCAGGTCATTCCCCGTGGTGAATCTGTGTTTAAATCCACTGAAAACGGCCTGTAAATCCATGTAGTCCATGTTCAACAGGTCTTTGTGAGGCATTGGGATACATTTAAGCACGCATTCCACACTCTTTAAGATCTGATTTACACGGCCATAGGCCAGAGAAGAGGCGATGAGACCGACTATCTCTCTGTCCAATGGATTTGCATAACGATAGAGAAACTCCAGGGGATCCGGGTGCACGAACTCGCGTCTGTTGTAGCTGCAATAGAGCCCTTCCAGATACTCTTTTAGGTCAATTTGCATAATTTCAGCGAATGAATTTAGTCAAGGCCTTTTTCAAGGCAACCCAGTGGGCGTCTCCTGCAAAGTGCACTTGACTTTTGCCTGTGATGGGATCAAAGGTCGAGGGATCAGCCACACAGCAGAACTGGGCCTCTCTGCCCATGGCCTTTAGGGCCTCTTCTACGGCCTTGCCCATCATTTTTTTTGCAGCAAACCAGGTGGCGCCGCAGGGGGCCCCCCTTTTTACGCGAATTTCTTTTATAATGCCGTTTTCAAGAAAGACTTCGAACTCCGGCAACCCGAACTGCTCGCCATAGGGACCTGTACTGGCAAGCCTGCCCATGGCACAGCATGTAAACGGCGTTATGGCACCTGGAATGTGCTGGCCTGGGGCGATGACAGGGATTTCCTTTTCATTGGCCAAGGCTACGATGTGTGCCGCTATATCCGGTTGTTTCACGAAGGTCAGCACCAGATCGCATGGTTCTATGCGGCACACATATTCATCGGGTTCATCTATAACTTCAAGTAAAGATGCCGGTAGGTCATGCACCGCCTGAATCTCGATTCCGTTTCCGTAGGCCCCTATACCGCCCACCTTGAAATCAGCGTTTCCGCCCTGCTGAAAGATGACGAGTCTAAAGGGTGGCCGCTGCATTTATGAGCGCCTCGAGGGTGGTATCTATGCGGCATACCACGTTGTGAATATGAATGCTTTCCAGGCTGATAGAGGTGATTTGCACGCGAGTATTTTCAGGGAGTCTGTTGCCGAACCGCACGGCCACGCTGCGGGCGGTCTCTCTCACTGCGTCCTCCGCAAACTGCGGCATTCTATGGGCCTTGAGCACCAGTTCCGCTTCGTCGGGCCGTTTTAACAGGTCCTGAGTGACATGCAGGACGTCATTCAGGCAGGACAGCAGATCTTCATAAGTGATAAGCATCGAGGCGTCTTCCATGGTAAGGCTCGTGGATGAGCGCTGGGAGTGCGTGATGAGCGGAAGATCAGACTGTTTTGCCTGGAAAAGTAGGTGGTTATAGACCTGCGTACAAGGGCAGGCGGTGATGTGCATGACCTCTATGCCTCGCATGGCCTCTTTTATTTGAATCTCGTTGTTGTCACGCATCAGATTGACAGAGGCTGTTACAGTGAGACTGTCTTGTGATAGCCTTTGGGAAATCAGAGTGGAACGTGTTATGGGAAGCAGACCTTTCAATCGCACATGCACATCGTTTCCCCGCTGGCCCTGCAGGAGTTTTTTTGCAAGGGCCATGGCATAGTCCATCAGGTCTGTAAAATCTATGGAAGAAAGGCTTGAAACGGCCTCTTCCATGCGGGACATGTGTATGCCTCTGAACCGAGCAGGCAGGCTTACGGACAAGGCTGCATCAAAGGGTATGCGGCCCTCAGGCAATCGAACCCATAAGGTCTTGGATGCTATGCCCACTTCTGTGAGAGCAATGGGAAATTCAGGTCTTTCTTCCGGCACATCCATGCCATGTTCCAGTACCTGTTTGTGTTTCAGCGCTTCTATGAGGGGCTTTGCAGTTGTTTCATGGCGCAAAACCAGTCCTGTACCGTGTTCCATTTGGTGTGTTCCTTTTTTGCAAATGATATGGCATTGTCTAAGTATAAAAAATCTTCAGGCATGGCGCCTTTCGAACGCATTGCAAGTTTCTTGATGTCCATGAGCAGGTTCAAAATGGCGGCACCCTGTCTGCAAGTGCAGGAAAGGCTGCCCTTGTGCAGCCTTCTGTGTGTGATGACCTCGTTTGCAAATCCAAAAGGTTTCGGTTGTTCGGCAGAATGTTCCATGTGACAATGGGCGTGAGCGAGTTCAAGGAAAAAACACCAGTCTTCTCCAAAGGTACGTTCAGGAAAGCCCTTACATGTGAAAAAGGCCCTTCTGCTGACAGCCACACTGGAGGGCACGAGAAAACACCAGCGCAACAGGTCGCGAAACGTGGAGCCGGTGAGTGAAGACATATTTTCTGGAATGTAAAAGGTTTCGCCCGTAAATTCGTCTTCGTTTTTCGTGATGCCATAGGCAAGGTCATGGCCCTTCTGTATCAGGGATACCAGGGATCGAGTATGATTCGGCAGCCAGCGGTCGTCCGAGTCCAGAAACATTAAGATGTCTCCAGCGGCACTGGCTGCGCCGAGATTTCTGGCTGCACCTGGTCCTTTGCCCGAGGTCTTAATGTATTTTACTGTGGGAAAGCGAGTCGTTACCACCTCTTCAGTGGAATCAGTGGAACCGTCGTCCACCACCAGAATCTCTGCTACCGCCGATTCTTGCTTCAGGGCACTCTCTATGGCGCAAACCAGCATCTCACAGCGGTCTTTTGTGGGAATAATGCAGCTGATTTTCATGTCAGGTTGAAAGGTCTTCCGGGAGGAAAACACATGGCTGCCTCCTGAATGCGGCCCGCCAGCTTGTGTTCTAGGTATTGGGCTGTGTTTGACAGCATATCATCGAGATATGCACCTATTTCAGCCTCTGTGGCAGTGGTCTTGGTCTGGCAAAAGAGGCATTTTCTTTCACCTCCGCCTGTGGACGGCAGGCCGTAGTCCTCCAGGAGGTGTCTGGCTATATCTTTGGAGTCGAAGGCGTCATAAAGGGGAAACAGGGTGGTAATGCCGAAATTCTTTGAAAATGCCTGTAGTTTACTCATGAAGACCTGAGTCTGTTCCGGATAAAATCCCTGTTTTTTTGTATAGCCTACATATAAAAAGGTGATATTGTGTTCGATGCAATAGAGAATTGCCTTGGTGTGCATGGCCAGTTTGCATGCAACACAGACCAGGTTTTTGTGTCCATAGCGAGGCATCAGGTCTTCATAGTGGTCCAGCCAAAGGCCCTGAAACAGCCGGCCCATATCCAGTTCCACGTAAATGGTCTCCGGCCCTGTCTCTGTCCCTCGAGATGCCGTGAGAATGCGTCTGGCTACATCGAGCCTGCGCTGAGGGAATTCGTGAAATCGGCTCATACCGTTTAGCATATGCAGCAGGTGAATGTTGATGATATGGGGTGTGTATAGGAGTTTTCCGCTCATGGCCAGGGCATAAAGGGCCAGAGAGTCTGTTCCGCCTGAATAGAGGATTGCGATATCATGTCGTTGCATAAGCGATAATAATACCGATTTCAGATGTAAAATGAAAGATGTTTTTTATTTTCAGGTTGATTTCAAGGGGGTTTGCTGTTAAATATGCCAAAAAAATCAAAGAATCCCTGCTTTTTTAAGGAATTTACAAATCGTCAATAAAAAGAGGAAGATATGACAAAACCCATGACCATAGCCGAAAAGATACTGGCCGCTCATGCGAGTCTTGAATACGTGGAGCCTGGCCAGCTTGTACAGGTAAATGTGGACATCGCCCTGGGAAACGATATCACGGCGCCCATAGCAATCAAGATATTCAAACAGGCGGGTATTCAGCGCGTCTTCGATTCAACAAAGATCGCCCTGGTATCCGATCATTTCGTGCCCAACAAGGACATCAAGAGCGCTGAGCAGGCCAAGATGTTGCGGGACTTCGCCAAAGAACAAGGTATTGTTCATCACTACGACGGCGGCGAAAGCGGAGTGGAACACGCCCTGCTTCCTGAAAAGGGTATAGTGCTGCCGGGCGATGTGGTCATAGGCGCAGACAGCCATACCTGCACCTATGGGGCATTGGGTGCCTTTGCAACAGGCGTGGGTAGTACTGACCTGGCCGCCACAATGATAACCGGCAAGACTTGGTTCAAGGTGCCGGAGTCCATTAAATTCATATATAACGGCACACTGAGGCCGTGGGTGACAGGCAAAGACCTGATTCTATATACCATCGGCAAGATAGGCGTGGACGGCGCCCTGTATCAGGCCATGGAGTTTTGCGGCCCTGTGATCGATGCATTGCCCATGGCGGACCGCTTCACTATGGCCAATATGGCCATCGAAGCTGGTGGCAAGATAGGGTTGTTTAACCCCGATGACAAGACCATCGAATATGCAAATGCCAGGGCAAAAAGACCGTTTACAGTGTATAAAAGCGATAAAGATGCACAGTATGCCAGGATTATCGAGTTTGATGCAAGTGATATAGAGCCGCAGGTGGCCTTTCCTCACCTGCCGGAAAATACCAAGGGCATTTCTCAAGTTGGGGATGTGCCTTTGGATCAGGTGGTTATTGGCTCTTGCACCAACGGTCGCATAGAAGACCTGGCCGTAGCCGCTCATATCCTGAATGGCCGTAAGGTGGCCAAGGGTTTGCGGCTCATTATATTGCCTGCAACCCCTGCTATCTATGGTCAGGCCATGGAGCTGGGGTATCTCAAGATCTTTTTAAATGCCGGAGCTGTGATAGGGCCTCCTACCTGCGGGCCGTGTCTTGGCGGGCACATGGGCATTCTGGCCAAGGGAGAACGCGCTCTGGCCACCACCAACAGAAACTTCGTGGGCAGAATGGGACATCCCGAAAGCGAGGTCTATCTGGCCAGCCCCGCAGTGGCGGCGGCCAGTGCTGTCTTGGGCAAAATAGCAGGGCCGGATTCCCTGTAATTAAAGAGGTAATTGTATGAATATTAAAGGAAAAGCCTGGAAATTTGGAGAAAACATCGATACAGACCTGATCATTCCGGCCAGATATCTGAACACATCTGATGCAGCTGAACTGGCCAAACACTGCATGGAGGATGCGGATCCGGAATTCGTAAAGAAGCTGTCTCCTGGTGACATCATTGTCGCCGGTAAGAACTTCGGATGTGGTTCATCTCGCGAACATGCGCCCATAGCACTTAAGGCCGCCGGTGTGGGTTGTGTTATTGCCCCAACTTTTGCTCGTATCTTTTACAGAAACGCCTTCAATATGGGGTTGCCTATCTTTGAGTCAAAGGATGCCGCGGAGGATATCTTAGAGGGGGATCAGGTGGAGATCAATCCGTCAACCGGTGAGATCCACAATATCACCAAGGGTCGAACATACAAGGCCCAACCCATTCCGCCCTTCATGCAGGAACTGATTCAGGATGGCGGCTTGATAGCCCATATTCTCAAGAAAGTTAAATAATCGAAAGATTCAATCGTAAATATTCTAATCTTAATAAGGAGTTACATATGAAAGAGTACAAGATTGCGGTCATGCCTGGTGATGGCACAGGTCCTGAGGTCATTGCGGAGGGTGTAAAGGTTATTGAGGCTGCGGCCTCGCGTTTTGGTTTCAAGCTCGACATGACCTGGTATGACTACGGCGGAGAGCGTTATAAGCGCACCGGCGAGGTGCTTCCTGAAGGCGCTATCGAGGATCTGAAGCGCTATAAGGCCATATACTTGGGTGCCATCGGTCATCCGGATGTAAAACCCGGCATTTTGGAAAAGGGTATTCTTTTGAACCTGCGTTTTGGGCTAGATCAATATATCAATCTGAGGCCTGTCATCCTTTACCCCGGAGTTGATACTCCACTGAAGGACAAAAAGCCGGAGGACATAGACTTTGTTGTGGTGAGAGAGAATACCGAGGGTCTTTATGCCGGCGCAGGTGGCGTGCTCAAAAAGGGGACACCTGATGAAGTGGCAGTGCAGGAGTCCATCAATACTCGAAAGGGCGTGGAGCGCTGCATTCGTTTTGCCTTCGATTACTGCCGTAAACGCAACAAGCGTAAAAAACTGACTCTGTGCGGCAAAACAAATGTATTGACCTTTGCCTTTGACCTTTGGGAGCGCACATTCTATGAAGTGGCCAAGGAATATCCTGACATTCAGACCGATTATGCTCATGTGGATGCCACCTGTATGTGGATGGTGAAAAATCCTGATTGGTTCGATGTGATCGTCACGGACAACATGTTTGGCGACATCATCACGGATCTGGGCGCCATGATTCAGGGCGGAATGGGCATAGCCGCAGGCGGCAACATCAATCCGCAGGGCGTCTCTATGTTTGAACCCATTGGCGGTTCGGCCCCTAAATACACGGGTAAAAACGTCATAAATCCCTTGGCGGCTATCTGTGCAGGCGCCATGATGCTGGACTCCCTGGGTGAATCCGAGGCTGCCAAGGCAATAGAAGATGCAGTGAAAACCGTGGTGAGCAAACACCTCAAGAGTCTTTCCGCAGGTAAGATGGGATACGGCACTCAAGAGGTCGGCGATCTGGTCGCTGGTTATGTAAAGGGGTAAATGAGATGCGGTCATTTAATGTAGCTGTAGCAGGTGCTACGGGTGCCGTGGGTCAGACCATGATAAGGGTATTAGAGGAACGGGATTTTCCTGTAAAGGATATTCGTCTTTTGGCTTCAGAACGTTCTGTGGGCAAGAAATTGAAATTCAGGGGCGAAGAGATACCGGTTCAAAAGTTAGACCATGATTCCTTCAAAGGCGTGGAGATCGTCCTTTTTTCCGCAGGAGGAGACCGTAGCCTGACCTTTGCTCCATCGGCCGTCAAGGCAGGTGCAGTGGTCATAGACAATTCCAGTGCATGGCGTATGGACCCTGAGGTGCCTTTGGTGGTGCCGGAGGTAAATCCTCATGCCATTTCAGATTATAAAAATAAGGGCATCATAGCCAATCCTAACTGCTCTACCATTCAGATGGTGGTGGCATTGAAGCCCCTGCATACCAAGGCCTACATACGCCGTATTGTAGTTTCTACATATCAGGCGGTCTCCGGTACGGGCCAAAAGGCCATCATAGAGCTGGAAGAGCAGGTAAGGGCGTGGGCATCAGGTAAGCCCATGGAAAAACGGGTCTATCCTCACAGAATCGCCTTTAACTGCCTGCCTCATATCGATTCCTTTTTGGAAAACGGCTACACCAAGGAAGAGATGAAGATGGTAAACGAGACACGCAAGATCATGGAGATTCCCAATGTGCAGGTCTGTGCCACCACTGTGCGCGTTCCGGTATTTTACAGCCATTCAGAGTCTGTAAACGTGGAATTTGCAGGTAAAATCACACCTGAAGAGGCAAGGGAGATTCTTGCAAACGCACCAGGCGTAAAGGTGGTGGATGATCCCTTTAGCAATGTCTATCCCTTGGCCATAGATGCAGCCGGCCAGGATCTCACCTACGTTGGTCGTATTCGCAAGGATCTGTCCTGTGAAAACGGCCTGGTTATGTGGATCGTGGCGGATAACATTCGTAAGGGCGCTGCCACCAATGCAGTTCAGATAGCCGAGATATTGGGCGAAAAATACCTGTAAGGAGCATTTAATGGCTGAAAAGATTCAAAAGGACGCAAAAGGCGGCATATCGGTTCCTGATGTGCCTGTGATTCCATATATCGAAGGCGACGGTATAGGCCCTGACATCTGGAAGGCGACTCGTCGTGTTCTGGATGCAGCGGTTGAAAAGGCATATTCAGGCGCCAAACGTATAGAATGGCTGGAGGTGCTTGCAGGAGAAAAGGCCTACAAACTCACGGGCAAGTGGCTTCCAGACGAGACGCTTTCCACTATCAAGGAATATGTGGTTGCCATCAAAGGTCCGCTTACCACGCCCATAGGCGCAGGTATTCGCAGCCTGAATGTAACACTGCGCCAGGAATTGGACCTGTATGCCTGTGTAAGGCCTGTGCGTTATTTTGACGGCGTACCAAGTCCTGTGAAGCATCCTGAAAATGTGGACATGATTATCTATCGAGAGAATACAGAGGATGTCTATGCCGGCATCGAGTGGCCAAAGGGCAGCCCCGAGGCGAAGAAGGTTATAGATTTTCTCAATAAAGAGATGGGGAAATGTATTCGTCTCGATTCAGGAATAGGCATCAAGCCCATGAGTGAATTTGGCAGTAAACGTCTGGTGAGAAAGGCCATTCTCTACGCATTATCCGCTGGTAAGGACAGCGTCACTTTGGTGCACAAGGGTAACATCATGAAGTTTACGGAGGGCGCATTTCGTACATGGGGATATGAGCTGGCTAAGGAGGAGTTTTGCGATGTGACCGTCACGGAGCAGGAGATCTGGGACAACTATGGTGGAAAACGGCCTGAAGGCAAGATAGTCATTCAGGATCGAATAGCCGATGCCATGTTTCAGCAGGTGCTTTTGCGGCCGTCTGAATACAGTGTGCTTGCCATGCCCAATCTAAACGGTGATTACATGTCCGACGCCATTGCAGCCCAGGTGGGCGGTCTTGGTATGGCGCCTGGTGCCAATATCGGCGATGGATATGCGGTCTTTGAGGCCACTCACGGCACAGCACCCAAATATGCAGGTCTGGACAAGGTCAATCCAGGCTCTCTTATTCTTTCAGGTGCCATGATGTTGGAATATCTGGGCTGGACAGAGGCAAAGGATCTGGTACATAAGGCATTGCAGGCCGCTATTGTTCAAAAATATGTCACCTATGACCTGGCCCGTCAGATTGCAGGCGCTGTAGAGATCAAGTGTTCGGAATTTGCCGAAAAGATAGTAGAGGCGCTGTAGAGAGGCTGTTGGTTTCCTTTTATAAAGGACTTTTGGAGGTTCGCAATGCGGCCATGCGGCTGCTGTTTCCGCTTGTGTGCGCTGTATGTGGAGTTGCCATTTCAGAGGCAGACGGTCTTCTGCTGTGCAGGGACTGTCTGCAGAAAGTGACACCGGTTTCATCCCCTGTTTGCAGCATCTGTGGAAGACCCCTGATGGCATCCTTTTCCAATGGTCACAGATGTGGCGAGTGTATTTTGAAGCCGCCTTTATATGAACGTTGTATCTCATTATTTTCATTTGAAGGTCCTGTGCGGGAACTGCTGCACAAAATCAAATACATAGACGATGGTTATGCCCTGCGTGCCATGAGTAGTCTGGCCAGGGCGTATCTGCTTAAAAATTTGCAAAATTTGAATGTGGATGTGGTTCTGCCGGTGCCGCTTCATGTAAAACGGTTGCGTGAGCGAGGCTATAACCAGTGTATAAGGCTGGCCAAGGCCATATTTCCTGATATTCCAATTAGTTATGACGGACTGAAACGCTGTGTCTATACGCTGCCGCAGACATCCTTGGAACGGCAACAGAGACTTGTCAATCTGAAGGGCGCGTTTGAGGTATGTCTGCCTATGGATTTGGCTTCTAAACGAATCTTGTTGCTGGATGATGTGCTCACAACAGGTGCCACCATAAATGAATGCGTCTTGACTCTGTGGAAGGCCGGTTTTAGAAAGGTGACCGTGTTTACAGTGGCGCGGGCTTTGAAACCATCTTGATTGGAAAGTCATGGCACGGTTCATTGAGTGTGTATGTAATTTATTGTTTTCATTAATATTTTTATGGAGAAGGGGGTCATCATGTGCAAGGATGAGTTGCAGGAGGTCTTATCCGTTGAAGTCATTCGTGAGCGTATTCTTGCCCTGGGCAGGCAGATCACTCTGGACTATAGCGGTAGGTCCCTTGTGCTGGTGGGTGTGCTCAAGGGCGCCTTCATCTTCATGGCTGACCTGTGTAGGGCCATAGATCTTCCCATTCAGGTGGACTTCGTGCGCATGGCCAGCTATGGTTTTGAGCAGGAGAGCTCTGGTCGCATCAGTTTTACCAAGGACATAGAGTTGGACATAACTGGCAAGGATGTTTTAGTGGTGGAGGACATCATGGACACTGGGCACACCATTAAATATCTTAAAGAGGTGTTGACGCTGCATCACCCTGCATCGGTGCGTATCTGCTGTCTCATAGATAAGCATGAGCGCAGGCAGGTGGATATTCAGGCCGATTATGTGGGTTTTGATGTGAAAAAGGGCTTTCTGGTGGGTTATGGGCTGGATTTTGCCGAGAACTATCGCTGCCTTTCCGGTGTCTTTCATTTAAATCCAGGGTACAGGCCCAAGGCCTTTCAGCCTTCGGATAGATAAAAAATATTGCAAAAGCCATCAGAGATTGTAATATACGGCAGAGTGTCAATACCAAAACTAGGAGGATTACATGCAAAGGATTTTGTCTGTTTTGTGTGCAATGATGTTTTTGGCGTCTCTGGCCCTTGCCGCGGTGGACTTGAACACCGCCGACAAGGCCGCCTTGGAATCAGTCAAGGGCATCGGGTCAGCCAAGGCCGAGGCCATCATCAAGTATCGTACAGAGCATGGGCCATTTAAAAGCGTAGATGAGCTGGCCAATGTGAAGGGCTTTGGCAAAAAGACCGTGGACAAGATTCGCGGAGAGCTCGAGGTCAAGGGGGCGGCTTCAGGCGCTCCAGCCAAAACCGCACCCGCGGCAACTGGTGCAGCCAAGAAATAAAGAGTTTTTTAACCTTGACAACAGCTGTTAACTCGGCTATTTTTGTCACACATTTTTCGGGCCGTTAGCTCAGTTGGTAGAGCAGCTGACTCTTAATCAGGAGGTCGGAGGTTCGAGCCCTCCACGGCCCAATTTTTGCCATTTCATTCAAGAAAGAGTTTCCACTCCTCAGTAGCTCAATGGCAGAGCGGGTGGCTGTTAACCACTAGGTTGGCGGTTCGAGTCCGTCCTGAGGAGCCAAAATTCAATCCGCTGATTTCAGCGGTGCTTAGTTAACGCAAGACCCCGTGGGGTGATCCCCTCGGGGTCTCGTCGTTTCCGGCGTGTCCACGCCGACTTACGCCCGCCCGCACATTTGCCCTATTTCTCCGTTTCGAAGCCCGCAGTCCGGGGACTGGGTGCAACCCTGGGGGTTGCGGGCGCTCACCGAAAATGTCCTCTCCGAATTCTCCCGTTCTCCGTTTTTCGCCCCGCCTTGTTTAACAGCCCGGCTGCATCCGGAAACCCGTTTCGACATTTCGAACTCCCCTCCGGTAGGTATCTGCCGAAAGCCGGACCAGTGGGTCCGGCGCAAGCGGATTACCAGACAGCGGAAACAGCCGTGAGATCGGAGACCGTTGTGGGTGCCGACGACATCGCCTTCGGGTGGTGTCGGACGGGCTCCAACGGCCTTCTCGACGTCAGGCCGATCCCGCCCCAGCGGCATCCACGACGGCACCTTTACGCGGCCTCCCGCAAAAGGAGGACCGGATGCCGGACAACGAACACGTCCCCACCTCACTTGAAGAGGTGATATCGGAGATCGCCACGATCCTGGCCAGAGGCTACATGCGCCATCGAAACGGACGCCGAATCGCCCCAGATTCCGGCAGTGGGGCAGAGCATGTAGCGCAAGTTGAAGAATCTGAGGCGTTTACTTCGATTCGCCTTGATATTCCGGGCCACCGAAGCCTTCATTCATTCACGAGTTAACGCCCTGAGATTGCGGTGCGGACGGGCCGCCCGCAGGGCGAAGCCCATGAAGCAAAGGAGGTTTCGGATGGAAGCAACAACGTATCAAGAGGTCCAGGGGCTCTCCCGGATGACCGTCGGAGAACTCCGGGACAAGTACCTCGAGGTCTTCGGAGAAGAGACCCGCTCCTACCATAAGGAGTTTCTTCGCAAGCGAATCGCCTGGCGCATTCAGGCTCTGGCGGAGGGTGACCTTTCGGAGCGGGCCCGGCGCAGAGCTGAGGAACTGGCCAATGACGCCGACCTGAGAACGCGGTCTCCGCGTGATCCGGTCGCCTCGGGTTCCGCCGAGATCAAGGCGAGAACGGCGACCAGCCGCATATCCCCGTCGCACGACCCGAGGCTGCCGCTGCCCGGGACTCTGCTCGCCCGCGAGTTCCGAGGCCGCGACATTGTGGTCAAGGTACTCGACAACGGCTTCGAGTTCGACGGCCGACGGTACAAGTCCCTCTCAGCCATCGCCCAGGAGGTCACCGGGAGCAAATGGAACGGGTTCCTCTTCTTCGGTATCGCCGATGCCGCGGCCAAGGGCGGGAGCCGCAAACCCGAGAGGAGGAACGAATGAGCAGAAACAATAACCACGGCCGGGGAGAAGCCCTGGATTCGGCATCAAGAACCAACGGGACGATCCGCTGCGCCATCTACACCCGCAAGTCCACAGACGAGGGGCTGGAGCAGGAGTTCAACAGCCTCGACGCCCAGCGGGAATCCGCGGAAGCCTATATCGCGAGCCAAAGACACGAGGGATGGGTGTGCATTCCGGATCGGTTCGACGACGGCGGCTTCACCGGCGGCAACATGGAGCGGCCCGCCCTCAAGCGGCTCTTCGCCGGCATCGAGTCGGGCGGCATCGACTGCGTGGTGGTCTACAAGGTGGACCGTCTGAGCCGGTCCCTTCTGGACTTCGCCCGCATGATGGAGCTTTTCGACAAGCACTCCGTGAGCTTCGTCTCGGTCACCCAGCAGTTCAACACGACCAGTTCCATGGGGCGGCTCACGTTGAACATCCTTTTATCTTTTGCCCAGTTCGAGCGGGAGATCATCTCGGAGCGCACCCGCGACAAGATGTCCGCCGCACGGCGCAAGGGCAAGTGGGTCGGCGGGATGCCGGTTCTCGGGTATGACGTCGACCCGAAAGGCGGCAGGTTGGTCGTCAACGAGGACGAAGCCGTACAGGTCCGGGGGATGTACCAGCTCTACCTGGAGCACAAAGCCTTGATCCCTGTCGTTCAGGAAATCGAACGACGCGGCTGGAAAAACAAGCAGTGGACCACCAAGAAGGGTCAGGAGCGCGGCGGAAAGCCTTTCACCAAGAACAGCCTCTTCCGGCTTCTGACCAACGTAATTTACACCGGCAAGGTCGATTACAAGGGAAGCATATACAACGGCGAACACGACGGAATTGTCGACGTCGATCTTTGGCAGCGGGTGCAGGATGCTCTCCGGC
>CAYRSX010000022.1:0-50622 GCA_964427245.1 uncultured Desulfobulbaceae bacterium | reverse complement strand
TTCAACCGTTCGGGCTGCCGGAGCGGGCGGCGACAAGCGCGTCGGTGTTGTATGGCACACGCAGGGATCGGGCAAGAGCCTGACAATGGCGTTCTACGCCGGGCGGGTCGTGCTGCATCCGGCGATGGAGAACCCGACGCTGGTAGTGATCACCGACCGAAACGACCTGGACGACCAGCTTTACGGCACATTCGCGCGCTGTCACGAATTGCTTCGCCAGCAGCCGATGCAGGCTCAGAGCAGGGCGCATCTGCGGGAGTTGCTGACGACCGCCTCCGGAGGAGTCGTTTTCACGACGGTTCACAAGTTCTTCCCGACCGACAGCGAGGATCAACACCCGTTGCTGTCGGACCGCCGTAACATCGTCGTGATCGCCGACGAAGCGCATCGCAGCCAATACGATTTTATTGATGGCTTTGCCCGGCATATGCGCGAGGCGTTGCCGAACGCCTCTTTCATCGGGTTCACCGGCACCCCCATAGAACTGACCGACAAGAACACCCGCGCGGTCTTCGGCAACTACGTCAGCATCTACGACATCGAGCGGGCAGTGAAGGACGGGGCGACCGTACCTATCTACTACGAGAGTCGACTTGCAAGGCTTGAACTCGACGAAACCGCCCGACCCCTGCTGGACGAGGAGTTCGAGGAGGCCACCGAGGGCGAAGAAATCGAGCACAAAGAGCGGCTGAAGACCAAGTGGGCACAGCTTGAGGCCCTGGTGGGCACGGAGAAGCGGTTGAATCTGATCGCCGAAGACCTGGTAAAGTACTTCGAGGAACGCCTTTCGGCGATGGACGGTAAGGCGATGATCGTCTGCATGAGTCGCCGCATCTGTGTCGAGCTCGACAAGGCCATTACGGCCATCCGTCCGGACTGGCACCATGATGACGATGGCGCGGGAATCCTCAAGATTGTGATGACGGGTTCGGCATCGGACCCGGTCGATTGGCAGTCACACATCCGCAACAAGCCTCGCCGCGAGGAACTGGCAAAGCGTTTCAAGGACCCGAAAGAACCGTTCAAGGTAGTTATCGTCCGCGACATGTGGCTGACAGGGTTCGACGCCCCGTGCCTCCACACGATGTACGTGGACAAGCCGATGCGCGGCCACGGGCTGATGCAGGCCATCGCGCGAGTGAACCGCGTCTTCAAGGATAAGCCGGGCGGTCTTGTGGTGGATTACCTTGGCCTGGCCGACCAGCTCAAATACGCTCTGGCCAACTACACCGAGAGCGGAGGCAAGGGCCAGACAGCCATCGACCAGGAAGAGGCTGTGGCTGTCATGTTGGAGCGGTACGAGGTCTGCTGCGGCATTTTCCACGGCTTCGACTGGTCGCCCTGGAAGACCGGTGGGCCGCAGGAAAGGCTTTCTGTGCTTCCGGCGGCGCAGGAGCACGTGCTGGCCCAGGATGACGGCAAGAACCGGCTGGTGAAGGCGGTTGGCGAGTTGTCGAAGGCATTTGCGCTGGCCGTTCCGCATGAGAAGGCGCTGGAGATTCGGGACGACGTGGCCTTCTTCCAGGCGGTGAAGTCCGTGCTGACCAAGAGCACGGGGGACAGCCGCCGCAGCCCGGAGGAAATCGAGCTCGCCATTCGGCAGATCGTCTCGAAGGCGGTGTCTTCGAATGAGGTCATCGACATCTTCGCGGCGGCCGGGCTGAAGAAGCCGGACATCTCGATCCTGTCCGATGAGTTCTTGGCGGAAGTGCGCGGCATGCCGCAAAGGAACCTGGCGGTGGAGATGCTGCGCAAGTTGTTGGAAGGCGAGATTAAGGCACGCAGCAGAAAGAACGTCGTCCAGGCCCGGTCGTTTGCAGAGCTTCTTGAGAATGCAATCAAAAAATACCAGAACCGGGCCATTGAGACGGCACAGGTGATCGAAGAATTGATCGCATTGGCGAAGGACCTGCGCGAGGCCAACCAGCGAGGTGAGAAGCTGGGGCTGACGGATGACGAGGTAGCCTTTTATGACGCGCTGGAGGTCAACGATAGCGCAGTGGCCGTCCTCGGCGATGAGACACTGCGGCTGATCGCTCAAGAACTCGTCAAGGCGGTGCGCAGCAGCATCACCATCGACTGGACCGTCCGAGAAAACGTCCGGGCCCAGATGCGGGTGATCATCAAGCGAATTCTTCGAAAATACGGCTATCCGCCGGACAAGCAGGCTCGTGCTACCGAGCTTGTTTTGGAACAAGCGGAAGTCCTTTGCAAGGACTGGACAGAAAAAGAATCAAATTATGATTGGACAATCCATTCGCTGTTACATCGGACAATTTAATAGCTCTTAACACACTCCTAACACTCAAATTGGACATTTGATGTATTTTGCATTAGAATTATCATTCAAAAGATATGCCAGTTTTAAGGAGCGCAGCGACTGCCTGTCATTTCGAATGAAGCGCAGCGACTGAGAAATCTTACCCCAACGTTAAGATTTCTCGCGGCTTTGCTACTCGAAATGACAAAAGGTGGATTGAAAGAAACGAACGACAGGAATAAATACATTGCAAAATCAACTTCAAAAAGAGATTCAACGCAGACGCACCTTCGGCATTATCAGCCATCCCGATGCCGGAAAGACCACATTGACCGAGAAATTACTTCTGTTCGGAGGCGCCATTCAAATGGCCGGGGCAGTCAAGGCCCGCAAGGCCTCGAGACATGCCTTAAGCGACTGGATGGCCATCGAAAAGGAGAGGGGAATCTCGGTTACCACATCCGTTATGAATTTTCCGTATCGTGACAAGGAGATCAATCTGTTAGACACTCCAGGGCATCAGGATTTTTCCGAGGATACGTATCGCGTGCTTACTGCCGTGGACAGCGCATTGATGGTTATAGACAGCGCAAAGGGCGTGGAGGCTCAGACTCGAAAGCTCATGGAGGTCTGCCGAATGCGCAGCACTCCCATCATTACATTTATCAACAAGCTCGACAGGGAGGGTGAAGACCCCTTGAATCTGCTGGCTGATATTGAAGAGAAGCTGCGAATAGAATGTGCGCCTTTGTCATGGCCCATCGGCATGGGCAAGGGCTTTAAGGGTGTTTACAACCTTTATCGTCAGGAGTTGCATCTTTTCACTCCTGGTTCCGATACCATCCCTCAGAGTGGCATCGTAATCAAAGACTTGTTGGCCCCCATGTTGGACAAATTTATAGGAAGCGATGCCGTTCAGCTTCGAGAGGAGATCGCCCTAGTGCAGGGAGCTACGAGACCGTTTGACATGAACGAATATCTTAATGGCAGACAGACGCCTGTTTTTTTCGGAAGCGCCATCAATAACTTCGGTGTCAGAGAGCTTCTGGATGCCCTTGTGGAGTTGGCGCCGGCCCCAGGCAAGCGGCCCGCTGTCAATCGCATGGTTTTGCCCGATGAGCAGGAATTTTCGGGCTTCGCTTTTAAGATACAGGCCAATATGAATCCTGCACACAGGGACAGAATCGTGTTTTTTCGCATTTGCTCAGGCGTATTCCGGCGGGGAATGAAGGTCATTCACCATCGCACCGGCAAGGAGATATCCCTGGCCAATGCGACCATTTTCATGGCACAGGACCGCAAGAATGTAGAAGAGGCCTACCCCGGTGACATAATCGGCATCTATAACCACGGCACCATCAAGATAGGCGATACCTTCACAGAGAAAGAGCCGCTCAAGTTCACAGGCATACCCAATTTCGCTCCAGAGCACTTTATGAAGGTTGTGCTAAAAAATCCTATGAAAATCAAGCAATTACATAAAGGTTTGGTGCAGCTGGCTGAGGAAGGTGCTGTTCAGCTCTTTCAGCCTCTTTTGGGTAGCGGATATATTTTGGGTGCTGTGGGGGTTTTGCAGTTCGATGTGACCATGGCCAGACTCAAGGCTGAATACGGTGTGGATGCGGTATATGAGCCGGTTGAATACGCCACAGCGCGCTGGGTGTCATGTGCGGACCGAAAGAAACTGGAGGAATTCAAGTCCAGAAACCAAAGCAATCTGGCGGTGGATGCAGAGGGGCATTTGGCATTTCTGGCGGCAAGCGAGTGGAAACTCAGCCGCGCTGTGGAGCTGTTTCCTGATATAGTGTTCCATAAGACAAGGGAGTATGTTTGATTGCCAGGCCAGGGGCATGACGTTTGACATAGGGCAAGCCAGCGGCTTGCCCTACAAAACAAAACGGTGGGAAGGTATTTGGGTTTGCTAAAAGAATGCCTGTTCTTTTTTTAAGCTGGTTTTCCGAAGGAGCGTTCAAACAGCTCTCTGATGGCCGCCTTGCCATGTTCAGTTAGATGGCGTGTGCCTGTTCCGGCAAATGTCCTGTGGCAGATGATGGGTAGGTCCTTAAACCACTGAACCCCGTTCCATGAGAACCATTCGTTTTCGCCCTGATCAAATACACTTACCGGTCTTCCGAAGAATTTGGCCAGCTCCACTGCCCAGCCTGTGCCGCCCTTTACGGTCTTGTCCGGTTGTATCCAGCCTACGGCAAAGACCTGATGACCTTTGTTCACCATGTGAAAGATGGACTGAATTACATTTCGTATCTTTTCAGCCTCGGCATAGGTGCGGCCCATGCGACTCGATACTATGGCCATGCTTACGTCGCCCTGTTTCAATTCTTCTTCGGTGAGGACGTATATGTCCTTTGTGCGTTCCATCTGATGGCCTTTATAAGAGAAATTGACCTCTTTGACGTTCCATCGTTCTGCATTGATTCCGAATTCAGCCTCTGCTCCCTTCATGCCTCCACTGTAGAGCGTGCATTGAGATGGCTTGAGCATGTTCCCTCCTGAGTTAGGTTTTTTCTTCGCTTATGGCGTGTTGTTTAAGCTCTAGTAATTTATTATAAACAGTTTCCAGAAAATCTGCTATCTGGCCATGTTTGTTTTCGCCGGATTGGACGTAACTTTTGGCGATTTCCACTGCCTGACGCAGACATTCCTCCTTGTCGTAGGTCTGAAGTTTGTTCATTCTCAATTCTCCCCTATTTCCTTTAAAAAAGCGGGCAGGATTTCTTTTAATTTTGCCAATGCCATTGCCCTATGGCTAATGAGATTTTTGCTGTTCGGTTCCATTTCTGCCATGGTGCAGTTTCTGCCAGGTAGCAGGAATACTGGATCGTAGCCAAATCCGTGAGCACCACGTGGTTCAAGGGCTATGGCACCCTCACACACGCCTTCTGTGGTGATGTGACGGCCTTGAGGTGTGCATACAGCTATTGAGCATCTGAATCTGGCTGTCCTTTTGTTTAGGGGTAGGCCGGTTAGGGTCTTCAGTAGTTTCTGCATGTTTTCGTGGTCGGTGGCCTTTTCTCCTGCATATCTGGCGGAATGTATGCCAGGAGCGCCGTTTAAAGCGTCCACCTCCAGGCCTGAGTCATCTGCAATAGCGATTATGCCTGTGTGTTTTGCAATGGCGCATGCCTTTTTTAGGGCATTTTCCTGAAAACTGCACCCGTCTTCCGATACATCCGGCATATCAGAAATATCATCAAGAGAGAGGAGTTTAATGGACATGTTCTGCACCAAGGCCTGTATTTCCTTTATTTTACCTTTGTTTTTTGTGGCTAGAATCATCTTCATGGAGTAGCCTTTGATGCATTACTTGATGTCATTGTCTTGGATTTCATACTTCCTATGGAGATGGAGACGGCGTCAGAGGGACAGATGTTGTAGCATTTCATGCAGCGGATACAGGCATGGGTGTTAATGAAGTCGAGACCGTTGAAAAATGATATTCCGGTGGGACAGATTTTGAAACAGGCCTTGCAACTTACACAGGCTTGTTCATGAAATTCCAGGCGTATCCAACTCGTTTTATTGAAAAGGCCATAAATGGCTCCCAATGGGCAGACAACCCTGCAAAAAAAACGCGAGATGAAGACGCATAGCCCCAGGATTATAAATAGCAGAAGGATCTTGTTGAAAAAGAGGGCGCCTATCATATGTTTGAGGTCAGGCGCAAGTACCATAAGCGGAATACCTGCCTCAAGCGTGCCGGCAGGACAGATGTATTTGCAGAACCATGATGCTCCATATCCTGATTCATCAATGAGCAATGCAGGTAACAATAAAACAAAAAGTATAAGAAACAAATACGGTCCAAAACGCAGCGCTCGCGGCAGACTGAGTTTTTTTGTGGGAATGCGGTGAATCCATTCCTGCAAGAACCCAAACGGACACAGCCATCCACAGGGTATTCTGCCGAGAAAAGCGCCTGTCAATCCCAAAAAACCCAGAACATACGCCCCGAAATGCCCGGAAGAAAGACCCATTCGCAGCGTGATGGTAAAATTCTGAATTGCGCCCACTGGACAGGCAAAGGCTGCTGCAGGACAGGAATAGCAGTTGAGGCCAGGAAAGCAGACAGCCTTCAGCGGTCCTTGATAGATGGGAGTATTCCCAAGAAACAGCCAGTAGGAATTGGCCAGAAGCGTGGAAAGCGATTGTGTCAGGCGTCTGCGTCGTTCCATCACCCGATTCCAATGCAGTCAAGACAGATGGTCGTGGCCTTTTTTAATACCTTTAGCGGTTCTCCTATGAAAATACCGTATAACATTAAAATGCTGAAGATGAGAATGAGAAAACCGGTGATGCGCTTCATAGAAATAGTTTCAGGCCCGTGTGATGCGGTTTTGCACCGATCTGATTTTGTCTCCGAGGGATGTCTTTTTGTCGCGCCTATCGTCTATTTTCACTACGGTATATACGCGTCTTTCTCCCATTTCAAAGGGGATTTCATGTACGACCTTCAGTGTATTCAGCAGTTGGGTCATTTCACCTTCTATAATGGTGCCCATATCAGTCAGTTCGAAGGCAACCCCTGTTTGTTCAAGACGTCGTTGTATTTCCGCCACAAAGTGACTGAAACTCGTAGTGGAGGTACCAAGAGGAATGACACTTATTTCCATAATGGCCATAGAATTTCCTCGTTTGGAAATACCTTAAAAGCAATTGACAAGAACAGAGCTGTTAAGAATGGAGGCGGCGTCCAGATTCGAACTGGAGAATAACGGTTTTGCAGACCGTCGCCTTACCACTTGGCTACGCCGCCATGCGTCTTTTGTTAACATAGCCTGATGGATTTGGCAAGACCTATTCAGAATGAAGTGTAGTGACTGCCTGTCATTTCGAATGAAGCGCAGCGACTGAGAAATCTTACCCCAACGTTAAGATTTCTCGTTTCGTTAAGATTTCTCGCGGCTTTGCCGCTCGAAATGACAGTTACGGCTTTGCCGCTCGAAATGGTTTGACAAATCCAATTGCCGCCATTTATTATTTAAATTCAAAGCATCCCGGCGATGTCGGGATGGGTCGTGCGTCACTACAAAGGTCATCGTTATCTTTGGCCGCCGTTCCATGGTTACCCTCACCCCGGCCCTATCCCAGTGGGAGAGGGTGGCCGGAGGCCGGGTGAGGGCCGTCGGTGGGGTTTCTCAATCTGTTTTGAAAGGATGAACATATATGCCGGGTAACACCTTCGGTCATAGCTTTCGAGTCACCACATGGGGCGAGTCACATGGACCTGCCATCGGCGTGGTCATAGACGGATGCCCGTCGCGGCTTTCTTTGAATGTGGAGTTCATTCAGGCCGCTCTAGACAAACGCAGGCCTGGTAAGGGTGGGGCCGCAGAAACCACTCGTAAGGAATTGGACAGAGTCGAGATACTATCAGGGGTCTTTGAGGGACTGACTACAGGTACGCCCATCAGTCTTGTGATTTACAATAAAGACGCCAAAAGCTCCTCCTACGATGCCCTCAAGAATGTATTCAGGCCAGGTCACGGTGACATGACCTACCTGGCTAAATATGGCATTCGTGACCATCGAGGAGGAGGTAGGGCCTCTGGCAGGGAGACCGTTGCCCGTGTAGCAGCAGGCGCAGTCGCCCAGCTGGTCCTGAATACAGCTGGGATAGAGGTGATTGCCCATACGGTGTGCCTGGGTGGTATCTGGGCAAGAGAAATGGATGAGAAGGTCGTAGAGAAAAACCGTCTTTTTTGCGCCGATGAGAAGGCCGCTGTGCAAATGGAGGAACTCATCGCTCAAGTGCGTTCGGAAGGGGATTCCCTGGGAGGCATTGTGGAGGTTGTGGCCAGGAATGTGCCTGCCGGTCTGGGAGAACCTGTCTTTGATAAACTGGACGCAGACCTGGCCAAGGCCTTGATGTCCATAGGCGCTGTAAAGGGTGTGGAGATTGGAGCCGGCTTTAGAGCGGCCTCTTTGCGCGGCTCCGAAAACAATGACGCCATAGGTCCTGGTGGTTTTCTCTCCAATAATGCAGGGGGCATACTTGCCGGTATTTCCAATGGGGATTTGATTGTCTGCCGAGTTGCGGTTAAACCCATTCCATCCATCTTTCTGGTGCAGCAGACTGTCAATACAGAAGGCGAACCGGTCACAGTGAAAATCGGGGGTAGGCACGATGCATCTGCCATTCCACGCGTAGTGCCTGTGTGTCAGGCCATGGTGAGGCTGGTGCTGGCAGACCATCTTTTGCGGCAAAAGGCGGTCAACCTATGAATGCAGTCTGCAAAAAAGACATGCTTATTGGCATAGTGGGCGGTAAAGGCCGCATGGGAAATTGGTTTTTTAGATTTTTGACCGATGCCGGTTATAGTGTCCTTCTATCGGACATGGATACCGAGCTCTCTTCAGCAGACCTGGCCCGGCGTTGTCATGTGGTGATCGTCTCCGTGCCCATGGAGGCCTTTTCACAGGTAATCAGCCAGATAGGGCCGTTAATGCCGAAGAATGCTTTTTTGACAGACTTGTGCTCGCTAAAGATCATGCAGATGCAGGAAATGCTTTGCAATACGGTCTGCTCGGTAGCCGGTTCCCATCCCCTTTTCGGGCCTGCCGAGGATTCCATAAAGGGAAGGCGCATAGCCCTGTGCCCTGGCCGTGGGAATGAATGGTTTGCCTGGTGGAAAACGCTTTTGGAATCCAGCGGCGCTTGTGTTCATTGCACGGACGCCGCATCCCATGATCGCGCCATGGCCTGGGTGCAGGCCCTTAATCACTTCATTCTCATCAGTCTTGGAAAGGCCGTTTTCGATCAGGGCCTGAACATGGAAGAACTGGTATTTCTCTCCACTCCGAGCTTTTCAAAACAGATGGAGATTGTGTCAAGGCTCTTTTATCAAGATCCGCAACTTTATGCCACAATTCAGATGGCAAACCCCTTTGCAGCAAATGCCCTGAATGACTTTCTGGCGGTGTGCGGAAAACTGCATGAGGCAGTCCTGGGTGGTGACAGGAATGCTTTTGTGGAACTGTTTCGAGGTGCGCAAACCGCAGGCAAGACCTATATGGATACAGCAGGGGAACAGGGCCTGTGAGCATTGCATTGCCTTTTTTGCATGGCTCGACAGACGGCGTGACCATTCGCTTGCGAGTGCAGCCACGTTCCTCCCGCGTGGGGTTTGCCGGTGTCCTTGAGGATTTGATACGTCTGAAGATACATGCCCCACCAGTGGATGGCGCTGCAAACGAGGCATGTCAGCGTTTTCTGGCAGATTTTTTTTCTCTACCCCTAAAATCCGTGCAACTTCTGTCCGGAGCATCCTCCAGAACCAAGGTCTTTTTGCTGCGTGGGCTGACCATTGAAGAGGCGGCTGCACGGCTGTCGGTTGTTTTATGAAAAAGGTCTTCATCATAGCAGGGGAGGCATCCGGTGACTTGCATGGGGCCGGGTTGATGCGGGCCATGAAATCCCTGCGTCCTGATGTAGAGTTTTTGGGTATAGGTGGGCCTCAAATGGTGAAGGCAGGGTTGAATCCGGTGTTTTTTAACGATGAACTGGCTGTTGTGGGTCTGTTTGAGATACTCTCGCATGTCAGGCCTATTTTTAAGGCAGTCAGACAGGCCATGCATGCATTGAAGCAGGAACGGCCGAATCTGCTGGTGCTCATAGATTACCCAGGCCTGAATCTCTTCATGGCGCGTTATGCCAGACACCTATGTATTCCGGTGTTTTATTATATCAGTCCTCAGGTCTGGGCCTGGCGTAAAGGAAGGATTAAGAAGATGCGGCGTTTTATAGATAAATTGGCCGTTATTTTGCCGTTTGAGGAGGAGTTTTTTCGTGCCAACGGCCTGAATGCCTTTTTTGTTGGTCATCCGCTGCTGGATGTGGTCCAGCCGTTATTGTCCCGCGAGGCGTTTTGTGAGTCGGCTGGCCTCAAGCCCGGCAAAGAGATCGTCGGCATACTTCCAGGCAGCAGAAGAGGCGAGGTGCAGCGCATGTTGCCGGTTTTTTTGCAGACAGCGGCCCTGATTCAGAGGTATCTGCCTGAATGCCAGTTCGTTCTGCCGGTAGCCCCCGGCCTTTCTCGCGCATGGGTAGAGGAATGTATTACAAGGGAGGGACAGGCGAATCCTCGCATTCCGAAAATCAGCATAGTGGAGCGGCAGACCTATGATGCCATGGCTGCGTCCAGCCTTCTGCTTCTGGCATCCGGCACAGTGACTCTGGAGGCTGCTATTTTAAGGGTTCCAATGTTGGTGGCATACAGGGTTTCAAGTATGACCTATCATCTGGCAAGGCGGATAGTGCATGTAAAATTCATGTCTCTCGTAAATCTGATAGCAGGTAGAGGAGTGGTGCCGGAGTTTTTGCAGCATGAGGCAACGCCTGAAAGGCTGAGCGAGGCAGGTCTTTCTTTGCTTAAAGACAAAAAAAGACGTCAGGATATGTTAAACGGCCTGAATGAGGTGGTGGCACAGTTGAAATTCGGCAAGCAAGGGCAGGATGGGGCTGCAATGCAGGCAGCGAGATTGGCCGTGGCTATGCTATAATCTCCTTGACAGCCGTTATGGCATATCATATAAGAGTAAAATCACATTTTCTATCTTAGAAAAGGAGTTTCCTATGTCAAGCGATAAAGTTATTCATGTTACCGATAGCGATTTCGATGCGGTTGTCCTTAAGTCATCCATGCCCGTTTTGGTGGATTTTTGGGCTGCATGGTGTGGTCCTTGCAGGGCCATCGCTCCTGTTATAGATGAGTTGGCTGCAGAGTATGACGGTAAGGCCAAAATATGCAAAATGAATGTGGACGAAAACCCCAGCACACCGGGTAAATTCGGTATTCGAGCCATTCCCACCATGATTGTTTTTAGGGAAGGTAAGGTGGTGGATCAGATCACAGGAGCAGTAGGTAAAGCCGCTATCGATGCCGTATTGAAGCGTGTAATTTAATCGGCTCACCGTGCCTCAAACCCGTGCCTGTCATTTCGAATGAAGCGCAGCGACTGAGAAATCTTACCTCGATGTTAAGATTTCTTGCGGCTTTGCCGCTCGAAATGACAAGGTGAAGGAGTAACCCTGAATATAATTTATTAGAATTATGCATAATACTCATCAACTCGTCATTATAGGTTCAGGTCCTGCCGGTATGGCCGCAGCCCTTTATGCTGGCAGGGCGCGCATCAAGACACTGTTGCTGGAGCGTATCAATGCAGGCGGCCAGATGTTATTGACTCACTGGGTCGATAACTACCTCGGTTTTCCTGATGGTATTCTGGCGTATGAACTGGTTGAAAAAATGACCGCACATGCCAAGCGATTTGGAACAGATGAAATGAATGGAGAAGTGGTGTCTCTCGCCAGGGTGCAAGACGGTATTCGTATGGAGCTTGCCAATGGCGATTCGATTCTTACGCGTGCGGTCATAATAGCTACCGGTGCAAATCCCAAGCGTCTGAATGTACGGGGTGAGCAGGAGCTCACAGGAAAGGGTGTTTCCTACTGTGCCACATGTGATGGGCCGTTTTACAGGGATCAGACCGTGGCAGTGGTAGGTGGCGGGGATACCGCTGTGGAAGAGGCCCTGTTTCTTACCAAATTTGCACGAAAGGTATATCTAATACACCGCAGGGATCGGTTGAGGGCGGTTGCATTGTTACAGGAAAAGGCCTTGTTCGAGCCTAAAATTGAACCTGTATGGAATACGGTGGTGGAGTCAGTCAATGGTGCGAACGCTGTCGAGTCCTTGTCACTTTTGAACAGAGTCACTGGTGAACGAAGCGAGTTGCCTGTAAACGGTGTTTTTGTGTTTGTGGGGCTTGCGCCCAATACATCTTTTCTGCCCGAGGAGGTCAAAAGGGATGAACAGGGTTTTATTCTCACCGACGAATGGATGAAGACATCTGTTCCATGCATTTTTGCTGTAGGAGATTGCAGGGCCAAGCCTCTTCGTCAGATTATTACTGCAGTGGGCGACGGAGCCATAGCGGCCTTTGCCGTAAGTCATATGTTGACCACTGAATGAATTTTAATTTCAAGCTATTTGTATAGGATATTATTTTGAAATTCAACTATTTTCCCTTGACGAGCATGGGTTTCATTCGCCATTCGATTTCACGTGGTATGGTGGTGGTGTTGTGTGCCGGCATATTGTGTGTGGGGTGCAGCAAGGTTCCGAAGGTGTTGGAGCCTGCCGAGAAAGAAAAGGGGTTTTGGTCGCATATCTTTGGCTCAAAACCAGTGGACGAAGGGGATGAAACAGGCCTTCTCAATAAGGGGCTTGAGTATTTTAACAAAGGTCGCTACAGCCTTGCCGCAGAGACCTTTCAAAAACTCAAAGATCGTTATCCCTTTAGTCCGTATGCCACATTGGCGGAGTTGCGTGTAGCCGACAGCAAATTTTACAATGGCGATTACGAAGAGGCCATTCCTCTTTACGAAGAGTTTGAAAAGCTGCATCCCAACAATGAAGCTGTCCCTTATGTCATATTTCAGATTGGCATGTGTCATTATAAACTCATGGCCACTCCCAACAGGGATCAGACAAATACACACAAACTCATTCAGACTTACGACAGGCTCCTGAAGAAATTTCCTAATAGCCCCTACAGTCAGGAAGCGCAGGTCTTGAGGGCCGAGGCCCGCAACGAACTGGCTTTACATGATGTGGAGGTGGCCCGGTGGTATATCAAGACGCATCAGATCAAACAAGCCAGGCTAAGACTTCAGAAGTCCATCAATAACTACCCCGAAACCGTTGCGGCCGGTCAGGCCCAGGAATTGTTGAGTAAGTTGCCTCCTGAAGAGCTTGAGTCTCAGCGAATTGAAAAACCGTTGTTGAAGCGGCTTTTCCCATTTATGTAAGGCATTGTTGCGATACATTAACCGCCTTTTTTGATTTCAGTTGAAGCCGGTGTATTGAAGTATCTTGAGATCTTGATGCTGAGCAGCAGTCCGATGGCTGCGAGGGTTATCACTACAGATGAACCGCCATAGCTGATCAGCGGGAATGGAACGCCGACCACAGGAAATATCCCCATCACCATAGCGCAATTGATGCTTATCTGCCAAAAGAGCATGATGACCACACCGTTTGCAAGCAGTGCCCCGAAGCGGTCCTTGGTCTCTGATGCGATCCTGATGCCTCGCCATAGTAACATGAAATATATCAGGAGCAGCACAAGGGAACCGATCATACCCCACTCTTCCGCCCACAGGGCGAAAGCGAAGTCGGTGTGTGACTCTGGTAGAAAGCTTAGGTGGGCCTGAGTGCCTTGAAAAAAACCCTTCCCGTTGATCTGGCCTGAACCAATGGCTATTTTAGACTGTAAGGCGTGATAGCCTTCTGTTTTTATGCCACTATCTGGATTGAGAAACGACAGAATCCGGTCTTTCTGGTATGGTTTTAAAAAACGCCATCCAAACGGCAGCACTGATATGACGGAAAGAAACAACAATACAAGGGTGGTCCAGCGCAGACCTGCTATGAGTACCATGGTGGCTGCTATGAGCGCCACCAGGCCTGCGGTCCCGAGGTCTGGTTGCACGAGGATAAGCCCGAATGGAACGGCAAGCAAAACAGCCGGCAACAGGATGTCCTTGAACGAGTGATTGAGCTTGCCTGTTTTGGAAAAGAGATGCGCCACTAGAATGATCGTGGTGAGCTTGGTCAGCTCAGATGGTTGAAAATTGAAAAAACCCAAAGCAAGCCAGCGCTGAGCGCCCTTGGCGGATGCACCGATTATATCCACCAACAGCAGATAGAAAAGGGTCAAGGCATAGAGCGGATAGACAAACTTTTGTAATTTGCGATAATCCATGAATGCTAATGCGGTTATGCCCACCAGTCCTACCGTGTACCATATGGCCTGCTTTGTGGCGAAGGGCCTATCTGTTGCGGCGCTGGCGCTGTAGAGATTGGTGATGCCTATGGCCATTATGCATATAAGGCATGCAATCAACCACCAGTCGAGATGTTTCAGGATGTTTTTATCTATTCTAAAAATTGGCATGTATTTTTATACGTTATAAATATGAAATGTGATTTTATACTATGTTACATTCTGCCTGCTTCTGCAAGTATGGTTTGCATTCCAAATCCACTGCCTAAAAGAAGAAAATAAGCTGTTAATACTGGAAATTCAGGGGGATAGAATAGGTTTGTTAATAATAAACCATCACCCACAGCTGAAGCGTTGTGTCGTTAAAGATTTTTGCCGATTATTAGCTCCTAACTCCAAAATAGACATAAGAATGAGAAACTCTATATTTACCTGTTATTGTGAGAACTCAAAGAGTTCGTGGCAATCTTATTACAAAAGATGAGATTGCTTCGTTTTGCCCACAAGGACAGGCCGTTGGTGCTTCGTTTTGCCCGCAAGGACGGCAACGAGTGGGATTGCTTCGCCTTTGGCTCGCAATGACAATCGCACCACTGGAGGCAGGACAGGCGTCTCGCCTGTCACAAACATTTCGCCTATTACACAGCGACAACGAGTGTCATTTCGAAGGAGCGCAGCGACTGAGAAATCTTAAGATTCCCTGCTTTGCTCGGAATGACAGCGCGTTGTTCGGAATGACAATCTTCTATGTCTATTTTAATGTCCTCACATGCCCCTTGCATTGTATGAGTGATGGTGTAAATTTAAACATTTTGATATAGTAGGGTTGTTTTTTTGTGGTGTGTTATTTGGGTAGCCCATGGTAGCATGAGGAACTGTCCAACCCAATGCAATAATTTTGTTTTTATGGAGATATTATGGCAAGAATTACTGTCGAAGATTGTCTGACCAGAGTGGCAAATCGTTTTGAATTGTCTCATTTAGCCGTCGAGCGAGTGAAACAGCTCAGAAAGGGCGCTCATCCCCTGGTGGAGTGTGACAATAAGGAAATAGTCCTGGCCCTGAGAGAGATCGCTGCCGGCAAGGTCACGTATGAAAATATCGATGAACTGGCAAGGCAGCTTGAGGAAGAAAGGGCATTTCAGCGTTTTCATCCCGAGACCGTTTTTGCTGAAGCGCCTGTCTCTCAAGCGGAATGATTTTTATAAGTTATATAATCGATTATGAAACGTGATTATTATGAAGTGCTCGGTGTGCAACGTAACAGCAGCCCCGAGGAGATTAAAAAGGCCTACAGAAAAATTGCCTTGAAGTATCATCCTGATAGAAATCAGGGGGATAAAGATGCTGAGGAGCGTTTTAAGGAGGCTGCCGAGGCATACGAAGTCCTGAGCAATCCGGAAAAACGCCGTAGATACGATACGTTGGGGCATGAGGGGCTGGGGGCTGGTTTTCAACCCTCTGATTCCGATGATATTTTCAATACATTTAACGATCTCTTTGAGAATTTTTTCAATTTCGGCGGAGCCAGATCCAATCGCCCTCGAGGTTTTGTCCCTGAAAGAGGTTCCGACCTGCGCTACGATCTGTCTTTGAAATTTGAACAGGCGGCAAAGGGGGTGGTGACGGAGATAGAACTGACTCGCCAGGAGATGTGTGATGTCTGTGGCGGAACCGGCATGGAGGATGGCGCACAGCCTGTTACATGTCCCCTCTGCGGTGGAAGTGGTCAGGTGGTACAGTCGCAGGGTTTTTTCAGAGTGGCTACTACCTGTCCCAGGTGTTTTGGACGTGGCGTCATTATCTTGAATCCGTGTAAAAGATGTCATGGCGAGGCGCGTATAAAAGAGAGGCGTAAGGTACGCGTTCAGGTCCCTCCTGGTGCTGAAACAGGATTTAAACTGCGCCTGAGAGGGGAGGGAGATGTGGGGCTGCGCGGCGGACCGCGAGGAGATTTATATATCTTTTTGCATGTGGAGCCCCATAAGTTTTTTGAACGGCATGGCAATGACATCGTTTTCAAGCAGCCTGTCTCCATTGTTCAGGCCGCTCTTGGAGCGGAAGTGGAAGTGCCCACATTGGATGGCCCGCAGCCTCTCAGAATACCCGCTGGGTCGCAGCCTGGTGATGTATTGAGGCTGAAAGGCCACGGCGTTCAGGACCCTCGGGGTTACGGCAAGGGTGATCAGATAGTTATATTGTCTATTTTTATACCTAAAAAATTGACAGACAGACAAAAGGAACTTTTGATGGAATTCGATGCCATAGAACAGCAGAAGAATGGCGACGGTTTTCTGAAGAAGATATTTAAATTTTTAGACGGCAAGGAGAATGATGGGGATACACGTCATGAAGATAGACACTGAGTTGAACGCATGCCCTGATTTTTCCCACCTTGATTCAAAAGGTCGAGCCGTCATGGTGGATGTGACAGAAAAGCATGTCACCAAACGTGAAGCCATGGCCTCTGCTCGTGTCTTTATGACAATGGAAACCCTGAATAAACTATTGAATGATGCTGTGCCCAAAGGCGATGTTTTGGCTGTGGCAAGAGTGGCCGGTATAATGGCGGCCAAAAAGGTGTCTGATCTCATTCCGCTGTGTCATCCATTGCCTATTCAGTCGGTAGAGGTGTCTTTTAGGCCTTTTAAGACTGTAAATACGAACGAATGCGGCATAGAGATAACTGCCGTTGCCAAGACGACTGCCGTTACAGGCGTGGAGATGGAGGCTATGACCGCTGTCTCTGTCGCAGCCCTCACTATATATGATATGTGTAAGGCCCTTGAAAAGGGTATAACAATAAGTGATGTATGTCTGCAATATAAAACAGGCGGTAAAAGCGGTCAGTGGAGCAGACATGTTTCAGGAGGTTCAAATGGATAAAGAAAACTTGGAGTATTTTCTCAAGTTGCTTTTGCAAAAGAAGGAAGAACTGGCTGGCGCCGCTGACCAGACCATTGAAGAGATGACTCAGCTGGAGGAAAATTTCCCTGACATGACGGATCGGGCTTCTCTGGAGACCGACAGGAGCTTTGAATTGCGGATTCGTGACAGAGAAAGAAAATTGCTGTATAAAATCGACAAGGCTATCGAACGTATTCAGAACGGCACATACGGTATTTGTGAGTCCTGCGGAGAGGAGATAGGCTTCAAACGCCTGGAGGCCAGACCTGTCACCACATTATGTATTGACTGTAAGGCCAAGCAGGAGCGGGAGGAAAAGGCCCGAGGAGAATAGCAATGCCATTACACTGCGCCTTTTTGTGGCACATGCATCAACCCATGTATTTGGATTCAAAAAGGGGGCGGTTCATGATGCCATGGGTTCGGATGCACGCCACCAAGGCCTATATGGACATGCAATATGCAGTGGCTCAACAGTTCAGACAAGGGGTACAGGCAAAGGTCACCTTCAATCTCGTTCCTTCCCTGCTCTTGCAGCTGGCACTTTATCGGCAAGGTATCTCGGATGATTTTTTAGACCTGAGTCGCAAAGCAGCCCATTCTCTTACATCTCCTGAACAGGAATTTCTGCTCAAACACTTCTTCAGCTGTCATTGGCCCACTATGGTGGAGCCATATCCACGTTACGCACAGCTCCTCTCCATGAGAGGACGCGAGATTTCTGTTTCAGATCTTCAATGGATTCGAAATAAATTTAGTGTGCAGGATCTGCTGGATCTGCAGGTCTGGTTCAATCTTACTTGGATGGGTTTTGCCACCAGAAAGCTGCCTTTTGTGCAGACACTGCTTCAAAAAGGCCGTTTTTTCACTGAGCAGGACAAAAATGACCTGCTGGACCTGCAATTGGAGATACTTGGCGGACTTGTGGATGCATATGCCCAGCTCTGGCAGAGTGGTTGTATCGAGATCTCTACCACGCCTTTCTATCATCCAATTCTGCCGCTTCTTGTAACTACCGATATCGCCGCCAGGCCAAGGCCGGGTGTCAGACTTCCTGTTCCATTTTCATGGCCTGAGGATGCGCACAACCAGCTTGTAAAGGCCGCAGACTATCTCACTTCCCTTTTTAAAAGAACGCCTCGTGGGCTCTGGCCTTCCGAGGGCTCTGTATGTCCTGAACTCGTGCCCCTCTTTCAATCGGCCGGTTTTCGATGGGCTGCTACAGACGAGGCTGTTTTGTTTGGTTCTTTGGAGCATATAACGCATGAGAGCCTGTTTCAGCCATATAGAGTGCAAGTGAATGACGGATCGGTTGACATGGTTTTTCGGCATCACGAGCTTTCCGATCTCATCGGTTTTGTCTATAAAAACAGTCCGGCGAATGTGGCTGCTCAGGATATGATCAGCCGTCTGAAAGGGATTTATAAATCCCTTTCCGGTATGAAAAGACCTCCTTTTGTGGCCATTATTTTAGATGGTGAGAATCCATGGGAGTATTATTCCGATGGCGGCGAGGCGTTTCTGAACGCCTTGTACAGCGGTATAGACAGGGACCCTGATTTGAAACTCACGACCATAGGTGAATATCTCGATGCATATCCACCGAATCTTACCTTGAATAGACTGTATTCAGGTTCATGGATCAATGGAGATTACGGTATCTGGATCGGCGGAGATGAAGAAAACAGGGCATGGAACGCCTTGGGTAGGGCAAGAAATATAGTTGCTCAAAAAAAGGCAGGTAATGAGCTTTCACCTGACGTGGAAGCCGAGGTTATGGAGGCCATATACAGGGCTGAGGGAAGCGACTGGTTCTGGTGGTATGGCGATAAGTTTTCAACGAGTTATGCCTATGAATTCGACAGCTTGTTTCGAATGAATCTGCAACAGGTTTATTCATTGCTCGGCTTGCCTGTCCCGGAAGAGCTGCTGAAGCCATTGCGCAAACCCATTGTTGTACAGCCTGCGGTACAACCTGCAGCCTTTTTACACCCTGTCATAGATGGGCGCTTGACCTCCTATTGGGAGTGGCAGGGCGCCGGTGTTGTCTCCTTTACGGATGCAGGGGGTGTTATGCACAAGGGTAGGGGTTTGCTACGGGATATATTCTATGGGTTTGATACTAAAATGTTTTTTTTGCGTCTGGACGCCTATTCCGCCTGGTCTGAATGGCCAGCCGAGCATGGTGAAGCTGTGAGTTTTGTGGTGCGTATGGCCACAGGCAAGGCCATCTGCTCCTTTCGTTTTTTTGTGCAGCAGGGTGATTGGCGCATGGTCCTGCATAAAAATGATAACCATATGGAGACCTTGTCTGTAAATATTCAATGGGCCGTTCAGGAGTTGTTGGAGTTGGCTGTGCCATTTGCCTTTTTAGAGGTTTCTACAGGCCAGACATGTGAACTGAGTGCTTACACTGAGCAAAATGGCCTGGTGTTGGATATGTGGCCCAAGACAGGGCACATAATATTGATTGTGCCGGACAATGATTTCGAAAGACGCCTGTGGCTGGTTTGAGGAGAGTTGAATGCCTGAATTGAGAAGAGATCCCATTATAGGCCGTTGGGTAATTATAGCGAAGGAGAGAGGCCGAAGGCCGACGGATTTTATCATAGCCGAAGACCCTGTGCGCGGAGGTTTCTGTCCTCTTTGCGAGGGCAATGAGCATACTACACCTCATGAGGTGTTGGCCTATGGACGGCCGCATTTTGTGCCGGATACACCTGGCTGGTCTCTGCGCGTGGTGCCTAACAAGTTTCCGGCACTGGTAGTAGAAGGTGATTTGAGTAAGGAAGGAGAGGGTATCTATGACAAGATGAATGGCATAGGGGCCCATGAGGTGATTATCGAGACGCCGCATCATGACGATATGCTGCACCAAATGCCTGTTGGCCAGATCAAATTGATTCTGATGGCCTATCGGGATCGTATGCTGGATCTGATGAAGGATATACGATTTCGTTACATCATAGTGTTCAAGAACTTCAGAAGGGCTGCAGGCGCTTCGCTTGAGCATTCTCACTCACAGCTCATAGCGCTTCCCATTGTGCCGTATCTGATTCAGGAAGAGATCAATAGTTGTCTGAGATATTTCGATTACAAGGAACGATGTGTATTTTGTGACATCATTCGTCAGGAGCTGGCCACAGGCTCTCGCATAGTCTGTGAAAACAGCGACTTTATAACCATCTGTCCATTTGCACCCAGATCACCCTTTGAGATGTGGCTGTTGCCAAAGAGACATGTCTCTACATATACTGATTTGAACGATTCCATGCTGGACTCACTGGCCCAGATCTTTTCCGAGACCATGAAACGGCTGAATGCGGCCATTTCCAATGTGCCCTACAATTACATGCTGCATACATCTCCTCTGAAACAACTCAATATAGAGCATTATCATTGGCACATAGAGATCATGCCCAAGACCACTATGGTGGCTGGTTTTGAGTGGGGCACAGGTTTTTATATCAACACCACGCCGCCGGAAGAAGCGGCCAAATTCCTGCGGGAGGTAAGATTGCCGTAGTGTGAGTTAAGCGAAGAAATTTAGATATGCGTTGTTACTCCTTCACCTTGTCATTTCGAGCGGCAAAGCCGCGAGAAATCTTAACGAAGCGAGAAATCTTAACGTCGGGGTAAGATTTCTCAGTATTTAGGCGGTGATTTAGGGCTGATAGAGCGCTTGTTTAATAAAGGGTTAGTCATTATAATACCGTGTAAGAGATGTCTTCAGTGATAAAAGTTACGAATGTTTTTGATTTTTAAAGGTGAAAAATATGAGCGCTGATAAAAAAAAGATTCTGGTGGTTGACGACGAGGAACACATACATCTTCTCTATCAGGAAGAATTGGCCGAGGAAGGATACGAGATGCGTTCCGTACTGAGTGGAGAAGAGGCCCTGAAGCTGTTCGACAGTTATGCTCCGGACCTTGTTATTCTCGATATCAATATGCCTGGTATGGATGGTATAGAGGTGTTGCGCCAGATGAAACAGAAACGGCCTGCAACCCCTGTAATCTTGAGTTCAGCCTATCCTGAATACAAACAAGATTTGGCATCATGGGCATCTGACGATTACATAGTAAAGTCCTTTAATCTTGATGAATTAAAGCGATCCGTCAAAAAACACATCGAGAAAAACAATGCGTGATTTTTGCGTCTTGCAGGCATCTCAAGAGATTGTAGAACCCCAGCAATTGCTGATAGTGGATGATGATCCTGGTATTCTTTCACTGCTAAAGGATTTTTTTTCAACTTATGGTTATCCATTTAGAATGGCCCAAGACGGCGTTGAGGCCATGAAGTTGCTGAAGGAGTTCGATGCCACCATCGTCATTACCGATTTGATCATGCCCGGTATGGACGGTATGGAACTGATTCATGAGGTCAAAAAAAATGCCCCGGACACAGATATCATTGTGGTAACCGGTTTTACAAAGCAGTATCGTTATACAGATATAATTAAGACAGGCGCCACGGATTTCATTCAAAAACCATTTAACCTCGATGAGCTGGAGGCAAAACTCAATCGCGTCATCAGGGAGCGTCAGTTGCGGGCGAGATTGCGCCACATGACTGCAAGGGACTCGCTTACCAATCTTTTCAACAGGCGTTATTTTGATATCAAGCTTTATGCCGAGGTGAAAAGGGCGATTCGGCAACACCATTCCCTTTATCTCTGTATGCTGGACATGGATCGATTCAAAATGATAAATGATCTTTATGGTCATCAGGCTGGAGATGCGTTGTTGAAGGAGTTTGCAGAACTTCTAGAAAATACCACACGAAGGAATGTGGATGCACCATGTAGAATAGGCGGAGATGAATTTTCTGTCATCATACCTTATGTGACATGTAACCAGGCGGTTGCTATAGCTGATCGTATTTTGACTGCCTTCAAAAAGTTGGAAAAAAGATATGATGCAATGGTCAGTATAGGTCTTGTTGCCCTGCAACTCCCTGAACAGCCGTCAAAAACGCTAAGTGCCGAAGATGGAATAAGGCGGTTGACCGATGAATTTATAAAGGCGGCAGACAGCGCTCTTTACGCCGCTAAGCAGTCCGGAGGCGGGAAAATAGTGGTATCTGACCTATGGCCCTCACCCGGCCTCCTGCCACCCTCTCCCATTGGGAGAGGGCAGGGGTGAGGGTGACCTCATGCAGCAGAAAGAGGCTGAGCAATCGACCTCAACCCCTGCTTCCACTCCAAATAGTGTTTGAGAATGATTGCATGGTCAAAGGCCATGGTCGGTATCTCTTTTGAAAGTCCTTCAATGGAATACATCTTGATGGCCTTGGCATCGTCTCCTGCTTGAGGCTCGCCATTTGCTGTCGCTATGAAGACTATACTCACGGTGTGACGTCTTTTATCCCGCAATGGATTTGAATAGACACCAAGAATACCTTTGAGTTCTATATTCAGACCTGTTTCTTCCTGCGCTTCACGTCTTGCCGCATTCTCCACAGGCTCTCCATAGTCCACGAAACCTCCGGGAAGGGCAAGGCCGTAAGGAGGATTTTTTCGCTCTATCAGAACTATACCATGTATAGTTTCGATTATCATGTCCACTGTCATGGCCGGATTTCTGTATTGATCCATAGTATATTCATAAATAGTTCATATTATAGTTCAGGTCACTTTTTTTAGAATGCTCATGGCCAGCGGAGGCAGGGTCATCTCCATGGATTGTAGCCTTCCGTGCAGAGTAATCGCCTCTGTGGTCATTGGAAATGGATTTTTTACACCACTTCCACCATATTCTTCATCATCGGTATTGAAAATTTCCTGCCATACACCAGCTGATGGTATGGCTATGCGGTAGTTGTGTCTGACTACCGGTGTGAAATTGAGGGATATCACTAAGCTGGAACCATCCTTTGCCTTTCGAACGAAAGTTATGACGCTTTGTTCATTGTCGTTGCAGTCCAACCATTCGAAACCTGCGGGTTCACAGTCGAGTTCATACAAAGCTGGCATAGTTTTCAAGAGGCTGTTCAATGCCTTGATCAATCGCTGAATACCAGCATGTTTTTCGTGTTGAAGCAGGTGCCAATCTAAACTTGCATCGAAGTTCCATTCAGACCATTGACCGAATTCATTTCCCATGAAGAGCAGCTTTTTACCGGGATGTGTGAACAGATACCCATAGAGCAGACGCAGATTGGCGAATTTTTGCCATTCGTCACCAGGCATGCGAGCTATCATGGAACCCTTGCCATGTACTACTTCGTCATGTGAAAATGGCAAAATGAAGTTTTCAAGAAAGGCATATAGAAGGCTGAAGGTGAGGTTATTGTGATAGAATTTGCGATAAATGGGGTCTTTTGACATATATAGCAACATGTCGTGCATCCAGCCCATATTCCATTTGAAGCCGAATCCAAGTCCGCCGAGATAGGTTGGTCTGGAGACCATGGGCCAGGCTGTGGATTCCTCGGCAATGGTCATGGCATCCTTGTGTGTGGCATATACTAGTTCATTGAAGCGTTTCAGAAAGGCTATGGCCTCCAGATTTTCCCTTCCACCGTACTCATTTGGAATCCATTCGCCTTCCTTGCGTGAATAATCCAGATAGAGCATGGAGGCCACCGCATCCACTCGCAGACCGTCTATGTGATAGATCTCCAACCAGAATAAGACATTGCTCAAAAGGAAGTTAGCGACCTCTTTGCGTCCATAATTGAATATCTTGGTACCCCAGTCCATGTGTTCGCCCTTGCGCGGGTCTTCATGTTCATAGAGACAGGTGCCGTCAAAAAAACCAAGTCCGTGCCCATCCTTTGGAAAATGGGCAGGCACCCAATCGAGAATTACACCAATGCCATTTTGATGCAGTGTATCCACGAGATACATAAAATCCTGAGGCGTGCCAAAACGGCTGGTTGGCGCAAAGTAGCCTATGGTTTGATAGCCCCATGAGGCATCCAGCGGGTATTCTGTTATAGGCAGGAGTTCCACATGAGTGAATCCCATTTCTTTTACATAGTTCGTCAATTTGTGGGCGAGTTCCCTGTAGGTAAGCCAGCGGTTTCCATTCTCAGGAACGCGCATCCATGAGCCCAAGTGGCATTCATAGATGGATACAGGGGCGGAGATGTGCTGTCTTTGCCCCCTATGTTCCATCCAATTCAGGTCATTCCACTCGTAGTTGAGCTCCCAAACGATGGAAGCGCTTTTGGGCCTTGTTTCAAAGAAAAAGGCATAGGGATCCGCTTTTTGAGTTTTGTAATCGTTATATCGAGAATGAATGGCGTATTTATACAGAGTGCCTGGTCCTATGTCGGGCACAAAGCCCTCCCAAATACCTGAATCACCGCGATTTTCCATGGGGTTTGCTGTTTCATTCCATTGATTGAAGTCGCCTATGACGGACACGTAAGCTGCGTTGGGCGCCCATACAGCAAACCATACGCCTTTTTTGCCGTCTTTTTCGCCGAGATGCGCCCCAAGTTTTTCCCACGAGCGATAGTGTGTGCCCTCCATAAAAAGGTGCAGGTCAAAATCCGAGAGCCATTGCTGAGATTTTTTTCTTGCCTTTTTCATGTGGATGTCTCATATAAGTTTTGATAATGGATGTGATGCCCATTTGGAATGGCTATGCCCTCCTTCAATGAGATGCTGGAGGTGCGTCGGGTGAAGGCTGTATCAATTCGTTCAACCAACAGA
This sequence comes from uncultured Desulfobulbaceae bacterium, assembly GCA_964427245.1. GTDB lineage: Bacteria > Desulfobacterota > Dissulfuribacteria > Dissulfuribacterales > DYLC01 > JAQVIJ01. Next base: position 25,977 of record CAYRSX010000022.1, on the reverse strand, counting down.
CATCAGGAATGGCCTTTGATGGCACGAACAAATGCTCTGGCGTTTCGATGGCAAGGGCATTGGTCAGCACCTCATCCATGTGTTCCATTAGTTTTATATTTAGAGCTTCCATAAGGTTTTGAGGAAGTTCTTTCAGGTCTTTTTCATTTTCCTGTGGAATGAGAATTGTGTCTATATCGGCCCTTTTTGCTGCCAGTATCTTTTCTTTCAGACCTCCGATGGGCAACACCCTGCCAGTCAGTGTGATCTCTCCTGTCATGGCCACATTGCATTTAACCGATATTCTCAAAAGGGCAGATACGATGGCCGTAGCAATGGTGATGCCGGCAGATGGGCCGTCCTTTGGAATGGCCCCTTCCGGAACATGAATATGAATATCGATTTTTTCATAGAAATTTATCGGAAGATTGAAGTTATGAGCCCTGGTTCGGACGTAGCTCATGGCAGCCCTGGCGGATTCCTGCATGACGTCTCCGAGTTTTCCTGTGATGGTTAAATTGCCTTTGCCTGGCATGATGGCGGCCTCGATGTATAAAATCGAGCCGCCGGTCTCGGTCCAGGCCAGACCTGTAGCCACGCCTGTCTGATCCTTTTGTTGTGAGGTGTTAAATCGATACTTGGGGATTCCAAGATATTTTACGATAAGAGACGGAGTTATCTCTGTGGGAAGACTTGAAGACCTGTTGGTTACTATCTCTTTTGCTATCTTTCTACAAATAGTTGCAAGAGACCTCTCAAGATTTCTGACCCCGGCTTCCCTGGTATAGGAACGAATGATTTCAACTATGGCATCGTTGGAGAAATGTATAGATTTGTCTGCAAGACCATGGGTTTCCAACTGTTTGGGTATCAGAAAATTCTTGGCTATCTCCAGCTTTTCTTCTTCTGTATAGCCTGATATTTCTATGATCTCCATGCGGTCCTGAAGCGGTAGGGGAATGGTATGAAGGGAGTTGGCAGTGGTGATAAACAATACGTTGGAAAGGTCATAATCGAGGTCAAGATAGTGGTCGTTGAAGGCCTTGTTTTGTTCGGGGTCAAGGACTTCCAGCAGTGCTGCCGATGGATCGCCTCTGAAATCAGAACTCATCTTGTCGATCTCATCTAGACAAAAGACAGGATTTATGGAATTCACCTTTTTCATGGATTGAATGATCTTACCAGGCATGGCGCCGATATAAGTACGGCGATGTCCCCGTATTTCAGCTTCGTCTCGAACGCCCCCAAGGGATATTCGAACAAAATTTCTGCCCATGGCGTCCGCCACTGATTTGGCCAGGGATGTCTTGCCCACACCAGGCGGCCCTGCCAGACACAAAATAGGTCCTTTGAGTTTTTTGGTAAGGGATTGCACTGCCAGATATTCCAAAATGCGTTCTTTGGCTTTTTCAAGTCCGTAATGTCCGGCATTCAGTATCTGTTCTGCTTTTTTAAGGTCGTAGTTATCTTTGGTGGCATTACACCAAGGTATGGCCAGAATCCAGTCGATATAGTTTCTAACCACAGTGGCCTCGGCTGACATGGGGGCCATGGCCTTGAGTTTATTGAATTCCTGAGTGACCTTCTGGCTCGCCTCTTTGGACAACTTTTTCTTTTTTATTTGTTTCGCCAGTTCCTCTATGTCATTTTTATCCTCAGGGCTACCGATCTCCTTGTAAATCGCTCGAATCTGTTCGTTCAGGTAGTAGTCTTTTTGTGTCTTTTCCATCTGTTTGCGGACACGGTCTTTTATACGCTCTTCGGTCTGAGCAATTTTGATCTCAGTGCGCATGATGGTATATAATTTTTCAAGTCTTTTCAGGGGGTTTGGTTCTTCAAGTATCTGTTGCTTGGCAGATATCTTTACGGGTATCTGGGCCGCTATCACATCGACAAATCTGCTCGAATCCTGTATGGATGCTATGGAAGACACAATTTCCTGGGGAATCTTCTTGTGTAATTTGATGTAGTCCTCAAAGGTTGTGAGCACAAGTTTGGTCAATGCCTCCAGCTCCACCTGTGGAATCGGGTCATTACACTGAATAGGTTCCACCTCTACCTGGGAGTAGGCCCCGGCATCTATAAACTGAAGTATTCGGGCCCGTTCCAGTCCCTCTATCAGGGCCTTTACGCTTCCATCCGGCAGGCGGATGAGTTGCAGTATGGTAGCCGTAGTGCCGATTTTATAGATGTCTTTTGGGCTCGGGTTGTCGATAGAGGCGTCCTTCTGTGTGGCCAGAAACAGCATCTTATCTCGAGACATGGCTTCTTCAATAGCTTGAACGGACTTGGGTCTACCTATAAAAAAAGGCGATACCATCTGTGGAAAGAACACGATATCTCTAATGGGTAAAAGCGGTAATTTTTTCTTTTGAGTCATAACAAGCTGTATTCCTTGCTTAAGATGCCTTTGCTTCAGCGGCATAAAGTATGATGGGTTCAGCTTCGTGAAGGATGACATCTTCACTTACAATACATTCCTGAACCCCCTCTTTGGACGGAAGTTCATACATGACATTCAGCATGGTTTCTTCAAGCACGGATCTCAGGCCGCGCGCCCCGGTCTTTCTGCGCAGACACTCCTGTGCCACCGCCTTGATGGCTCCGTCTGTAAAGTGGAGTTTGATGCCATCCATGGCGAACAATTTTTGGAATTGTTTTATGATGGCGTTTTTGGGTTCCTGCATGATGCGAATCAGGGCGTTTTCATTTAGCTCCTGCAGTGTAGTTACAACAGGCAGGCGGCCTACCAGCTCTGGAATCAGACCGTATTTTATCAGGTCTTCCGGCTGAGCCCTTTGCAATATCTCCTCCTGGCTCATCTCTTTCGTGCTGATTATGTCAGCTTCGAATCCCATGGAGGATTTGCCCAATCTGACCTTGATGATAGCGTCCAGTCCTACAAATGCCCCACCGCAGATGAAGAGTATATTGGTGGTATCAACTTTTATATATTCCTGTTGAGGGTGTTTACGTCCGCCTTTTGGAGGTACGTTGCAAACGGTGCCTTCTATAATTTTCAGAAGGGCCTGTTGAACGCCCTCACCTGATACATCCCGTGTGATGGAAGGGCTTTCTGATTTGCGGGAGATTTTGTCGATTTCATCTATGTAAACGATGCCCCTCTGAGCCAGTTCAACGTCATAGTCAGTCGCCTGCAACAGGCCGAGAATGATGTTTTCCACATCCTCTCCTACATAACCTGCCTCGGTAAGGGTGGTGGCATCGGATATGACGAATGGGACATTCAATATTCTTGCCAGGGTCTGAGCCAGCAATGTCTTGCCGCTGCCTGTGGGACCGATGAGCAGCACATTGCTTTTTTGAAGTTCCACATCCTTTGCGGAGGCCTGCATGTCTATTCGTTTGTAATGGTTATATACCGCCACCGAAAGGGTCTTTTTTGCGCCATCCTGGCCGATTACATATTCGTCCAGGAGCTTTTTTATCTCCACGGGAGAGGGATTCCTGTTGCGAGCGGCTGCTTCTTCGGGCTGTTGCTGATTTTGTTCTTCCATCAGAATGGAGTTGCAGATGTCCACACATTCATCGCAGATATAGACATCCGGACCTGCAATGAGTTTTTTCACCTCATCCTGGGCCTTACCACAAAAGGAACAGCGGAATTGCTGTGAGTTGTTCTGTTTTTTTGACATGTTAGTTGTTCTCCTGTTTGTTGTCAGGCCTTTTGAACAGCACGGTGTCTATCAGGCCGTATTGTTTGGCCTCATCGCCGCTTAGGAAATAATCCCTTTCGGTATCCTCCTGTATCTTGGAGATAGGCTGGCCCGTATGTTGAGCGAGAAGTTCGTTCAAGCGTTGCCTGAGCCGTAATATCTCTCTGGCATGTATGTCTATGTCTGTGGCCTGTCCTTGAAAGCCGCCCATGGGTTGATGTATGAGGATGCGAGTATTGGACAGGGCGTATCTCTTGCCTCTTGCCCCAGCTGCTAGCAGGAATGCGGCCATGCTGGCTGCCTGGCCAAGGCAAAGGGTGCTTACATCGGGTCTGATGTATTGCATTGTGTCGTAGATCGCAAGTCCTGCCGTGACATGTCCGCCAGGTGAATTTATGTAGAACGTGATGTCCCTTTTAGGGTCTTCCGCCTCCAGAAAGAGGAACTGGGCTATGATCAGATTGGCGACTTCGTCGTCTATGGGACCGCCCAGGAATACTATACGCTCCTTGAGTAATCGGGAATAGATGTCGTAGGCCCTTTCGCCTCGAGCGCTCTGTTCTACAACCATAGGGATTAGAGGCATCAGGCCACCTCCTGAATATTTGCGTTTTTCATGAGAAAGTCCACGGTCTTCTGGGCCTTCATAGAGGGAATGACATGTTGCATAATGGCATTATAGAGGGTCTGCTGATCCATCCCTTTAGTATTCATAGAGTTGACATAGTTTCGAATCTCGCTTTCTTCCACCTCTATGTTTTCCTGTGTGGCGATCTTTTCGAGGATGAGTTCGGTTTTGACCTGGGTAATGGCGTCATCCCTCATTTTGGTCTTGAGTTTTTCTTCGGACAATCCCGCCTTCTGCATATCCACACCTCGTTCACTTAAGTGACTCGCAATGTTGTTGAGCATACTCTCCAGTTTGCGTTCCACAAGACCTTCCGGTACAGGGAAATCCACTCTTGAGACCAGGCTGGAGATGAGTTGTTCCCTCATGGAACGCTCCACGGCATTGCGTTTGTCTATCTCGAGCTGAGTTCGAAGACGATTTCTGATATCATCTATGGTTTTGTATGCTGGGTTGACCTTTTGAGCGAATTCGTCGGTCAACTCCGGCAGCACACGGCGCTGTATAGTCTTGATAGTAGTGTTGTAACGCACTGTCTTGCCTGCCAGACGGTCGTTTACAACGTCTTCTGGATAAGAGATTTCGATGTCTTTGGTCTCGTTCTTCTTCATGCCAATGAGCTGGCGTTCGATCTCTTCGTGGAAATAGCCCTTCCCGACCTCTATGAAATAGTCTTTATCTGCTGCGCCTTCAATGGGTTCATCATTGTGATATGCAGTGTAATCCACCGAGACTATGTCTCCATCGGCTACAGACTTGTTGTCGTCCTGAATGATCTCCATGGTGCCCCAGTGTCTTCTCAATGCCTCGAGTTGCTCGTCTATTTCCTCTTCCGTGACCGAGACCGCGGGTTTTTTAAGTTCGACGCCCTTATATTCAGGGAGTTCAAATTGCGGCCAGATCTCCAAAATAGCCGTATAGGAGAAGGATTCATCGGCCTTAAATGGTGAAATCTCTTCTACAAAAGGGTCCAATATAAGGGTAGAGTTCACTTCCTTGACGGCTTCATTCAGGCTGTCTGTTATGAGATTGCGAATGGCGTCTTTTTGGGCCTCTGCGCCGTAATGACGTTCCAGTAAATGCCTTGGGGCCTTGCCCTTTCTAAATCCGCTGATCTTTACTTCTTTATTGATATCGGCATATATCTTGTCGAGCGTTTTTTTTACGGTTTCAGGAGGTAACTCCACGGTGATGCGTTTTTTTACAGGGTTGATCTCTTCAATTTGAACCTTCATGATGTATTTACCTTTCAATAGTGATATTATAGCATATATGGAATTTCTGCCATGCTCAAAAAATGGTGCGAAAGGCGAGACTCGAACTCGCAAGGGTTACCCCGCTGGATCCTAAGTCCAGTGCGTCTACCAATTCCGCCACTTTCGCAGAATATCTTGAAAATGTAACCTAAAGGCATTATTGCGTCAATGACTGTGCCGATAGAAATAAAAAATCCTTGTTCTGGCAAGGTAAAAAACAACAGCAAGAAACGACAGGTCTTTTTTAATAATAACAGAAGATTGTCATTGTGAGCAAAGCGAAGCAATCTCGTCTTTTGTAAGGAGTTTTTTATTCCAATGGACTCAGACTACATTTCCAACAGGGCATTGAGGCTCTTTGATGAGGGATTTCATTGCAGTCAGGCGATATTTTATGCTGTAGCCGAAGCACTTGCCATTCAGGATGGCGAGATACGCATGGTTGTGGCCTCGCTTTCGCCCTTTGGTGGTGGAATGGGAAGCAGTGGTAATATTTGCGGCAATATATTCGGTGCCCTGGCTGTGCTGGGCGTGCTTATGGGTAAGCGCGAGCCTAAACTCCAGGACGACAAAAACATTTGGCGCGCGAGCAATCGCATGGTCAGGGAATTTGAAGAGATAACAAAGGAATACGGAGGTATGAATTGCCGAGACATAGCGTGCATCGACTGGAAAAGCCGAGAGGATGTAAGGGCATTCAGATCGAATTCAGAGAGCCGGCGCAGGGAGTGTTGCCGTGTTATGGACAGGACCGTCAGGTCTCTGGTGGAGATATTGAAGGGATTACACAGCCCTTCCATTTAACACGGTAATCCTTGCGCAATCATGTCCTCTCAGCTTGCCATACAATTCATAATGCCCCAGAACGGTGAAATATTGAGGCATGAGAGGTCTATTTTCATCCGTGTATATGTAACTCTGAGTTGTGGGGCTCCTACCTGCGCCGGAGGTCGCTATGATGCCCGTAATTTTCATGTGACAGCGAAGTTGTTCAGAGATGGCATACAGGTGGGCGCTTCCAATATGTCTTTTGCAGGTGATGTAAGCGAATTTACCTGTGAGATACCCTTGCATGGTTCTGGAAGATATGAATTGATGATATCGGCCATGGACAGAGATTCAGGTATGGCTGGCGGGGTCCGATGCAATTTTGAAGTCAGGTCATGAGATTTCATGTGCGGTCATATAAAAGCTGGATGGTCGGCTTGTATGCCCTTGTATGGCTGTGGTCGGCCATTGAGCCATTCAGCCGCAGCGACTGGCTGCTGGAGAACCTTTTAGTATTTATAGGGCTGCCGGTGGTCTTTTTTCTGAACAGGCGTTATGATTTTTCTCCACTTTCCATTGGAGCGATCTTTTTATTTTTTATCTTTCATTCTATTGGAGCGCATTATACCTATGCGGAAATGCCACTGTTTCATTGGTTCTCCGTCTGGTTTGGTCTGGGACGCAACCACTATGACCGTGTGGTGCACTTTTTATTTGGCTTTCTTCTCTTTCAGCCCATGTTTGAGTGTTTTTATAAGGCAGGTAGTGCGTGCTCCATGGCCGGTTTTGTGGCCTTATGTCTTCTCATTTCCCTATCATCGCTTTATGAGATCTTGGAATGGTTGGTTGTGATATCGGTATATCCTGAATTAGGCGCGCAGTTTTTGGGTATTCAGGGCGATGAGTGGGATAGTCAGAAGGATCATGCCCTCGGGGCCTTGGGGGCGTTTATTGCTTATGTAATTCATAGGTGGTCGTATCGCCGCATATGATAGTCATAAACTAGCGTGTTTGTGGAATCGATAATTCGATAGACCATTGTCTTTTTATGCAATAGTCCTTATTCTAATAACATAGATTCTGCTGTTTTTATGGTCTTTGCCCTGTAGCCTTATAGAGGAGGGTATTATGAAACATGCCGATTCCACTCGCCGTTTATTTTTGAAATCCCTTGCTGCATCCCTTTGTGTCACCTCTTTTGCCGATTTCGAGCTTCTTGAAGAGATACTGGCTGCAACAGCAGGCAGAGCCCCTGTTAAAGACGGTATAAACGCCGCCTTGAAATCCATTTTTCTCTCTTCCGCAAACGCCGCCTCCATGAATGAGATTCTGTATGACGCACCAGAAGCCAGATATTGGGTTTACTCAAATCAGGAAGGAGTGGATTGCGGACTCTGTCACGATGTAGCCGATGAACGCATTCAAGGGATTAAATTCAGTGGACACAAACACAAGACTCACGTAGTACGCTGTCAGCTCTGTCCCCACATGTGCTTGATGGAGGAAGGGAAAAGAGGTAGATGCAGAACGCGAATGCATGTGAGCGGGAGGCTCAAAACCTTGGTGTATGGAAGGCCTGTGGCCATTCATGTGGATCCTGTGGAAAAGAAGCCCCTGTTTCATTTCCTCCCTGGCGCTTATGCCTATTCCATGGGGACATCAGGTTGTGTTCTGAAGTGTCGTTTCTGTCAGAATTGGGAGATATCACAGGCATCTCCAGAGGATTTTACTGTGCAGCGTCTCAAAGTTGTTGCACCTGTGCAAGTAGCTTTTGAAAAAAATACGCCGGTCATAGCATTTACCTATAATGAGCCCGCCACATGGACGGAGTTTATGTTGGATATGGTTCCCTTGGCCCATGAAAAAGGCATAAAGTGTGTGATGATAAGTTGCGGGTTTATAAATCCTGCGCCTCTCCATGACCTGGCGCAGGTCATGGATGCCATCAAGATCGATCTCAAGGGTTTCAGTGAAAATTTCTATCAAAACGTTACCAGTTCCTCCCTGAAGCCTGTTTTGGAGAGCATAAAAACGGTCTCCAGCCATGTGCAAAGGGGTAGGTGTCATCTGGAGGTCGTAAATCTGGTGGTACCCACCTTGAACGATTCTCAACCTATGCTGGAGAACCTGTCTGCATGGGTGTATGACGAGACAGGCCCTGACACACCGCTTCATTTCACCAAATTTCATCCGGATTACCAGTTGATGAATCTGCCTTCCACTCCGGTGGCGACACTGGAGAAGGCCAGAGATACGGCCATGAAGAAGGGGCTGCGCTATGTCTATGTGGGGAATGTGCCTGGGCATACCGGTGCTCATACTTATTGTCCTGCATGTGGAAAAGTGGTTCTGAAGCGGAACAGCCTGTTTTTGCTGGCCAATTACCTGAAGGATGGTAAATGTGGGTTCTGTGGAGAACCGATTCGGGGTGTCTGGACATGAAGGCCCTGATTCTGTGTTTTCTTATATTATTTTTGTCTGTTTCCGGTTTTACCAAGGAGGAAAATATGATTCGAGCACCCTATGTGGCAGGTCAGTTTTATTCGTCCAATGCACAACAGCTCAAAAAGGCCATAGAACTGTATTTGAAGCATGCACCTGTGATTCCAGAAAGTGAACCTATCGGTCTGATCGTACCCCATGCAGGCTATGTGTATTCAGGGCAGATAGCAGCGGATGCCTACAGACAGGCTCAGAGGCATGATTATGATGTGGTGGTGATACTGGGCACCAACCACACACGCCCAGGTTTTACCGGCGTGTCCATTTACGCAGATGGTGGCTTTCAGACACCGCTGGGCATAGCCTATGTGGATGGGGCCCTGGCTGCGGCCCTTCTGAAGGAGGATGAGCGTTTCGTCTTTGATGCATCTGTGCATAGGGAAGAACACTCCGTTGAAGTGCAGGTGCCATTCATTCAGTATCTCTTTCCAAAGGCGAAGATTTTGCCTGTGGTCATTGGAAGCCCTGATGAGGGGTTCTGTAAGGCATTTGGTGCTGCATTGGCCCGAGTATTAAAGGGCCGCAGGCCCTTGATAGTAGCCAGTTCCGACCTTTCACATTATCCTAGGCATGAGGATGCGGTACGAGTGGATATGCGCACATTGAAGGCAGCTGCATCCATGGAGACATCTATCCTTCTTCAGGCCATTTCTCAGGGGGAAAGAGAGGGCGCGCGTGGGCTTGGCACCTGTGCCTGCGGCGAAGGGCCAATTCTGGCGCTCATGGAGGCCTGTAAAGGGCTTGGGGCCAAACAGGGGTGTGTGGTGAGTTATGCCAATTCAGGGGATGTCTCCATAGGAGATTACAGTCGCGTGGTAGGTTATGGCGCTGTGGCCTTTTTGAAAAAACCGGTGCAGTGGAAGGTTCTGGTGCCTGCGTCCATGGAACAGCCGCCTCAAAATGCTGTTCTGACTCATGAAGATAAAAAGGCCCTTTTGAAGTTCGCTCGTGACACCCTGGAGCAGTTTCTTTCCACGCAGACAGCGCCCATCGCCCGTGGTTTCGGGTCTGGCGCCAACGTGGTGCGTGGTGCCTTTGTTACCCTCAAAAAGCACGGTGAGCTTCGAGGATGTATCGGAAACATGCAGGCATCTTTTCCGCTGGCCCGTACTGTCGGCGCCATGGCACTGTCTGCTGCATTGAATGACCCGCGTTTTCATGCGGTCAGCTACGACGAACTTTCTTCCATTCACATAGAGATATCGGCCCTTACTTCCTTCAAGGAGGTAAATGGTGTGGAGGATATAGTGGTCGGTAGGGATGGCGTGCTTTTGCTGAAGGCCGGCGCATCCGCCGTGTTTCTGCCGCAGGTGGCGTCGGAGCAGGGCTGGGATAGGGATACCATGTTGAGCCATCTTTGCAGAAAGGCCGGAATGAATCAGGATTGCTGGCGCAGCGGAGCCAGGTTTTACACATTTCAGGCGGAGATATTTGAAGAGGAACACAATTAGGTGTTTTTAGAGTTCTTTACCATAGGTCTGGTCTCACTGCTGGGGCAGATAGTTTTGCTTCGTGAGTTGAGCGTGGCCACCTATGGTGTGGAACTCATCTACCTCTTGGGCATGGCTTGTTGGCTCATTGGTTCAAGCCTTGGGGCTGATCTGGGGCGCCGCAAAGGCGCAGGAGGTTATTTCGTTGTCCTGTGGATTTTTCTGCTCTATTCACTGCTGTTGCCTTTGGACATGGTTTTTTTACGCCTTTCCAGATGGCTCTTGGGTGGAGTGACCGGTGCCTTTCTGCCCTTTCATCTGCAGATTCTGACTCTGGCCCTCTCGGTGATTCCACTTTCTTTTCTGATGGGTATGGCCTTTCAGCGGGCTGCACGATTTTGGATCGCTGAACGCAGTGAGACCAATGTATTGGCCCGTGCCTATGGCTGGGAGTGTCTCGGCAGTGTGGTTGCAGGTGGCCTTACCACCCTTGCGCCGGTATTTCATGTGCCGAATTTTCTGACAGGATTGTGCTGTGCAGTCTTTCCGCTCCTTCTGATTCTTTATCGCCTGTGGTCATATAAAAAGATACAGTCTATTTCGGTTGTTTCTGCACTGCTGGCTGTAATTTTTGCTGGTTCCTCTGTTTTTGTAATGCCCATCGACCTCTGGACCAGTGGGTTCAATCATCCATTTTTGAGGGTAGTGGCAGACACGCCTTATGGTCGAATAGCCGTCACATCCCTGGAAGGGCAGACCACCGTATTTGAAAATGATTCTGTCAGTTTCGAGACCGAGAGCAATTCAGCAGAAGAACTGGTGCACACAGCGGCCCTGCAACATACAGGACCTCGCCGTGTTCTGCTTCTGGGTGGAGGATTGGAAGGTATTGTGGAGGAGGTTCTGAAATATGGAACCGTGCAGACCATTGATTATGTGGAGTTGAATCAGGAATTGATTTATATCACTTTGCCGTTTCTTGGCAATGAGCGGCGAAAGGCCCTTGCAAATCAGCGAGTAAGTGTCATTCATGAAGACCCCAGGCGTTTTTTGCGCCACAGCTTCAAAGAATACGACCTGATTCTTGTGGCAATGCCGGAGCCGTCTTCGGGACAGGTCAATCGCTTCTATACCAGAGAGTTCTTTCAGCTCTGCAAGCTAAGGCTCTTAGGCGGTGGTGTCCTGGGATTTAGGCTCAGTGCATCCGAGAATTTCTGGTCACAGCAGCTGATCGCTCGCAATGGGGCGATTGTCTCGGCTGTAAGGGAGGTGTTTCAGGACGTCCTAGTCCTGCCTGGTTCCATCAATCTGGTTCTTGCCGGTGACCGATTGACTACTAATACGAGTCTTCTGTCTCAGCGTTATGAGGCCGCAGGGCTTGCAAATCAACTGGTCATTCCCCAGTATCTGCAATATTTAATGAGCAGTGACAGATTCCAGGAAGTGGCCGGCCACATGTGGGAAATGGATGCCGCAGGTCTGATAAATACGGACAAGAGACCTGTGTGTTATTCCCTGACTATATGCCTGTGGCTCTCCAGGTTTTTCCCAAGTGTTTTGACCACTGAATGGCCGTTTACCATTCATGCTGGCTATTCTTTTTGGTGGGGCATCCCTTTGCATTATCTTCTGGTGCTGAGTGTGTTTTTGGGGCTTGTTGTCTTATTCCAAATGCTGAAGAGAAAAAAAATCTTTTTCAGGGCAGGCGTTATGTGCTGGACCGCATTCTGGAGCGCTGTGATGGAGACAGTGCTTCTTTTGCAGTATCAGGTCGCCAGTGGGGCACTTTATGGTGAGTTGGGCCTTCTTCTCATGGTATTGATGGTGGGAATGTTCATGGGGGTTATGGTTTTCGAGGCCCTTTCCTCTTCTCGTCTGCTGGGAGTCATGCTGGTATCGGCCATGACATGCACTGGTTTGCTGACGGCTTGGGGAGTGGACATGGGTTTTTTGACAGAATTTTGGTCGGTGGGACCTCTTATGTGGCTTTGCGGATTTCTTTTGGCCGGTGTTTTTGCATACTTAAGTCATGACCGCCTACAGGAGAGGTTGGTGGCGCCGCTTTATACAGCGGATTTGGTGGGCGGAGCCATTGGAACAGTGTTTGCCGTGTTGTATGCCATTCCTTTTTGGGGATTGGACCATACGGCCTTTTTTACAGGACTTTGGTCCCTTGGGGTCATTTTCGGTATGTAATTTTTATCAATACAGAATGGCTATCAAAAAAGATGCCCCTGCAAACAGCCCGGAAGTGACATATAGAAGCTTTATCGCCTCATCGATATGAATTGTTCGAGGAAATTCACTGTGTTCATTCATGTAGGGTCGTTCTACCCATTTGCCGGAGTAATGGGCGGGCCCAAAAAGCCGAATGCCGAGACTGTGTGCAAAGGCCGCTTCACTCAGGCCTGAATTGGGGCTGGCGTGTTTACATGCGTCCTGCCAAATACCTCGCAATACCTGAAACGGGTCCTGCATTCGCAGCAGCCATGCAGAAACAGCGATGAATAGAGCGGTCAGCCGGGCCGGAATGTAGTTGGCTATGTCATCCATTCGAGCTGCCGCTGTGCCGAATTCCATGTAACGGTCATTTTTATAGCCCACCATGGAATCCAGAGTGTTGATGGCCTTGAAGCCCACTGCCCCCACTGGTCCTAACAAGGCTGCATAAAAAAAAGGTGAAATCACTCCATCCACCAGGTTCTCTGCACAGGATTCTATGGCGGCCATGACAACCCCATTTTCATCGAGATCTTTTATATTCCGGCCCACTATGCGAGAAAGCCGCAGCCTTCCAGCCTCTAAACCATGTTCTTCCAGTGCGGTTCCAATCCCCTTTACCTCGTCTGCCAGACAGCGCAGGGAGAGGGCCTGATAGATCAGAAATGTGCTCAACAGCAAATATATGGGTTCAGAAAGATATTTGCAGAAAAAGAGGGCCGCCCATGCAATTGCACATGAGGTTAAAACGACTGCACTTGCGAAAAGCCCACCCTGAATCCGTGGGGGAAGAGTGAATTTGCGAAATACAGGCTCCCACCGCTTGATGAGAATACCCATGTAACGTACCATGTGGGGCAGGTGTTCTGGATCGCCTGCGAGCAGGTCCAGAGTGACAGCGGCAAGAATCAACCAGGCGTTGCCATCTCTCAACAGAAATGGTTTCATGGCTGTAGCTTTTTTGCTTTAAGGCCGTTATTCAGCACCGAGATGAGCTTATCTATATCAGTATGTGTCCTCATCCATTCCGCCAGTTTATTTAGGTTCTGTTCCTTGAAATCCTTGTAGCACACGGTCTTTTGCCTTTCATTAATTCTTTTTCGTCTGCGAAGCAGGTTCAGAAATCTCAGCCTGACCTCATCGTTTTCAAAGATGCCGTGCAGATATGTCCCCAGCACAAGGCCGTCATCGGTCATGGCACCCAGCTCCTCGCCTCTTGTGGGGCTTATGTGCTGAACAGGGTCTTTGGCAAAGGTCTTACCCATGTGTATCTCGTAGCCGGTTGCAGGGCAATGGAGCCCAAGGATTGGAATGTTCAAGGGAATTCTCACCTGCTCCAGCCATTTATCGGCGGTCATAGTGGTCTTCACCGGCAAAAGTCCAAGTCCTGGCGTGGAACCGGATGGACCCTCTGCGCCAAGTGGGTCGTTTACTTCAATGCCAAGCATCTGATAGCCTCCGCAGATGCCCCAGATAGGTTTTCCTGATGCCATGACGGCATGTATTGCCTCTGTCAGTCCTTTTTCATGCAGGAATTGCAGGTCTGCGCGGGTATTTTTTGTGCCGGGCAGCAGAATGCAATCACTTTTTTTTAGAATATTCGAATCGTTGGTGAAGGTGATGGAGATGTCTTCTTCCACATCGAATGGAGTGAAATCCGTAAAATTGCTGATGCGCGGCAGTGATACGACCGCTATCTGAATGGGTGCATTCGGTCTGAATCTGGCGCTCTCGTGTAGATGTACGCCATCTTCCTGGTCAACCGTGATATCCTGAAACCATGGTAGTACACCTATGCAGGGTAGGGGCAGGATTTGGGCAAACTGGTCGATTCCTGGCTGCAACAGACCTTTGTCACCTCTGAATTTATTGATGATATATCCGCGCAACAGGGGTTTATAATGTTCTTGAATCAGGTCATAGGTGCCTTTAAGCCAGGCAAAGATGCCACCCCTGTCGATGTCTCCGATGAGAATGACAGGGGCCTCGGCATATTCCGCCATCTTCATGTTTACAAGGTCTCGGTGCTGGAGATTGATCTCGGCAGGGCTTCCTGCACCCTCGATGACGATTACATCAAATTCCCGTGCAATGGAATCGTAGGCGGAACGTGCGATTTGAATGTATTCCTCATGGTGAGTGTAATAATCCCTGCCCCACAGGGTATCTGCTGGTTTGCCCAGAAGAATCACCTGAGAACGCATCTCTCCTGTGGGTTTCAGCAAAATGGGGTTCATGCGTACATCTGGTAAAAGACCGCATGCCTCCGCCTGATAGACCTGAGCCCGGCCCATTTCCTTTCCATCTGCTGTGACAAATGAGTTGAGGGCCATGTTTTGCGCCTTAAACGGTGCGACACGAATAGAATTCTGGTGTAAAATGCGACAGAATGCTGCAGTAAGTAGGCTTTTACCCACACCTGAGCCGGTTCCCTGAAACATGATTGTCTTTGCCATAAAGATATTGAGCCCTTTTTATTAAAATTTATTGTGTGTTGCATAAGGTCGCAAAAGATAGTATAAATAATCTCTATTTTTGTTGGCGGCATGATTTTATGCCAATTGATTCTAAAAAGAAAGGGGTGATTTCCCTTGTCAATTATAGTGGATGTGCAGGATGACAACATAGAAAAGGCATTGAAAGTCCTGAAGAAAAAGATGCAGATCGATGGACTTCAGCGCGAGATTAAGAACCGCCGTTTCTATGAAAAGCCTAGCGAAAAAAAACGTCGCAAGATGCAGGATGCTGAGCGCAGAAGACGCAAGGTCAGAAGAAAGCGTTACGAGGCTTGATGTATGTTTTGGCTCTTGGCTTGACAGTTGGGAGCCAAGGTATTATTGTAAATGGTATTCATAAAATTTTTCAGGTGCGGGGTAGAGCAGTTTGGTAGCTCGTCGGGCTCATAACCCGAAGGTCGTTGGTTCAAATCCAACCCCCGCTACCAATAATAAATTTAAGGGGTTAAGTTCAAATCTTAGCCCCTTTTTTGTTTTCTCGTGATTTACATAGCACTGTTTTCAACATTTGGCCTGACCATAAAATAGTCTCTTTTTTTGCATCTACCGCCGCCACTGAACTTGACCTCGACTGGCGCAACGCTGCTCACGGGGGTAGGTTGACTCGCTTGTTAGTCGATTTTTTCCGATTTAATGTCAGGTGTAACGGGTGGTTGACGATGTATTCCCTTAGGGTGTGAGGCTTGCTGGTTGTCACTCCGCGCGAAGTCGTATGGTCCATAATGGCGTTTCCCAATTTATTCGTTGCTACTCAGGGCAATTTAATAGCTGCTAACAAAAATCGAAAACTACAATTTACCTTTTGACATCTTTGGGCTAAAATAGGGCAACAATTCATTTTACCAGGAGGCAATTTGGATACCTTTACCACGTTTCTCAAAAATCTGAGCATGTGGCTTATCATAGGCCTTGTAGGGATTTTTTTGTATAACCTCTTTAACACGCAGCCTGAATATGTGCCGGAGATACCATATTCGGACTTTGTAAATCGCGTGATCAACAACGAGGTCGCCAAGGTTACTATCGAGCACGACAAGGTCACCGGTACCACGGTGACTCAGGAGGCATTCCGCACCGGTCTTCCACCTCAGGATACAGAGATCATGAAGCTCCTCAAACAGCATAATGTTACGGTGCATGTGAAGCCCAAGGAGGAGATGCCTCTGTATCTTACCATGTTTATCTCATGGTTTCCCATGCTCATCCTCATCGGCGTATGGATATTTTTCATGCGGCAGATGCAGCCTGGCGGAGGTAGGGCCATGTCCTTTGGCAGAAGCAAGGCTAAGCTTCTTTCCACTCAGAATATCACTGTCACTTTTGAGGATGTGGCTGGTATCGACGAGGCCAAGGCTGAATTGACCGAGATAGTGGACTTTCTCAAGGACCCACAGAAATTCACAAAATTGGGAGGCCGTATTCCAAAGGGCGTTTTATTGGTAGGAACTCCTGGTACGGGTAAGACACTTTTGGCAAAGGCCATTGCAGGAGAGGCTGGTGTGCCGTTTTTCAGTATAAGCGGTTCGGATTTTGTGGAGATGTTCGTGGGTGTCGGCGCTTCACGAGTGAGGGATCTCTTTGTTCAGGCCAAAAAAAATGCGCCTTGCATTATATTTATAGATGAGATCGATGCAGTGGGCAGGCACAGAGGGGCAGGTGTAGGCGGCGGCCATGACGAAAGGGAGCAGACCCTCAATCAGCTTCTGGTGGAGATGGACGGTTTCGAGACATCTGAGGCGGTGATTGTGATAGCAGCCACCAACAGACCCGATGTGCTGGATCCAGCCCTTCTGAGGCCGGGCAGATTCGATCGTCAGGTGGTGGTGCCTGTGCCGGATGTTCGTGGCCGTGAGCAGATACTGGCCGTACACGCCAAGAAGATCGCCCTTGCCGAGGATCTGGACCTTGCCAAGATAGCCAAGGGAACTCCGGGCTTTTCAGGCGCGGATCTGGAAAATCTCGTGAACGAAGCAGCCTTGCTTGCAGCCAAGGAGGGTAAGGAGAAGGTCTCTATTGAGGATTTTGAGCGGGCCAAGGATAAGGTCCTGATGGGTGCTGAGCGCAGGAGTCTCATTCTTTCCGATGAGGAGAAGCGAATAACGGCCTACCATGAGGCAGGTCATGCACTGGTGGCCCGTTTGTTGCCCGGCACGGACCCTGTTCATAAGGTTACTATCATTCCTCGCGGCAGGGCACTGGGTCTTACGCAGCAGTTGCCTCAAAACGACCGTCATACATACCTAAGCCATTATCTACTGAACAATCTTGCCATTCTCATGGGCGGCAGAGTGGCCGAGGAACTCGTGTTCAACGAATTCACCACTGGAGCCGGAAACGATATAGAACGGGCGTCGGACATGGCCAGAAAGATGGTCTGCGAGTGGGGTATGAGCGATATGGGGCCGGTAGCCTTTGGAAAGAAACAGGAACATGTGTTTCTGGGCAAGGATTTCGGCCAGGTAAAGGATTACAGCGAGGAAACCGCCCGCAAGATCGACGAGGCCATTCGCAAGATTGTAATGAATGCCCATGACAGGGCTAAAACGTTGCTCAGCGAACATATCAACTGCCTGCATTCCCTGGCGAACGGCCTTTTGGAAAAGGAATCCCTGGATGCCGATGCCATAGATGATATTCTCGCTGCATGCAGGACATGAGGCATTTCATTTAAAGATGACATCGCTTTTTATCAGAGAGACACCTTTCGTCTGGGGTGAACGGCCTTACATTATGGCTATCGTCAATGTAACTCCGGATTCTTTTTCAGATGGCGGACGGTTTTTTCATTTAAATGACGCAGTGGCCCATGCGGAACGTCTTATAGAAGAAGGGGCCGACATTTTGGATATCGGAGGAGAGTCTTCCAGGCCTTTTTCCGAGCCGGTCTCCACTGAAGAGGAATTGCAGCGGACGGTACCGGTCATCAAGGCCGTTCGTGAACATTCTAACATCCCCATTTCCGTGGATACCACCAAGGCGGAGGTGGCTCGAGCATGTCTGGATGCAGGAGCCGACATGATAAACGATATTTCGGCGCTTCGTATGGACAGCTGCATGGTGAATGTCGTGCGGGAATACGGAGTTCCGTGCGTGTTGATGCACATGAAGGGTGTTCCAAAGGATATGCAGGTCAATCCATTTTATGAGGATGTGGAGGCAGAGGTCAGGAATTTTCTTGCGGAACGCATCTCTTTTGCACAAAATGCAGGGATATCGTCTGAAAATATAATCATTGACCCTGGCATTGGATTCGGCAAGCGTTTTCAGGACAATCTGGTATTGCTGAACAGAATAGATAGGTTGCGGGAATTGGGACGCCCTGTCTTGGTGGGCCCTTCACGCAAGGCCTTTCTTGCTGCCGTGACCGGCATCACAAGACCTGATGCAAGGGATACTGCTACTATCGGGGCTGTAGCAGTGGCTGCTCTGCGCGGGGCGGACATGGTTCGCGTTCATTCGGTGCAGGATGTACGCATGGTCTTGAAGGTCATGAACGCAATAATTCATGAAACCATGGAGTGAACATTGTTTGATGTATTGACTCGTTATATGGCGGAATATCTGCCCATACTGCGTTGGCAGGATATAATAGATATTCTGGCGGTGGCCTTTATCATATACAGAGTCATTCTGCTCATTCGAGGCACGCGGGCTATGCAGACCATGGCAGGTCTGGCTATAGTGGTTGTGATATATTTTGTATCGGGCAAGTTTCAGCTTCAGACCCTGCATTGGCTTCTCGGTGCCGTGCTGAGTTCCATCTTCATTCTCATCATCATTCTTTTTCAAGACGACATTCGCCGGGCGCTCATACAGATGGGTCAGAGCCCGTTTTTAAAGACAAAGGTAAAGGCATTTAATGCCCTGGAGGAGATAGCAAAGACCGCAGCGTATCTTTCAGAGGAAAAGACAGGGGCATTGATAGTTATAGAGAAGGACGTGGGTCTGAGCGAATACATCTCCTCAGGCATCAAACTGGATGCAGAGACCTCCCGTTATCTCTTAAGTACCATCTTTTATAAAGGCACCATTTTACATGATGGAGCGGTCATTATACAGAATGGACGCATAGCAGCAGCAGCATGCGTGCTTCCCCTCACCACAAACCCGGACATCAGCCGGCGGCTGGGCACGAGGCACAGGGCCGCCATCGGCATCACGGAACAGACCGATGCGGTTTCTGTAATTGTTTCAGAGGAGACCGGGGCCATCTCGGTAGCGATCGGCGGTAAGATTACGAGGGATATCGATCCAGGCACTCTAAGGCGTATTCTGCACAATACATTTATGATTGAAAATGAACCGGATGTCTGGTGGAAGAGGTTTCAAAAGCGATGAAGTCATTTTTCTCTTCCGGTATCGTCATCAAGATTATTTCCCTGCTTTTCGCCACGTTGCTGTGGTTTTTTGTGGTGGCGGAGGAGAAATCAGAAATTACCTTACCTATTTTGGTGGAATTGGTAAATGTGCCCAAGGGATTCATGGTTTTGAATGAGATTCCCAACACCATCAACGTAAGGTTTTATGGGGCGCGCAGCCAGATACGGGAGCTGTCCTTGCAGCGTCTGTCTTATGTGATTGACCTTAAGAATGTAAATCCCGGTGCTATAACCATCAATATTACGCCTGATGCCATTGCCACTCCTGCCAATGTGAAGATTATTCGTATTCAGCCCAATCAATTCGATATTGAACTGGGACAGATAGAAAAACGTATGGTGCCTGTTTCTCCCAATATAGTCGGTACTCCAGCCAAGGATTACGAGATCGACGGCATAGATATCGATCCTCCCAAAGTGGAGATCACAGGGTCTAAGGAACATCTGGAACGAGTCAAGACCATCAAGACACAACCAGTGGTGGTGGATGGTGCAACCAAGGATGTCCTGGAAAAGGTTGGTCTGGAGTTGAACAGTCTGAAACGTGTCAATGCCAATCTATCGGAAAGTATCACCATAAGGGTCAGAATAAAGCCAGTAATAGGCAGGAGAAAACTTCAGAACATACCGGTTTCTTTGGATGTCCCCAACGGCAAAATAAAATTATGGCCTTCGGAGGTCACTGTTACCGTAGAAGGGCCTGCCTATAAGATCAGGGAATTGAGCCCAGAGGATATTCAAGTGTTGATTCCCCAGCATGCGGTGGAAACAAGGCAAAAGGCTATTTTGCCCCAGATTATTTTGCCCGATGATGTACATATAGTAGAAGTGAAACCCATGCAAATCAATGCGATTTTGAAACGATGAGGTGCTGAAAAGGTTTGAAGGAACGAAAGCTTTTTGGAACGGATGGTATTCGTGGAACAGCAAATGTGCACCCCATGACTGTCGATACGGCCATGCGCCTTGGGAAGGCTGTGGCGCATGTGTTTCAGCAGAAAAACGGTAGACATAGACGGATTCTTATAGGAAAAGACACTCGTATCTCCTGCTATATGTTTGAAAATGCCATGGCAGCCGGCATCTGCTCTATGGGTGTGGATGTTTTGTTGGTCGGTCCCATGCCTACTCCAGCTATAGCCTTTTTGACAACGGGCATGCGGGCAGAGGCGGGGGTGGTGATCTCCGCATCCCATAATCCTTTTTACGACAATGGTATCAAGCTGTTCTCAGGTGACGGTTTCAAGCTACCCGATGAGATAGAGATGCGTATCGAGTCCTTCATGTCAGTGAATCGTTATGAACAGCTTACCGGCAAGGACATAGGCAAGGCCTTTCGCATAGACGACGCACCCGGCCGTTATATAGTTTTTCTCAAAAACACCTTTCCGAGACACCTGACTCTGGACGGCCTGCGCATAGTCCTGGATTGTGCCAATGGAGCCACATATCGAGTGGCTCCAACAGTCTTTGAGGAGCTGGGTGCGGAGGTCATTCGCACTGGGGTGGAGCCCAATGGTTTGAATATCAATGACGGTTGCGGCTGCCTGTTCCCTCAACACCTGCGGGAACTGGTTTTGAGTCATAGGGCCAATCTGGGCATCGCTTTTGATGGAGACGGAGATCGAGTGATATTCGTGGATGAAAAGGGCGACATATTAAACGGCGACCATATTCTGGCCATCTGTGCTCATTATCTCAGTGGCCTGGGCAGGCTGAGATCAAATACGGTGGTGGCTACGGTCATGAGCAATATGGGTCTTGAGATCGCTCTTAAAGGCATGGGCTGCCGTTTAGTTAGAACCCAGGTGGGCGATAGATACGTAGTGGAGGCCATGAGACAGGGTGAATACAGCCTTGGTGGAGAGCAGTCAGGGCATCTCATATTTTTCGATTACAACACTACAGGAGACGGCATACTGGCCGCCTTGCAGCTTCTCGCGGTTATGCAGGAAAGGGGTCTGCCCTTGTCGGAACTCGCTAAGGTGCTGACTGTTTTTCCTCAAATTCTGCAAAATGTATGCATCAAGAAGCATGTTGATGTGAACGCTATCTCCGGGCTCAAAGAGCTGGAAAGTAAGTTAACCAGAGACCTAAACGGCAGAGGCCGCATACTTATTCGCGCCTCCGGCACGGAGCCCCTGATCCGTGTTATGGTGGAAGGAGAAGATGAAAATAAAATCAGAGAGATAGCCGCAGCCCTCTGTGAGCATGTGGAGATAAACTGTATTTGAACAGGCATTGATCATGGTAGATAAGAAATCCAAAATCCGGCATTATCCTGATGCGCAGCAGGACTCCATTGCGGCCAGACGTATTGTAAGAACGCCTCAGACACTTTCGCCTTCCTACAGGTTGGCCTTTGTAGATGCAGACTTTCTGTTGCGGGATGAATTGAGGGCTGTCAGGCTGCAACTGGAGCTCCTGAAGCCGGAGCTTCTGTTTCAGGAGTACAACATTGAGCATACCGTGGTGGTATTTGGCAGCGCTCGCATTCCTCCTCGTGAGCAGGCTCAGCGTCATTATCAGGAGATATTGAAGAAACATCAGAGCAAACCCGGAGATGAAGAACTACAGCAGCAGGTAATCATAGCCCAAAAGATGTTGATCAAGACCGCCTACTACGAAGAGGCGGTGCGTCTGGGCAGGCTCATCTCCGAGAACTGTCTGAAGTGCTCGGCTGCCGCCTGTTATGTGATGACGGGCGGAGGCCCGGGCATCATGGAGGCAGCCAATCGAGGGGCCGTAGAGGCTGGGGCCAAGACTATAGGCCTGAACATAGTCCTTCCCCATGAGCAGAGGCCCAACCCTTACATAACGCCGGAGCTCTGTCTTCAGTTTCACTATTTTGCCATGCGCAAGATGCATTTTCTCATTAGAGCCAAGGCCCTGGTGGCATTTCCTGGTGGGTTCGGTACCATGGATGAGCTTTTTGAGGCCCTTACTCTCATTCAGACTCGCAAGATTACGCCTATTCCAGTTATTCTTTTCGGCAGGGAATTTTGGGAAAGGGCCGTAAATTTCGATTTTCTGGTGGAGGAGGGGGTAATCTCTCCGGAAGACCTGAACCTTTTCAGTTATGTCGAAACAGCTGAACAGGCCTGGGAGATCATTGCAAACTACATGCGCAGCCTGAACTTTGCACAGAATGGTCAGGAGAACCAGTCTGCTGCACCTAATATTCCATAGATAGGCAAGACGTCTCTCTATACCAGATGTTGAAGGGCATCGGTGATTTTAGGGAATCGGAATTGAAAGCCATGCTGCGGCAATACCACAGACACTACTTTCTGGCCTGCCAGTATAATACTTGCTGCATCTCCCATGGCTAGCCGCAGGGCAAATTCCGGCACCCTGAAAAATGCTGGTCTGTGAACCGCACATGCCAATGCCTTTGTAAACAGGGCATTGCTAACTGGTTCTGCGCATACATTCACCACGCCTTCAATGGCCTGTTGAACCGCTGTAAACTCTAAAATGCGGCAGAGGTCCAAGATATGTACCCATGAAAACCAGCGGCTGCCGTCTCCAATCTTGCCCCCGAGCCCTTTTCTGAATATGGGAAGCATCTGCTGAAGAGCACCTCCATTATTGCCCAGGACCGCTCCGAAGCGAGTGATGACCACACGTGCGCCTTTTTCTTTGGCCCTGAATGCCCCATTTTGCCATGCCTCACATACATCGGAAAGAAAATCATGACCTTTAGGAGAGGTCTCCGTGCGCACTTCGTCCCCCCCTGCGTAATATCCCACTGCATTGGCGTTGATCAGCGTTATGGTGTTTGCCTTGTGCAATGGTATGGAGGTCACCAGATTGTGCGTGGAGATCACGCGGCTTTCAAGGATATCTTTTTTGATCTCCTCACTCCAGCGGCTGAAGATGGAACGGCCCACGAGATTTATGAGCACATCCGCCTGTCTGACGCTTTCTTGCCATGGTCCCCTACGCATTGGATCGCCTGTGATTGTCTGCAATCTGGCGTGGTTGAGATTGAATTTGGCAGGATTTCGCACCAATGCCATGACCTCGTGTCCGCAGTCCAACAGGTGTTCTATGAGGTGTCTGCCCACAAAGCCTGTGCCGCCTGTAATGAAAAAACGCATAGCTACTCCTCCTTTTGAGTATAACTCGGCAATTTTATGATAAATACCGTTTCCATGCCTGCTTCTGCAAGCGCCGCATCCCTTGGCGGAGACTCCACTGAGATGGTACCTCCGCACTCCTGAACAATACCAAAGGATACGGATAACCCTAGCCCGGTGCCCTTTCCCACCTCCTTGGTGGTAAAAAAGGGGTCAAATATCTTGGTTTGAATATCGGGAGGAATGCCTGGGCCTGTATCGCCTATGAGTACCTCCACCATTTGAGTGGCTGAGTTGTAGCGTGTCCAGACGCCTACCAGCCCTTCCTTGTGAATGGCGTCATGTGCGTTGTTGATGATGTTCACAAATACCTGCCGCAGTTTTTCCTTGTCTGCAAGTACAGGTGGCATGGCAGGGGCATAGACCTTGTGTACATAGATCATGTCCATTTTCAGCGAGTGCTCCACTACTGCCATTACCTCTTCAAGGCACTGCGTGATATCTACTAGTTCCTTGGTTTTATGCAGGGATTCTCGTGAAAAAATCAGAAGGTCGGCTACGATTTTTTTGCATATCTTGGTTTGTTTTTCAATGATTCCAAGGGATTTCATCAGGTCTTGGTGCCCACTGTAATCTTCTTGCAGAAGTTGTGTATAGCCCAGAATGATCCCCAACGGCGTATTGATCTCGTGCGCCACATCCGCTGCCATGCGGCCAAGCGAGGCCATCTTTTCAGAGTGAGTGAGATTTGCCATGACCTGTTTGTATCGAGTCAGGTCCTTGGCTATGCCCTCACAGCCCACAACAGCACCGTTTTCATCCTTAATCAGGTCCGATGTGATGAGAAGAGAGATGCTGGAACTGTCACTGCGTTTGAACTCCACTTCTGTATCTTTTATATGACCTGCCGTTTGTATATTTGCCTGAAACCTATTCCAGTCGTTCTCGTTTGCGAACAGCCAGTTTATTTTATAGCTGCAAAGTTCTTTTTTGTCCTGAAAGCCCAGAAGCTCCATGCCGCTGTCGTTGATATCGAGAATTTTGCCGTTACAGTCGCAGAAAAAGATGATGTCCTTGGAGTTTTCGAACAGACGTCTGAATTTCTGCTCAGATAATTTTAGTTCCCGTGTGCGTTCCTCTACGTGTTGTTCCAGATTTTGGTTCAATTCCATAAGGGCCTTGTTGGCCATGGCCAGTTCATGCGAGGTTTGTTTCAATTTTTTTGCGTCTTCTTTTACTCTGCCTATGACTCGGCGCACCGCAGGAAAATAGAAGGTCAGAGTGGTGATGGAGACAAAGGTCATGGTGTTAAGTCCGCCGCTGTAAGGGGTAAAGAAGCCCCAAAGCTGTGGAAACCCTATGAAAATAAAGACAAATTTCAAAACGTGTCCTATGCCGCGTGAAAGGGCGAAGGCCACCATAGTCATGCATAGCCAAAAGAGATAACTCCAGAGCACGCTTTTGGGTTCCAGAACGGTGAGTCTCCATGCATAATAGAAGGCCACCAGGGAGAAAATGATCATGAGGCTTGCGCCCACGAAATCTACTATATGGACAGGAAGAAGGGGCAGACACTGAGTCATACAGTTGTTCCCTTATTCTTTAGGCTGCCTTCTTTTGCCTCCATACAAAAACTTCGCAGGGCCATAGCTAAACAGAACATGGCAGGCACACACAGCAGGTGGTCGAATTTTCCTATATAATAAATATATGCTTTGAAAGTGAGGGGAATGCACAGAGAGTGAGGTAAAAGGTCTTCCTGTATCATGGCATCATGAGGGATCTCCAGCTCCAAAGCATGCGTGGTAAGGGCATTTATATTCCAGATAAAGAAAAACAGCAGAGAAAATTTAAGATATGTCCAGCCCTTACCATGTCCAAGGGGGTGCCGGAATAGAATGTATGAAAGAAAAACCATGGCTGCCATGAAGAACAGGTGGGCCATTTGATGCACGTACAGCCCTTCATTCCCTCCATGTACCTGAAGACAGAAGGCAGGAGCTGGCTGGAACAGGAAAAACAGGCAAAAAAAGGTGATGGGGTTTATGATATTTCGTAGTTGCGAGACGGCCGCCTGAAAGAGAATGGATTTAGATAACATTGTCATGCCCCCGAGGTTTGTCTTTTATATTATTAAGCATGTCACATGTTGTGCGATGATGTCAACCTTTTTAACGATATTGTTAGGAGCTATTAAATTGTCCTGTGTAGTAGCGAATGAATTGTCCAGTCATTAAACCTAAAATAGATTTAGAATTATAAAAACCCTCTTGGTTAAAAGGTGTTAGGTGATATAACATATCACTCAACAGGTGAAAGTTTAATCGGATGTTAAAAATTAAGGGAAACTACTTCTTATTTCAAACCAGCTTTTTGTTCCATTTGAAGGAGGTAAGACACATTATTTTTTGTAATGATTCGTGTATAATGAAAGCATACTGGAGTGCAGCCTTCAGCACCAAAACAAGTCAGAGTCAAAACCCTTACTCCCTTCATACGAGGTGCAGCCATGAAACGCAGAAAACTTCCCATCGGCATAC
>CAYRSX010000021.1:0-72155 GCA_964427245.1 uncultured Desulfobulbaceae bacterium | reverse complement strand
TGTAGGAGAGATATTTAAGGCAAAAGAGGATGGAAGACTGCCTGTCGATGACAGGAATACTCGTATTATTGTATTTGGAGAAAATATCGAAGAAATAAAGCGCGTAGGGGAGGGATTGGTTAAAGAGGCATTTCATAATGTGTGTTTTTATGCAGGTGATTTAAAAGATATATTAAATCTGAATAAAAAATGAAAGGAGATGAAAAATAATGAAAAGATACTATTTTATTTATGTATTGATTATAAGTCTGATATTGATTCAAACTAATTTCGTATTTGCAGGTGCATGGACAAGTGGACAAGGGCATATGTATAACAAATTTGCTCTGAATTACTTCAACAGCAGCCGACAATACGACGATGATGGAGATAAACATAAAATACCATTTAATGGCAGATTTCAGGATTTTAATTTTAATTGGTATGAAGAATATGGTATAAGAAACGATATGAATCTCATTACTTCTGTTTATTATAAATGGTTGAAAGATGAGAATCGTTATATAGAAAATAAATCTAATGGTATTGCTGATTTAGATGTAGGTATAAAATATAATCTCATCAAAAATCCTGTAGTGTTATCAGTGCAAGGTCTTTTCAAAATAGAAGGCCCTTACGACATGCAAGATACACCTTCTCTTGGCAATGGTCAAAACGATTTTGAATTGAAACTGCTTGTAGGAAAGTCTCTGGAAAAGCTCCCCATATATTTTGGTCTTGAGGCAGGATATCGTTGGCGTTTTGAAGATCCTTCCGATGAATGGCGATTACTTTTGGAGGTCGGTGGCAGCTATGAGGACTTTTACGGCCGGTTAAAGATAGACAGCATCATATCGGCTCGCAATGCTGATGAGCGGAATCAAATGACTATATCCAATATCAGTATGACTCCTCAGTTTGATTTGACCAAATTAGACATGACCATCGGCTATAACATCGACAAAAAATGGGCAGTGGAGGCATCATATACTCCGATGATCTATGGTGAGAATACCACTTCAGGTTCTACCTTGAGTGCAGCTGTCATATTTTCTTTTTAAGGAGTGATATGAAATGAAAAGACCATTTTTAATTATTTTCTTGATGGGTTTTGTTGTTTTTTCAGTTATGAATTCATGGGCGCTGGACTGGAGTGACTCCAGTTTTAATCTCAAGGGCCTTCCACCCCTGCATCTTGCATACAACGTAGTGGATTTGGTGGATGTGGCGAGATTTGCCATAGACGGAAATGCCAATGTAATAGCTGTTACGGATTCTGTGATTAAACAGTTAGGGGATGCCTTGGTGCAGGATGGACGCTTTCAGGTTCTTAAAAACGATGGCATAGCAGCAAGTCCGATCAGCTCCACCGCCACCTATTCCTATGGTAGTTTTCTTGTGAAGGTGGCTGAGAGCACTGGTGTGCGCATGTTGGAGGTGCGCATTCCTGAACTGGAAAGGAATGCCTTGAGTGTAGCACCAGAAACGGTTGTGGCCATGCCTTTTCGCTTTTTGGTGCTCTCCTCACACATGTATGGCCTAAGGCTGGTGCATATCTGCCTTGTAAATCCAGTTTCATATGCAGAGCAGTTCGGTTGTCTGACTCCTGCCTCCTCGCCATATCTGGAGCAGGCCAAGACCATGCTTTTGGAGATGGTGGCCAAGGCAGTGCCTACTTCATTTTATGACCCTCAACTGCCTGTTTATAAGGCCATTTCGCCTAAGAATACAGCGCCTCTTGTGGTGTTGAGTGAGGTGGGAGTGGGGCAGGGAAAGCGCTTTGCAAGTGCAGAGGCAGTGGCCACAGCCATCAAAAAGGGTGACCTGATTCTTTTTAGGGGCACACCTGACGAGCATGTTTACACAGTGGGCGGCTCCAATCCTGATTATGAATATTTAAAGGATTCTTATGTGTTTTTTAAAGGTTTTTTGTCCTTTTCGCGCTTTTCCGCCATCAAGGACGGCTGGAGAATGCAGAATGGCAAAAAGGTCTCGATAAATGGGTGGGCCATTCCTGATAAGAGTGATCGCATGTTTACCTTGGTCTCAAACAGCGTCATACATGCCTATAACGATCCCTATCAACTCCTACGTTATGATACGGCCATTGGCCCTATCTTTCAGATGCAGGTTTTTGACGGCTATATTTATCCATTTTTGATGAATATGGGAGTCTGGCATTTTGGATGTATTCCTGTCTCCGTATTTGTATTCAATGCCTCGGCGAATAAAGTCGTTGTGGCAGCGCAGAATCCTGTTTTTATGGTAGAGCGTTATATGTGGGATGTAACTGATGCACAGTTGACAGCTGCAAAGCCTGCCTGGGACGCCAATTCTAAAAATAAGACGAATTGGCCTGAGATGACGAGGCTGGAGATGGCTCAATATATTTTAAGCAATATTCAGAATCGCATAAATGCAGCCATTTTCTATGTGCCGTTTAGTGGAAATTGAGTCAGTGGATAACTCCTGGCAACTTCAACCTTAATTCACCATCTAACTGACACACAACAGCTTGTCATTACGCGACGCGAACTTCCATTCTGCGCGAAGTTAAACATCACCATTTTGGTCACTCTGTGCGTAGTCACAGGGCATGCTCGATCACTATGGATTCTGCGACTCCGCTTTGCTTCGCGCAGAATGACAATCAGCAAGTTTAACACCCTGTGAAGCTGTGAATCAATCTCACAAAGGTTTCACTCGTAACTGAATGATTTGTTATTAAA
Source organism: uncultured Desulfobulbaceae bacterium (assembly GCA_964427245.1). Taxonomy (GTDB): domain Bacteria; phylum Desulfobacterota; class Dissulfuribacteria; order Dissulfuribacterales; family DYLC01; genus JAQVIJ01. The sequence goes on along the minus strand of CAYRSX010000021.1, from coordinate 69,447 downwards.
AAAACACATTATATTCCCCTGTATTTTTAGTATAAACGGCTTGCTTGTTTCTTTTGGGCAGTGAATTCGGGCGGAATGAGCCTTGACTCTTTGTGTCAAACATGTTATGAAACCTTGTTTTTTAAATGTTGGTCCGGGACGTAGCGCAGACTGGTAGCGCACCTGAATGGGGTTCAGGGGGCCGGAGGTTCAAATCCTCTCGTCCCGACCATTTGTCTTTCTTGTGTTTCTTTAAATTGATTTTTTTATTTTTTAATAAGGAGGTGGACATGACACTGTGCCGCACGCAGGACATGATTACTGAAGGCTCCAAAGACATGCGTTGTCATGCGAATAAATCGCGTCATTCCATGGCCATGGATGCCCATCTTCTTGTGGAAATGTGGCAGTCTCCTTTTCATATTCTGGCCAATGCAACCGAAATAGAAGGTGCCTTTTTACGGCTGGCTAATGGCGTAAAGGGCAATGATTCCGCCTGTGATATTAATATTCGCTCTCATCAGTTCAAGCCTCACGGGGTTTCTGCCACAGTCAGCTCTCCCAATGCCCATGTTGTGATACATACGTGGCCCGAAAACCAGTATGCGGCAGTGGATATCTATGCAAACGGCAGAGAAAAGGCGTATGAAGTCTTGGAACTCATCAAGGAAGGTTTGGCGCCAAGCTATATCTCCATTACAGAGATGCATAGGGGTCAACTGCTGGATCTGGAAGACACTTGACTGGTGGCCACCATGCCTTTCCTGAATGGAATGCATGTCCATACTGGCTTTACTCACTGATTTTGGCTGGCAAGACCCTTATGTAGCTATAGTAAAAGGTGTCTTGTTAGGCATAAATTCAACCCTTTCTATTATAGATATTACACATTCCATTCCTCCCCAGGATATTCACACAGCAGCATTTTTTCTGAGTGAGGCTGTCCCATATTTCCCGAAAGAAACCATCTTCATGGCTGTGGTGGACCCTGGTGTGGGCTCAGAGAGGGACGCCCTGGTCTGTAAAACCGAGGAATACTATTTCACATGCCCTGACAACGGCATTCTTACACTGGTATTTCAAAAGGCGCGTCAGAGAAATGAGCCTGTAATATGTCATAAAATCACAGAAAAACGGTTTTGCCTGTCTGAAATAGGCCGAACATTTCATGCCAGAGACATTTTTGCACCGGTGGCGGGGCATCTGAGCCTTGGTACGCCTCTGAGTGCATTTGGGCCTGAAAAATTCGATCCAGCATTTTTGACCTTTTCTTCCCCTAAAATTTTTGAAAATACTATCGAGGGTGAGGTGAGATATGTGGACGGCTTCGGCAATCTAATCACCAACATCCATGCCAATCACCTTACTCAACTGGCAAGACAGCCGAGTCGTGTGAATATAGCCCATATAGATATTCCAATACGGACCGCCTACAGTCAGGTGGAGTTTGGACAGCCACTGGCCATTCTGGGTAGTTACGGCTTGCTGGAGATAGCGGTTAGAAACGGCAATGCCGCTTCGGTTTTGCAGGTAAAGACAGGCCATAAGGTGATCGTAACAGGCTGATTCATGAAAAATATGGCGGAACTTATTCATCTCCCCAATGCAAGAGGCATTATCGGAAGGAAACGCATCTATCTAAATGTAGTAAGTTCCACCAACACATGGCTGCTCGAAAGGCCTCATCTTTTGATCATGGAAGGGCTTATGGTATATGCCGGTTGGCAGACCGCAGGCAGGGGCAGCAAAGGTAGAACCTGGCTGTCTCTTTCTGGCAGACAACTCTTCTGTTCCATTGCCCTGAAGCCGTCTATGCCCCAAAATCAATTACCTGGTTTGACACTCTTTATTGGAGCAGCCGTGGCCCAAGGACTGACTCATCTGGGCATAAGAGGGATCGGCCTTAAGTGGCCCAATGATGTTCTGTTAAATGGCAAAAAAATAGCTGGGATACTCTGTGAAATGGGCCGATCTCCTCAACATGAAGACTATTACGTGGTAGCTGGCATCGGACTAAACCTTCAAGGTCAGGTATCTGGCTGCATAGCGGAAACAGCCACATCTTTAGAGGCAGAAGGCTATTCCATTCAGTTGGAACAGGCGTTGGATGCCATTTTAGACGCCTTGAATGAAACATATTGGAATATTCAGGCCCAAAACAAGTCCATGCTACTGCAACTCTGGAGGAATCATTCGCATACCCTTGGAAAACAGGTCAGAATTGTCTCAGGCGACACAGAAGTGACAGGTGTTGCGCTGGATATTCTGGAAAACGGCGCCCTGCTTCTACAGACAGAAAACGGAAGTGTTTCCATCAATCATGGGTCATTGTTTTATACATTATGAAGTTGTTGGTGATTTCTTTTGCAACTTTATGGTGTTGTGCTATTATGGAAGATAATTTGTGAAGAATTTAATGAGTGAATCTATGGAAACAGTTGCTGAACTGGTGACAAGACTTAGACCAAACCTTTCCGTCGGCCAATACGGAAGGTTCATAACCGATACGAGTGAATTCATGGAGATCGGCTATGGAGATGTAATTTGTGTCGGGGGTCTGCATTACCTGGTTTTGCGAGACGAAAGTGAGAGGAGTTTCGGTATAGAGGATCCAAAATACTGGGTTAAACGGTGTGTATTGTTGGAGACAGGCGAACGCCGCATTCTGAAACTGGTTTTTCATGAGAGTTTTCCTCTGCGTCTGGGGAAAATATCTGTCAAATGTTATCGAAGCTCTGAAAAAGAGAGTCGTATTCTGAATCTGGTCAAAGGGGATTGGCGTTTTATGCAGGGCACAACGGAAAGGGATGACAAAGGTAATGCCGTCAGGATATTGGATGTCATTCGGGGTAAACGGATAGATGAGTTTGTCGCAACCCTGGAAGTCGATCACCGGACATATTTCTTTGAGATATTTCCTGCACTTTTCGAAAAATTTATGGGAGCCTGTGAGGCAATAGCCTTTCTGCATGAACATGGTGAAAAACATGGAGACATTCGGCGGGATCATCTGCGAATTGAGAGCGGAACGGAAAGATTCAGGTGGATAGATTTTGACTATACCTATGATTTTTATGAGAACCCATTCGGACTGGATCTGTTCGGGCTTGGTAGTATCCTTACTTTTCTTGTGGGTAAGGATATTTATCACATTGGAGAGCTTGAACGGCTTGGCTTTGCTGAGGTTATTCCCAAATTGACAAGCGAGGATTTCTCATTGCTGTACCCCAATCGAGTTGTAAATCTTAAAAAAATTTTTCCATATATTTCCAGTGCAATGAATAAAATTCTGTTGCATTTTTCTCAGGGCGCAGAGCTGAGTTACGAAACAGTAGCCGAGTTGCTGCTGGATATGGAATCGGCCAGGGCACAAATCAAGAAGGAGGGGAATCTGTCATGAACTTTAAAAAGATATTGATTGCTGTGGATGCCTCTGAAAATTCTATGCGTGCTGTGCGATACACGGGGGAGATAGTGGGTTCATCTGTTGGTTTCGAGATAACATTGTTGCATGTGGCGGTTTCACCTGACAGGGATCTCTTTCCCGATGAGGTTGTATGGAATGCAAAAAAACAGGAAATGCAGTCCAATATGGAGTTGTTTTTTCGAAAAAGCAGGGCCGTATTGATTGAATGCGGAGTGCCCTCTCAAAACATACATGAAAAATATGTGCAGAGCTTAAGTGGAAGCCTGTCGCATCAGATACTTGGCGTTCAGGAGTCTGGAGGTTTTGGTACTATCGTAATCGGCAGACGGGGTGTATCCAAAGAGGAGGAATTTCTGTTTGGCAGTGTTTCCAACAAGGTTGTCCATTATGCCAAAAATTGTACTGTATGGGTTGTGGAGTGACGGCAATCAGCCGTTTGTGATGACCGTACCGGCAGATTCCGACACCACGAGTGAAGCGTTGTGTTTTTTAGAAAATTATGTAAAAATGAACCAGAGTGGCGTGTCACTGTGCTATTTTTTTGTGAGCGATATGGGTTATGTAATATTTTATTTTTAATAGGGGGTCATTTGTGGAAAATAAGATCAAGAAGATCCTTGTAGCCAATCGCGGAGTACCTGCTGTAAGAATCATGCACACATGTCGGGATAGAAAGATTCCCACTGTTGCTGTTTACAGTACGCCTGACAGGCTTTCCCATCATGTGTTTGTGGCGAATTCCGCTATACACATAGGCGAGGCGCCTCCAGCCGAATCCTACTTGAATATGCAGAAGATGATCGATGCAGCCATTAAAACCGGCGCCAATGCCATTCATCCCGGATGGGGTTTTCTGGCGGAAAACAGTATCTTTGCTCAGATGGTGCAGGATGCAGGGCTTATCTGGATAGGACCTCCTCCAAATGTAATCAAAATGATGGGCGATAAAATGGAAGCCAAGAAGATTGCCATGCGCGCCAATGTCCCAACTATACCGGGCGTAAACGGTGTAAAAAACGTTGAGCAGGTCAAACAGTGGATGCAAGAAGACCGTGTGGAATATCCTATCATCATCAAGGCTGCTCTGGGCGGTGGCGGTAAGGGAATGGTAAAGGTTTCTTTAGACGAGGAATTGGAGCAGGCCATCTCTCGCGCCCGTTCCGAGGCCCTCAAGTCCTTCGGCGACGAAAATCTACTGGCGGAAAAATATATAGAAAGGGGCAGGCATATAGAGGTTCAGGTGGTGGCGGACCAGCACGGGCATGTGGTGCACCTGCACGAAAGGGAATGCACGCTTCAGCGCAGAAACCAGAAGATTATAGAAGAGGCGCCATCTCCTTCCATAGAGGACGACATCCGTTATGAGATGTGCTTCACTGCTGTGCGTCTCATGAGGGAGATAGGCTATCATTCCGCGGGCACAGTGGAGTTTTTGTTTGACAGCTCCACTAATCGTTTTTATTTCCTGGAGGTCAATACTCGATTACAGGTGGAGCATGGCATAACGGAGCTTATAACGGGCCTGGATGTCGTTGATATAATGATAGACGTTGCGGAAGGCAAGCCTCTTTCCTTTAAACAATCGGATATCAGGCCTAACAGATGGGCATTGGAGGTGCGCATCAACGCAGAGGATCCAAAGAGTTTCAGCCCTTCATTTGGCACGATAACCCATTTGGAGGTTCCCCAGGGGCCTGGTGTAAGAATTGCTCAGGGGGTTTATGAGGGTGCTGACATTCCTCCTTATTACGATTCGCTTCTCATGCTTATCATGACCGCCGGGCCTGAACGTGATGACGCCATAAATGCCATGGATAGGACACTGGCCAGAAACTTTCGTGTGGATGGAGTCAAGACCCTGGCCCCATTGCTTCTGAGTATCATTCGTCATGAATCCTTCAGGCGTGGTGAGTTTTCCACGCGTTTCATTGAGACACATATGGATGAGCTTGTCTCCATGTTCAAGGACAAAGACACAGAGGATGAAGTCCTGAAAATTGCGAAATATGTGGCCCGCATATCTGCCTTGGGGCCGCAGGAATGGATGTGATTATGAAAAAAAAGGGAAAAAATATGCAGCAGTCCGTTTCTTTCGACGAAAACACATCGGTTCAGACATTTTCAAATCTTGTGCATCCGGGCATGTCCCCCAAGGAGATTGTGAAGGCGGTTCGCTCCCTGGAAGGCGTAATCTTTACATCCACCGGCATGAGGGATGCAGGTCAGTCTGATTACAAGAATAGGCATCGAATCTACGATCTTATAACCTTGGCTCCTTATTATGAAAAAATGAATCTCTTCAGCGCTGAATGCCATGGTGGTGCCAGATGGCATGTGGGTATCATGAACAGAAAGGAGAGCCCCTTTGAGGAGATACGCCTTCTGAGAGAGCGAATGCCTCATGTTCTGCTTCAGACCCTTATTCGCGAGACGAACCTTTGGGGTTACAGGCCATATCCCAAAAACGTCATAGAGTATGTAGTGTCTTTGGTGGATATAGATGTCTGGCGTTGTTTTTCATTTTTGAATGATATCCGCAACATGCGTGCAGTAGCAGAGGTGGTGATGAAGCGAGGTCGTTTATTTCAGCCAGCCATCTCCTTTACTCAGGCGGACTGGACTACCAATGAGTATTACCTGGGCTTGGTTAAAGATATAGTAGCCTTGTGTGGTGGAGTGGACGAGATCATCCTTTGTATTAAAGACATGGCCGGAGTGGGCAGTCCATTACGTATTAAAAACCTCATAGATACCATAAAACAGGCATACCCGGAACTGGAGGTACAGTATCACAGGCATGTCACTGATGGGTTGGCCATTCCTGCATTGCTTGCTGCGGCCCAGGCAGGGGCTCGTATTCTGGACATAGAAGAAGACAGCCTCACTCGTTTCTATGGTCAGGCCCCAATGCTTTCAGTTCATGCCTTTTTGGAGGAGTCTGGCATAAAGGTGCTTTTTAACAGGGAGGTGGCTGAGGCTGCGTGTCAGAAGGTAAGGGAATGGATCGGTTTTTATGAGTGGGCGGAATCGCCGTTTAAGGGGTTCGATCATACTGTAACCTTGCACAAGATGCCGGGAGGCGCCTTCCCCAGCTCCTTTGAACAGGCTGAAAAGGGTGGTTTTCTTCATCTGATGCCGGATATCCTTAAGGTGATGTCGCTTTATAATCGCATAGTTAAGTATTTCGATGTGACGCCTGGTTCACAGATTACATGGGTAACATGCAGCGGTATAGTCAACAAATACGCCAAGGAAAAGGGTGAGGCAGGCGTAAAGCATGTCATAAACCTGCTGAGCAAGTTTGTGCTGGAAAAGAACCAGGACATGAACGCAATGACTCAGGAGGAACAAGATGAGTTGTTGATGCTTTTCCGCTCCGCCCCCGGTGATTTCAAGAATCTGCTTCTGGGCGGTTACGGCAGGCTTCCAATGGGTTGGCCCGCCGCCTGGGTCTATAAAAGTGCCTTCGGCGATATCTGGCAAGAAAAACTGAAGGAGCGCAAGGAGGAGTCACCTCTGGATTCAGTGCCTTCGGATGATCTGGAGAGACTCAGCCTTGAACTAACTGAACATTTGGGTAGGCCTGCTACGGAAGAGGAGTTTGTGCTCTATCTGATGCACCCCAAAGATGCTGTCTCCATGATTCAATTCAGAGAGGAGTACGGGGATGCCCCATTGGTTTTGCCGACAAATGTCTGGAGGGAGGGTCTGAAACACCCTGGCAGCAAGGTGGAATTCGATTTGAACGGTAAGCCTTACTGCATCGAAGTGGTGTCTATGGGAGCCGAGCACGAAGGTATCATTTACGTGGTCATGAAGGTAAACAACAAGACTCGTGTCTATACAGTGAAGACAGTCAGGGCCAAAAAGACAGAGATACGAATGGCCAAGGGCGCTCATCATATAGGCGCTCCCATAAACGGCAATGTCTGGCGTATAGGTAATCCTCAACGCGGGGCATTGAAGGTGGGTGATATCGTGCACAAGGGCGAGGAGATCGCCAATCTGGAGGCCATGAAGATGGAAAATGCCATTTTGGCTCCTTATGACGCCCAGATTGTGGGAATAGCCGTGAGGCTCAATGAAACAGTTCAGGAAGGGCAGTTGCTTTTTGAGTTGAAGACATTAAATTAACATCAAGCTTTCAACGTTCTTCACATGTTAAGGAGGGTCTGTGAGACCTGAAATAGATATTCTGTTCTGGTGGGCCATTGTATTGTGTCTCGGTGTGGTAACGGTGTTGTCTTTCATTCTGGTTAAAAGGCTGAAACAAACACTTGACAACATTGACAAGACGCTGATGACAGTTAACGATGCTGTTTCGGGTCTTCAGGCCTCTTTTGTTCCTTTTCTGGAAAGAACCTCCACCTTTGAAGATGATGCCGGTCGAATACTTCAGGATAGTTCAATGCGGCTTCAACGAATCGAGGATTTCCTGTTACCTCTTATGGTCGACGTCAGACAGATGGTAAATACCTACGAAAGACTGGGTGATAATCTGGATTCCGGTGTGAATTCTCGTTTGCCGGCGTTACTTGAGAATTTGAGCGGTGTTTTGCAGAATGTTTCAGCCATAGGTCGGAATATAGAGGACAAACTCGTCAAAATAGATTCTATATTTCAGACAGTAAACAAGATCGGCGGTACCATCAACGATCTGGTGGGCATAGTGAGACCGGGCGCATTGGGCGTGGCTAGCGAGATAGCGAGTGTTGCAGTTGGTATCAGAACTGCCCTGAACTTTTTAATTAACAAAAGAAAGGAGAAATGAGTATGGAGCACAACGAGAATTGTTCATCGAGTATAGGTGGTTTGTTTGCAGCGTTTTTGGTGGGTGGCATAGTGGGTGCTGCCGCTGCTGTCTTGTTCGCTCCCAGGTCAGGTGAAGAGACCAGGGAAAAACTTCGGGAAAAGGCAGCGATCCTTCGAGAAAATATGGAGGATATGGCGCGAGATGTGAAGGATAAGACCTACCAGGCCGTTGAGAAGGGCAAAGGGTTGCTCGAAGAGCAAAAGGGTAGATTCAGTTCCGCTATAGACGCAGGCAAAGATGCCATGTTGCGTGAAAAAGAGCGCCTGATGGGTAAATTCAATGAGTCAGTGGAGGACTTGGAAGAGGCTTAGTCTGTCTGTTTTATAACGGGTTGCAGGATATTTTGTTGAAAACCGCTTTTAATGAATCTCTACGGGGGGAAACTCATGGATAAAAATCAGTTCGGCAGAAGAGATAAGCTTATACAAGAAAAACGAATAGATACCTATCAGCAAATTACAAAATTGCCTGAACCCACTCTTTGTACCAGATGCGGTTGCATATTTTCCAACGGTAGGTGGTCGTGGCAGGCATTGCCTGAGGATATGCATAATGTCAATAAAACTCTGTGTCCTGCCTGTAAACGCATTGAAGACAATGTGCCTGCTGGTTATATGGAGTTAAGCGGTGAGTTTTTTGTATCGCACAAAAACGAGATATTAAATCTCATCAAAAATGAAGCTGATGAGGAAAGTAAAGAGCATCCCATGGAACGTATTATGGAAACATCAGAGAAACCTGATGGTGTATCCATTACAACCACTGGTATTCATGTGGCCCGGCGTCTGAGTGAAGCTGTTGAGAAGGCCTACAAAGGGCAGCTGGATTATGCCTATGGTGATGATGAAAAAACCATCAGGGTCAACTGGCGCCGTTGAGTTGTGTATCAATTTTTTAGAGATGAGTGAGTGCAGCACTATGTGGTGTTGCACTTATTTTTTTATAGCGGGGACCTTGCAGAATGGATTGCAAAATGAATAGCGACGATGATTATGGCGAACTGATTTGTCTGTGCTGTGAAGGCATGGCTGAGATTCAAGGCAGGTGATTCAATGCACACGTAGTCTGCAAGGCATGCGGATACGACGTTCCACTGAGATTTTATGAGAAACAGATAGACAGATTGCGGGAAAGCCTTTGGGAGAAACCTTTGAATGGTCAGTCGCCGGAACTGTAAAGATGGCAGGCCACCTCTGTATTCCGTTCAGTTTTCGTGAGTAGAGGGGGTTCGGTGCTGCATTTTGCCATTGCATGATGGCATCTGTCATGGAACGGGCAACCGGATGGTATGGCTGCGAGCGATGGAACATTGCCTGGAATTGTCGATAATCTTTCTTTTCTGCTGATTGTATTTTCGTCTTGTTTCGACAGCCTGTCATATTTTGGTATGGAATCCAGCAGGGCTTTTGAATAAGGGTGCATAGGTTTTGTGAAGAATTCTTCTACAGGGGATATTTCAACAAGTTTGCCTGCATACATAATCATCACTCGTTGAGCAATTTGGGCCACCACTCCCATATTGTGTGTGATGAAAAGTAGACTTAATCCGTTTTTTTCGCGTAGGTTGTTCAGAAGCTGGAGTATCTGGTTCTGCGTAGAGACATCGAGGGCTGTGGTGGGTTCGTCGGCTATCAGTAACGAGGGGCTGCATGCAAGGGCCATGGCGATCATAGCCCGTTGTCGCATTCCTCCGGAGAGTTGATGTGGATATGATGCCGCATATAGATCAGGGTCAGGCATTTCAGCCATTTCAAGGGCGGTGAGGGTCTTGTTGCGTACTTCTTCAGGACTAAACGAGAAATGCGTATTGACAGCCTCTGCAATCTGTTCGCCTATGGTAAAAACAGGATTGAGGGCGGTCATGGGCTCTTGAAATATCATGGCCATGTGTCGCCCTCGTATGCCACGAAGTTCCTGGTCGGACATTGTATGTATTGCACTATCCTTGAAAAAAATCTCTCCACCGTTGCGATGAAAGGGTGGAGATGGAAGTAATCCCATAAGAGAAAGGGCGGTTACGGATTTTCCGCAACCGGATTCCCCAACCAGACACACACATTCGGCTTTATTGATGTGAAAGCTCACTCCGTTGACGGGTATCAGGTGCTTTTCCCGTGTCTGAATCGTTATTTCGAGAGATATGACACGTAACAATTGATGAGTAGTTTAGGCCTGATGAACCAGCATCGTGCCTGGGTCAAGTTTTAATCCTATATCTGTCTGTGTGGTGGCTGCACTCTTCAAAAGATTGAGTTGCATCTCTTGTCCCATAGGCCTCAGTTGAAGGATTACCTCAAACATGTTGGACAGATTTGCTATGGACTCAGGGAGTCCTGTGCTGTCCTGAGCGTCTGCTGCTGGTATTGTGGCTGAAAACCATATGGGAAACCTATGGTCTTTGGCCATGATCTTGAGTTCGGTGAGGTTGTCGCGAGCATATTGGTCAAAACGGAGACCATCTATGATAGCAACCTGTGGCATGAAGATACCCTGTTCCGTCAGGTCATTGATGCGCTCTTCCAGTCTGTGCGGTTTGAAGCTTTCTAGATTATACGTCATTATAAAACGATGGGGGAGTATGTTTTCCCACATCTCTTCTTCGGCATGTTCCAGATGATATTCCTGTTTGATGTTGTTAAATACTTCATCATACCAGAGCACCACCTTTTTGACCGGCTGTCCTATGCTGATATGCAGAATATTTTTACCGTTCAGAATGCTGTCCAGGGCCAACTGCACCAGCATGGCTGTCTTACCTACGCCTGCCATGGCTGCCACCATGCCGAATTGTCCTGCTTTCAACATGGTATTGCCGGCATTCTCTAAAATTCTGAGAGGATTTCTTGCAATTAGGTCTTTTTTTATCATGACTTGACTCCTTTTAGGTGTTATTAGCCCCCGGCCTTTTTCTTTTCAGCAGCCTTTTTGATGAGTTCATCTGCTATGTTTTTAGGCACAGGACGATATGTGGCAAACTCCATGGTGAACTGAGCCTTGCCTTGAGTGGATGAGCGAAGGACTGTAGAGTATCCGAACATCTCTGAAAGCGGCACTTCAGCCTCGATGGTGCAGATATCCCCTTCATCCTGAGTACCAAGAATCATACCGCGTCTTTGGTTCAGTGATCCCATGACAGCGCCCTGAAATTCCGTGGGTGTCTCAACGGCTACTTTCATTATGGGCTCAAGAATTATCGGTTTTGCCTTTGAGTAACCCTCTTTGAAAGCGCCTCTTGCAGCGGCCTGAAAGGCCATGTCCGATGAATCGACAGGGTGAGACTGACCGTCGTTTATCGTTATCTTGATGCCTGTGACAGGAAAGCCCAAGAGCGGGCCTTTTTCAAGGCTGCTTCGAAAGCCCTTTTCGCAGGAGGGAATGTATTCAGTGGGGATGGCACCGCCTACGATCTGGTTGTCAAATACGAATTCCTCATTTCCCGCCGGTTCCATGTAACCAGCCACACGGCCGAACTGACCGGCGCCGCCCGTCTGTTTTTTGTGAGTGTAGTTGAAATCACCACGTTGTGTAATGGTTTCTCTATAGGCTACCTGCGGCATGCCTGTGGTAACTTCTGCGTTATACTCACGCTTCATGCGTTCGATATAGACCTCGAGATGCAGTTCTCCCATGCCGGCGATGATGGTCTCGCCTGTTTCATGGTTGACGAATGTGCGAAAAGTCGGGTCCTCCTTGGTGAAGCGGGAGAGGGCCTTGGACATGTTTATCTGTGCTTGATTGTCTTTGGGGACAATGGAAAGCGATATTACTGGTTCTGGAACATGCATAGAGGTCATAGTGTATTGAATATCGGGTGCAGTGAATGTGTCGCCGGATGCACAGTCCACACCAAAGATGGCGCCGATATAGCCTGCAGGAATGGCGTCGATGTCTTCCATTTGGTCTGCATGCATTCTGACCACGCGGCCTATCTTGATCTTCTTTCCCGTGCGGTTATTGACCACGGTGTCACCCTTGGCCAGATTGCCCTGATAGACTCGAATATAAGTTAATTGACCGAAACGTCCTTCTTCCAGCTTGAATGCCAGTGCCACAAGTGGTTTGGATATGTCTGGTTGAAGAATCACAGGGGCCTCATCCCTCTGCATGTCAAGGGCGACGTTTTCCACCTCTTCAGGGGCCGGAAGAAAGTCCACTACCGCGTTCAGCAGGAGTTGTACCCCTTTGTTTTTATAGGCTGAGCCCATAAAGACAGGAGTAAGCTGTCTTTTCAGGGTTCCGGCCCTGACTGCCTCTATGATCAGTTCCGGCGTTACATTGCCTTCCAAAGCCGCTTCCATCAATGCGTCCGAAAACATGGATGCAGCGTCTATCAATGTCTCTCTCATGGCGATGGCCTGTTCAAGGAGATTTGCAGGTATTTCTTCGATGCGGATGTTTTCTCCATTGGGACCGTCGAAATAATACGCCTTCATGTCGATAAGATTCACCAGACCTTCGAGATTGGATTCAAGCCCGATGGGAATCTGCATGGCCACAGCATTGTGATTGAGTTTTTCCCGAAGCTGAGTAACTACCTTCATTGGATTGGCGCCGCTTCTATCGCATTTATTGACAAATGCGAGGCATGGGACCTTGTATCTGGCCATCTGCCTGTCAACGGTTATGGACTGGGATTGAACACCTCCCACCGAGCACAGCACCAGAATGGCGCCGTCCAGCACGCGCAGGGAACGTTCCACCTCAATGGTAAAATCCACGTGGCCTGGAGTGTCGATGATATTTATTTCATGCTCGGCCCATTCACAATACGTGGCAGCAGATGTGATGGTGATGCCGCGTTCCTTTTCCAGTTCCATGAAGTCCATGGTGGCACCGACTCCATCCTTGCCTTTCACATCGTGTATGGCATGAATGCGTCGAGTGTAAAAAAGGACCCTTTCAGTTAGGGTGGTTTTGCCAGCGTCGATATGGGCGCTGATGCCGATGTTTCTGATCTTTGTTGGATCTTTTTTCATTATACCTGTGACCTCTTACATGTATTACCTTGAGCAGTTTCCCCTTTTCCCTTTTTTCTCTTCAAAGGGGATGAGGAACCATTTTATAAGCCTCTTGTGATCTTAACGTGACAACAATTATATAATTTATTGTCAAGTTCTTCAAAAGTCCCGTTTTATTAACCTTATACCACTCAATTGTCAAGGGTAAAGGCAGAAAAGGGCATGGGTTGATTCTTGAAAAAAATATTGAATGAGATTAGATTGCAATGGCATTATGTCAAAGGAAAATAAAAAACAATCCCAAGACAGCTGCGGGAAAAGAGGCCACGGGCTCATTCTGGCTGTCATTGTAATTGCTTTCTTATTGGTTGTCATCGCTGCAGGTACTCTGACCATCGGTTATCTGATGTTGGATCTGCCCGATATCTCCAGCCTGAAGTCCTATCGTCCTCCTGTTGCCACTACCGTTTTAGATCAGGATATGCAGCCTCTCGCTTACTGGTATGAGGAAAAACGCTGGGTTGTGCCCAGAGAACGTATTCCGGATATTGTTATAAAGGCCTTTCTGGCAGCGGAAGACGCCAGATTTTATGAGCATCCCGGCATTGACTGGACCGGCGTTCTGAGGGCTATGTTTAAAAATTTTGAGGCGGGCGGAATGGTGCAGGGAGCGAGCACTATAACCCAGCAGTTGACTCGGGCCATGCTGTTAACTCCGGAAAAGAGTTTGGAACGCAAGATCAAAGAGGCGATACTGGCATGGCAGATAGATTCCTATCTTTCCAAGGATGAGATCATTACCATTTATCTCAATCACATATTTTTCGGACAACAGGCATACGGCATAGAAGCTGCTTCACGGACATATTTCGGCAAACATGTGGAGGAGCTGAATCTGGCTGAGGCTGCCATCCTGGCCGGTCTTCCCCAGGCCCCAAGCCGTTACAACCCCTTCAAACACACGGAACAGACCAAGAAAAGGCAGCTTTATGTATTGCGTCGCATGGTCGAAGAGGGTTTTATAACAGCCGAGGATGCTGATATAGCAGCCAGATTGCCCATTGTGCTTCGCCCGGAAAATTTGAATCTGCCGGATGGAGCAGAGTATTTTATATCCGAGGTCAGACGAGAGATGGAGGCTAAATACGGTCAGAAAAGGCTTCTGACCGAGGGTTTTACCATAGTGACCACTCTGCGACGGGATTGGCAGCAAAGGGCATTTGATTCCCTTCAGGCCGGTTTGAATGCCGTGATAAAACGTCATCCAAAGGATGCTGAGCTGGCTCAAAATCTTCAAGGCGCCATTATTGCCATGGAACTTGAAACAGGTGAAATCAAGGCATTGGTGGGTGGCAGAAATTTTGCTTCGTCTCAGTTTAATTATGCCACTCAGGGTAGGGTGCAGCCGGGTTCTTCCTTTAAGCCCATTGTCTATGCCACGGCCCTGGAAAAGCGTGTCATATACCCGAACAGTATTCTGGTGGATGAACCAATAACCCTTGGCGGGTCTGACAGAAATCATCCCTGGACACCGGAAAATTTCGACAATACCTACATGGGGCCCATCACGGTCAGGACAGCCATCACGCTTTCCCGCAATATTATTACTGTAAAGATTGCAAGTATGCTGGGCTATAAGGAAATACATAAAATGGCTGCCAGACTTGGCATTGAGTCTCCTTTGGCCCCCAATCTTTCCATAGCGCTGGGTTCAACCGCCATTCCTCTTATTGAATTGGTGCAGGCATACAGCAATTTTCCCATGCTTGGCAAGAGGGTTAAACCCCATTTTATCAAAGAGATATGGGATAAGGACAACCGTTTGGTGGAGAGATACAGCCCTGAGGTCATTACAGACACCATCAGTCCTATAACTGCCTATCAAATGGTCAATCTTTTGGAGTCAGTAGTGCAGGAAGGTACCGGCTCTGCCGCAAAGGCCTTGAAAATACCTGTGGCAGGCAAGACAGGCACCACAGATAACTATAAAGATGCGCTGTTTGTGGGGTTTAGCCCTGAGGTTGTGGCAGGGGTCTGGATAGGCAGAGAGGACCAGAAAAGTCTGGGCAGGCTTGAGACCGGTGGACATGTATCATGTCCGGTATGGACTTCATTTATGGAGATTACAAAGTCTGAGCTCAAAAAGAAGGATTTCGATATGCCTTCAGGAGTGGTTCTTGTAGCCATAGATAAAAATACCGGGCGCATTCTGCCTGAGTCGGAAAGCAGAGGGCATGATGCTAGATGGGTGGCCATGAGTGAAAACGATTTGCCCACAACCACTACCGCTCCAGGCGAGGAGTTCGATACTATTGATGAGGAGGGAGGTGCAGTACTACCTAATGCCGCGCCTGATATCTTACCTCATACCGGTGTGGCAAAGGATAACCAACTTCTTAAGACACCTCCAGCAAAGGAGTTGTTGAAACTGCCATCCTGGTCAAATTGAATAGCAAGTTGTAATCTTTGCGGCTGCCGAATGCTCAACGATGATTCGGCAGCCGTACAGTTCAACTGATTTATAGTTTAGCGGATTTTCTTGGAATATCGGTTATATATTCTTTGTTCACATAGAGTACTTTATATTCTTTTTTTAGTGCTGTGATCATATTGTCCAGTTGGTCGTCATTCATATCCTTTATGCGGATATAGACCTCCTTTCTGTCGGGCGAGACATGGTCCTGACAGGTCAATACGCTTATAACTCTCGCGTCGTAACCTCGCAGAAAATTGAGCAATTGGTTCAGAGTGCCAGGTTTGTCTTCTATGTCACAAGCCAGCTGAATAGGGGCTCTATATATGCCTGTTATGCTGATAAGCACCTTAAATATATCGGTTTGTGTTATCATGCCTACAATTTTTCCGTCTGCATCCAACACTGGTAGGCCCGATATCCTATTTTCCAGCATGATTGCCGCTGCTTTTTCTACTGAATCAGTATCACGCAGTGTCAGAGGGTTGGGGGTCATGATATCTTTTACCTTGATCTCCGAGAGTAGGTAATAAAGTTCATGGACATCTAACGAGGTGGCCTTTGAAGGCGCCGCTTCTTTTATGTCACGGTCAGTCACTATGCCAACCAGTTTCATATTTTTAAGAACAGGCACTCGCCTGATGCCATGCTCTTTCATGAGTTGGCTCACCTTCATGATAGAGGTATTCTCGTCCACGGTTATCGGGTCGGGGGCCATCCATTCTTTTACTGACATATTTATTGCCTCCTGATTGTAGAGAGGGTCCCCAACTTATTCTATGTTGGGGCCATTCCTCTTTTATTTATTATTTTTGAAATTATTAAAATGTCCTTGGACTATCTAATAAAAACTATTTTCTATGTCAAGCTGTTCTTTTTTCTTGACAACACGGCTTATTGTTCGCTATGTTAATGGAAAATCAATTCAGAGTTCCGCACGTCAAATCCTATAGAAATTTCTGAATCCTCATTTTAAGGTTTCAATGCTGTTTTTCAATAAATATTCCCTTTTTTATTTATTTCCAACATCGCAATAAGGATAGTTTTTATCATGCCCAGAAGGAAAAAAGAACAAAACTTGCCCAATGCAGAGGACATAGCTGGAGCCTTGTCCCAGTATGACCTTTCTGATTCCTCAAAGACCATCTTGCATATAGGCACGCTCAAGAAAAAGACCATAGCCGAGTTACATGCCATGGCCAAGGAATTGGGTGTTGAAGCTCCAGGCTCCCTTCGTAAACAGGAGCTCATCTTTGCCATACTCAAGGCAATGACAGATGGAAACGGCGGAGTCTGTGGCGAGGGCGTATTAGAGGTCTTGCAGGACGGTTTTGGCTTTTTGAGGAGCCCTGATTATAGCTATCTGCCTGGACCTGACGACATATATGTCTCACCATCGCAGATACGCCGTTTCAATCTGAATACAGGGGATACTATTTCAGGCCAGATTCGATCTCCCAAGGAAGGTGAGAGATACTTTGCCTTGTTAAAGGTAGAAACAGTCAATTACGATACCGTTGACAAGGCTATAAATCGTATCATTTTCGATGATCTCACTCCTCTATACCCCAATGAGAAATTTATGTTGGAGACAAAAAGCGATAACTATTCAGCTCGCATAATCGATCTGCTGACTCCAATCGGCAAGGGTCAACGAGGCTTGATCGTCGCCCCTCCGCGCACAGGCAAGACTATGCTGTTACAGAATATTGCAAACAGCATAGCCACTAACCATCCGGAGGTGGTTCTGATCGTACTGCTTATCGATGAACGGCCCGAAGAAGTCACCGACATGCAGAGAATGGTCAGGGCTGAGGTGGTCAGCTCCACCTTCGATGAGCCGGCTCAAAGACATATTCAGGTTTCGGAGATGGTCATTGAAAAGGCCAAGCGTCTCGTGGAGCACAAGAGGGATGTAGTCATATTGCTGGATAGTATCACGCGTTTGGCGCGTGCCTACAACACCGTGGTGCCTCCCAGCGGAAAGATACTTTCGGGCGGCGTGGATGCCAATGCCTTACAGAGGCCGAAAAGATTTTTCGGAGCCGCCAGAAACATAGAAGAAGGCGGGAGTCTGACGATCATAGCCACCGCCCTAATTGATACCGGCAGCCGTATGGACGAGGTGATCTTTGAGGAATTCAAGGGAACAGGCAACATGGAGATACATCTCGACAGAAAACTTGCCGACAAACGTATCTTCCCAGCCATCGATATCAATCTTTCAGGGACACGCAAGGAGGACCTGTTGATGTCTAAGGATGTTATGAACAAGGTTTGGATTCTGCGTAAACTGCTGTCTCCGTTGAATCCCATAGACAGCATGGAGTTCCTGTTGAACAAGATGCAGGGTACAACAAACAACGAAGAGTTTTTAGGCAATATGAATCGATGAATTATATTCGAGTGTTTCCCAGACACCCTTGACTTAATACTGTAAAAGTGATTTTATTTCCATTTTGGAAAACAGCCAAACAATAAAACCAGGAGGTAATCATGAAAGAAGGCATACATCCCAAGTATCAGAAGGTGAAGGTCCGCTGCGCCTGCGGTAATGAATTTGAGGTGGGTTCTACGGTTTTTGAAATTCGTGTGGAGATTTGTTCCAAGTGTCATCCATTTTTCACAGGTCAGCAAAAATTGGTAGATACGGCTGGTCGTGTGGAAAAATTTCAGAAAAAGTATGCAAATGTCCTTAAAAAATAAGACGATTTTTTACCTGATGTACATGACGCCGGTGACTATCATGGCCGGAGCGGCATTGAGTGCTTCCATGAATGTAGGGGGCCAGGCTGTACTGGAAGGCGTTATGATGCGTTCTTCCAATGCATTAAGTGTGGTGGTGAGGCGTAGTGACGGCACTGTGGCTGTAAAGGAAGACAAATGGTCTTCCTTTACTCAGAAAATGCCATGGTTGAAACGGCCGTTTCTACGGGGTGTGGTGGTGATGCTGGAATCCCTTGTGAATGGTCTCCAGGCCCTGAATTTCTCGGCTCAGGTGGTGGCTGAAGAGCCAGTTGTGATTGACGGAGGCCGGAGTGCCCAGCCGATCTCCAGTTTAATGATAGCCCTTACTTTATTGGTCTCCATCGGTCTTGGTTTATTGTTTTTTGTGGCAGTGCCTCATCTGGCCAGTATAGGCGTGCTGCGCGCTATGAGTCTGAATAGTGGCCTGGATTCCATCTGGTTTCATGTCATTGATGGTGCGATCAAGATATCTCTTTTTGTGGTTTACATATCGGCTATCGGTTTCATGCCGGAGATTCGAAGGGTGTTTGAATATCATGGAGCCGAGCACAAGGCCATTCATGTCTATGAGGCAGGCAAGGACCTTGTTGTGGAAAATGCAAGAGATTACGATACGCTTCATGCAAGATGCGGCACGGCATTTCTTATGGTACTGCTGCTGGTGAGCATACTGGTGTTTACAGTTGTTTTGCCGCTTTTACCCCATTTTGCTTTAAGGTGGATAGATATTCCACTGTCAATTGTGGTTAAAATTCTATTGATGCTTCCAATCGCCGGCATCTCGTATGAAATCATCAAATTTTCTGCCGGGTTCGATACAGGTTTAGGGGGCAAACCGTTGCAATGGTTGCTCAAAGGTCTTTTAATGCCTGGATTGCTGATGCAGCGTCTGACGATTCGACTCCCGTCCGATGAACAGGTTCAGATTGCGATGGAATCCTTGTCGCGTGTCCTGAAACTGGAATTCACTTTTCAACGATAATTGATCCTTTTTAAGGTTTCAGCCAATTCATATGTTTTCCAGATTACAGGAAATAGAAGAAAAATTTTTGTCTCTTGAAGCAGAGCTGGGTAATCCGGATACATTGCAGGACACCAGGCGGTTTCAACGAGTGGCCAAGGAACACGCTGATCTGCAACCCATAATCAGTGCCTATCGGGAATATAAAGACATATCGTCACAGATAGAAGATGCAAGGCTCCTTTGTAATGATGTGGATGCAGATATAAAAGAAATGGCCGAGGCAGAAACGAGAGAGCTTGAACAAAAGAAAATGGAGTTGGAACAAAGACTGAAAGTGCTGCTTTTACCTAAGGATGAACGAGACGAGAAAAATACCATCCTTGAGATCAGGGCTGGCACTGGCGGAGAAGAGGCAGCACTTTTTGTTGCCGATCTTTTTCGAATGTATAGCCGCTATGCCGAACGTAAACATTGGGGATTGGAGATTTTAAGTGCGAGCCCCACAGGCATAGGTGGTTATAAGGAAATTATCGTACTCATATCAGGCGAAAGGGTATATAGCCGTCTGAAGTATGAAATTGGCACTCATCGTGTTCAAAGAGTCCCAGAGACAGAGGCCCAGGGCCGTATTCATACATCCGCCATAACGGTCGCTGTACTGCCAGAAGCTGACGATGTGGATATTCAGATAGATCCTTTCGAACTCCGTGTGGATGTCTTTCGGGCATCCGGAGCCGGAGGGCAGCATGTAAATAAGACAGAGTCAGCTGTACGCATCACACATCTCCCAACTGGTCTGGTTGTACAGTGTCAGGACGAGCGTTCTCAGCACAAAAACAGGGCTAAGGCCATGAAGGTGCTGGCCGCCAGACTGCTGGATATGAAGACTGCTGAACAGAAGACAAATATCACTGAAGAGCGGAGGAGCATGGTGGGCACAGGTGATAGAAGCGGACGTATTCGCACATATAATTTCCCTCAGGGTCGAGTGACAGATCATCGTATAGGTCTGACCCTCTATCGTCTGGACAGTATAATGGATGGCGATATAGACGAAATCATAGACGCCCTGGCCATGCATCAGCAGGCCCTTCTCCTTGCAGGAAATTCAATCAATTGACATCATGCATGTTTTAAGCCAAGCTGTGTCGCTTTGGCTGTCTAATACCTTTATCGAAAATCCTCGACTTGAGGCTGAGATATTGCTGTGTGATATGCTGTCGGTGGAGCGTGCCTGGCTTTATACCCATTCTAATCACCAACTCACAGTGAACCAGCTGACAGCATACAAAAAAAAGATCGACCGTAGGCGTTCCGGTGAGTCTATCGCTCATATTGTGGGCAAAAAAGAGTTTTGGTCATTGGAATTCAAGGTCACACCGAATACTTTGGTGCCTCGTCCTGAGACCGAATTGCTGGTGGAAACGGCCTTAGATATAATCGATCGCTGTTTTGCCCATAGAAGGTCCATCGATGTCCTGGACCTGGGCACAGGTTCAGGGGCTATAGCTGTTGCCCTTGCTCACGAAATGCCCAATATTCAAGTCACGGCCACGGATATTTCCCTTGAGGCATTGCATGTGGCATATGAAAATGCCGTCACCCATGGTGTTAGTGACCGCATAAGATTTGTCTGCGCCGATTGGTTTGCCGGTCTGAAGGCCTGCGGGCAGTTTCATCTCATCCTTGCCAATCCGCCTTATATCTCCCATGAAGAACGCAACGAATTGCCGTTGGAGGTGCTTGGCTATGAACCTGCGCTTGCCCTTTTCTCTGATGAAGACGGCCTGAAGGCCCTTCGGCTCATTCTTTCAAATGCCGAAAGTTTTTTGCATTCTGATGGCCATATTCTGTGTGAAATAGGCTGGAAACAAGGTCAAAAGGCCTTGACTATGGCCAAGGCCTTTTGTGCTCGACAGGCCAGAATCATTCGGGATTATGGTGGCAGAGACCGTGTACTGGCGTTAGGTATCTGCTAACTACAAGATTTGTGTAATTAGCCACCGCTTACCGCTCCGGCCATTTTGAAGATGGGCAGGTACATGGCGATTATTATGGTGCCTATTGTGCCGCCCAGAAATACTATCATCAACGGTTCGATCATGCTGGTAAGGGCATCGACAGCTGTATCTACCTCTTCGTCATAGAAATCCGCCACCTTTGTGAGCATCTTGTCAAGGGCGCCGCTGGTCTCGCCGACTGCTATCATCTGTACCACCATGGCTGGGAATATGCCGGATTCTTCTAGGGGTTGGGCTATTGTTTTACCCTCGGTCACGCTGGATTTTACCTTCATAATAGCGTTTTCCACGATCTTGTTGCCTGCTGTCCCTGCCGCTACATTCAATGCCTCTATAATGGGAACTCCACTTACGATCAGAGTGCCCAGTGTTCGAGTGAGTTTGGCCACTGCTACCTTGCGCAACAAGGGGCCGAACACAGGTGCCCGCAACAGGAGTCTGTCCACTTGAGTGCGGCCCTTTTCGGTGTTATAAAATTTTTTAAACAGATAAATCATAACGCCTAATACCAGCAAAATGAGTAAAATATAAGATTTTACAAAATTACTGACGTCTATAACCATCTGCGTGGGAGCGGGTAGGGCATGTCCGAATTCCTTGAACATCTTTTCAAATACCGGTATTACGAAGATCAGAATGATGGACAGTACAGCCACAGAGATGCCCAGCACTATGGCAGGGTATGTCATGGCGCCCTTAACCTTTCTCTTGAGTCTCTGGGCCTTTTCCATATATGCGGCCAGTCTTGCCATGACATTATCCAGCACGCCTCCCATCTCTCCTGCGGCCACCATGTTGGTATAGAGCCGGTCGAAGAGATTTGGATATTTTTTCAATGCCTCTGCAAAGGTAGAGCCGGTCTCCACATCTGTTTTGATCTGCGTAAGAATTGTTGCAAATTTTGGGTTTTCCTGCTGGCGTGAAAGGGCATCCAGACCCTGAATGAGTGGTAAGCCGGAATCTATAAGAGTGGACATCTGACGAGTGAAGATGACGATATCACTTTGTTTGACCTTAGGGGCTAAAAATGGAATGTATTCGGAGATGTCTTTAGGCTTTGGTTTGAGTTTTGTAACATTGATGCGTTTTTTTTGAAGCATTGCTTTGGCGGTGGTGCTGTCAACAGCAGTTAGCTCTCCTTTGTTTTTTTCTCCTGCCGCGTTAATGCCTTCCCATACATAAATAGGCATATACTTCAGCCCTCCTTGATGGATTTGAGTTGCAACGCAAATAGTTCCATGTTAGGTTTTGACCATCTAATTTTATATAATTCTTTTCTAAAATAAAATAGCATGATAATCAATATAAAAGAAGCAATTATTTTAGGCATAGTCGAGGGTGTTACTGAATTTCTTCCCATATCCTCAACCGGGCATCTCATATTGACATCGCATCTCTTGGGCATGGATGCAGGTGATGGCAAGACGGGATTGAACGCCTTTGAGGTAGTGATTCAGTCAGGGGCACTCCTTGCAGTATTTTCCATCTATGCCCATTATATTTATCGCATATGGAATGGCATGTTTGGCCGGGATTCAGGCGGGCTGAAATTCCTCCAGCAGCTTTTGGTTGCCGTGATGCCTGCACTGGTTTTTGGATATCTCTTCGGTCACTGGATAAAGGAAAGGCTCTTCGGTACTGGCCCTGTGCTTTTTGCCTTGATTGCGGGCGGTATCTTGATGATAGGAGTGGAGTACATCAGAAAAATAAGAAAGACATCGGTATTTTTGAGTTTGGAGGATATGGACATTAGAAATGCCTTTATCATAGGACTTGCTCAGTGTCTTGCACTTTGGCCCGGTACAAGCCGTTCCATGGTTACCATGGTAGCTGCCATGCTGTTGGGTTTTTCTCCAGAGGCAGCGGCTGAATTCAGTTTTTTACTGGCGCTTCCTACACTTGGCGCTGCTACGTTCTATGATCTTTACAAACACGGGGCTGATATCCTTCAAGTAAGCGGCACAAGTGGCCTTTTGGCCGGTGTTCTGGTCTCATGGGTCGTGGCTTGGCTGGCTGTCAAGGCATTTCTGCTATATCTAACTCGGCACGGCATGTTTGTTTTCGGAGTATATCGAATTTTACTTGCCGTTGCAATGAGCTTAACAATTTGATATAAAGATGGCCTGTCGAATACGGTGGCTGGTCGTTTTTTCGATGAAAAATCAACTTAATACCAGGAGAAAGGCATGTACGACTCATCAGACCTGAGAAAGGGTCTAAAGATAGTCATAGACGGAAATCCATACATAGTCACGGATTTTCAGTTTTCCAAACCAGGCAAGGGCCAGGCCCTTTATCGTTGCAAACTCAAAAACATGATGACCGGTTACACTATGGATAGGACATACCGGTCTGGCGAGAAATTTGATCCCGCCAATCTTGACGAGGTCAAGATGCAATTTCTTTATAAAGATGGCGATGGGTTTCATTTCATGGACACCCAGAAGTACGAACAGATTGCTCTTACAGAAGAACAGGTGGGTGAGGCCAAGAATTTTTTGAAGGAAAATATGGAGGTCACGGTGTTGTTTTTTGACTCCACCCCCATCGACATCACGCTTCCTATCTTTGTGGAGCTTCAGGTGACCAAATCTGATCCTGGTGTACGTGGAGATACGGCAACCGGCGCCACAAAGCCTGCCACTCTGGAGACAGGCTATGTGATTCAGGTACCTCTTTTTATCGAGGAAGGTGAGGTCTTGAAGATAGACACTCGAACCGGCGAATATGTGGAACGAGTAAAAAGATAATCCTTAATGCAGAGATTGCGTGAGCGAGCCCTGATTCTTCAGGCTGTTCGTAATTTTTTTATTTCACACGATTTTCTGGAGGTTCAGACCCCGGTGCTGGTCTCCACTCTGGCACCGGAACCATATATAGAAACCATAGAAGTGCCTTTGGACAATAATTGTGTCCGGTATCTCATCACCTCCCCTGAGTTGAACCTCAAACGCCTTGTTTCTGACGGCCTTGAACAAATCTTTCAAATTACTCCGGTCTTTCGTAAAAATGAACGTGGGATAAAACATCTGACCGAGTTCACGCTTCTGGAGTGGTATTCGGTTCAAAAGGATTATGTGTGGCTGATGGAGTTTTGTGAGGAGCTTCTGCGTCATGTGGCAAAGGTATTGAATCATTGGCCTGTGATTTCGTATGGGAATATGCAAATCAGACTGGATAAGCCTTTTTACCGAATTTCAGTACAGGAGGCCTTTGTCAGATGGGCCGGGTGGAATCCGGTTTCTGATTATGACGCCGATAGATTCGACCTGGATATGGTTGAAAAAGTGGAGCCTCATCTGCCGTCAGACAGACCTGTTTTCCTATTGGATTATCCTGTGCAGTGTGGGGCCCTTGCCAGGCGTTCTGCAAGGGACGCACGATTGGCGGAACGGGTGGAGTTATATGCCGGCGGCCTGGAATTGGCCAATGGTTTTTCTGAGTTGACGGATGTTAGTGAGCAGACGAAAAGATTTCAGCAGGATCTTGCAAAAATGTCGGAAATGGGTCGAATACCATATCCATGGCCGGTTGATTTTTTGAAGTGCCTTGAACGGCTTTCACCCTGCGCCGGAATGGCAATGGGGTTGGACAGGCTGGTGATGGTGTTGACGAATGCCATGGTTATCGACGAGGTAGTAGCCTGTCCATGGGAGACCGTCTGATTTTTTTATTATAGCATTATATTTTCCATGGCGCGTGCTCGAATAATCTCTTGAATCTGCCACTCCTGCTCCTGTTTGAGATCAAGGAATTTGATACCCATGTTGTTACGAATGCCTTTTTTCTTTGACCACACGATTTCGCTTCTGACCTTGCTTGGCGGTAATGTAGGAAGCGTCAGTGTCAATTGAGTGCCTATTTCCAGACCGCGCAGGCTCTCTATTCGCAGACCACCTATGCTGATATCCTGAATGATATCTGAGTAGAAATGAATGCTATCTGAATAGTCCACTAACAATTGAACCGCTATGCGTTCAAATTTTCTTTTGTTGGATGCAGGTTGTTCTGTAGTCATTTCATTGCCTTTTTATGTAGTGACAACAGTTGGATAGTGAACAATTTT
The DNA here is from genome assembly GCA_964427245.1 of uncultured Desulfobulbaceae bacterium. Classification (GTDB taxonomy): domain Bacteria; phylum Desulfobacterota; class Dissulfuribacteria; order Dissulfuribacterales; family DYLC01; genus JAQVIJ01. The sequence goes on along the minus strand of CAYRSX010000021.1, from coordinate 43,998 downwards.
TCCTTCAAATGTGCGAAAAATCATTTCACTGTCGGTATTGCTTATGATATGTGACGGCAATAATCTGGCCTTACCATGTCCTTGAGGGAGATCGGTAACGAATTCAGGCAGGCAAAGTCCGCCGGTGCGGCACCATAGCTGTTCCATGATATCGATGCCGGTTTGTAAGGGAGTTCTAAAATGATCCGCTCCCTTTACTGCTTCACACTGGAATAGATAGTACGGTCTTACCATTATTCGTTGCAGGCCTTGAAAAAGTTCTTTCATGGCATTTAGATTGTCGTTGATGCCCTTCAGCAGGACCGTCTGATTTGATATTGGGATCCCGGCCTTCAGCAGGCGGTCGCATGCCTTGGCGGCCTCAACAGTAATCTCGCGGCCATGATTGAATTGTGTATTGATCCACATGGGTCTGTAACGCTCCAGCATTCTGCACAGTTTTTCTGTGATGCGCATTGGCATTACTGCTGGTACACGAGTGCCGAGACGAATGACCTCGATATGCTTTATTTTTCTTACTGAATTCAATAGGTATTCCAAAACATCAGTGCGAAGAATCAGCGGGTCTCCTCCGGAAAAGATGACTTCTCTGATTTCATGGTGTTTATGAAGATAGTCCAATATATTGGGCCAATTTTGTAAAAAAGATGGGTTTGCGGCCTTTTCCCAAAATCTTTTTCGATTGCAGTGCCGGCAATATACTGCGCACCGCGAGGAGGTCAGAAGTAAGGCCCTATCCTCATAGCGGTGAATTAGCCCTGTCACAGGGGTATAATCCTTTTCGCACAGGGGATCCGGCAGGGAATCAGGTAGCGTAAAATCGATCTCTTCGCGACTTGGAATGCATTGCTTCTTGATGGGGTCGTCAGGGTTTGACCAGTCTATCAACGAGAGATAGTAGGGTGTTATGGCAAAAGGATATAGAGCAGCGGTGGCAGCGAGTTCATTAAATTCTTCACTGTGCAGTGGAAGTTGCCGACGCGCGGCTTGAACGCCCTTTATGCGCTGTCCAAATTGCCACTTCCAGCTCAGCCATTCTTCTTTTGAGATGTCATTTCTTCGGACTTTCAAAAGGGTTCCTCAAAAGCAGTGTCTGTTCCCTGCCTGGGCCTACAGAGATGATGGACAGGGGTATCTCGGCCAATTCTTCTATATTTTTGAGATATTGCCTGGTCCTAAGCGGCAGGTCATCGTAATTGCGAATAGCCGTGAGGTCTTCGCTCCATCCTGACAGGGTCTTGTACAATGGCTGAATTGCAGTTAATCTTGCGATGCTTTTGGGCATGGAGGAGTATTTTTGGCCATTATATTGATATTCGTTGCAAATTTTGACTGTTGCAAGACCGCTCAATACGTCCAGTTTGGTTATGGCCAGACCGTCTATACCATTGGTATAAACCGAATTCTTGAGGGCCACAGCATCCAACCAGCCGCATCGTCTGCGCCGGCCTGTGGTCGCTCCGAATTCGTGGCCGTTTTTCTGTATGATATTACCTGTTTCGTCGAAAAGCTCTGTGGGGAAGGGGCCTCCGCCCACTCGAGTGGTGTAGGCCTTGCAGATGCCAAGTACGTAATCGATGCGTGTGGGGCCGATCCCAGCACCCGTGCAGGCCGCTCCTGCCACTGTGTTGGACGAGGTGACATATGGGTATGTGCCGTGGTCGATGTCCAGAAGCGTGCCTTGAGCGCCCTCACAGAGGATATTTTCTCCATTGCGTTGTGCCTTGTGTAAAATAGCAGTGATGTCCGTTATGTATGGAGCCAGTCTGTCCGCATAATTCATGTACTCGGAGTAAACATCATTTGCATTCATGACATTCAACCCGAAGTGTTTGAACAAGGCGTTTTTTTCCTTCAGGGCCTCCTGAATCTTTTCCTTGAGCACAGAGGCATCCAGAAAGTCAACTGCCCGAATGCCGGTGCGCGCCATTTTGTCTTCATAACATGGGCCTATACCGCGTCCTGTGGTGCCGATTTTTTTGTCCCCTGCCTTGGCTGCCTCTCTCGCATGATCCAGTAACCTGTGGTAAGGCATAATAATATGAGTCATCTCGCTGATCTTCAAACGATCGGGTGTTATTGCCCTGCCGCTTTGTGCCAGTTTGTCTATCTCTTCCATGAGTACGGCAGGGTCCAGCACCACGCCGTTTCCTATAAGACAGAGTTTGTCCTCATAGAGGATGCCGGATGGAATGAGATGAAAGATGAATTTGTTGCCGTTTACCACCAGTGTGTGGCCTGCATTGTTGCCGCCCTGGAATCTGACGACGATATGAGAGTATTCTGTGAGAAGATCGACGATTTTGCCTTTACCCTCGTCCCCCCATTGACTGCCTATTACTACCACGGTTGACATGAAAGCCCCCTTCAAGTTACTTTGCAGCATAGCTTTGCAAGTATCTTTTTGCCAGATTTTGTTTGGACATGTTGGTTCACGCAGGCAAAAAATCTTTTTTTGAAGCATGCTATATTTCAAAATACATAATGAATTTTGGCATGAAAGTCAATTTTTTTGTGCCTGAAGAGAGTGAATTATATGACAGCCCACAGGCCCATGCTGTTGCTCGTAGATACAAGCCCCTACCTATATCGCGCTTTCTATGCCATCAAAGCCAATTTGACTACCAAAGATGGTCTGCCAACGCGAGTTATTTACGGAGTGACCAACATGTTGCTGCGTGTCCTGAGAGAAAAAAAACCGGCCTATATGGCGGCTGTATGGGATGTAAAGGGTAAGAATTTCAGACACGAGCTTTATGCGGATTACAAGGCCAACAGACCCCCTATGCCAGAAGAGATCGGAATGCAACTGCCTCATGTAAAAGAGATCATGAGCGCAATGGGAATATCTCAGTTAGAATTGGAGGGGTATGAGGCGGATGACGTCATTGCATCCATTGTAAATGATATGCAGGGCCAGGCCGACATACTGATCATATCAGGAGATAAGGATTTCACGCAGTTGCTCTCGCCTGCGGTAACTATATGGGATCCTATGAAGGATGAATATCTGACGGTTTCATCTGTTACAAATGATCTGGGCATAGCCCCTCAAACCTTTGTGGATGTGCTGGCGCTTGCCGGTGACAGTGCGGACAACATACCTGGTGTGCCCGGAATAGGTAGAAAAACAGCCCTGGATTTGATGCGCAGGTACGGAGGCATTGACAACCTGTTGCAAAAAATAGATGAATTGCCTCAAAAAACAAGGGATAAAATTTGGAGCAACAGGGATAGGATTCCGCTGTGGAAGCGTATAATACAGCTGAATATAGAATTGCCGCTGTCTTATAGCCTTGAGGATTTTCGACTGAGACCACTGAATGTCTCGCGGCTTGAAGGACTTTTTAGGCAGTTTGAATTGAACAGCCTGCTAAAAAATATGCGTGAAAAGAATGATATTATTGAGCATGTCAAGCAGAAAGAACTTGAACTTGTTGAAGATAAAACAACAGACATTCCTGATGAAGATGCTGATTGCGATGCACATGATATAGTAACTATTCAGGAATTTTTGGAAGAATTAAATAAAATTAAGGAAAATGATTCTGTATTTTTGGAGATGGATATAGCAAATCTGCCAAATCATGTTTTTTATATCAATAGTGTGATCCTGTATGATGGGCATTCAAGACCTGTATATTATCAATTAAGCAATAATGATATATTAGAACAGAATTCTAATAGCTTAGAAACAAAAAAACTTTTTTTCGAGAAAATAGTCGAGTTATTTCAGCATAAAAATACAACTAAAATAGTATATAATTTAAAACAGCAATTACTCTCTTATCCTAATGGGAAAATTCCTATTTTTAATAATGTAGTTGATATACAGATAGCAACTTATTTACTGAATAAAAAGCATGATGATTTATTCGATACTAAAAATAAAAAATTACAAGAAATATCTAAAATTGATTTGCAATGTAAAAAGGTTAAACGATTAAAGAGATTATTTGACATATACAAGACAGAATTAAAAGAGAAACAGTTATGGCAATTATTTTTTGATATAGAAATGCAAATTGTTTATGTCTTGGCCGATATGGAAAAGAGAGGGATTAAAATAGATACAGATGAAATAAAGAAATTGAATGTATATTTCACCAATAAGATTTATGAGTTTGAAACCGATATTTATTCTGCGGCAGGCGTTAATTTCAATATCAATTCCACAAAGCAACTGGCAGAGATATTGTTTGATAAACTGGGGCTTCCTCAACTGAAAAAGACCGCAAAAAAGACAGGATATTCCACAGATAATGAGGTTTTAACTGAACTGGCTCAGATGCATCCTCTGCCTAATCTGATTTTGCAATACAGAAATCTCACAAAATTAAAATCAACATATATCGATGGTATTCAGAAAGAAATAAATCCAGAGACGCATCGCATTCATACATCATTCAATCAGACCGTTACAACCACCGGCAGACTCTCGTCGAGCAACCCGAATCTGCAGAACATTCCCATAAGAACCGAGGAAGGCCGAAAGATACGAAGGTTGTTCATAGCCGATAGCCCATATTATCTGCTTTCAGCTGATTATTCCCAGATTGACCTGCGTGTCCTAGCTTATTATTCTCAGGATGAGGCGTTGCTGAATGCCTTTAAGAAGGATCTGGATATACATTCCTATACTGCATCAGAGGTATTCGGCGTTCTCATTGAAGATGTGACCTCGGATATGCGGCGTCTGGCCAAGACCGTGAATTTTGGCATTGTATATGGTATGAGTTCCTTTGGTCTGGCGAAGAGTGTGGGTATAAGCCAGAAAGAGGCGAATGATTTCATAAATAGTTATTTTGTAAGATATCCTGGTGTCAAAGATTACATGCAAAGGACCATAGAGCAGGCAAGGGAACATGGATATGTGACCACTATTCTGGGTAGGAGGAGATATCTACCCGAAATACGTAATAAAAACAAGTCGGTTAGAGAGTCTGCCGAGCGTATGGCCATAAATATGCCCATTCAGGGGAGTTCTTCCGACATAATAAAGCTCGCCATGATCGAGCTATTCCGCTGGATACGGGACAAAGGCGTCCCTCTTTTCCCATTGCTTCAGGTGCATGATGAATTGATCTTTGAAGTATCTCGTGCCTCGGTGCAGGAACTGGCTGATGGGGTTCGTTCGATTATGGAAGGGGTCTATGAACTAGGGATTCCTCTGAAGGTAAATGTCTCATGGGGGAAGAATTGGGCTGATATGGAAAAGTAATGAATGCAAAAAAGGCGTAACTTCTGTATAATATAACATTCTGTATAATAAGGAGCGCAATATGGATTTTTTTATAGATACCGCAAACCTCGATGAGATAAAAAAGGCTGCTGAACTGGGATTGGTGGACGGAGTCACAACAAATCCATCCCTTGTCGCCAAGGAGGGGTGTGATTTCAAGACACGTATTCGTGAGATATGCGAGCTGGTGAGCGGGCCTGTAAGCGCCGAGGTAATCGCCACTACAGCGCCTGAAATGATAAAAGAGGCTCGAGAGTTGGCGGAGATTGCCTTAAATGTGGTAGTCAAGATACCCATGACCACAGAGGGACTGAAGGCCACGCAAGAGCTCTCCAGGCTGGGCATCAAGACCAATCTGACTCTTATTTTTTCACCCCTTCAGGCCCTGTTGGCGGCCAAGGCAGGGGCCACATATGTAAGCCCTTTTGTGGGAAGATTGGATGATATTTCCCAGGATGGCATGGCATTGGTAGAGGACATAGTGACTATTTATGATAATTATGCCATCGATACGCGCATCATCGTAGCCAGCGTGCGAAATCCGATGCATATTCTGCAGGCAGCCAGGATTGGCGCTGATATTGCGACGATTCCATACAAGGTTATCGCGCAGTTGGCTCATCATCCGCTTACAGACGCAGGCCTGGCCAAATTTTTGAGTGATTGGGAAAAACTGTCGAAAAAATGATAGATAAACTGAATCTTGGCCCATGAGAGGGACTTGGGGATGTTGATACGTTTTCTGATTCTTGCAGTGTTTTGTACGGCAGGCTGGCTGATGCCGGTGGCTGTATCCGCTGGCGGCATCTATACATTCACAGACTCTAAAGGTGTGATGCACTTTACCAACGTGCCCACCGATTCCCGTTACAAACCGATGGTCATCAAGGGTTATTCCAACACCTTTGTGGTACGTGTATCAGGTAGATCCCGAAAACAACCCAATGCTAGGGAGATACAGAGGCGCATTCTGGATTATGAAAACACCATTCTTGCGGCGGCGCGAGCCCATTCCCTGGATCCTGCCCTGATAAAGGCGGTTATTGCAGCGGAATCGGCAGGGGTTATGGATGCCATATCGCCTAAGGGTGCTATCGGCCTAATGCAGTTGATGCCCGGCACAGCAGCCGATCTTCTAATCTCCAATCCGCGCAATCCTCATTACAATATATGGGGAGGGGCTCAGTATCTGAAGCAGATGCTTAATCGTTTCAACGGCAATGTAACCCTGGCCCTTGCGGCCTACAATGCCGGCCCTGCCACTGTGGAGAAGGCTGCGGGCGTACCGGCTATTCCGGAGACTCAGGAGTATATAAGACGAGTGATGAGTCTCTGGAATGAATATAAGAATAGTTAAATAAATACACTATAGAGGATTCTGATATGGATAAGAGAATGCTCGTTCTACGATTTCCCAATAATGTGACCGATAAACCCATAGTGTGCCGTTTAAGCCGGGATTTTTCTCTGGATTTCAATATATTGAAGGCTGAAATCTTTCCAGGCCGTGAGGGATTGATGGTGCTGGAGCTGTCTGGGCCAAAAAGAGAGATGAGCAAGGGGCTTGCCTATCTGAAGGCTCAAGGTGTGGTGATCACGCCTGTGGCCCGTGAAATACGCAGAAACGACGATATCTGCATTCAGTGCGGGGCATGTACCGGCATGTGTCCCACACAGGCCTTAAGCATTGAGCCAGGGACATTTCGCGTGCTTTTTGAGCCTAAGAAATGCACTGCCTGTGGTATGTGTCTCATGATCTGCCCTGTGAGGGCGATGGAGATACGTTTTGCCAAGGAAAAGATTCTGGCCTGACCTTTTTCTACAGCTCTTCTTTGTATCGCAACAATCAAAATTCTGCATTGGTAGCCTTGAGTGGAGGTGTGGATAGCGCCTCCGCCGTCATTTTGCTGAAAGCAGCCAAATGGCATGTAGAGGCGTTTCATGTGGAGATATCTCCTGCCGGTGTTGAAAAGGCCCATGAACTGGCTGACTTCTTGGGGATAAGGCTGCATGTTTTAAATCTGAATGAGGTTTTTCAAAGGGAAGTGGTGAATTATCTGATTCAAAACTATACTGCAGGTCTTACTCCCAATCCATGTGTGCGTTGTAATGCCTTGGTCAAATTTCGTCTTGGTCATCAGCTTCGAGAGAGATTCGGGCTTCACTATCTTGCAACAGGTCATTATGCCAGGCTGTTGAATGGCGCTTGTCATAAAAAATTGTTAAAGGGCATCGATGCGAAAAAGGACCAATCCTATTTTCTTCATCAGATTCCCATTGAATTGCTGGACCATACCATTTTTCCCCTTGGCTCTCTGACTAAACAGCAGGTTTATGAATTGGCTGCAGCACACAATATCAAGGAATTGGTTGTCTCTGAAAGTCAGGACATCTGTTTTATTTCAGGTGATTATCGTGAGTTCCTGATGGGTTATGGGGTTGATTCGGTCTTTCAGGCCGGAGATATAGTCACGACACATGGAAAGTTGGTAGGAAGACATTCAGGGATAGCCGGCTATACCATCGGTCAGAGACAGGGGCTTGGTATTCCTGATGCAACACCTTATTACGTTTTGAAGATAGATGCTGAAACAAATAGATTGATAGTGGGGAAAAAAGCGGATTTGATGAGCGATTTCTGTATAGTGCGCGGTATCAATTGGCTGGTCTCATCAGAAGAAGCCGTTTCCATGCCATGTGAGGTGAGATTGCGTTACAGACACAAAGGGGTATGGGCAAGATTGGAATCAGTAGCCCACGATAGAATAAAGGTCTTGTTTGATGAGCCTGTTTCGGCTGTTACTCCAGGCCAATTTGCGGTGTTTTATAGGGGGGAACAGGTATTGGGCGGTGGTGAGATATGCGAATAGGAGTATATACCCTTGGCTGCAAGGTCAATCAGTTTGAAACGGATGCCATCTCAGAATTGTTGATAAGTCCTGAAGCAGAGATAGTGCCTTTTCATGAAGAGGCTGATGTCTATATTATCAATACCTGTGCAGTTACATCAAAGGCTGCCTTCCAGTCCAGACAGGCCGTAAGAAGGGCCCTCAAGAATCAGAATGCTCGAGTGATTGCCACAGGCTGTTTCGTTCAGGCGGATCCACAGGCGATTTTGAATATATCTGACGAGATATGTATGGTCGGCAATGCCTTTAAAGAGCGTATTGCAGAATATGTCTGGTCCGCTTCAAAGGATGTATCTGGCTGTATGGGCATGTATATGTGTGATATGTCGCGTATTGAGAGGATATCATCTCTTTCTCTTTCCAGACCGCTGGAGCGTACTCGCTTATTTCTACGCGTGCAGGACGGCTGCAATGCCTTTTGTTCGTACTGCATCGTGCCTTTTACTCGCGGCCCGAGCCGAAGCCAGAGGCTTGAGTTGATCATGCAGCAGGTGAGGGCCGCTCAAACCGCAGGTATTCGAGAGGTCGTGATTACAGGCATTCATGTGGGGCTGTACGGCCATGACCTCGATTCAGGGCTCAACATCTTCTCTCTTTGCCGTATGCTCTGCAATGCCTTTCCTGAAATGCGTTTTCGTTTGAGTTCCCTGGAGCCAACAGAGCTTTCCGATGATTTTTTGATATGGGCGGCATCCTCACCAAATTTTTGCCATCACTGGCATATACCCTTGCAAAGCGGTTCAACCCCTGTATTAAAGGTCATGAACCGTCACTATACAGCGGAATACTATGCTGATCTGATTCAGCGGATTCATGCCGTAATGCCTAACGCCGCCATCGGAGCGGATGTGATGGTGGGTTTCCCAACGGAAACAGCAGCGGATTTTGATGTTGCTTTTCGTCTGTTATCCAGTCTTCCAGTTTCATATCTGCACGTATTTCCATTTTCCAAAAGGCCTGGCACTTTGGCCGATAGCATGAAAGACCAGGTTAGACCTGAGGAAAAGGCGTCCAGAGCTAAGGCGCTGCGGGAGTTGGGCATGCAAAAAAGAATGGAATTTTGGCAAAAACAGATGGGCAGACCAACGGTCTGTCTTGCGGAGCGCAGAAACGAAGACACAGGGTGCTGGGAAGGACACACGGGAAACTACCTGCCGGTGGTGTTGCAGAACAGCGAATTCATGGAGCTTGGAAATCGATTCATCAGGGTTATACCAAGGGATATAAGGGATGGAAGGCTTTGGGCTGAGATGGCTGAGATGATTGATTAAATTGATTAAAAGGTGGTGCCGGAGGTCGGAATCGAACCGACACGGAGTTGCCCCCACCGGATTTTGAGTCCGGCGCGTCTACCAGTTCCACCACTCCGGCATAGAATGTGATGTGTAGGAAGGTGCGCAAATCATAGCTAAAAATAAGTGTCGTGTCAATGAGAAAAAACTCTCTTAATCCACCATATCATCACCTGTCATTTCGAAGGAGCGCAGGTACGGGCACGGCATGCCGTGCCCCAACAAATCTTAAGATTCCTCGCTTTGCTCGGAATGACAGGACGTTGGTATTTCACTTCGCTCGCAATGACGATATAGAACGACATTGTTAGAGCATAGTCAGTTTTTTTGCCAGCGCTTGTGAATTGGCGATGCAGTCGTTGAAGCTCACACCTCCGATCCAGTTGCAGCGCATGTGGATATTAGGGATGTTCTTGGATTCTTGTTGAAGACATGAAAGTAGCCTTCCATAGTCTGTATTATATTGGGGAATGGCCTTGTTCCAGCGAAAGATACGTACAAATTCAGGCGCAGTATCGATGCCCATGAGGTCTTTCAACTCCTTTTTGACATTATTAAGCAGGGCTACGTCTTCAAGACATGCCTGTTCCCGTGCCCTGGCGCCGCCGATCAGGCAGCGCAGCAGCGCATAGCCATTGGGTGCTCGATTGGGAAAGATGGAGGAGTCCCACAGTACGCCGAGTATGCTTCGACGCTCGCTTTCAGGTATCAGAAAACCAAATCCTTTAAGTTCATGTTTCAATCCTTTTTTGCTGAATCCCATGGCGACTACTGTTACGGGTGGATAGTCTATGTTTCTCAGTGCCTCGGCCAGAAGGAGTGTATGAGGGGTTACAAGGGATGCCGTAGCGTCTGCAGGGCATGCCATCACAACATGTGTGGCGTTTATGGTATCGCCTTGTTCTGTGGTGACTTGCCATTCGCCGCTAGCATTGGTCTTGAAGAGTTCAATCGCGTTTGCATTGAGTTTGATGTGGTCATGCAGGAGGTCGCCCAGACAATCAGTCAGTTGACTCATACCCATCTCAAAGGATGTCAGATGTCCGCCTGGTCCTGCACCAGGCCCTTTTTTCCCCTCTTTGGAGGCCTTTTTTTTGAGAGCTAACATGGCTTTTATAAGGCTTCCATATGATTGTTCCAGCTCGAAGATGCGTGGAAAACAGTATTTGAGAGAAAGCAGTTCCGGATCCCCTGCATATATGCCCTTTGCCATGGGGTCTATCAGGTATTGAAACGCTTCGTTGCCCAGCCGTCTTCTGGCAAATGCAGCCAAGCTCTCTTCCGTCCTTGCTGAAGCCTTTGAAATGAAGGGTTCCAGCATCACACGCAGACGTCCAAGAGGGGAGAGAAGGGGGGATAACAGAAATTCTTGGGGTTTTTCAGGGAGTTTGATGAGTTTTTCTCTTTTTATCACAAAACGCCTCTTGCTGTTTTCATTGGCGGGATATAATGGCAGCTTCAAATCAGCGGCCAGTTCCAGAGAGGCAGGCTTGTTGTCCAGAAAACCGTTTACACCTTTTTCACACAAAAAAACATCCTCTTTCGAGGTCCATGCCTTGCCGCCTACACGGGAAGAGGCCTCCAGTATCAAACACTCCCATTCCGGTTTAAGGGTCTTGAGATACCAGGCCAGCGATAGTCCTGAGATACCAGCGCCTATGATGACTATTCGAGCCATTTTACCTCCTGCGCCTGTCTCAGTATCAGGTCGGTGAGACAGCGAATGAAATCCGAATGTGTGTTCAGGGAGGGCACTCGATGTATGTGCATATTGAATCTTTTTACCAGATCAGCGTATTGTATGTCGATCTCGTAAAGGGTTTCGATGTGGTCGGAAACGAAACTGATTGGCAAAATCAGCACATTTTTGATGCCTTTTTGTCCAAGTTCCACCAACATGTGGTCAGTGGCCGGGGTGAGCCATTTTACTGGCCCGCTCCTGCTCTGAAAGGCCAGAATGCCTGAAAGATTGGTTTTTGCCTCAAGACACCGAATAGTCTCTTCCAAGTGTTGAAGATATGGGTCACCCTCCTGAATGAACTTGACCGGAAGGCTGTGAGCACTGTAGAGAAGAGTCAGGTCATGGGGAAGGCCGCCGTATTGAGTGCGCAGGGTTTCCAGCGCGGCATCGATGGATTTTTTCAGGGCATTTATATAATCGGAATGTGTGTAAAAGGATTCGATTGTGATGGTCTCTATGCCCAGAGCCATGGCGCTTTCCAGAAAATCCCCTATGGATGACCCACTGGTGGCCTTGCTGTAATGAGGATAGAGAGAGAGCCCCATGACCTTTCGTATGCCCATTTCAGCCATTTTTTTCAGGACATCAGGGGTTCGAGGATGCCAGTATCTCATGCCAGGCATACAAGGCACGGTGAGATTGCGTTTGGCCAGCTCCAGTTGAACTGCTTCTGCCTGTGCCTGAGTGATGGCCGTCAGGGGTGTTTTGCCACCTATTTGAGCATAGTTTCTGGCGCTTTTCTGTGCCCTTCTGGCGGCTATGAATCGAGCGATAAGGGGTTGCAGAAAGGCAGGGCCCAGGTGAATGATCTCTCGATCAGAAAAGAGATTAAACAGAAATGGCTGTACCGCCTGCAAAGAGTCGGGGCCACCCATATTTAAAAAGATTATACCAAATGGCTCTTTCATACAGAGAGTTCATGTACCATATTCACCAGCATTCTGGCCTTTTCCCATGGAATCTCAGGCAGAATGCCATGCCCTAGATTGAAGATATGGCTTTTGGCGGCCTTGCCTGCCGTTAAGATGGCCTTTACGCGTTCCCTGAGCTGTTGCTCCGGCAAGAGCAATGCACATGGGTCCAGATTACCTTGAATGGATTTTGCGCCATCGAGTAAGGTGACGGCTTGAGATATGTCGGCGCGCCAGTCCAGTCCGATGACATTTGCATTGATGTCTTTCAGTAGGTGCAGCAGGTGTGAACCGTCATATACGAAATAGATAGTGGGTGTAACGAGTTTTGAAAGGGCGTCTAAAATGTGTTTTATATATGGCAGCACAAAGGTTTCGTAATCCATTACGCTCAGAATACCGCCCCAGGTATCGAAGAGCTGAATGACTTGAGCGCCCGCCTGAATTTGGGCAGAGAGATAGGATGTGGTGACATCGGTGAGTCTCGACATCAGAGTGTGAAACAGTTCCGCATTCTGAAACATCATGCGTTTGGTATTCAGAAAGTTTCTGGAACTTCCGCCTTCTATGAGATATGTAGCCAGTGTGAAGGGGGCGCCGCCGAAACCTATTAGCGGGCATTTGTCGGCCAATTCCCTGCGAAGTATGCGAATGGTCTCCAGTACGAAAGGGACATCCTCTTCGGGTGTTATGGACCTCAATGCCTTCATCTGCCCATCGGTGCGAATGGGTGGTGTAAGGATAGGGCCTTTCCCTTCTGAAAATGCCAGTTGAACGCCCATGGGCTCCAGGGGGATCAGAATGTCAGAAAAGAGAATGGCCGCATCCACGCCGAGCACATTTACTGGTTGCAGAGTGACCTCGGCGGCCAGTTCCGGTGTCTTGCACAGGGTCAGAAAATCGACTGTGCCACGCACTCTTTGATAGTCCGGCAGATAGCGACCTGCCTGTCTCATGATCCAGATCGGCACTGGACGAGTCTTTTCTCCCATACATGCCTTAAGAAATATATCGTTCATATTGAATCCTCTTTTTTATGCCTTGGGTTGATAGTTGCAGAAGGGTTCTTCGGCGAGATAGTCTCCGGAAACCGCATAGGCGCGAGCGCGGCAGCCGCCGCAGACATTTATGTACTCACAGCGGCCACAGGAGCCCTTGTATCCCTTGAAGTCCCTCAATTCCTTGAAAAGTTGGCTGTTTTCCCAGATTTCCTTCATGGATTGTCTGTGGATGTTACCTGCCGGAATCGGAAAATAGCTGCATGGAAGTACGTCCCCATCTACTGTGATCAGGGCGATGAGTTGGCCAGCCAAACACCCTTTAGAGCCGCCTGTTGAAAATTTCAGCGTGCGGTGCTGCACACGTTCTCCTTCTTCCTTGGCCATCTGAAGCCTGACGCGATAGTAATGGGGAGCACAAGTAGGTCGCACCAGCATGTCTTTTTCACCCTTTTCCATTTCATAATGCCATCTCAAAAGGGCTTCGTAGTCTTCAGGCGAGATGAGTTCCGACATGATGTCTTCTCCCCTGCCTGTGGGTACTATCATGAACATGTACCATGCGGTAGCCCCCAGTTCCTTGGCCAATTTGCATACCTTTGGGATTTCGGCCTGATTACGCTTTGTGAAAGAGGAGTTGATAAGAAAGGGAATACCGTGTTTTCGAAAGAGGCCGGCAGCGCGCATCACGCCATCGAATGCGCCCGGCTGCTGACGAAAATCGTCGTGCACTTGAGCGGTGGAGCCGTCCAGGCTCAAAGAGACCATCTGAATTCCGGAGTTCTTAATACTGTTACAGATATCGTCGGTCACCAAAGTACCGTTTGTGGCAAGACACATGCGCAGCCCTTTTTGTGTGCCATAGGCGGCCAGGTCAAAGCAGTCCTTGCGCAGAAGCGGTTCGCCGCCGGACAAGACCACCACTGGTTTTGCAAATGACGCTATGTCATTCAGAATGCGATAACTCTCTTCTGTTGAGAAGTCTGGATGGCCCTTGACTTCTTCCTCGGAGCGGGAGCGGCAGTGCACACAGTGCAGATTACATCGTCTGGTTATCTCCCAGGCAAGCCATTTCAGTTCAAATTTCATAGAAATCCTCAAAAAGTGTTGCAACGTCTCTAAAAAACAACAATTCTGCATAATGCACGATGGCTTGGCCTGTAAGAGGTAGAATCAGACAAAGGTCGTACATTCAGCAAGTTGCACAGTTTTATGGTCGCTGAGCAACACGGATCGGCAAAATGACGATTTCAGAGGCGCCTATTCGTTGTGCGGGGCTATGATAACCCTGCATGGTAGCGTACAATTACAGGCGGCTCAATAGAATCTCTTTTACCTCTTTTGCGGTGATGTTTTTGTTTTCACCGAGCGTGGTGTTTCTTTCAATAAATCGCTTGACTATCTTGTCAATGCCGTCTTCTCCTATGTTGTAGTCCCTGAGTCGTGTGGCCATACCGATGGCATTGAAGAAGTCCTCTGTCTTTTCTATGGCGAGTTCCGCCTTTTCCAGATCAGAACCTGCTGTGATGCCCCATACCCTTTCAGCATACTGAGCGAGTTTGGCGGCCTTGTTCAGAATCTGATGTTGCCATACTCCGAACAGCACTATTCCCAGGGTCTGGGCATGGTCCAGGCCGAAAAATGCCGTGAGTTCGTGGCCTATCATGTGAGTGGAGAAATCCGGTACTATGCCGCATGACAGGTGACCGTTCAGGGCTTGAGCGGCGCACCATACGAAATTTGCCCTGGCATTGTAGTCCATGCGGTCCGCAAGTATGGCAGGCGCCAATTCTATGATGGTATTGAGAATGGCTTCTGCCTGTCTGTCTTGAAGCGGAGTGATGACCGGATAGGTGATATATTGTTCCAGCACATGCACAAAGGCGTCAACAATGCCGTTTACCAGCTGTTTTTTGGGCAGAGAAAAGGTAATCGCGGGATCAAGTATGGAGAATTTGGGATATACGGCAGGGGTGCCGAAGTGCAGTTTTTCTTGTGTCTCGGCTCGGGAGATCACTGCCAGACAGTTCATCTCTGAGCCGGTGGCCGGTATGGTCATGACCGCGCCGATAGGCAGGGCCTGTGTTACTTGGACCTTCCCTGACAGGATATTCCATGGTTCTCCGCCATTGAACGGCACAGCGGCCGCTATGAATTTGGTGGCATCCAGTACGCTTCCACCCCCTACCGCCAGCAAAAAATCCACTTTTTCACGTTTACAGACATCAACGGCCTTGAGACAGGTTTCATAAAAGGGATTTGGTTCGATTCCACCGAATTCTATTAGGTTGTAACCCTTCAATGTCTGTGTAACCTGTTCATAGACTCCATTTTTTTTGATGGAGCCTGTGCCGTAGGTCATGAGTATTTTGGCCTTGTCTGGTACGAGTTTCGGCAGCTCCGAGATGCTGTTGTGACCAAACACGACCTGTATTGGATTCCAATAGATAAAGTTCAACATATACGCTCCTTTATAGTTTTTATAGCCTACATTTTTCTGAGATGGTGATGTGTTGTGTCTTGTCCAGCAATAAAAAGGCAAGGCGAATGCGTGTGGCTACAGAAACATAGCCGTCTTTGCCCTCAGATTCAACCTCCTGTGCAACAATGGATTTTTCTTCATCAGTCAAAGGCCGTTTCATTTCCAGTTGCCATAGAATGCTTTCGATCTGGTCTGTTATCTTTCGAGTGCGTTGCCAGTTCCCGTGAAAGAAGTGCAGATCAGGGGCATAGCCTAGGGTATATAGATAATTGAAGAGGGTAAGCACATCCATGCAGGAACGTCTGTCCGGCTGGCCGAATATGCGTTTCGATATGCGTACAGAGAGTGGATTGTCCTTTACTCCGGCCCATGACACAATAGCTACAAATCGTTTGGATGTATTTAGCAAGGTGTCAATGTTTTCCATATAACGCAGAATTGGAGAAAGGCTGCAAAAGACCAGGTCGAAGCGCTCTTGCAGTTTTTGTTGCAGCCAATCTCCATGGATGATGCGGATATTGTGCAGATTGTAACGTTTAATCTTGGCCTCGAATTGGTCAAGCATGGCACGGGAAATGTCGAGTCCAGTGTATTCCAGACAATGGGGCGCCATGCGAATACCATAATTACCGGTCCCGCATGCAACATCCAGAACACGAGCATCGGCGTGCAGTGCCCCTGTCTTTAGCAAGGTGGAGATTATGATGTTCAACTGGCTTAAGTAGTCTGAACATGCCTCCAGATCATCATAGGTAGAAGCGGCTCTATCCCAACAATCAACGCCTTTGTCGATAGTTACATGCCGTGTCTTTTTTTTAGCCAGCCCTTTCCAGAATTCCGGAGAGATTATGTCAATGTTTTTTTGTTCGCACATGCTTGCCACCTGTCAGGCTGTGTGTCTTGTTTTTGTTTGTTAATTATATGTTATATGTTCTTTGGGATTGTTACCTTTTTTTGTTCTAAATGCAATAACGAAGATAAAAACAAAATCCACTGCCTACAAGTAATACGATTATACGAATTAAGTGGGACAGACGCCTCGTCTATCATGTCCGATTATGTCCACGGTACCATTGTTCTGGTTCGACTAATGAAAATAAAAAACCCTCTTTTACAAGAAGTGAAAGAGGGTTTTGAAGCCTGTAACAGAATAGAAGTGGACTATAAAATTACCACCAGCTTACAGTCTGGTCTGCTTCAAATATCATCTGCACTAGCATGTCATAATTGGGATTGGATGTGTAGAGTTTGAATTCGCTGGCTTCTCTGTCGCGATTTAATATCTCCACTAATTTTTTTACATCTTCTGTGGGTTCGGAACGATATACATGAAGCATTTTCTTTTTTTCTTCGCTCATAATTCATGTCCTCTCTTTTTTATGTTATTCGGCGCAGGCTGGCGGCGGCGCCTTTTTCTGCTTGGGCAGGCCATAAGGGATTATGACATCGGCCTCGCGCAGTCTCTCTCCGAGTTCTTCAAGGGTGACAGGTGTTAGTTCCACATCCACGCCCTCGGGCACGGCTGCACCCATGGTCAGTACATCACCTTCCATATCCTTGATCCAGCTGATGTTTTCCAGCATATATTCTGAGAAACGCGGATACTCACCATACATAAGTACAGGATACGCATAGTGATTTTCCACGGCTTGGCCCAATGCCGAGCGAACTCCATCGCCGTACATTCTGTTTTGTATTAAAAAATATATCTTCTTTGACATGTTGTCCTCCTGTGATTAAAGAACCAGGTATTTGCCGCATTCTTCGAGAATGGCGCCATGAAATGCCTGCGTGCGCATCTGACGCGGCACAAGACCCCGTGGAATGTCGGTTTCAGGGTCATAGCCTTCGCATGTGTAGCTGTCGGCGCAGATCGCCAGATCTTCTACATCACACAGATTGGCCAGTTTGACAAAGTCATGGCTTTTGGTAAGATGAACGGATTTATAGGTAAAAAACACCATTACCTTTTTGCCGGCCCTCACTGCTGCCTGAGCAACCCCCAGGACATGAGCCATGTGTTGAGGGGAGGTCACGAATATACCTAATTTATTTGGATCAGCAGACATTTTTTCCTCCAAAGTGTGAATTCAGTAGGGCTGATTACTTCTTTTTGACATAGAACCGAATGAAGCCTGAGTCTTCTTTTTCACCCAGATACTCATGACCTGCACGGGAACACCAGCCTGGGATGTCGTTTCTGGAGCCTGGATCAGTGCCGAGAATCTCCAATATCTCACCTGATTTGAGCTTTTCAATCTCTTTCTTGGTGCGCAGCAGAGGCATTGGGCAGCTTAAACCCTTTGCATCCAGTGTGTGGTTGGCTGTGATTCCATCCGGGGCCTTTTTGATGTCGCTCATAATTTCCTCCTGAGATTTGATTGAAATAATATATGTGATAATGATGTGTTACATCTCTATAACCAATGCGTTGCTGTCTTCGTTCCAGTCTATCACCAGATACCAGATGAACATGGCTGCAAGCACTAGTAGGAATGTGCCGCCATATCCCAGAATATCAGGTAAAAATACCGCTGAACCAAGTTTTTCCATCCATTCATTTGTATCAAACCAGTGTCTAAAAAGCGAGTTGCTCAATGCAAATGAGATGATGACCACCCAGAGTTTGATCTGTCCTTCGGCCACGCGCCACAGAGAGCCGCTTCCACAACCGCCTCCCACCACCATGGCGGCGCCGAAGATGAATCCTCCCACCAGACTTCCCCAACCAAAGGCGGTTTCCACATAGAGGCCTGTGTCTCTTAACCCAGTGAATTTGAGAAGCCCTATGCCAATAGCGCCCAATATTATACTTACGGCCACTGCTTTGCCCATAGCGGCCTCGCCTGTCATGAATGGTTCACGAAAACCGTTTACCATGCAGAGACGGCTGCGATGAAAGACAAAACCTATGCCTGCGCCGATAAGCAGGTAGCCTGGCATGAGTTTGGCTCCTTCTACTTCTGAAGATGTATAGGCATAGCCAGCAGCTATCAGGCCTATTATAGCCAACCAGCCTAAAAATGGAGGCAGATTTCCAAGAAATGTGGGGCCTGCCGGGCCTGGAGTGAAGTGTTCCATCTCCCAGTAGATGTATTTAAGCCCTACGATGACGCCTGCAATAAGGCCGATCATCATGGTGAAGCCAGCAGCAGACAGGTTTTGAATAGCACTGTAAAACCCGCCTACATTACATCCAAAGGCCAGTGTAGCGCCAAGACCCATGAAAATACCTGCAATCAGCCCTTTCCATATCTCCAACATGGGAGGAAAGCGAAGGGCGAATTCCTTTGCCAGAACAGCCGATATCCATGCGCCTGCCAGAAGCCCCATGTCCATCATTGAACCGGAGTGAAAAAACGGAGAATCCGGCGCATCTGAATAGAGACCGATTCCATAAAAAAACCAGTCTGCCCAGTTGCGTATGCCGCCTACGATGCCCCATGGCCTTTTCCATTCTACCATCAGAATGGCCAGAAATGCCAGCAGAATGCCACCTGTCATAGGTGACCATGTCTTTTTAAAGAAAGAATCATAGACCTCGTTAAATTTCTCTCCGATTGACATTTACCCCTCCTTGTGAATAACTTATTGAAAACAAGACAGAACATAATTTGTATTGCAGATTGGCCAAAATGAAATATGCTATCTGCGAAATTGATAAGGTCGTAACAAAATTCACGCAGTATGTCAAGTGGATAATGAATTGCTGCTCATTTTTTGTCATTTTTTGAAGGAGGAACATGTTGTGGTTTCAGATTGTTTAGACGGGTACAGAACCATTTTGACAGCATTCTGTTTTTGGGCCGCTTTATGTTTTTTTATGGCGCCTGCTGTTGTATGGGCATCGAGTGCCATGGGGCGTTTGCAGAAGTTTACGCTTTCCAATGGCATAGTTGGAGTGGTTCAGTCCAGTCAGCGGGCGCCGGTGGTGGCGGTACAGGTCTGGGTGAAGGCAGGAAGTGTTTATGAAACCGATGCAGAGGCTGGAATAACTCATCTCATAGAGCATATGATATTCAAGGGCACGAAGAAACGGGGGCCTGGTGAAATAGCTAAGGCCATCGAGGCGGTGGGAGGCAGTATCAATGCCTATACGTCCCTTGACTATACGGTTTATCACTGTGAAGTGCCCAAAAGCGCCATGGAGGAGGCGGTGGATGTGCTTGCAGACGCTGTTTTCAATTCAATCTTTGACCCAATGGAGTTGGAGCGGGAAAAAAAGGTCGTTTTGGAGGAGTTGCGCATGAGAGAGGACCGTCCCATGAGCCGTTTGTCCCGTATTCTCATGGAGACGTCTTACATCGAGCATCCCTACAGGCGTCCTGTCATAGGTTATGAAAATACGGTTTCCTCCTTTACAAGAGAGGATATCCTGAACTATATGAAACGCAGATATGTTCCGGAAAACATCACCGTCGTTGTGGTGGGCGATGTAAATTCAAGTCAGGCACAGCAGATAATTACGCAGAAATTCACTTCTTATGAGAAGGGGCATTCGGCCTTCGCGTCGAATGTCGAGAGTGTTGAACCACCGCAGAACAAGGTGCATATAAGACAGGAAAAGATGGAAACAGAGGAGGGTTATCTGGCTATCTCTTTTTCAGGGTTACCCGGTTTCAACGACCCTGCGATGCCTGTACTGGACGTCCTGAGTTCAGTACTCTCAAACGGAGCTGCCTCTCGTCTCAATCGAGTGTTGAAAGAGGAAAAGCAATTGGTGCATACTATCTCGGCCTCTGCCTTTACACCCAAAGGCCCTGGCATGTTCGAGGTGTTCGCTGCGCTTGATTCAGAAAAGATCTGCGATGCCGCTTATCACATCTTTCAGGAATTAGCCGCTCTACAGCAGGGGTTGGTCACCCTTGAGGAGTTGGAGCGGGCCAAGGTGGCTGTGGAAAAGGGATTTGTCGAGGCCATGGAGACAATGGACGGCGAAGCGGACAAACTTGGAAGTTTTGAGATCATGTTCGGTGATCCACGCGCCGATTTGTTGTATCTGAAACACATTCGAGATGTGACACCTGAAGACATCAGACAGGCGGCCCAGCGTTATTTCGTTCCTCAGCATATCAATATCGTTACCATCGTTCCACAGAATTTTAATGGTGGTTTGAAAGAAGATGAGGTGCAGATTCTGATCGAAAGAAGCGGATTGAAGAATTTCAATGGCAAGGATATCGCTTCTATCAGGTTGCTGCCGGTTGAGCGGTATAGACTGCCCAATGGCGTCACTTTGTTGGTCAGGGAAAATCATGATGTGCCGACCGTGGCTGTGCAGGCCGTTTTTCCGGGAGGGCTTCGATATGAAACAAAAGACACGAACGGCATCTTTCATTTCATGGAGGAGGTCTGGACAAGGGGCACGCAGAAACACAACTATCAGGAATTGTCAGAGATCATAGAGGGGTTAGGTGGTTCCATTCATGGATTTTCGGGCAAGAACACCTTTGGTCTGGCGGGTCACTTCCTCAGTAAAAATCTGGAGAGCAGTCTAAATGTCTTTATGGAGATATTACTTTCTCCGGTCTTTTCCCAGTCTGAGGTGGAGAAGGTACGGCCGCTTATCCTTGCGGAGCTCAAACGGCAGGAAGACTCGCTTTCATCTGTAGCATTCAGGGAATTCAATCGTGTTCTTTTTGAGCCGCATCCCTATGCCTTGAATCCCATAGGCTCCATGGCTGTGGTGCAGTCGATTCAGGCTGAAGATCTATCCAATCTTTACAAGGAATATATAATTCCGGATCAGGCGGTTATAGGTGTTGTGGGTGATGTGAATGCAAAGGAACTATTTGCAAAGATAGAGGAGTATCTGGGCGTATGGTCTGTACCATGTAGTAGGATGCCTGTTGCACCTGCGGCCCCTGCCCCTCTTCTGTCGCCTAAACCCTTTCACATGGCCAAGGACAAACAACAGACACATATAGTCCTCGGTTTTCCTGGGGTCAATTTCAAGAATCCGGACCGTTATGCCCTGGAGGTCCTGAACGCAGCCCTGGCAGGTCAGGGTGGCCGATTGTTTCTAAACCTACGAGATAAAGATAGTTTTGCCTATGCCGTGACATCGATGGTGGGCCTTGGCCTGGATTATGGCTCTATAGGCTTTTACATTGCATGTGCGCCTGAAAAAAAGGACCAGGCCATAAGCGCTATGTGGAAAGAGATATATGCGGTTTCACAGGTACCGCTTACCACGGAAGAGGTGGAGCGGGCCAAGGCTTGGCTTATAGGAAATTATGAAATAGGTATGCAGACCAATGAGGCTCAGGCCATGGATGTGGTGCTCAATGATATTTATGGCCTTGGATGGGATTTCCCTGAAAAATATGTTCGAGAGATTCAACGCGTGAATGTAACTATGGTCTTGGAAGTGGCTCAGAAATATCTGACAAAAGACAAATATGTACTTGTCACTATCGGAAAATAAATTATGACCAAACCTACTCCACAGGAACTTGAACGGGAGATAGAATCATACCTGCTCTCCAAATACGGCGACAGGATTCGTGTGGCCGTCAGGCCGCCCGATCTACCCGGCAAAAAGGACAGGGCCGTTGAAAAGAAAAATGCCCCTGCACTGGTAAAACCCGAGGAGATGGTGGCATATCTTGATCGTTTTGTGGTAAAGCAGGACGCGGCCAAGGCTGTGCTTGCCACAAAGATCTGCACTCATTACAACAAAATGAATTATTTACGTCAGATAAGTGAAATGTCGCCACCTGTGGGTGGAATCAAGAACAATATCATACTGATCGGTCCAACTGGTGTTGGCAAGACCTTTCTCGTCAAATTGATAGCAGAGAGAATAGGTGTCCCGTTTGTCAAGGGTGATGCTACCAAGTTCAGTGAGACAGGATATGTGGGCGGCGATGTTGAAGACCTCATTCGAGAATTAGTGGATGCAGCCAAAGGCGATATGCGAATGGCACAGCAGGGGATCGTCTATATAGATGAGATCGACAAAATAGCCGCTTCCTATAGCAGTTATGGCCCAGATGTCTCGCGTACCGGTGTGCAGCGGGCGCTTTTGAAGCCAATGGAGGACACAGATGTGGATATGCGAGTTCAACACGATCCCATCTCTCAGATTGAGGCAATGGAACGTTTCAGATTGACCGGTAAGAGGGAACGCCGTGTAATCAATACAAAAAATATACTGTTTATAGTTAGCGGCGCATTTGTTGGACTTGCTGATATCATAAAAAAACGAGTTCAGAGAAACCCCATAGGTTTTGCAGCCGAGATAGACATTCAGGATGAGTGCTATTGGCATACTTTTGTAACACCTCAGGACCTTATCGAATACGGATTTGAAGCTGAGTTTGTGGGGAGATTGCCTGTCATCGCTGTCTTGGAAGAGCTTTCGAAGGATGATCTGTATTTGATTTTGAAAAATCCACAAAATCCCATAATCGCCAGTAAGAAACAGGACTTCGCCACCTATGGCATAGAGCTGTATTTCGAGGACGACGCCTTGATGCTTCTAGCTCAGCAGGCCCATGCAGCGCATACCGGCGCGAGGGCCTTGGTCAACGTGCTGGAACAGGCGCTCCTTCCCTTTGAGAAGACGCTTCCGTCTCATGACTTTCATTTTCTGGTGGTTACAAAGGAATTGGTGCAGAATCCCCTTGAGTATCTGGCCTATCTTCTCTCTGTAGGCGAGACGCAGGAGATGCTGAATGCCTATGACAGACTCAAACATCAGACAACCGAAATGCTTTTAAATGGTATTTCCTGCGAATTAGCCGCCATGTTTGAAAAAAACGGCGTTGAACTGACATATGTCCGTAAGGATGTGCTGGCTACAATTATTTCCAGAGAGAAAGTGTCTTTGGAGGCTGCTGCTGAACTGCTGTTGTTCTGGATAAAACAGATACATTCCTATGAACAAAAATTGAGAGTTACATGCGGTGTGACTGTCAGATTTCAGGATGACCTTATGGATTTTTTGCTTGAACGCGGTCTCGAGGATGAAGTATATATATACATGGATTGTGAGGAGTTGAGTAACATATTGGAGGAGGGTTTATCTATGCTGAATGGTAGGGTTAAAGACACTGTAATTGTGCCGCTTATTGCCTTGAAACAACCCGATGTATTCATTCATGACATGTTGAAGCATTTTGGGAGCGTTTGTGAAGACGATAAGGGTAATGTCCATGACAGAACATAGTATAGTGCTGTTGATTGATCCGGATGTACAGACTCGAAAGGGCTTCAAAGAGGCTGTAAATGAGCTGGGCGGAATTCAGCTCTTTATAGCCGAGGATGGACAGGAGGGTCTGGATATACTGAAAGGAAGACACTGTGATATGGTCGCCATTCGCAGAAACGCCGCTGTCCTGGATGCCTTTTCCTTCAGTGTTCTTATGCGCCAGGATGAGCATTATAAAGATGTACCGCTGCTGGTGTTGTATCCAGAGGAGTTGGAGCCCGAGAGAGACAAACTCTGTGATGCCGGGTGCAGTGGGTGTGTGAAACTTCCATTTTCAACCCATGATATAAAAGCCCTTTTAAAGGAGTGGTTAAAACTATGATGTTCCCGGAATATCGGCCAAGAAGGCTCAGACGCACAGAACAACTGCGTGCCTTGGTGCGCGAAAATACCTTGACCCCAGAGCATCTCATCTATCCACTTTTTGTAGTGGAAGGTAGTGGCATAAAAAAAGATATAGATGCCATGCCAGGTTGTGCTCAGATGTCAGTAGACAAAATAATTGAAGAGGTTAGGGCACTGGCAGATATTGGTGTGTCTGCTGTGATCCTTTTTGGCATACCGGAACATAAGGACGAGCTGGGGAGTGAGGCCTGGAACGCCAAGGGAGTGGTGCAAAAGGCAATAGCCGCCATAAAGAAGGTTGTGCCGTCCATGCTCGTGGTGACGGATGTTTGCATGTGCGAATACACAGCGCACGGTCATTGCGGCATTCTTCATAAGGGAGATGTGGACAACGACGCCACATTGGAGAGTTTGGCAAAGATCGCCCTTTCCCACGCTCGAGCCGGCGCCGATATGGTGGCTCCTTCCGACATGATGGACGGACGTGTGGCCACTATTCGAGATGCATTGGACGAGAACGATTTTGCAAATATCTCCATTATGTCCTATGCAGTAAAATATGCATCTTCTTTTTATGGGCCGTTTCGAGAGGCTGCTGAGTGTGCTCCTCAGTTTGGAGACAGGCGTTCTTATCAGATGGACCCTGCAAATCAGCGAGAGGCCTTGAGAGAGGCCGCATTGGATGTGGAGGAGGGCGCTGATATTCTGATGGTCAAGCCTGCCATGCCATATCTGGACATCATCTGCCTGTTGAAACAAGAATTTACGCTGCCGATAGCTGCATATCAGGTAAGTGGCGAGTATTCTCTCATCAAGGCTGCGGCTGCAAAGGGCTGGATCGACGAAAGACGTGTTGTGGAGGAGAGTCTGATTAGCATAAAACGTGCCGGCGCTGATATAATAATCACCTATTTTGCCAAGTATTTCGCCAAAAATTATTACAAAAAGTGAGCATGACACCAATGAATCAATTAACGGCTGCCAGTCAAGGTATAGT
Organism: uncultured Desulfobulbaceae bacterium; assembly: GCA_964427245.1. Classification (GTDB taxonomy): domain Bacteria; phylum Desulfobacterota; class Dissulfuribacteria; order Dissulfuribacterales; family DYLC01; genus JAQVIJ01. The sequence goes on along the minus strand of CAYRSX010000021.1, from coordinate 18,866 downwards.
TACAGAAGAGATGAAAGAGGTCTCCCGGTTGGAAGGGATGCCGGTAGAGATTTTGATAGAGCGTATCAGGGCCGGTCAAATAGTGATTTTGAAAGGAAGATTTAATGGACAGAAGGTCGTCGGTATAGGGAAGGGCCTTCGCACCAAGATAAACGCATCCATTGGTACCTCCAGCGCATGTTATGATTTGAATGTGGAGATAGAGAAGGCAAAGACAGCAGAGTTTCATAATGCGGATACCCTAATGGAACTTTCCGCCTTTGGGGACCTGAACGTCATTCGCAATGCAGTGCTTTCTGCGACATCGCTTCCTGTGGGCAACGTGCCGTTATATCAGGCATTTTATGAAACTATGAAGAAACATGGTGATGTCGCTAAACTGGATTCGGAATTCTTGTTTGATCTGATAGAGAAACAGTGTGCGGATGGTATAGCGTTTATGGCGATACACTGCGGCATAAATCTCTTCACTGTGGAAAGGCTCAAAAATCAGGGCTATCGATATGGTGGACTTTGCTCCAAGGGTGGGGCCCTGATGGTTCAGTGGATGGTGAAAAATAATAGAGAAAACCCGCTTTATGAACAATTTGATAGGGTGTGCAACATTCTTAAAAAATACGATACGGTCTTGAGTCTTGGAAACGGTATTCGAGCCGGCGCCATCCATGATTCTTTAGATCGCGCTCAAATGGCTGAACTCATTTTGAATTGTGAATTGGTGGAGATAGCCAGAAGCAGGGGGTGCCAGGTAATGGTCGAGGGGCCTGGTCATGTGCCGTTGGACGAGATCGAAGCCAATATAAAGTTACAGAAGAAGATGTCGAACGATGCCCCTTATTATATGCTTGGTCCCCTTCCAACCGACATCGGTGCCGGTATGGACCATATAACTGCGGCTATAGGTGCGGCACAGTCAGCTATGTATGGTGCGGATCTTATTTGTTATATTACACCTGCCGAACATCTGGCCCTGCCCAATGTGGAAGATGTGGCCACAGGTGTGAAGGCCGCGCGATTGGCCGCACATATTGGTGATGTGGTCAAGTTGAAGGGCAAGGCGGATATACCTGACAAACAGTTGAGCAAGGCACGAAGAGACCTGTGTTGGCATGAGCAATATAAACATCTTCTGTTCCCCGACGATGCAAAGGCCATATTTGAGAGCCGTAGCTCCATGCATGGCAACGGCTGTTCCATGTGCGGAGAGATGTGTGCCATGAAGAATTCAAGTGTATCTTTCGATGCCTTTTTGTCCGAGGATAAGCGCCCCTGAATTTCCACTATTAACGGCTTGTTTGTTTCTTCCAACATGCAACAAATGCCTATGTGCCTACTGTATGTTTTTTTGTTTAACAGTGGTTTATATGAGTGTCTATTGTTTTGTAGTAGATTTATTGTCCTTTTATTTGTTTTTTATTTCACTTAGTTTAAGTAACGCTTTGTAATATATGCTTTGTGATGTTTATCACTTGCTTATTTATGTTGTTTTTTAATTGACATTTTTATTTCTTGCCGTATCATTTATGTGTTTTGTTTTCTCTGAAACAGCTCATTCCAAGTTGTGCAACAGGAGGTTAAAACCCATGAAAAAGACGGTATGGAGTATGTGCGGCATGTGTTCCGTGCGATGTCCCATCAAAGTCGAGGTAGAAAACGGCAGAGTCGAATGGATCGAGGGAAACCCTCATATTCTAAAAGGTGCCCTGTGTGCCAAGGGTTCTGCTGGTGTTGCCCTGATTGCAGACGATGAAAGGCCGCAGCAGCCGCTGATTCGCAAGGGCGGCAGAGGGGCAGGCCGTTGGGAGCCTGTCAGTTGGTACACGGCCTTGGACTATGTGGGCGAGAAGCTCAATAAGATTATTGCGCAGTACGGCGCCAGAAGTGTAATGATGAGTTGTAGAGGCGGGCCATGGGCCGATTTCTTTAAAACATTTATTCATGGTCTGGGCTCTCCCAATTTTACCAATCACGATAGCGGGTGTGGACGAAACGTCCATCATGCAAGCAAATCCATCTATGGCCTTGGCAGAAAAGACCTGCTTTACGATATAAAAAACGCCAAGCATCTCGTGTTGTTCGGCAGAAACATACTGGAGTCCCTGCGCATTGCAGAGGCCAATCAGGTGCTCGACATGCTGGATGCCGGCGGAAGACTCACCTATGTGGATGTGAGGCAGACCATGACGGGCATCAAGGCCACGCGATTTTTTCAGGTCAGGCCTGGTACTGACTATGCTTTGGCCCTTGGGCTCATAAACGCACTCATAAAGCGTGAGGCCTACGATAAAGAATTCATCGAAAAATATGTCACAGGCTTTGACGAACTCGTAGAATTCATTCAGCCCTACACCCTTGAATGGGCTGCCAAGGAGTGTGAGGTCAAGCTCAAGCCGTTACAGATGTTCGTGGAGGAATTGGCCGGAGACAGGCCGCGTGTTGTATTCCACCCTGGATGGATGCTTTCACGTTATAACGATTCCTTTTATGCCAGCCGTGCCCTTCAGATACTGAATGTGCTCATGGGCAACATCGAGGTAAAGGGCGGTCAGCTCTTTCCGAAGGGTGCCGCAGACTGTGGAGTCAAGGGCATTCGAAACCTCTCGTCGTTGATCACACAAAAGCCAGTTGATAAGCGTGCTGATGGTGTGGGCTGGAAATACAAGCACTTCGACAAGGGGCCTGGTTTGTTTCATCTCTTTTACGAGGCCATGGAGACCGGAGAGCCGTATCCCATGAAGGCCCTGATCTGTTACCGTCATGATCCGTTTAACTGTTTTCCTGACCCGGCAGCGCAAAAACGGGCCTTGGACAAGATGGAATTGCTGATTTCAATGGATACACATTACAGCGAGTTCGGCTGGTACAGCGACGTGATTTTGCCTGAATCCGCCTATCTGGAAAGGGAAAGCCCCATAGCCCTTCAAAAGGGATTGAAGCCCCGTTTGATCGTGCGTCAAAGGGCTGTGGAGCCCAAATTCGACACAAAGCCCTCATGGTGGATATTCAAACAATTGGCCGATAGATTAGGCATAGGTCAGTATTTTCCATATAACACCATAGAAGAACTGTGGGCATGGCAGTTGGAGCCCACCGGCTATAAAATAGAGGATTTCAATGCCAAGGGCTTTATAGAGCTTACGGATAAGCCCATCATGTATGACAGAAACAATCTGGACGGCAAGTTCAAGACGCCTTCGGGAAAGATTGAGCTGGTAAGCACCGTGTTGCAGGAAGCAGGTCTGCCTTCGTTCAAGCAATATGTTTCGCCTATAAAACCCCCGGAGGGCATGTTCAGGTTGGTATTCGGCAGATCCGCTGTAAATGCGCATGGTCATACCATCAATAATCCGCTGTTGTATGAGCTGCTTCCATACAATACCCTCTGGATCAATAAACGTGAGGCCTCAAAGCTTGGTATAAATGATGGAGATTGGGTGGATGTCATTTCTCAACCCCAGGAAGTCACCGGTACCATTCGCGCCAAGGTGACCGAGTTCATTCATCCAGATGCCGTTTATATGATTCATGGGTTCGGCCGCCAGATACCTTTGCAGACTCGGGCCTACCATGCCGGCATGGCGGATCAGAAGTTGCAGATCGGTTTGTTGCAAGAGATGGATCCGGCTGGAGGCGGGCTGTGCCTTTGCGAATCATTCGTGGAAGTCAGAAGGAGCGCAAAGAACCCAAAGAGGAGTGTGGAACTATGAACAAGTACATGATATATCTCAATTCTAAACGTTGTATCGGTTGTCATGGTTGCGAAGTGCACTGCAAGATCAACAAGAAGCTGCCGGTGGGGCCGATTCTGTGCGAGATCAGCCATGAGCCATTGAAGGCCGTAAGGGGTGTGCCCAGAACAGAGTTTCAGTTCAAGTCCTGCTATCATTGTGAGGATCCCTATTGTGTGCCTGTCTGTCCAACCGGTGCCATGCAGAAGCGTCAGGATGGCATAGTATTTGTGGATCAGGAAAAGTGTATCGGGTGTATGGCATGTGCTGGTGCTTGTCCATGGGGTATTCCCCAATACAATTCCGAGACAGGCAAGGCCATAAAATGTGACTACTGTATGGATAGAGTAGATGCAGGGCTAAAGCCTGCCTGTGTGACCAAGTGTGCTACGCATGCCCTTAAGTTCGTGACTCTTCAGGAGATATAGATTAGGATTAGGGTTGTTTTAAGATTAAAAGGGCGGCTTGCGAGTCGCCCTTTTTGTTATAAACGACTCCAAAATCCACTACCTAAAAGAAACAAACAAGCTGTTAATACTGGGAATTCAGGGGAATAGAATATGTTTGTCAACAACAAACCATCATTTACGAAATCTTAAGATTCCTCGCTTCGCTCGGGATGACAGTGTGTTGATTGGAATGACAACCGCACCACCAGTAGGACAGGCGTCTCGCCTGTCGCACAACGTATCGCTTGTCGTTTCGAGGGGAAGCGTAAGCGCCTGCCTATTATTTCGAATGAAGCGCAGGTACGGGCACGGCATGCCGTGCCCCAACAAATCTTAAGATTCCTCGCTTCGCTCGGAATGACAGGTAAAGGGGTTCTCACTTCTTAAAATAAAAAGCTGTTGTACATCATTTAGATGGTGAATTAAGAGACTTGCGTTGCTTTGTTCATAATGATATTTCATTAAAAGTAATTCATTTTGCTTTGACTTCAATTTATTACAAGAGATAATATGCATACAGACGAATACGAGATATCTATTTCCAGAGAGATTCAGGTCTGCCGCAACAGAATAGAGAGGTCTGAGAAGGCCATTTTTGACCTTCAAAAGAGGCATGAGTGGCTTGTATCGGTTATACCTGGTGATACCCTATGTGACTCAAAGAAAGAGGCTGTTTGGGCAGAGTGGCGAGAACTGAACGAGGGATTGAATGCTTGGCGTCAGCGTCTCAAGGAATATGAAGAGGCCTATTCAGTCATTCGTAGCAGAAAGGCCTGGCCCAACGCCATCTGATTTTCACCGGGATGTTAAGGCATTTTTCTACCGTTCAGTAAATATATTACGGCCAGAAGATGGTTTCCACTCCCAAAGTGATTCTCAAATGGGGATCGTTTCCACGCATAGATACAATATAGAGTTGCCGAATGCGCCAGAGGTGCTGTTGTCGGTTTTCGATGTAGGAGATGAGTTTCAGAAGCTCAGGCAACTGTGTCTTGAGAGTGAAATTTACGGTTGGCGTCTCCTTATCGTGCCATTTGCCAGGTCGTTCCGTCTTGTAAGTCAGGACCTCTATTTTGTTGTCTGAACAGAATTTGAAGAGCTGGTCCTGCAGAAGATTGCCTACTACCTGACTGTTGTCACCATGCATGAGTTTGGCCTTGAGCATTCCCAATTCTTCTTCAGCCTTTTTGAGCCGTTTATCGGCATCTGCCAACTTTTGTGTCTCTTTGTGCAGTGTTTGAAGTTTTAAAGAGAGTTTTTCCTGGTCAGCGGCGTTTTGAAAGAGAAGGTCATTCAGGCCTGACCAGACCACCACGTACCAGAGTATGACGCCTATGACCAGAATACCGTATTTAAGAATGGGTTTGGAGGTCATTTATTTTCCTCTTTTTTCGATATAATGGTCATCTCCACGGTGAAAAACTCCACTCCGTTTGCATCCTTGGTGACAGGAGAGACCTGTTGAATGTTGGTAAAATTCTTGCCGTTTCTCCAGGATGCCATGGTGTCCAGAGCGGATTTTCCTTCTGCTGTGATACGAATCTTGTCTCCTGAGATATCGAGATTTTTGATCCATGACTCATCTGGAGTGAGTGCCGCCAATTCTGATAGGATGGCCTCCATGGAAGGCCGCTCTTCTGTAAAATCGCGTAGAATTTTTACGGATCGTTCCATGTTTTCGGCCTTTTTGGCCACTTCCCTCATTGGTGTTGCGCGTTTATCAAGGGCTGTGATGTTTTTTTGTATGTCGTCGAGTTTTTGGGCCTCTTTTAGGTATGAAATACCGAGAAAGGCAGTGGCCAGCAGGCAAGCAAGGGCTGTGCCGCCTGTTATCAGATAGAAGGGTTGGATACGCAGCCGAATGGGTTTCTTTCGTTTTCCATAAAGAGACATCTGTACATAGGAGCGTAGGGTTAGGGCTCCGCAGACAGCAAGGGGGTCGAGGCCATGCTCAACTGCATCTTTGATTGTAGGTATTTTCTGTGAGACAGGTACAGCGCCCGGCAATGTCTCCTGTGTCAGACCCATCGACAGCTCAGCTGCCTCTACGAAATCCCTCCAGGGCATTTCGAGCCTCTCGGCAAGCTGTTTTATGGCTAACGCTATTTGCTCATTGGACAAGACCGGTTCCATGTTCAGGAGATGGGAGCCTTCCCAACCATCCTTGCCGTGTAAAGTGACCAGCAGATAATGTTTGTCGTTTTCTGTAACGGAGGAAATGGAAGCTGCCGGCAGTGTAAAGGCCGCAGAGTATGAGCGCATGGCTGCATCCAGGGCTATATCCTGAGTGAGGATATATTTCAATGATTTTAAGTGTCTGGTTTCTTTGATGATTTCTATATATGGGTCAATGGCTGTTCTGGGAATGTAAAGGAGAACGGCCTTGGAGCCGTCTTTTTGTTCCTGTGCAAAACAATCGAAATATATTTCGTCCCTTGAAAGATGGGCATGGGCGTCCACCCCCAGACGCAGGCCGGATTCAGCTTCCTGGGGTGAGAGGTTTGCAAAATGTATTTCACGAAGAAACACCCAGCGTCTGGGAATCACCAGGCAGATGGAGCGGGTGCGTGAGGGTTTAATGCCTGAGAGGAGTTCTTTGAGTTGGTCGCGAGGGTGAATGTCTGTTTGCGGTGTCGGTGATTGAGTGTTAGTTAACAGGGAGAGATTGCCGAATTTAGAGGCGAATCTGACTGTATGAATTTTGTCGGTTATGTGAATGCCCATCAGTTCCATAATTGTTATTTTAAATGAAATGCTGTTAAATGTCAAAAGATTAAAGCAATTGGAAAAGGCTTCATCAGTTGTCGAGGAATTTTACTTGAAAATAAAAATATGTGGTGTTACTGATTCTGTTCAGGCATGTGAAATTGCCTCGGCCGGTGCAAGTGCCATAGGTATGGTTTTTGCCGAAAGCCGCAGACAGATTTCTCTTGAACAGGCGAGGGTTATAGTTGCGGCGCTTCCTTCCATGGTGCAGACTGTCGGCGTGTTTGTAAATGCCTCGTTGGAAGAGATGAAAAAGGCTGTCTTGTATGCCGGCATTGATCTTTTGCAACTCCATGGCGAGGAGCCCATTGAACTGTGTGCGGCTCTGTCCCCTCGTGTGATCAAGGCCGCTCGTGTGAGGTGCGTAAATGATATTCATGCCCTGAAGCCCTATGAACCGGTTGTCAGGGCATTTTTGCTGGATGCCTGGTCAAAGGATGCCTATGGCGGTACAGGTAAGACCTTTGACTGGAAACTGGTGGACCATGCCCTGAAGACATTGAACCGGCCTGTGATACTGGCCGGTGGTATTACACCTGAAAACTGCATTCAGGCTGCAAAAACCAGGGTATGGGCGCTGGATGTGAGTTCCGGTGTGGAGGAAAGTCCTGGCAAAAAGGACATGGCTAAGGTCAGGCTGCTTTTGCAGCGTGTGTATGAAATTAATGAGAAAAGCAGAGGAGTCTTAAATGAAGAATGACAGAATGTTTTCAGGTCCTGACAAAAAGGGTCATTGGGGGATATTCGGCGGCAGATTTGTGCCGGAGACCTTGATTCCGGCCCTTTTGGAGCTGGAGGCGGCATATAGAAAGTATAGCTGTGATGCCTTGTTTCAGACAGAGCTGCGAGCTATTTTGAAGGACTATGTGGGCAGGCCTACGCCTTTATACGAGGCTAAAAGACTTGGAGATGCCTTGGGCGGCATTCGCGTGTTTTTAAAACGTGAAGACCTCACTCATACAGGCGCTCACAAGATCAACAATACCCTTGGGCAGATACTGCTTGCCAAGCGCATGGGCAAGACTCGCATCATAGCCGAGACCGGTGCAGGTCAGCACGGAGTGGCCACTGCCACTGTATGCGCCCTCATGGGCCTTAAGTGTGAGATCTATATGGGCAAGAAAGACATGGTACGCCAGGCCATGAATGTATTTCGCATGGAGATTACAGGGGCACGCGTCATACCTGTTGAAACAGGGACACAGACCCTTAAGGATGCCACGAATGAGGCGATTCGGGATTGGGTTTCCAGTGTGAGGAATACACACTACATCATCGGTTCCGTTGTGGGGCCGCATCCATATCCCATGATGGTCAGAGACTTTCAGAGCGTGATAGGAAAAGAGACTTACCGACAGATTTTGAAGGCTGTGGGCAGGCTTCCGGATTATATCATCGCATGTGTGGGCGGCGGCAGCAATGCCATGGGAATGTTTTACCCATTTGTGAAAGACAGAGATGTCAAACTCATAGGTGTAGAGGCTGCTGGTGAAGGCCTGAATACACAGCACCATTCAGCCACTCTTACTTTAGGAAGACCGGGAGTTTTACATGGCACCATGAGCTATCTTTTGCAGGACAAGTGGGGCCAGATACAGGGGGCACATTCTGTTGCGCCCGGCCTGGATTACCCTGGAGTCGGTCCTGAGCACAGCGCATTGAAGGATGCCGGCCGTGTCCATTATGACACTATCGACGACAAAGAGGCATTGAATAACGGTTTTAAATACCTTTCACAACTCGAAGGCATTATACCGGCCTTGGAGAGCGCCCATGCAGTGGCGTATCTTCATAAACTGGCGCCGAAATTGGCCAGGGGCAGCGTGGTGGTGGTCAATCTGTCCGGTAGAGGCGATAAGGACGTGGCCGCCGTGGCCGAAATATTCAAGGGGCAGAATTTATGAAAACTCCACAAGATCGTATTCAGAATACATTTAAGAGGCTTAAGAGTAAAAACGAGGCCGCCATGATTCCATTTGTAACGGCAGGGGATCCATCCGCTGATTTCACAGAGAAACTGGTGGTGGCTATGGCGCAACATGGAGCGGATATCATAGAGATAGGCATGCCTTTTTCGGATCCATTGGCCGATGGTCCTGTGATACAGGCGGCGAGCTTACGTGCGCTGGAAGCAGGTATGAATACTCGTAACTATTTGAATTTAGTGCATAATATTCGCAGACAGCTCAATGGGTCAGCGGCGCAGATTCCTTTGGTGTTCATGGGCTATTACAACATGGTCTATCAATACGGTGTGAAGGCATTTGCCGAAGATGCGGTATCTGCCGGTCTGGATGGGGCCATTATTCCGGACCTGCCCATAGAAGAGGCGGATGAATGGACTGATACGGCCGGAAAGGCAGGTTTGTGCACCATATTCCTTGCTGCGCCCACAACCCCTTTAAATCGTATAGGCCGCATCGCCAAGAGATCCCGCGGGTTTTTGTATTATGTCTCAGTGACAGGCATTACGGGTGCAAGACAGGAATTGCCTGCGGAACTGGCCCAAAACCTTGCTCTGGCTCGCAAACATGCCAATCTGCCAGTTGCAGTTGGATTTGGCATCTCAAGGCCCGAACAGGTTGCCATGCTTTCGCAAGCAGCGGACGGTGTCATAGTGGGAAGCGCCATCGTAAGACTTATAGAGCAGGGGATTTCAACGGGCTGTCCTGTATCAGATTTGATTGCACGAATTTCGGAGTTCGTCAGGGATTTGAAACAGGCTGCCCGCAGATCATAAAAAAACGGTCAAAAGGCTTGATTTTGTCCAAATGACTTGTTATGTCGGTTGTATTTTATTTTGAAGATGGAGAGAACAGAGATGGAACAGGTAAAGATCGTTGTAGTCGGTGCTGGTCCAGCCGGCATCGCCACTGCCGTTGAGGCAAAAAAGGCCGGCATTCAGCCGGTCGTAGTGCTTGAAAAGGCCAAGCATATGTGTGATACCATCGTAAGCCTTTATCATGAGGGGAAACGAGTGGATTCGGTCTTCAGAAAGGTTAGGGTGGATCCAATCGGCACCCTTTTCTTTGATACAGAATCCCGTGAGGAATTTCTGAAACGCATGGAAGACGTTGTTCAGCGAGAGGGTTTGGTGATACATACGAGTCAGGAGGTCAATAAGATTGTAAGACAGGGAGATTCATTTCTGGTCACTACTACTCGCGGAATGCAGTTTCAGGCCGGCGTGGTTGTAGTGGCCATAGGTGTATTTGGAAAACCTGTGAAACCTACGTATCCCATTGCGGCTGCATTGAAGGATAGGGTGTTGTTCAGTCTGCCAAAGGCCCATATTTCCGGTAAAAAGGTGCTGGTGGTGGGTGGTGGTGACACGGCAGCTGAGACGGCCTGTTTTCTTTCCGAGCAGAACAAGGTCTGTCTTTCCTATCGGCGGCCTGAGTTTTTCAGACTTAATGAGATAAATGCCTGTAATATCAAAAGATGTTTAGAAAAAGGGGTGGTAGAGCTGATGATGGCCACAGACATCGAAGGACTGGAGCCTGCGGGAGATGGCGTGCTCGTCAAGTTTAAGGACGGCAGGAACCTAGAGTTTGACATGGTGTTTTATTGTCTTGGGGGCTCGACTCCTCAGTCCTTTTTGGAAGGTTGTGGCGTGGATTTTCAGGACAACAGGCCGGTATTTGAGCCGGATGGCGAAACCAACGTGAAGGGGCTGTTTTTAGTGGGTGATTTAGTGGCCAAGACCGGTACCATCATGGCGGCCTTTAACTCCGCAAAGACCACCATTGATGGCATTTACGCCAAGTATGGAGCAAAATTATAGGCTTTTAAATGTATCAAAGTAGGGGCAACTCACTGTGGTTGCCCTGCGATAGGGCGAACACATCGGTTTACCCCTATGGAGTTTTAGTTGTGCATCAAATCCATTTCCAACCGTGTTTCTGAAAGAATCGAAGGGCCGATTTGCAGAATAGATGAATGTGGCGTATGCCCTTTTGAAAGGTATTGCCGCCAAGGTGTTTGATGCGTACACTTGGGGCGTAAGATATCAGCCATTTTTTATTTAATCGCAGACACAGGTCAAAGTCCTCGAAATAGAGAAAAAAGCCCTCGTCGAAACCTTGTAGTTCCTGCAATGCTTGCGTACGCCAGAACATGAAACAACCGCTTGCAATGGGCACGGCATGCACTATCTCATCTTCTGTTATACCCTGCATCTCGTAATCCGCCAGTATCCTTTGCAAAAATGGTATTCTTGCGTGTTTAAAAAAGGCTCGAGCTGCAAGGGTCAGCACGCTGGGATATCGCTTGCAGAGATATGTCTTGTTGCCATGACCATCGGTACAAAATGGAGAGAGACAGGCGGTCTGCAAGTGTTCGAGCATAAAAACAACGGCTTCTGAAATGGCATCTCTCTTCAGAATCACATCCGGATTCAGAATCAAATGAAAGGAATCAGGTCTTGTTGCCTTTGAAAGTTGGGCTATGGCAAGATTGTGCCCAGCACCGAATCCAAGGTTTTTTTCTGGAGTTATGACCGTGATATCACCTGGCCAATGAGGCCGAATCTCTGCTAGGATTTTCTGTGTGCTTGAGTCCTGGCTGTTTTCTATAAAAAAGAGCGTGGCTTTCGTTATCATCCCCGTATCTCTGGCAAAACACATGGCATTCATGCAGGAATGCAGGGTCTGGGCCAGCACATCCTCATTGGAGCGATAATGGACAAGGGAAATGGTGAGATGAGATTTGGAGTCAGACGTCTCTTCCATGCTCTTCTATGGAGAACTTTTGTCTGCATTCTTCGCTGCAAAAATAAAAGGTCTTGCCGTTCAGGAAGAGGGGTTTGGCCTGGCTTTTGGGCAGATATACACCGCATACAGGGTCTTTGACCAGCTCATCATGTACCTGTGGCCCTGAGCCTTTAAAGGGTATGGTCCTGGGTCTGCCCCATATAAATTTGGCCAATTTGTAGAGTAATACGGCTAAAACAATAAAAAATACGAGTCTAAATAGCATAGTTCAGGTGTAATGGGCCTCAATGGTCTTTTGAAATGCTGCGATGTCATTTAGGGCATCGCCGTGGTAAATCGCCACACCTTGTGTTTTTTTAGCTAGCGGTTGCAGGTCGTGAAGGAGTGAACAGACGGTCTTTTTAAGCCCTGGCAGCCTCAGGTCAGGGGCCAGCTCAAAAAGCGGTATGAGTACAAAGAGCCGCAGATGCATGCGTGCATGGGGAATGGTCATGTCCTTTTCTTGTACCTGCATCTCGTCAAAGAGCAGGATGTCCAGGTCAATGGTGCGATCAATGCGGGTTCTATCCCTTTCAAGTTCCAGTTCTATCTTTTGCAGGGCCCTTAAGAGCTCCCTTGCAGACAGCGCTGTGCTTACTCGTGCCACGCCGTTTAGAAAATAGTTGGTGGTATCGGCTGCCACTGGCTCTGTTTCATAGAGATTGGAAAGACCTGTAATCCTTGCGCCTGGAATTGCGTTTATACGCTGAAGGGCCGAGAGGATATGCAGTCCTCGCGGCCTTATATTGGAGCCAAGCCCTATGTAGGCGATATGTTTCGACAAGTCTATAAAATTCCCTTGAGTCTTTCGATAACCTCTTTGAAGCGCTCTGTGGACACGGTGAGGGCCATGCGCACATATCCCTCTCCAGGGGCGCCGAAGCCGTTTCCTGGCGTGCACACTATACCCCCCTTTTCCAGCAGCAGGGATGAAAATGTTTGAGATGTGTAACCCCTGGGGACAGGCAGCCAAACATAGAATGTGGCCTTGGGGCTTGGGGCATTCAGGCCCAGAGAGCGCAGGCCTGATACCAGTACATCCCGGCGTTCCTGATATATGCGGCGCATCTCTTCCACACATGACTGGTCGCTTTCCAAGGCGGCTATTCCAGCCTCCTGAATGGCGTTGAACTGCCCTGAATCCACATTGGATTTGACCTTTTTGAGCCCTGCCACCAGGTCTTTGTTGCCTACGGCAAATCCTATGCGCCAGCCGGTCATGTTGTAGGTCTTGGAAAGGGAGTGAAACTCTATGCCCACATCCCTTGCTTCAGGCACCTCCAGAAAGCTCATGGCCTTGTAGCCGTCATAGGTCATTTCGCTGTATGCGGCGTCATGGCAGACTATTATGCCGTGTTTCTTGGCAAATGCTACAACCTTTTCAAAAAAAGGCCTTTCAGCCGTGGCAGCTGTTGGGTTGTTGGGGTAGTTGAACCACAGAATACGTGTCTTTTTGAGCACATCAGCTGGAATGGCATCGAGATTGGGCAGAAAGGAATTCTCTGCAGTAAGGGGCATGAAGTAAGTAATACCCCCCGCAAATAGTGTGCCGATGTGATATACTGGATAGCCTGGAGACGGTACCAGTACTACATCACCAGGGTTCAAAAATGCAAAAGGAAAATGAGCGATTCCCTCCTTGGAGCCTATCAGTGTGGCCACTTCTGTCTCTGGATTCAATTCTATATTGAAACGGCGTTTGTACCAGGCTGCTGCTGCGCCTCTGAATGCCTTCATGCCTTCGGAAGAGGGATAGCGATGATTGGCTGGGCTTGCCGCTGCCTGATTAAGTCTTTGAAGAATGAAGTCCGGTGTAGGGAGGTCTGGATCTCCAATGCCCAGATCTATGACATCCACTCCATTTTTGACGGCCTCAGCCTTTTTGCGATCTAACTCCACAAAGAGATACGGAGGCAGTTGATTGAGTCTTTCTGAAAAGGGAAATTGCATAGTTCAAACTCCAAGTGTTTTGAATATTTGATTTTCTATTGTTCGACTCGGTTTTTCAGTTCTCCAAGGCCTTCTATGGCCACTATCACCTCATCTCCTGCCTTGAGAGGGCCTATGCCTTTGGGAGTACCAGTGGCGATGATATCCCCAGGATTTAGAGTCATGATGTGAGAGATGAAGCTCACCAGCCTTTCAGGCGAGTGAATGATCTGGCTGGTGCGGGAGTCCTGTCGCACTTCACCGTTTACAAGACACTGAATGCGGGCATCGGATGAGTCGAATCCCATATGAATGACAGGGCCGATGGGGCAGAAGGTGTCGAAGGATTTGGCACGTGTGAACTGTACGTCTTTTTGTTGCAGATCCCTGGCGGTCACGTCGTTTATACAGGTATATCCCAGAATGTATTTTTTGGCATTTTCCACTGGCACATTTTTGGCCTTCTGGCCTATTACAATGCCAAGTTCAGCCTCGTAGTCCACTCGATTGCTTATGGCAGGCAGTTTTATGGCATCATTTGGCCCTATGACAGACGACGGCGGTTTCAGAAAGATAAGGGGTTCTTCGGGAATAGGCATTCCCAGTTCCTGTGCGTGGTCTTTATAATTCAAACCTACTGCTACAATCTTGGTGGGAAGACACGGAGGAAGCAGTGTGGTCTCTTCTATAGGATAGGTTTCGGATGTGCCAACTATTATACCCTCGAAGGGGTCCGCTACAATCACACGCACATAATCATCCCTTAAAAGGCCATATCGAGGGGCATTATTCTTTTGAGTTGTGAAACGGGCCAGTTTCATAGAGTCTCCTTGTCTATTTAAGTCCGAGTATATCCTGCATATTGTAAAGTCCAGGTGGTTGAGAGACCACCCATTTGGCAGCGCGAACAGCGCCCTTGGCAAAGGTGTCACGGCTGGTGGCCTTGTGTGTGAGCTCTATGCGTTCGCCGGTGGTGCCAAAGAGTATTGTGTGTTCGCCTACGATGTCTCCAGCCCGAATGGTCTGAATACCTATTTCTTTTTTTGTCCTTTCGCCGATCATGCCGTGTCTGGCATATACGCCCACTTCATTCAGGTCTCTGTTTACTGCTTCGGCTATGACACGTGCCAGTTGCAGGGCAGTGCCGCTGGGGGCGTCTTTTTTCATGCGGTGATGGGCCTCGATGATCTCTATGTCGTAGTCGTCTCCAAGTATCTTGGCTGCTGTTGCGACCAGTTTGTAAAGCAGGTTTACGCCAACGCTCATATTGGGGGCCTGTACACAAGGAAAGCTTGTAGTAAGGGATTTCAATTCCTCCAGATTTTCCTTAGTGAGCCCTGTGGTGCCGATTATCATGGGTTTTTTATACTGAGCGGCCAATCGAGCATGGGCCATTGTGGCCTCATGAAAGGTGAAGTCGATGAGCACATCGCCCTTGTCCATGACGGCTGCAAGGCTGTCTGCGATAGGAATGGAAAGGGGTTTGAGTCCTGCAACTACACCGGCATCTTGCCCCAAGACAGGGCTGCCGGGTCGTTCAAATGCAGCAGAGAGTCGCACATCTTCGGTCTGTTCGATCATGTGTATAATGCGGCCGCCCATACGTCCTGCGGCCCCGGCTACAATAATATTTATCATCTCTTTGAAATCCTTTCTTATTTTTTCAGAAGACTGTAGCTGGTCAAAACAGAAGTGAGTTTGGCCTTGTTGGCGTCGGACATAGTGACGAGAGGCAGTCTCATTTCATTAGAGGGTATCTTACCCATCTGATAGAGGGCCTCCTTGGCCGGAGCAGGATTGGTCTCTATAAACATGGAGTCGAAGAGGGGAAAGAGTTTGAAGTGAAGCTGTCTTGCCTTTTCCATTTCTCCTGCTAAGCAATGGTTCATGAGGGTTGCCATTTCCTTGGGCATGACATTGGACGCCACTGATATGACCCCTTTGCCTCCCAGAGCCATTGTGGGAAATGCTGTAAAGTCATCGCCGGAAAGTACTATGAAATTCTTGGGACAGAGACGAATCACCTCGGAGACCTGAGAGAGGTTGCCCGTGGCCTCTTTGATGCCGATGATATATTTGTTTTCGGCACAGCGGGCCACTGTGGCAGGCAGCATGTTTACACTGGTGCGGCCTGGCACATTGTAGAGCACTAGAGGGAATTTGCATTCGTCTGCAACCTTTTTGAAGTGCTGGTACAGGCCTTCCTGTGTGGGTTTGTTGTAATAGGGGGTAATGACAAGGGCTGCATCAGCGCCGGCCTTTTTGGCGTGTTTGGTGAGCATGATGGTCTCTTCCGTGGAGTTGGAGCCTGTGCCGGCTATAACAGGCACTCGGCCGTGGACCACCTCTACGGTGAGTTCCACCACGCGTTCATGCTCTTCATAATTCAACGTAGCGGATTCGCCGGTGGTGCCGCACGGCACTATGCAATGAGTGCCAGATGACACCTGCCATTCTATGAGATTTTTTAGCGCATCTTCATCCACCTTGCCGTCCCTGAAAGGCGTGACTATGGCAACCATTGCTCCGGCTATTTCCTTTTTACTCGTATTCTTTGAATCCTTGGCACAATTTTTTCTGCAAGCCATTTGAAGACCTCCCAACTTAAATTTTTCTAAACAGAATACAAACCCCATAAAAAATAGTCAATTGAGAATCGGTGACACTCTTAATAACAATTAAATTGTCCTTGACAGCACATGTTATCAGCGAAAAGCCAAGGGGTCAGATTTACACTTTTGACAAGAGGTGTTACAAAAGATATAATTGCCCATTATGGCACGACCATTGAGGATAGAATACCCACCAGAAATTGGAAATTATGGAAATTGGGGTCAGGTCTTGAAATATAAGAAATAATCTGCATAATCTGCTATAGTTAGAAATATGGCAAGACCGTTGCGCATAGAATATTCTGGAGCTGTTTATCATATAACATCACGAGGGAATGCCCGGGAAAAGATATACAGCGATGACCAAGACAGAGAAAACTTTTTAGGAGTGCTGGGAATTGTCCTCAAAAGGTACAATTGGCTTTACCATGCATACTGCCTTATAGATAATCATTACTATCTTCTAATAGAGACATCCGATGCCAATTTATCCATGGGCATGCGCCAACTGAACGGGGTCTATACCCAATTGTATAACAGAAGGTATAGAAGACCGGGTCACATATTCCAGGGAAGATACAAGGCTATATTGGTTGATAAAGACAATTATCTCCTTGAGCTTTGTCGTTATGTTGTTCTTAATCCCATCAGAGCAAAGCTTGTAGAGCTGCCGGAGCATTGGAAATGGAGTAGTTATGCAGCTACAGCAGGATTGAAGAAAGCACCTGAGTATCTTTCAGTAGATTGGATACTTGGAGTATTTGGAACTAACAGAAAAACAGCGCAAAAGCAATATAGAAAGTTTGTCAAAGAGGGTATAAACAGGAAGTCACCGTGGGGAGAGCTTCAAGGACAGATATTGCTTGGGGAAGACAGTTTTGTAGAAAAATTTAAGGACTTATTGGGAGATAAAGAGGCGATAAAGGAGATTCCACGGCAGCAATGTTACGCAGTCAGGCCTAACCTGAAAGAGGTTTTTAAAAAGAAAGGTTCAGGAGGGAAAAAAGGCAGAAATCATGGGATTTATGATGCGCACATAATATACGGATATTTACTGAAAGAAATTGCAGACTACCTGGGGATTCACTATACTACAGTTAGCAAGGCAATCAATTATATGGTATATAACTAATGATATTTCAAGACCTGACCCCCCATTTTCCCCATTTACGTTGGCGGCGGCTAACCCGCGCCTGACGCGAGCCGTTAGGCGGACGCGTGCTAATTCGGCATGGTCGCAACAGATGAAGGAGAAGAAATTATGCAGACAGTAATAGTTCATGAAATAGTCGAACGTTTGCAGATGTTATCGTCTGACAAACTTGTGGTTGTCTATGATTTTGTTTCTTATCTGTTTGAGCGAGAAACGGGGTAAACACTAGTCAGAACAGCATCAGAAGCCCTCCATACAATGTTGGCTTCCGAGTCCGTTTTGAGGCGTGATTGGGAACGGTCTGAAGAGGATCTCGCATGGTCAAGTTTGTAAAAGGTGACGTTGTAGTTGTCCCATTTCCCTTCTCCAATCGCGGACATCGAGAAGCAGATGAAGGGATACTACCTTTACCACAGTTTGACTGGCAACGATGACATAGTGTCGTTCATCGACATTGTGCTGAAAAATAACGGAGCCATGGTGAGTACGATTGAGAAGATGCGCATCGGTGTGCCGGTGAGGGGGATGTCGTCGATCAGGGACATGGACTCCGGCGGCGCAAGCTATTTCTTCACCCGGATCCAGGAGACCCCGACGGCCGGAAAGCCGCCCAGAACGGGGCTCTACTTCAAGAAAAGAATGCTTCGGCGCATGGATGCCATTAGCTATAATCACGATGCCTACGGAGAGGTGAAGGATAAATACGCCTCGGACCACCGGGGGAGCACGCCCGATGAGTGGAAAGAGTTCGCCTGCGCAGACAACAACGAGACGATCTTCAAGTACTCGGTAACCCTGCTGGACAACATCGACGTGATCGTGGTCAGAGACAAGCAGAAAAAACAACAGATGCTGGATGTTTTCCGCAAATACAAAATCATGAAGTTACCCGACGGCCGTAATGTCGAGGATATTGTACTAACGAGGTATGTATGAAAGAATTCATCGAAAAGGAAAAAAACCGTCTGCAGGCGCTTTTCGAGCCGTTCAACACCAAAGGCTTTTGAATGATAGTGACGTTCGAAGACGGGTTCCAGCTCCGGCTCGGTATCGTAGACAGATTCATTGTGACCCGCGTGGCCCCGCAATTTGACGCCGGCGGGAATGTGACGCGTGTCGATTTCTGGCTTCTCTTCCGGCTCCCCGGATACCAAGAGGAGTCCCGACACGCTCACGACATCAAGGTCGTCTCCTGGTCGCAGGACGACACCAACCTGCTCAATCTGATCGATGATCGGGGTCGCAGGTTCCATATTAAACTCATCTCCCCTGACTTGGACCCCGACGATGCAGCGGACTGGAAGTACTGGCAAGACTATAGGGCCAAAAACCTGAACCGGTTCAAAAAGATCGACCCGGAGGTTTTGGACGAGCACATCTACATTGCGGAGAACTGGAAATGAAGCTCAAATACATGATCGAATACGTGCTCCGCGACCGTATCCGCAACCCGCACTATGAACCCATCGGCGTTTGGG
>CAYRSX010000020.1:0-27474 GCA_964427245.1 uncultured Desulfobulbaceae bacterium | reverse complement strand
ATGCGATCTCACAGTCAGATTTGGAAATCGTGTGTATCTCTTTGAATTCAAGGTGATAGAAGGCGAAGAACCCACAGGCGAGGCCATTCAGCAGCTTATCACAAAGGATTATGCGGCCAAATACAGGGACGGAAAGAACGAGGTCGTGCAGATAGGCATCGAGTTTTCTCGAACCAAGCGCCAGGTAGTGGGCTGGAATGTGGTATAGGGGCAATTTATGAATTGCCCCTACGGAGATGGGTATGTGCAATTTCTAAATCGGGATTTGGGCGAATTCTTTATATTGAATCTTTGATTCGATGGACATATACTCTTTATAATAAATATTCACCATGTGTTCGTGAAAAGATGTATTATCAATGAAACCAGGGGGTTGTATGGCTCAAATACTTGTGTTGGACGATGTGCTGGATGCTGGCATCCTCATAAAAAAGATACTCGAGCGAAAGGGGCACAGCGTGCAGGTCTTCGACGAGGAAGAGGAGACCTTGCAGTATGTTAAAGGGCATGCGGTTGACCTGGCCATTCTGGACATAAAGCTCAAGAAGCTCACCGGCATAGAGGTATTGGAGGAATTGAAAAAGATCAGGCCAGAAATACGAGTCATTATGCTCACTGGTTATCCCACCATAGAGACGGCCAGACAGGCCGTTGAGCTGGGTGCAGTGGACTATTGTGTCAAACCCATAGATAAAGAGGAGCTGGAAGAAAAGGTGGAACATGTTCTCTCAGCCTGATTCAGCCCTGTACTATGCTTGGTGTTCCTAATCCATCATCTAAATAATGCAAGTAATCTCGCACAACCCTTCACTCGTCCTAAATCTTCAGTGTCAACAGTTTGTTTCTTTTAGGTGGTGGATTTGGGGTATTTGAGAGTATTGTCTTGTGATTGCAGTATGTTATAGAAATATGTCTGGACAAAACGTCCGGAAATAACGTCTAAAAAAGGGAAAATCAGGGTTTGTTTTTGAGCAAATGCACCGGCAAGTGCAAAAAACAGGTTTTGTGACAGCTTGAGCAGCATTTCTTCGATCAGATCCTGTTGTATTAATACATTGGAAAGGCCATAAGTCCTGCACGCGATGGGGCGGTAGTTGTAAATGGCGCATGTCCAGTTTCGATTGATGGGACATAGATACGCTACGGTCTGTTCCGCCTCGTGTTTTTTCATGTGAGATGTGAGCCGGGCCGCCTCGGAGAGAACCTCTATTCTGTCCTGACTGGTCAACATTCTGCCAATCTGATGATTGACATACACTGCCTCGATGAACAGCACATGAAAGGGTTTGTGGCAGCACGAATTTGTATTTTTACCACATTTCGGCAAGTCAAGGCCGTTTTGTGCGGTATTTTTCCGTTTTTCTTCGATTCCTCGAACAATGGCCTCATATTCGGCAAAGAAGCCGCCGAGTTCCACAGTTCTTTTGCTCTCCAGAGAAGGCTCTCGAATTTTGAGTTCCCCTGTCAGTTTTCCGTATTTTTTGAGAAGCTTCCATTGAGTATAGCTGGAGGGAGTTGCGCGCGTTTTTTTCAGTTTTTTTTCCGCCAGCTTGAGTCCAAGCCCCCTTCGCAACAGATAGGCCGTCACGAAGGTGCCTGTCCTTCCGATTCCATGACGGCAGTGCACCAGCACCTTTTTGTCCAGATAGATGGCCTCGTCCAGCCATGCCAGGGCCTTTTCCATCTCCTCCATGTTCGGTGCGCTGTCGTCCTCCACCGGCATGTAATAGACCTCGAATCCAGCGCCCTCTTCTATCTGGTGCAGGTCGCAGAACTCGGCGCAGAGGTTTAAAATGGCATTTATGCCATGCGCCTTCAGAAAATCGAGTTCCTCATAGGATATGGGAGCGGAGCCCACGGCCAGATTTGGAGTGATCCAGTTTAGATTGTATTCAGTCATTTTTGGTTACCTTGCTTTGCATAAAGTCATTCCTGCCCTTTAAAAATGCCTCAGCCCATGCCTCGGCCGTATTTCTGTCCACGATGACCATGTCCATAAGCCGCGTAACCGCCAGTAATCTGCCTAGAATTTGCAGTTTTGCTTGTATCTCCACCTGTTCGAGCCAGTTGATACGGGCATGCAGATTGTCTTGCCTTTGAGTCACATCAAAACCAGAGTGCTTCATCACCTCAGTCAGAAAATGGATGCGCAGCATACGGGCTGAAAGCTCCGCTCCGCCGTCTGTAAAGCTGAACAGTATGTAATTATGGGAGGCGTCTTTTGTACAAAGGCTGTCGATGACAGAGAAATGATAGCCGAATTTGATGTTCAGGTTCATGTAATCAGCCGCTATTATGACATAACTGGCATAATCAGAGGATGTGGAATTTGTTATGCCTTCAGCCGCTACATTGGAGGCAAACGCCTTCCAGTCGAAATGAGGGCGATCAGCTGCCCATTGAATGCCTGCATGTGACATGCCGTTCCATAGGGCAAGAAAGGGAAGGGAGCGCACCTCAGAGATGTCCACTGAGGCTTCATTGCCGCCCCTGCGAGCCAGTCCACCTCCAATGTCCAGCAGATACAGCTCAAAAGGCAGTTCAGTTTCGAGCCGTCTGGCACCTTTTTTTACACTACCTATTTGAGATGTGGCAAAAAACATCTCCCAAATGGCCTTTTCGTGTACAAATCGTATGATATCGTGCAGGGAGCGGCATTCCGAGGGTCTGAAAGACGAATTGGATGTATCGTTGAGATTCATGTGATCGATGAGGTTCATCATTGATTTCATGTCGCCGGCAAATGTCCGGTCCATGAGTCTGTTGTATATTTTCATGTCTATCTGTTGAAATACTTGCAAAAGGTCTCGGTATGAGGAATTCGAGGGCGCCATGAGCAGAAGCTGATCTATCATGTCGGTGACTGAGTTTCGCAGGCGTTCATAGGCGCCAACCAGCGCTGTTTGCGTCAGATTTTGTCTGGGATACGCCAGTTCCTGTATGGCAGCCAGGGCATCATGGGCCGTTGTATCCGCTTGTAGAAGGGCTTTGAATGCCCGGTATCTGCTTTTCAGAAAGGTTTCAGGACGGAGTGTCCTCTGTACCCACCCCTGCACTTTGTGTATTATCATGCCGGCAATACCTTTCTCTGAATCTTTGAATCCGCCTGGCAGATTCTGCTATGCGCTCAAGAGGAATTCTGTTTTGCTTTGATGCCGTTTCCATCGCTGTTATGATGTCCAATGCCTTTTCTTGGTGATGACAGACCAGCAGCAGGTCATGGCCTGCCAGAAACGCCCTGACTCCAGCCTCCGTAATCGCATCCATTGTGTGAATACCACCCATCTCCAGGTCGTCGGTGAGCAAAATGCCCTTGAAACCCAGACGTTCACGTAGCAGCTCATGGGCTATTTTGTGAGAAAATGTGGCTGGAGTGCCCAAATCCAGGCCTTCATATACCACATGAGAGGTCATCATGGCGGCTACGTCTGCATCTATGGCCTCTATGAAGGGCAGTAGCTCCGTCTCCATGGAAAATGTGGCTGGAACGATGGGTCTTGTATAATGTGGGTCTGTAGTGACGCTGCCTATGCCTGGAAAGTGCTTGCCTGTAGCGGCGATTCCATATGATTGCAGGATTTCGATATAAGCGGTTCCGCATGCAGCTATCAGATTTGCATTATTTCCGTAGGAGCGTTCTTGAAGTAGCAGTTCTTCACTTTCCCTGTAGATGTCCAACACCGGCGCCAAGTTTAGATTTATGCTGCAATCCTTCAAGACCAGGGCTGCTTCTGTGGCCTGTTTGCATGCTGCATTCGTTGGATTTGTCTGACGCCCCACATCCCTGTTTGAGATGAGCCGAGGCCAGCGTGGGGGGCCAAGTCTTTGTACGTCCCCGCCCTCCTGATCCACGGCTATGATGGGGGATGGCAGGCCTGAGGATTTGCAGGCTGTTATTAATTGTCCACACAGGTCCTGAAGTTGCCGGGCGTGCAATATGTTCCGTTTGAAAAGGATAAAATTGCAGATTCCGCAGTTGGTGATGTTCAGCAGGGTTTCGTCATCTAGGACGAAACCAGGCAGCCCGACCATCATGAATTGAGAGAGATTGAAGTCACAGTTTGTCATGGCGAAGTCCTGTGCAACGTTTTATAATATTTTAAAATAGAGCTATTGGAACTATCATTACATAATTAAAATTATAACATACAGAAGGAGATGTTTCTATGTCAACAGTTCAAGACGAGCCTATCGTAAATAAGACAAAAACCAATCAGTACCAGACAGTAACAAAGAGTGATGCGGAGATACATAATTTCGATGATTTGGTTTTTATACTTAAAACACACCCTATGTGGCTTGAAGAGATAAGAAGACTGGTGCTTACCGATGAGCTAATGCTGCTTCCTAAAAAAATTGACGATTTTGTAAAAAATGAATTTCATCCGCTGAAGGAGGATGTATCTGGTCTCAAGCAGGATGTGGTAATTTTGAAGGAAGACGTAAAGGTTTTGAAGAAAGATGTAGAAGTGTTAAAGGAAGATGTGGCGGTTTTGAAGCAGGATGTGTCAATTCTTAAAGAAGAATTTGCGGTTTTGAAGCAGGATGTGGAGATATTGAAGATAGATGTGGTCGAGCTCAAGGGCGATAATTTTGAGAGAAAGGTCAGAGAAAAGGCACCGTCTTATTTCGGGGCATTTATCAAGAAATGCCGTGTTCTGAGTAGTGAGCGATTGGCGGATATGCTGGATGATGCCGTGGATAATGGCATTCTTACTGAGGCTGAGCGTGATGATGCATTGAGAATCGACGTGGCGGTAACCGGTATTTTAAGGAAAGAGAACAAAGATGTTGTAATTGTTGCAGAGGTATCCAGTAAGATTGATAGAGGGGATGTGGAACGGGCATATAGACGAGGGCAGATAATCGCAAAGGCCTTTGGAGTGCCATATATAGCTATTGCCATAGGTAAGGAGAGCACCGAAGGAGCGATGGCGATGGCCGACGAGTTAAACGTGATTTTGATTTAAATGACGAAAATGGAAGCGCCATTCATTTTTTCTCAAGACAGGCGTATATTTGCTGTAGGCGATATTCATGGCTGCTTAGAGCATCTAAAAAGGCTTATGGAGCGTTTGCCGTATGTAAAAGGCAGGGATGTCTTGGTCTTTTTGGGCGACTATATAGATAGAGGCCCTGATTCGCGCGGCGTTCTGGACTTCCTTTGTGAACTTCAGGATACGGGCCATGAAACCGTGATGCTCATGGGCAATCATGAATATTACCTGTTGGAGGCGGCCCGCACCGGCTACGAGAATTTTATGGCCACTCTGCGGCTTATTGGTGCAGAGGCCACTTTGCAGAGCTATGAGATGGAGGATAGCTCTAAAATTAAGGGACTGGCCTTTATGTCCGAAAGACATAGACGGTTTCTGAGAGAACTCAAGCCGTTTTGGGAGGCGGAAGGGTTTATCTTTGTGCATGCAGGGCTTGATCCCTTCAAGGCATTAAATGACCAGATGCCGCCGACCATATATGAGCTACGAGATGTCTTTTTCTCCTCGGACTTCGATTTTGGAAAGACCGTTGTGTTTGGGCACACTCCCTTTGAAACGCCTCTGTTGGCACCAGGCAGAATAGGCATCGATACTGGCGCTGTTTACGGCAATCTGCTCACTGCCGTGGAATTGCCTGAAGTCAGGTTTTATTGTGCATAATAATGTTCAAATATTGGTGTGGCTTGTTTGTAATGTGGTTTTTATGATATTTTTGCCAGTGATTTCAATTCATAATCTCCTTCCATAAATGCTTTGGCCACTTGGCCGGGTGAGCTGTCGCTGGTCATGGCCATGTCCAGAAGCCTTGTAAACCCCAGAAGTTTTCCCAAAAATACGAGTTTTTTCTGTATGGTTGCCTGCTCAACGCCGCTTATTTCGCCGTTTATCAGGTCGTCCTTCCAGTTTACGAAGAAGTCGTTTTGTTCCAGCAACTCGGCTATGAAGCCAGCCCGCCTTCTGCGCTGAATCAAATTAGTGCCTCCGCCTTTAAATCTGAATTTGATATAATTAGCCTGCGTATTCAAGCCGCAGACCGTGTCGATCATCACGAAATGAAAGTCCATGCGTGCATTCAGATTCAGATAGTCTCTGCTGATCATGACATAATTGGGAAGACCGATGGGCCGTTCTGACCGCGCATCGGCCACCCAGCGGGAATAGGTCTGTGAGATGTCCGAGACTCCGGGCGGGGGGCTTGACCAGCGCAGCCCCGGTGTAGAAATCCCTTGCCACAGGGCCTTGAATGGTGTGGATAGAATCTCATCAGGAGTTATTTTAAGCCATCTGTTTTCCTTGGGTATCAATCCGCCTCCGAGATCCACAACATGCAGAAAGAAAGGGATGTCGGATTTCAGTGTAAAGACTGCGCCTGTTGTGCTGTTAAGCAGATCGTCATTTGTGTCGAAGATGGACAGGGCGGATTTTTCGTGTACGAATCGTACAATATCGTGCAGGGACCTGCATTCCTGCATGGAAAAGGTCGGCCCGTAGGCATCTGTGAGATTCAGGGTTACTATAAGTCTTTTGAGCTCGGTCTGAAAGTCTGGCAACACAGAGGCCGTTTCATGTGAAGTTGTTTCCTTGGGCGCATTCACTCTTTTCAGCATTGCGCTGCGGGCTGTCGCTATATTGGCCTCATTGGCGGCAAAGACCCTGCGTGTATCGGCGTCTATGGTGATCCACTGTCCGTTTTTAAGTGTTGCTGTGGCTGTCTGAAGGCCTGTAAGCATGGGTTTTCCATATTCCCTGGCCACGCATGAGAGATGGTCTGCCGGATTGCCTATGTCCACGAGCACACCCTGTACTCGGCCCATGAGTCGGGCTGCATCCACCAGACTCTGATGTAGAACCAGAATTATGGGTTCTGATGGAAGGCTGTTTAGGTCCTGCCTGCTTTTTGCGATGAATGTCATGCCGGTGGCTATGCCTCTGGAGGCCGTGGCACCTTGTGTAAACAATATGTCTTTTGATGGCTTAACTCTGCCAGCGGTCTGTGCCGGGAGAAATCTCAGGGGTCTTGCCTGCAGAATAAACAGCTCGTCTGCGGAATCCTTGGCCCATTCTATGTCCTGGGGCGCTTGGGCCAGGCGTTCTATTTCAACGGCCATATGAACGAGGGTCTCGATATCCTTTTGTGTCAGGACAGGTTGTGTCTGTTGCTGTTGGGGTATGTCTTTCAGCGTCATTTCGCCTTTGGAATTGATAATGAGTTGTCCTTCCTTTTTGGCTATAAAACATGGCACAGTGTCTTCTTTGGAGGGCTGTCGTAACGGTCTGTAGATGTCGGCATTGGCTTCACCTGCCACGGCGAGTTCTCCCAATCCAAAGACAGCGCTGATCAACATACGGTCTGAGTCGTGTTCGTTGGGATCGATGGTAAAGAGTATCCCAGCAGCTACTGCCGGTACCATTTGAATGCACAGCACGGACATGTTGAAGTCCAGTGGCTCTATTCCGGCGTTTATGCGGTAGGCTATGCTTCTTGGACTGAAATTGCTTGCTATCACCTCTTTGACGGCGGTTATGAGGTCGGATTCTGTTCTTACGTTGAGAATGGTGGTAAACTGTCCTGCAAATGAGTATTTTTTGCCGTCTTCACCGATGGCGCTGCTTCTGACGGCAAGCCCCTGATTGGTCGCAAAGAATGGTCGGGCCATGGCAAGGATGTGTCCCTCCAGTGTTTTGGAGAGAGGGGCAAGGAGGATCTCATGTTTGACGGTCTCAAAGACAGGCTGGGAAAGTTCCGTATATTCTGAGGTGCCCTGCCTGGTATATTTCCCAAGTTTTTGCATGATTCTGAATGTAAGTCCATTTTCCTCCAGAAAGCGGCGACAGGCATGGACAGGAATGGCGAAACCATCAGGGATATGAAAAAGACCTGTCTGCATGAGGGTTGCAAGCATAAGGGTCTTGTTGCCGAACATCCTTGCGGAATGAGGTCCTATTTGTTTCAGCGGAACGCAATCCGGCAGGGCTTTCTGCCTTGGGGCCTGCTCCATCCATTTTCTTATGTCTTTTGAGATCAGCTCGTGCCGTGTAAAAAGGATTTCATAGCCGTTGTCACTCAGATCATTGAGTTTTTCTACCATTCCGAGTGTTACGGAGAGCAATTCATCGATCTTGTCCTCTATGTCTTCATACGAGGTACCGGTCTCTCTAAGCCTCATGTCGAGTTCAGTGATCAGCTCTATGGCCCTGCCGTTCAATTGCAGTATGGCCCGGAACAGCTGGTATCTGGCCTTGAGCATGGACAGCTGTCTCTGGGCCTTGCTAGTTTGGGTTGCATGCCACTGGTTAATTTTATCTTTGACCCATTGAAGCATTGTTTTATTTCACTGATGTTGTTTGTGTTCGAGTCTGTTCAAGGAATTGGGCAAAAAAACGATCTATCGATTTTTCATCGGTCATACGTACATCGAGCTGCCTTGTGAATGCAATGAGTTCACCCAGTTTTATGAGAATGTGTTCTGTTTGTTGGGAGTCCAGCATCTTGACCTTGCCTATTACAAGGTCACCGTGCTGCTTCACTCGAAAAAAAAGGGCATGCAAAATGGAGGTGATGAGTGATGCCCTGCGTTTTCTGCGTTTTTCATCGGCAAAGCCGCCCACAAAACGGAAATATATGTAATTATTGTCAGGATTGGATGTCAGATACGCATCAATCACATTGAAATGATAACCAAGGCGCAGGCTGATATTACAGTAATTCTTCGCTATGATCGCCAGGTTTATGCCGCTGTATTCGGGCATGCCAATCAATGACATGGAGGGTCGTGTGATATTGGACAGAATATCTCTCATGCCTATGGGCGCTGACTCTCTGTCCCAGATGCCTTCTTTGAGCAGGCCCTTGAGTATGGCATTGAACGGTCTGCTTAGAATACTGGAGATCGGTACCTCTGTATTCTTTTGAGAAGGGGCATTCGTATCGGGTTTAAGGCCTCCTCCCAGATCGATTATATGAATGCCGATGGGAATGGGCGCTGCAAGGGCTTTACTGAACATTTTTTTTGACATAGGTGTGAAGGATTGCAGATTTATCAGGGATTCCACGGCCTTTTCATGAGCAAAACGCAGGATATCGTGATAGGTTTCGCAGTGTTCCGGCGTAAACTTTGAAGAAGACGGGTCTACCAGATTGAGCGGGGCGATCCATCTGAGAAGCCGTCGCAGAGTGCGGACCTCATGGGATTCAAAAAAGATGTCTTCTTCTAAGGGGTTCATTATGAAGAAATCTGGAATACCGCCGGCATATATGCATATATCGTAGGCATCTACCGTCACTTCCATGCCTTCTTTGAGTAGAGCCGTTGCGTTTTCTGTGCCCACAATGGCCGGTGTTCTGTATTCCCTGGCAATGGTCGCCATGTGTCCTGTGGGACTGCCTATATCCGTGATAATGGCTGCCGCCTTCTGCAATATGGAACTCAGTGCTGGGCTTGCATTTTTACAGACCGCTATAGCTCCTATTGGAAACTTTGCTAAATCGTCCTCGAGTGAGACATGCACCACAGGGCCTGTGGCTATCCCCACATGCGCTGCCTGGCCTTTTCCTTTCATGAGCAGGGGAAGCTGTTTGAGCCGATTGATAAGTTCTATCTGTAAGGCCGGTGAGGCGGGTTGAATATGCAGAGGCCTTGCTTGCAGAATGACCAGATCATCAGAGACGTCAAATGTCCATTCGATATCCTGCGGCTTTCCAAAGGCCTTTTCAATGGTGATTGCTGCTTCCGCAACGCGCTGAATCATTTTGGGAGTAAGAAGCGCCGACCCTCTTCTTAAGCCTGATGGCATCGTGTCAAGTGCATTGATCTTGTTTTCTTTGCCGTTCAGCCTACTCTCAAGCAGTTTGAATGGATGTGTGCGGGAGAGTCTGTACCAGTCCGAGTGGGCCGAACCATTCACAAGTGAGGCTCCGATGCCTGATACAGCGGATATCACCATTCCATTTTCAAATGGCTTGGATGGGTCCCGAGTGTAGATTACGCCTGATACAGTGGTAGTTATCATCTCCTGAACGGCGATGGCCACAGGAAAGGCATCAAGTGTAGTGTTCTTATTGCCCAGGTATGCCATCATCTGCGGAGAAAAACGGGCAGCCATAACTTGTTTACAGGCCATGATGACATTTTCATGTGGCACATTTAAAATGCTTGTGAATTGGCCTGCAAAGCTTCTTTCCATGTCCTCGCCCACAGCGCTGCTTCTGACAGCGAGTGTTGGTCTGCGGCCGAGCCGTTCGTATAATTTTGCAAGCGCATCTGTAACCGCCTGTTCAATTTTTTCAGGCATGGTTGCCTTTTCAAAGAGTTGTTGAATATTTTGCCACACATCTTCATTCTTTTTGCAAGAATCAAATATCAGTTTGACCTGTTCGAAGAGTCCATTTTTTTGCATGAAAAGCCGGTATGCCTCTGTGGTCAGGGCGAATCCGTCTGGTGTTCGAATATGCAGTTGGTTACAGACCTCACCGAGGTTGGCGTTTTTAGCTCCCACGATCATGTCCATATCTACGTTGAGCTGATTGTATGGCAGGATTATCTGGTCATGATATAGCCCTATGCCGCCTGACAGGATATCTTCCAGGCTGTTTTTTATGGCCTCAAATTGATCATACAGGGCGATGTAGGCGTTTCTGGACATGGCATTGAGGTTGTAGATGACTTCGCGAATGATGTCGTTTAATTCCGATACGGATTTTTCTATAAATACCTTATCGAACAGATAGGTGCCGCCCAGACTTTCTTCCATGGCGCTGATGAGCTCAAGGGCCTTACTGTTGAGTTCGAGGATGCGCTGAAATCGTCTGAATATACCTGTGATGGACAGTGAGTTGGAGTCATCGGAATGCGGATGAATATGAAAGGACGATGTGTCTGTCATGGGTTTCAGGTTTTTTCTTTTGTTTTGTTCAGCAGTTTCATGTCGCGCAGCTTTCTCCAGAGGGTAGTTCTCGATATGCCGAGTATCTTTGCCGTTTCGCTTTGGTTGTAGCCTGTTCTTTGATAGACGCTCATGATGTGGTCTTTTTCTAGATTTTTTAGGCTGTATTCCTCGGCGGTTGGCGCATAATCATCTTCTGCCGCGCACGATATGTCGGGTGGCAGATTATTTATGCCTAGTACTCCATCTTTGTTCAGGACAACGGCCCGTTCAATAATATTTTCGAGCTCTCGAACATTTCCTGGAAATGGATAGGATTCCAGTGAAGACAGGAAGTCCTGCGTGATTTTTTTGATATTCCTGCCGAATTTTTGTGTAGCCTTTTCAATGAAGTGATTTACCAGTAACGGGATGTCCTCTGTTCTATCTCTAAGAGGAGGTATTTCGATGGTCACCACGTTGAGTCTGTAAAAAAGATCCTTTCGGAATACACCCCTTTCTATTAACATTGAGATATACTGATTAGTGGCTGAAATGAGGCGGACATCGAGTTCGATTGGGTGAATACCGCCGACTCGATAAAATACCCGTTCCTGAAGCACTCTAAGCAGTTTGACCTGCATGGAAAGAGGCATTTCTCCCACCTCGTCGAGAAACACCGTTCCGCCGTTGGCTGTTTCCAGCAGCCCGAGTTTTGTGGTTACTGCGCCGGTGAATGCCTCCTTTTCGTGGCCGAATAGTTCGTTGGTCACCAGTTCCTCCGAAAATGCGCCGCAGTTGAAGGAAACAAAAGGATTTTGTGCCCTTGGGCTTTTGGCATGGATGGCCTTTGCCACCAGCTCTTTGCCTGTGCCGCTTTCTCCCTGAATGAAGACATTGCAGTCAACAGCGGCAACCTGCTCTATGGTTTTGAAGATTTGACGCATGGTAGGTGATATGCCGATGATGCCTCCATAGACATTGGCCTTTTGAAGTTGCTGGTTAAGTTTGTCTTTACGAAGGTTTTCTCTCACATGCTCCAGGGCTTCTTTGACAACGGCTCGTAGCTGTTCGAGATGCAGGGGTTTCGCAAGATAGTGGAAAGCCCCTTTTTTGGTGGCTTCGACAGCCTGTTCCAGGGATGCATAGCCCGTTATGACTATAATGGCGGCCTCAGGAGCGATGGTTTGCATCTGTTTCATGAGTTCCACGCCATTTGCGTCCTGCAATCTCACATCTGTGATGATTATATGAGGACTGGCTGCTGTTATGGCATTCAGGGCGTCTTTTGTGGATACAAAGCCTCGGACCAGATAACCGTCCTTTTTGAGGGCGTGTGTGAGCCTTTGAACGGTAATGGGTTCATCATCTATGATAACGATCTGTGCGCCTGTGAATTCATTCATGACAATTCGATATCACAGCCACAAGGGGAATTCAAGCCTGAACATAGTACCGTGTCCAGGTTCGCTGACGACCTGTATGTCGCCTTTATGTTCCTTGACGATGCCGTAGCTGACTGAAAGCCCAAGACCCGTGCCGTCATGTTTTGTGGTGAAAAAGGGTTCAAATATGTGTTCCATGACAGAGTGTGGTATGCCTGGCCCGGTATCCGATATTTCTATGACGGCCTTGTCCTTTTCGGTAACGGCCTTGATCGAGATAATCAGTTTGCCGCCGTTTTTCATGGCCTGTAATGCATTCAGGATGATATTTACAAATACCTGTTGCAGTTGACTGGGATTGCCCATTATCGTTATGGGATCTTGTGGCAGATTCAGTTCTGTTTCAACGTTGCTGATACGTATCTGGTTTTTCAAAAAGCCAAGTGTGTTGTTCATGAGTTCTCCAAGCTCCAGCTTGTTCCAGTCAGTGGGTTTTCTGGCCCTTGAGAAGTCCAGAAGATTGCGGACGATCTCTCTTGCCCTGTCCACCTGTACGATAATGTCGTGGATCATGCCGCGACGTTCATCACAGTCCATATTGGAGATGTCTTCCATGAGAATTTCAGCGGTAAGAGAGATGTTGTTCAGGGGGTTGTTGATCTCATGGGCTATGCCTGCGGTCACCTTACCGAGGGCCATGAGCTTCTCGGCCTGTATGAGCTGTTGATGCTTGTCTTCTAATGCCTGAAGCATTTTATTGAGTGCATCTATCAATTCAGCGCATTCCGCACATAATTTTTTGGTAGGTTCAACAGGAATATATGATAATTCACCCCGCATGACCTGAGCCACAGCTTTTCTGATTTGTCGTAATGGAGTCATAATCCATCTTGCCAAAAATACGCCTATCATGGCGCAGAGAGGTAGAATTATAATGATTAGAATAAACGTTATTGCCTTATAATTTCTTGATTCTCTTTCGATCTGACGTTTTGCCATACTGTCCATTGATATGGCGCAGTTCATGAAATCATGTCCATATGCCCTTAGATTTATCTTCAGATTATTGAAATCTATTTCGCTGTAATCTTGACGAATAAGTTGGTGAATTAAGTCATAATAATTTTTGAATTCCATTTTGCAGTTTTTAATATTATTATTTTGATGAGTTATTATGCCAGACTTCTTCAATGCGTCCATTGAAGTTTTTATTTCATTTAATTTATCGATGGTTGATATTAATTCATTTTTGTTTTCATATAGCAAAAAATTTTTTTCAGACGATCTGACCTCAAGTATCTTCTGATTTATTTCATAGAATGACTCTATAACACTTATTTTTTCTTCTACCTTGTAAAGTGAATAAATAGCAGCTATGGCAGCCAAACCGCTTATGATACATATAATGAAGAAACTCAGTATTAGTTTCCCATAGATAGTTCTAAGTACAAAAGAAATAAGCAAAATATTATTCCTCATTCATATGCTATATGCTCTTATTTTTTTCAGATAATGTGTCTGACATTGCCTTTAATATGACATTTTTCAATTCTTCCAAACGAAAAGGTTTAGGAATAAAATCGAATACACCTTTTCTGAAAGCTTCCGCTGCAGTATCTACTTGTGCATAACCTGTTATTATTATAACCTTTACTTTTGGATTGAGTCTTTGTACCCGTTCCAGTACAGTCATTCCATCCATGCCTTGCATCTTTAGATCCGTCACCACGATATCGAAAGGTTTTTGTTTTATTGTATTCATGGCTTCTATTGGATCTGTAAAAGTTTCAACTTCGAATCCCATTTTTATGAATGCCTGTTTCAATCTTTTGCCTACTATAGGTTCATCGTCTATCACCAATAATTTTATTATTTGGTCTGGCATAGTTTGTTCTCCTTAATGTCTACCTATTATTTCATAATCACCCATCAGAAAAGCCTCAGCATATTTCTCGACTTGTGCATCGCTGTCCATCTGAACATCAAGTTGTCTTGTAAATCCGACTATTCTACCGAGAATGTTAAGGGTCCTGATAATTTCCGACTTGGGCATGTTGCCTGAACGTCCTGTGACTATATCTCCTTTGCTCGCCACATTGAAGCCGAATGCTTCAAGTATGATGGCAATCATTCGAGCCCGCCTGGATCGTTTGGTGATATCAGTGGCACCGCCAAGAAAACGGAAATATATATGATTATCCCTTGTGGTGTCGCTGCAATAGGCATCTATGATATTGAAATGGTACCCGAATCTCAGGCTCAGGTTCAGATAGCCCTTGCTGATTATTGCTATGTTATGCCCGGAATATTGTCCGGCCAATGCATCCGTGGGTACATTTACGATGCTTGTGATCAGGTCTCCAAAGCTCACATCCGCTGCCCTGGTGTGCCATATGCCTGGGAAAAGCATGCCCTCTAATATGGCCTTCAGTGGTTCCGATCTTACGGATGTAAATGTGATCTTGTCGCCAGTTACATTTGCGTCTATGCCGCCGCCCAGATCAATCAAAAGTATGCCTGTGGGAATGGGAAGGTCCAGATGCACCGCATGATAATCCTTTAAAAGCCGTCTTTCGTCCTTGCCCATTTCCACCATTTGAGCCACTGCCTTTTCATGTATGAAACGCAGTAAGTCATGGTATGTTTCGCATGCCTCGGGTGTAAATTCATCCATTAACGGATCCATGAGTTTCAGGGACGAGACATTGTCAAGCAGGCGTTTTAGCAGCCTGAATTCCTTGGTGGCGCTTATATTCAGCTCTGTCGTGGTCTTGAATGCCAGAAGTTCAGCCACTCGGCCTCTATAGATTCGTCTGTCTTCTGCATCCACGGTGATTTCCATGCCATCTGAAACCTTTGAAAGAATATCTGTTACATTTACGAGGCATGGCACCTGGAATTCCCTGCACAGAGTAGCCATGTGACTTACTGGCGTGCCGATTTCTGTTACAATGGCTGCTGTCTTGTGCATCACTCGAATGAAGTTGGATGAGTCCCTTTTGCTGACCAATACAGCGCCTTCTGGAAATTCATTCAAGTCGGAGATGGTGTTTACAATGTGAACTTGTCCTATCCCAATCCCTTGCTGGGCTACCGAACCACTGTCAGACACGATAAGTTCATATTTTTTGAGGGCATCGGTCAGGGAACCTTTCGGGCTTGCCGTTGCCGGTATTACAAGGTGGCGTGCCTGGAGTATGTATATGTCTCCATTATGGTCGATGGTCCATTCTATGTCCTGAGGGCGTTTATAATATATTTCAATCTGCCTGGCATAAGCGGCAAGTCTTTCGATCTGTGATGCCGTAAGGCTTGGTTGATTCCGTAATTCCGGAGGGATATTCGATTCACTCAGTTCATCCTCCTGTTTGGGGTATAGACCTGTATTTTTGTTGGCGATACTCTGGGTTAAAATGGAGTAGGGCGGCTTTTTTTGAACATGGAATGTATCCACAGGCACTCGACCCTCCACGATCGCCTCTCCCTGACCCCATGTGGATGCAATGATCATGGCGTCTCCGGCGGGTTCAGCAGGATTTATGGTATAAATTACGCCGCTTGCAGTGGATTCCACCATTCGATAACAGCCGGCAGCTATGGACATATGCCCTTCGCCCGGGAATACCCGTATTCGGTAACGCAATGCCTTTGGGCTGAAGAGGCTGGCCACTACCTGGAGATATGCCTTAAATACAGCCATAGGCGTTGAAGACACATTCAGAATGGTCCTGAACTGGCCTGCAAAAGAGAAATTCATATCCTCTTCCTGCGCACTGCTTCTGACTGCAAGCCTTAAGCTGTCTCCTGATATGGTTTTAAGTTTTTTGAGTTGTTCGGCGATGTCAGCCAGAAGTTCATCAGGCGGCTGGGCGTTATAAATGCCCTGTTCAAGAGAATGCCTCAAGGGCTCCATGGCTTCAACCGTGCAGTCTGATGCTTCCAGGGCGGTTTCAAAGGCGTTCAAGGTTTCTCGCAGGCCGTTTTGTTCTATGAGATCGTGGTATGCCCTGGTGGTCAGGATAAAACCTTCTGGGATTCTGACTCTCAGATCGTGGAGCATCTGGGAGAGATGGGCATTTTTTCCTCCTATTATGATGTAATGAGAGCGGGCTGTATCTGCAATATTGATTACCGGAACGCCGTCTCTGTCTTCTCTGTTTTCTATGACTGTATTAAGGCGTGTAGTAAGACGGTCGTATGTGGAATACAGTATTTGATATTTGTTGTTGCAGAGTGCATTCAGGGCATGAACAGATTGCAATACGGCATTTTCGAGCCCTTTCATAGTATTATATATATATTGTCTATCAAAGATGTAATCACCGCTCAGTTTTTCTCCGAGATCGGCAATCAATTCAAGTGCGTTGTTGTTGCAGCGGAGGACGTCTCTAAAACGCTCAAAGGTGGTAGCAGGCGGAAGGGGGTCTCTGATGCCTTCTGTTTTGCCACCGCCAAAGATATTTTTCAAGCTGCCAAGGATATTCAAAGGGGGTATCCCTTTCTTGATTTTAATGACCTCCGCCGCTTTTGAATACCATGCCCACACCAAGACCTGCAAGCATGGCTATCACAATGGCTATCACACCATATATGGCCGGATTTTTAAATGCAAGGTCTGACAACAGGGTTATCATGCCCGATGTCCTGACAACGAGTTTTTGAGAGGCTTCAGCATAGGTCCTGCCGTCCCGAATGGCAAGAACAGCCACTTTATATTCACCGGGGGATGCCTGGTATGGCCAATCCACAGTAGCTGAAAAGCCACCCTTTCCATCTTTTACAACAGTGCCCTCGTGAATGCCATAGACCTTGTCTTTTTCCTTGAATTTTATGAATTCATTGAACCAGCGGTCTTTGTCCACAGGGCCCTTGGAACTGGTTATTTCCACCTGTGCCTTGATGGCATCATATCCCACCAGGCTTCTGATGCGTTCCTCCGGACTTGTGATCTTGTCGATCGTACCTGTTGTATAGAGCATATATACATTGGATACAGGCTTGAATTCCATATCTCCTACCTTCATCCAGAAGAGACCGGCTGCCTTGCCCATGAATTTTAGACTGCTTTCCGTGGGAGGCGAGGATATCTTGATGATGATCTCGTCGTTGGCGTCGCTTTTTCCTGTGATTTTCAATTTTGCTCCATGATAAAAGGAGTCAATAAAGACTTCATCCGGAAGAACCTCACAGGTAATCGGTGCCTTTTCGATACCGGATGATGCGGTCTCAGTGGGCTCTGCTGCCCCTGAGTGGTCTGCCGTAAAGAAAATGCCAAGCAGCAGGACTATGGCTACATATAGATATTTTGTATGTGACATGATTAGTGTCCTCCTTTATATGCCAGCAGAAGCGATGGTTCCATCAAAAGTTCTATGACAATCTTCACTGTCACTGCAAGCACGATGATGGCAAGCAATATCTTCAGCTGGTCACCGTGGAGTTTTTTGCCGATCTTTGTGCCGATTTGAGCGCCGAAGGTGGAACCGAGCAGCAGCAGAATGGCCAGTACAAAGTCTACTGTGTGGTTGGTGTAGGCCTGCAGGAAGGTCACCTCCACACATGTGAACATAATCTGAAAGAGACTGGTTCCAACCACTACGTGCATGGGCATTCTCAGAAGATAGATCATGACGGGCACCATCAGAAAGCCGCCGCCTACGCCCATAATGGCTGCCAATATTCCGACGAAGGCGCCGAGGCCTACGGGTACCACCGCGGAATGGGTCACGCCGGATTTTTCGAAGTATATCTGCATAGGTAAGACGCCCATAAATCCCTTTGATGGTTTGGCAACTGTATTTTTTTCGAATGACGTGTTTTGTTGTGCCTTTTGAGTTTTTTCGCCGGCTGTTTGACATTTTCTCATGGCATTCAGACTTTCAAAAAACATAAATGTGCCCACAAGACCGAGCATGACAACATAGGTCATTTTGATGAGAAAATCGGCTCCGCCGGTTGCCTTTAGCACCTTGATCAGTTGAACACCCAATGCGCCGCCTGTAAAGCCGCCGATGAGCAGCAGAAAGCCCATCTTGAAATCTACATTACCGAGCCTCCAGTGGGCCAGAGTGCCCGTGGCTGACGCCGCTACGATCTGATTGGCGTCAGTGGCTGCTGCAATGGTGGGCGGTATGCCGATCATCATGAGTAGAGGCGTCATGAGAAATCCGCCGCCAACACCGAAAAGACCTGAGAGAAGACCCACCAGCAGGCCCAAGCCTACCGGTACCAGGATGTTCACACTTGTCAGTGCGAGAGGTAAGTAAAGATAGATCATAAGCTCCCTTCCTTTTTAATTGAATTTTTGTCTATATAATTCCATTCGTTCAAGTAGATGGTAATAAACCCTGTCTTTCCATGGAGTGGCCACTAATGTCCAAAAGGGTTTGAAATGAGAGTTATCATGCTGGGTTAAACGTATTTTCAGGCGGTCCAGCCATTCTTTTTTCTCTTTTGCAGTACTTGCATCGTTCGCTCCTGTAATCAGGCAGAAGATACGCCGTTGCTTCAGAAATTCGACAAGGGCATTCTCAAGGTCGGTTTCAATCATATAAGAAGATATTCTGATGTGTTTGTATGCGCCGAGACGGATAACCATCTTTAACGAGGCCATGGAGTCTGCAATGCGCAGATTTTTTGGGGCGCTGTCTCCGTGAGTATCGTTATATTCTCTCCATGCCGGCACTACGACCGCATATATCTCGGCGCTCACCCTTTTTGCCAGCTCTGTGGCGTAAAGACTGGAATAAAGATCTGAATTACTGCCGTCTAATATAAGGGTAATCCTAGTGCTCATCTATATACCTTTTTGTGGGCGTCTTGTCGGTCTGTGTCTTTAGAATTCCTTGTCATGATTCACATTTTGTCCAATACTTTTGTGTTTATTTTTGCCATCGAGAATAAGACATTCAACGTTTTTCTTCAGGCGCGACCGGGCGCCGACGCATGACAGAGCGGCGCAATGTCCCGTGCTTAGCCTGTAAGTACTTGTTAGCGTTCTTGCAGGGACTTATTCGACGATTCGGCATTCGGTAGCCTTCAAGGAAGGCGGTCCGTTAGGAGGTGGATGGCTTCCTCAGCATCCTTGTGGATGTGCTTCATCTTAATCTCCTTTTGGTTTTAATACTAACAGTGTTTTAAGTATTGAAAACAATTTGAGTGCCGCGATTTCCATGACATAAGCAACTGTTATGCCAATCGGTTAACTACCTGTAATGTTTATGTTAATGTCAATAAGCCTGGTTTCATTGGGCCATCATGTGTTTCATAACGAAAAGCCTGTTTAAAACTGCTTGGAATAATTACCTTTTTCACATGCAACTAGTGTTTCAATCTTAAACGCCTGGTTTTATTTTTTACAGAAAGTGAATTGAACCGGTATGGGAATGAAATGCCGAGGATTCATAGCGTATATTTTTAAAGCAATGTCTGGCATGAGAATGATAATTGGTTATGGTATGACCTTCAATTTCTTCAAATTTAATGATTGACAGTCTGCTGATTCTGTGATAACTGAAAGAAAAAAATGAAAGCTCATTCATTTTTTATGCTTTTGCGGCCGCGAATGGCTGTAGCGAGGGTTCTCAAATGGCAAGTGTAAAACAGGAGTTGGCAACCCTCTTGCGTGGTTTTGGAACTGCTTCTACTATCGCCATGTCCATTGTGTTTTCCATAATGGCTGGAGTGATAAGTGGTTATTATATAGATACATGGCTGTTTAACGGAAAAACCTCGCCGTGGTTTACAATTATTTTTTTTGTGTTTGGTGTAGCAGGCGGAGTCAAGAATTTTTTTATCTTGACCAAGCGTTTTACGAAAGAATGAGTTGGTGATGAAAACTGCGATTGAATCTCTTTTGAAAGGTGAGTTGGCGGAAGGGTTGATGACGAGCTTTCTGCGGTTTAACTGGGTTATCGGAGGGCTTGCCGCCATTGACTTCTATCTCTGGAGAGAGGATATGTTTGGCGGGGTTGTGATGGGGCTTTTGATCGCCAATCTCAATTGTCTTGGCCTGCAAAGGGATTGCAATCGGGTTGTGCGGTGGGGTAATATATTTCTTTATTATGGCGGGCTGGCTGTACGTATGGCCCTGATTACCCTGGCTGTTACGGTTATTTTTTTATTTTTGCCCATAAAAATCTCTCCAGTCGGGCTTTTTATCGGTCTTTCAGTGCCTGTGGTAAATTTTTATCTAATAGTAGCTATGATTTTATTTTATAAATTTAGAGTTAAGGAGGCGTAAACGGGGTATGGAACATCCACTGTTATTTTTGACTCTTTTGCTTGATGCACTGGGGTTGCCGGCTCACGGAGGCACCAGTTTTCTGGAGAGAATCCTTGCGCCCTACATGCAGTACAGCTTTCTCGTCATGATTATCTGTCTGGTGCTGGCTAAAATGGCTACAAGCCGTTTGGAGATGGTGCCGAGGGGAATGCAGAATGTCATGGAGGCATTTGTAGGGGGGCTTGAGGACTTTATAACCGAACAGACCCATGACCGCAGAAAGACTCTGATCATCTTTCCTGTGGTTGCGACCTTTGCGTTGTATATACTTATCGCCAATTATTTGGGTTTGATTCCAGGGTTCATGTCTCCGACGGCGGATCTGCACATTACGCTGGGTTGTACTGCCATTTCCATAGTGATGTATCACGTCCTGGGGTTCAGATTCCATGGCCTGAAGTATATAAAGCATTTTTTTGGACCGGTTCCAGCAATGGCGCCTATCATGTTCCCTATTGAGATATTCAGCCACATAGGCCGTATCCTTTCGCTGGCTATTCGACTTTTTGGGAATATGGTTTCCAAGGAGATTTTGTTGGGTCTTTTGTTTATGTTGGCGGGCCCGTATTTGGCGCCTTTGCCCATCATGTTTCTTGGCGTACTGGTCTGTCTGATTCAGGCCTTTATCTTTATGATGTTGTCCATTGTTTATTCCGTAGAGGCCATGTCTGAAGGCCATTGATCACTTTGGGGAAGAAGGCAAAAAATATATTCCAAA
Organism: uncultured Desulfobulbaceae bacterium; assembly: GCA_964427245.1. GTDB lineage: Bacteria > Desulfobacterota > Dissulfuribacteria > Dissulfuribacterales > DYLC01 > JAQVIJ01. Next base: position 6,228 of record CAYRSX010000020.1, on the reverse strand, counting down.
TTAAGGAGGAAGTAGCAGAATGAAAAGGTTTTCGTTGGTGTCCGTGTTGTCCATGTTGATGGTCGTAGGATTTGCAGCCATGGCTTTCGCAGCCGATGGTGATGTGGAGAAGGGTGGTCATGTAGGTATGCTGATGGCCGCATCTCTGTTGGCCGCTGGTTTGGCGGTAGGTATAGCTGCATCTGGTTGCGGTGTCGGTATGGGGCATTGCGCTCGTGGTTGCCTGGAGGGTACAGCTCGCAACCCTGAATTGGCCGGCAAATTGACCGTTACCATGTTCATCGGTCTGGCTCTTATCGAGTCGTTGACCATCTATGCATTGGTTATCGCTCTTATTGCTCTGTATGCCAATCCGCTGTTGCCTCAGCTCACCAAGATCTTCGGCATAGCCGGGTAAGATTGTAATTTGTAACCGTTTTTTATAGTTTTTTCAAAAGGGAGGCTGATTTTTTAGTCCTCCCTTTTTTTGTATTAATTTTCAAAGGGAAATCAGCTCACCATTCGGGGCACTCACTACATATGAGTAGGATGGGAACTCCACAGATTTTTTTGCAGCAAGAGAATAAATTCACATAGGATCATCCGTTGTATCGGTCTTATTTGTAGAGGCAGACCTATGTGTCTGCCCCATATACTGATTTACCGCCACCGAGGTGATAGCAGATTTTAACAATCCTTATTTTGTGGCTTGCAATTTGTTGTTTTTCTTTTTATGTTTTCAATGGATGATGGATGGGGTGGGGAGAATATTTTAATAAGTTATTTTTATTAATTCTAATGTGAAAGGAGAAAAGGCAGGTAACCGATTGCATATCCAATTGAAATCAGATGATATGTAATTAACCTCCCTAACCCGTATTCCTATGACGATCCCGACATCCTCATCTTCTTCAGTTTTAAGTAATTCAAAAAAACCGTTCTGGCATATTCTCACCTCAGTCCGTCTGGCCATATCGCTTTTTATTTTGCTGGCAGTAACTTCAATTATAGGGACATTGATTCCGCAAGGTGAATCCCTGCACCTTTATCTTGAAAAATATGGGCCTTCCGTGTTTCAGGTCATCAAAATAGCTCGTTTGCACGATATGTATAATTCATGGTGGTTCATTGCCTTGTTGTTGTTGTTTGCTATGAATCTTGTGGCATGCACTATAAATCGTTTTCCCGTCATCTCGCAGCTCTATAAAAAAGATATATCATTGCAGGCCGTGGAACGTTTGTTGAAGATGCCTCGCTCTTTCGTGTTGTCTATGTCATCCACAGCCTCTTTTTCAGAGGAAGATGTTAAAAAAATCCTCTCTACTTCTGTCCGGTCATACAATGTGGAAAACGGCCGTCTGTTTTTCAAAGAGAGCGGCAAATGGAGTTATTGGGGTGTTTATATCTTGCATACGAGTATCCTCATCATTCTTGCAGGGGCCTTGATAGGTGCCATCTGGGGCTTTAAGGGCCAGATTATGCTTGCTGAAGGCGAAAAAGTGTCAGAGGCGGTGGAGCGTTTTACCGGCAAGGATTTCCCTCTTGGTTTTGAACTGTATTGTGAGAAGTTTTTTGTGGATTTTTATGATACCGGCGCGCCGAAGGAGTTTCGTTCGGACCTGGTGATCTTTGAGAATGGCAAAGAGGTGCTTAAAAAATCCATACGGGTCAACGAGCCGCTTTCCTATCATGGTTTGACCTTTTATCAGTCCAGTTATGATGCTATGCCTCTTATAACCCTTGCGATTACGTCTGCAGACGGCAAAAAAAAGGTCTTGAGCTTGCCCGTATCTGAAAAGGTTTTGTGGCAGGAGGCGGGGTTATCTGTGGGTGTGATGCAGTTTTTGCCTAATATCCATGGCGGTCAGGCCGCACATATCTGGATCGGTGATGATGGGTTTCCTCCGGAGGCTATTTGGTTTTTGAAGGGCGCTGAAAAGGAATTCAGACGCGGCAACAATCTCTATAAGGCGTCTATTACGGATGTGGAACAGCGTTATATGACAGGCTTACAGGTCAAGAAGGACCCTGGTGTATGGGTGGTCTGGCTCGGTTGTGCCGGAATGCTTTTGGGTTTTGGTGTGGTATTTTGGGTTGCGCATCGCAGAATATGGTTGTGGATAGGTGAAAGAAATGGTCAGCCCACATTGATTCTTGCAGGCAGAACCAATAAAAACAATATGCAATTTGAAAGATTTTTTAATGAGATGGAACAGAAAATCCGCACAATGACAGGAGTGAAAATATGATCTTTACAAGTTCTTATCTGTTGAGCCTTACCACCTTCATCTATCTTGGAGCAGCCGTATTGTACCTGATCGCGTGGGTGTTTCGCGTCGATAAGGTGGGTATTCTTGGAACCTTTGCCACTGGTATCGGTTTTTTGGCTCAGACAGCGGGCATTCTGCTGCGCTGGGTGGAGTCTTATCAGATGGGTTATGGTCATGCCCCATTATCCAACCTTTATGAGTCCCTTGTGTTTTTTTCATGGATGACCATATTGGTCTATCTATTTTTGGAGTTTCGTCTGAAGAATCGAGTCATAGGTGTATTCTCCACGCCTTTTGCATCCCTTGCCATGGCATACGCTTCATTTAGCCCCAACGTCCATGACGAGATACAACCCCTCATCCCTGCTTTGAAAAGTAATTGGCTGATAGCTCATGTAGTCACATGTTTCCTGGGGTATTCCGCCTTTGCTATTGCCTGTGGCATGGGCATAATGTATCTTATGAAATCAAAAGACCACGAAACAGGTCTGCTTTCCAAGTTGCCTTCTCAAAAAAATTTGGACGAATTGATGCATCAGACCATATTTTTTGGTTTTCTGTGGCTGAGTGTGGGTATTATCACGGGTGCTGTTTGGGCAAACGAGGCATGGGGTACGTATTGGAGCTGGGACCCAAAAGAAACGTGGTCGTTGATTACATGGTTTGTATATGCCATTGCCTTGCACGCCCGTTTCGTACGCGGGTGGATGGGCAAAAAAATAGCTTATTTATCTATAATTGGTTTTGTTTCAGTTATATTCACCTATTTTGGAGTAAATTTTCTTTTATCAGGGCTCCACAGTTATGGTGCACCTCGTTAATTGTTATTGGAGGTAGCTTATGTTTGGGCTTGGCACGCAGGAATTGGTTGTTATTCTTCTGATTGCTTTTTTGATTTTTGGCGGCAAGAAACTGCCGGAGATTGGGGCTGGTTTGGGCAAGGCATTGAGTTCATTTAAGAGAGGGCTGCGTGAGGCGGAAGATGAGGTACAAAAAACCATGGCCGAAGGCACCGCCTCCAAACCTGTGGAGCACTCGTCTGAAGGCGCTGCCGCCCAAAAAACAGTCTAATTTATGCAGGCCATGATTCTGGCTGCTGGTTTGGGGTCCAGAATGCGGCCATTGACACATGTTCTCCCCAAACCGCTTTTCCCTGTCTTGAATACTCCATCGATAGAGCGCATTCTGTGCGCTTTGATGGAGTATGGATTTGGTCGTGTTTATGTCAATCTCTTTCATCTGGCTTCGCGTATCGTAGATTTTTTGGCTGCTTGGCGTCCTGCTAAAACAATCAGTGTGTTTCCCATCATAGAACCATTTCTTTTGGGTACTGGTGGTGCGCTTATAAATGCCTCACAGTATTTTATAAAAGAAAGCCCGTTGCTGCTCATAAACTCCGATGTGGTATGTAATGTGGATTTTAGGCAGTTCTGGAATGACCACGTTGCGAGCGGGGCTATAGCAACGATCTTGGTTCAGAATAAAGAACCCTATAATAAACTCGATGTCAGAAACGGCCTGCTGACCGGTTTTGAAAGCAATGGGAAATCTGCAGTAGCTTATACAGGTCTTGCTTGTTTATCACCCGATTTTTTTCGTTTTTTGCCAAAAGAGATGCCTTGTTCTCTGATAGATGGCTTCAAAAATGCCTTAAAAACGGGTTGTTGCATCAGGGCGTTGCCTTTGGTGAGGTTTTCTCACGATGGTATCTGGGAAGATATCGGTACGGTCGCAGGATATCTTGCAGCGCATAAGCAGTTGCTTACTTCAAATTCATGTCTGGTTTATAGGGGGCGTGATTGCCGTCTGGCGCCAGGGAGCAGGATTGAGGAATGGGTATGTCTCGGCGATCGAGTGTGTGTTGGAGAGCATACGGTTTTAAAGGCCTCTGTGGTCTGGAATGATTGCAGTATCGATGCGAATACATCGATAGAAAACAGTGTGGTATCGACTTTTGGTATATTGAAATGAATTCTGTCAGGATAGCGGTTTTTCAATTCAGCCCGATTCAAAATGCTTCGTTGCATAATCTGAATAAGGTTAGTGACGCCATTAGAGATGCTGCACGACAGGGCGCTGACCTGTTTTTATTGCCCGAATTGTGGCTTACAGGGCCACTATCTGCAAATTTTGTGTTTGATGAAACTTGCAGGTACGCTGTGAAATGTTTAAACCGTCTGGCATATGAAACAGGAATAGTTATTATTGGAACTATTCCAATCCCTGCTGGCCCGATTCCTATTGATATATTATTATATTATAATTCTACTTACGTTGCATCGCCATTTTCCGATGCCGTCGAACTATATAGAAAGATACACCTTTTTGCACCAATGCATGAGGATCGTTATTTATTGCCTGGGGAAGAGGCTAAGCCCGTTCAGCTTACTTTGCGAGGTAATAAAGAAGTATGCATCGGGGTTATGACATGTTTCGATCTGCGTTTCCCTGAGCTTGCCAGAAAGCTGGTCTGGGGCGGGGCCGAGTTGCTGTTGGTTTCGGCCTTGTGGCCTGAGAGCCGCAGGGCCCATTTTGATTGCCTTCTGAAGGCTCGTGCCATTGAGAATCAGTGTTTTGTGGCGGCGGCAAATGCATGTGGCCATGTGGCGGATTATGTGATGGGTGGTGGTTCCAAGGTCATAGACCCTACGGGTGAGGTGTTGTACGAGGCTGGAGTAGATGAATCTATATCTATAGTGTCCTGTGCATTGTCTGCAATACAAGATGTCCGCGGCAGATTTCAAACCTATTTACCTGCAGGTGCATGGTTCTGGGGGGGGCGGCATAAGCTGGTTGATGTGAATGGATTATCCAAGGCCATTTTGTGTCGTCGCAGGGCAGGGCAGCGCATTGTCTTTACAAATGGTTGTTTTGATCTGTTGCATGCAGGCCATGTGCATTATCTGGAAGAAGCCAGGAGTCATGGGGATTGCCTTGTTGTGGGGCTGAATAGCGATACGTCTGTTGCTGCCTTAAAAGGCCATTCTCGCCCTATCAATAACGAAATATATCGTTCATCGGTGCTGGCGGCCTTGGCGTGTGTGGATTATGTGATACTTTTCAACGAGATTACGCCATTGGCGCTGATTGAAGCCATAGAGCCTGACGTGCTTGTAAAAGGAGCGGATTGGAAGGAGGATGACATCGTTGGGGCCGATTTGGTCAAAAAAAGAGGGGGCAGGATCTTACGGATTCCATTCAGCCATAATGTATCTACGAGTGCCATTGTAAAAAAGATTCTTGACGACCATAAAGAGTAAGGGAGCTGATTGTGTCTGATTCAAGAGATCCACGAATTTTCTTTGCCGCTGAGCGCACCTTGCTGGCATGGAATCGAACAAGTCTTACATTGATGAGCTTCGGCTTTGTCATAGAAAGATTTGGGCTTTTTTTGCACATGATCAGCCATGAAAATGATTATACGCAAAAACACAGCACATTTTGGGTCGGCATTATTTTTATAATTCTTGGAGTTATTTTGGCCATTTTATCGTCCTTACAATATCAGAGATTTTTAAGGACATTGACGCCTCTTGAAACTCCGGCTGAGTACTGGAAATATCTTGGCATGGTGACCAATATGGTTTTGGCAGCTCTTGGTATCGCAATAACGATTTTCCTTTTTTCTGGGTTTCAAAAATAGGTGGTGTGCATTTAATTATCATAAATATAAAAAAAGAACTTGACTAATCAGAACGGGTTTGTTATTTAGATAGCTCTACTGAGAAGGGGGGCATCAGGGTTCTTTTGAAGTCTGAATGCAGCGAGAAACATATAAATTATCTCTTCCTTCAACGGTTATCTTGACAATAGTCAAGAGCTTGGATATAGTATTTTTTGTCTTTGATCTTTGAAAACTGAGTAGAGGATAGCAGTTATTATAGAAATTGCTTAGTGTAGTGAAGAGCATTCAGTTTTTAAGCTGGAGGGTTTGATCCTGGCTCAGAACTAACGCTGGCGGCGTGCCTAACACATGCAA
>CAYRSX010000019.1:0-144357 GCA_964427245.1 uncultured Desulfobulbaceae bacterium | reverse complement strand
GGCCATACAGCTGGTTACACAAAACCGCAGAAAACCCTTAAAAAAACCTCTCCCCATATTCCCCTCCTTAAAAATAGAGCGAGCTCGTTCAATAACTCGCTAAGCCTTGAAAATTAACGTATTGCAAAGATACTAATTTTTGTTTACCGCAATTGTCATTCCTACAGTGACAGGCGAGATGCCTGTCCTACCGGTGGTGCGGTTGTCATTCCGAGCGTAGCGAGGAATCTTAAGATTTCTTAGCCGTTGCGCTTCATTCAAAAAGACAGGCAGTCTTTTTACCTGTAAGTTGCGCATAGAACTTAGACCATTGCTATCTCGATCATTGCGAGACTCGAGGGATGAGTGGCAATCGCATTACAACAACCTGAATTGCGTTCACCTTGCTTTTCTGGAGTCGCAATGACGATTTTCTATCGACAACTTACCGTGTTGCATTAACTCCTTTTTTTACAGTATTTGCGAGATTTGTTCAATCCTCTATGATAGTTTTCAAAATCAACTGTCTGCAAAAATAACATGGGGGTTAACAATTCTGGATCCCATGTACATTGCAGGTGCTCGCAATGACAACTTTCTGAAGGTCATGGCCGCATCAGGGCGGTTACGGTGAGCCGCTTGGGTAACATGTAGGTTGAATGCTCTCCATGCTTGTAGTATTTTTTTGACATTATTCGAAGCCACTCACGCGGCTGGAACAAGTCCTCTACCATTGCCAAGCGTTTGCAAAAAAATGAGCTGCGCCACAACATGGCAGTCCACATCGGGTTAGGCGTAACTCTTGAAGCCACACAGCAGAACAGAACGGAGTGAAGCAAGATGACGAGAGCCTTTAACGTGATTATCGAACGTGATGCCGAAGGTTACCATGTAGCCAGCGCCCCTGAATTGCGGGCTGTTATGCCCAAGCTAACTCGTTGGATAACTTAATGAAACGTATTTGGGAAGCAATTGAATTATATATAGAAGTGGAAGGCGAAACTGTCTTGCCTCAGGACGTTATAGGTGTTCAACGTATCTGGGTTGAAGCATGATAAAATTGCAGCGCGTCATAAGGACAAGAATTAGTTGCTGCCTTGCGTTACGTTTGGGAGTGCTATTGACCCTTTTTTGCCTCTTAAGTTTTTTTGAGTCATGGGCGCAGTCGGGGGATCAAATCATTATCGACAAACATAGCCGAACTCTGAGTTTTTTCCGTGATGACAAAAGACTGCTACATTGCCCTATCTCCATAGGCATAAATACAGTGACTCACAAGACCAGTCTTCAGGATTACGCCACACCAGAAGGGGAATATCACATTTTATATAAGAAAAACAGCAAATTATATGGATGGTTTCTTGGGATGTCATACCCTAACGAAGCCGACGCATGGCTTGCATTTTTTTACGGCCGCATCGACCAAAAGACCTTGGGGCGCATCGTCGCAGCAGCGAAAGCCAGGCGTTTTCCGCCCCAGGACACGGCATTGGGAGGGGCATTGGGCATACATGGAGGGGGTGTTGTCAGAAAGGATGAAGGCGGCGCTGCCAGGGACTGGACTCGCGGGTGTGTGGCCTTAAATGATGAAGATATGCTCAGGCTCTATAGAATGACCAAAGTAGGCGCTAATGTGCGGATTTTCGATAGTTCAAAGGGGTTTTATGCCAGAATGCGGTCCTTTGTACAGCCTGAAATGGAGTCGCCTGTTTCAACGCCATTGGCATATTGGTCAGGGATGTTGTCTGTGATGACGGACGTTGGAAGATTGGAGTTGCGGCTTTGGGAGAACAGAGAGATGGTTCGGCGTATGGAGATTCAGGTGTTCGATGAAGAGAACAGGCCTTTTTTGAGTATCATCGATACAAATGCCGATGAAAAATTGGATGAGTTAGATGTGGTTTCTTGTTTGAATGAGATGGCTTGTAATAGGCTCAAAAGTGAGTTGCACATTGGGAAACAGGATTGGAATGAAGTATATCAGGGGTTGCGAACTGCTATTGTAAAGGCATACTTTCGGTATTGAACAAAGAAATTGAGTAGGGCTCGATGAAAAAAGAGGACTGGCAAAGCCGGGGTCAAGGTCACAGACAGAGATTGCGAGAGAAGTATTTGCAGCAATCCATTGCGGTACTTACAGATGAGGAGATAATTGAACTGCTTTTGTCCTTCGGCACGCCCAGACAGGACTGTAAACTTCAAGCACGAGAGGCATTGAGGCGTTTTGGTTCATTAGCAGGTGTATTGGAAGCGGATGCAAAGGCATTGAAGGAAATAGACGGCATAGGCCCCAAAAATGCCTTTGCAGTGCGATTTGTGCACGATGTGGCCAGAAAATTTCTGAAGGAACGGCCGCTGGGCAAGAACTATCTGCATTCAGCGCAGGAGGCGGTGGATTATCTGTGGCATGCCCTTTCAAACCTGGACAGAGAGGTCTTTGTCTGTATCTTTTTGGATAATCAGCATGGATTGATAGCTATCGAGGAACTTTTTCGTGGAACCATCAATGCCTCTGCCGTATATGCACGAGAGGTAATCAAAAAGGCCTTACAACATGGAGCGGCCGCTTTGGTCTTTGCACACAACCATCCTTCCGGCATTACCACACCATCCAGCGCCGATCGAACTATCACAAAGCGGCTTTTGCTTGCCGCAAAACTTATGGAAATAACCGTATTGGACCATATCATTGTGGGTTCCAGAGGGGCTTATTACAGTTTTGCAGAACAGGGAGACATGGAGGCCATTCAGAACGAAGCGGAAAGATGGTTCGTTCCATGACCTCCATGGGATATTTTTTTGTGAGTCCTGTTTCTGACACGCTGTTATATCTTGATGAGTTAGTATCAGCGTTCAAATATATTGCCGAGGCCGCCCAGAATGGAACCTTCGTCTCTGCCGGCGAAGCCTCCTGAGTTGTTCTGGGGTGCGGCCTCGTGAATGCGTCCGGCAAGCCTTGAAAATGGCAGGGATTGCAGCCATACATGCCCGGGCCCTGTGAGTGTGGCATAAAAAAAGCCCTCGCCTCCGAAGATGGCTGACTTCACATTGCCTACGAATTGAATGTCATAATTCACGGTCTGCGTCAGGGCTACAAGGCAACCGGTATCCACTCGCAGCGTCTCACTTGAGCTCAGTTGTTTTTCGACGATGGTACCGCCTGCATGGACAAAGACTATGCCGTCACCTTCGAGTTTTTGCATGATAAAACCCTCGCCGCCAAAAAGCGCCACGCCGATCTTGCGTTGAAAGGCTATGCTGATGGATACACCTTTGGCCGCACAAAGAAAGGCGTCTTTCTGGCAGATCAGGCGTCCATTGAATTTTTTCAGGTCAAGAGGAATGATTTTGCCTGGATATGGGCTTGCAAAGGCTGCCTTTTTCTTGCCATTGCCCTTGTTGGTAAAGATGGTGCAAAAGAGCCCTTCGCCTGTGATGAGCCGTTTGCCTGCGGAAAAGAGCTTGTCCATGAGGGTGCCGGTCTCGCTGCCATGAGAGCCGTCTCCAAATACGGTGTCGAGCTGTATGCCGTCCTCCATGTACATCATGGCCCCTGCCTCCGCCACCACGCTTTCATTGGGATCCAGTTCGACCTCCACGAACTGCATCTCGTGGCCGAATATTTCGAAGTCTATATCGTGGGCCATTTGTCTGGTAGGCTGTGGAATAGGAGGCATGATCGGTCTGTTTGCTGAAGCCTCATTGAGTTCAGGTACACTACCGGCAGGCGTCCAGGTCGTGATTCCCTGGCGCCAGACCAGAGTTTCTTTAGTGAAGCGTCCTGATATAAGCCCGCTCAGCAGTTCCTGCTGAGAAATGGGGCCGATGGTATTGCCGTTTTCCACTACATGCCATTCATTCATGTTTTTCTCCTTGTATATATTGTCTTGATTGTCTTGCAGCGATCTCGATTTTGTCATTTCCTTGTGCTGCCCAAGGGATTGTCATTTCGAATGAAGCACAGCGACTACCTGTCATTTCGAATGAAGCACAGCGACTACCTGTCATTTCGAAGGAGCGTAGCGACTGAGAAATCTTAAGATTCCTCGCTTCGCTCGGAATGACAGCGCTTCTCGAAGGCACTTTTTCTTTTGGCCCTCACCCGGCCTCCGGCCACCCTCTTTCAGTGGGAGAGGGCCGGGATGAGGGTAATGCATTATTGCATATTTAAATTTATTTTAAAGTATTTTGTGATAATTTCATAGTGGGTTCTGGGGCTTGTAAGTGAAAAACCAACTGTTTAATATGTGTTAAAATAATCCTGATGGATTTTACTGGAGACAACTAATGGCAAAGACAGTACAAGTGGGAATACTCGGGTTCGGCACTGTTGGTGGCGGTACTGCGAAACTGCTTCTGGAGCAGAAGGAACAAATACTCCATCGGACCGGTTTGAATGTGAATCTGAAATATATCTGTGATAGAAATATCACTGATTCCAGAGGGTTTGATGTGCCGGAGCAAATTTTGACATCGGACTTGAACAGGCTTTTGACAGATGCTGATCTGGATATATTCGTGGAGTTGATAGGCGGTATAGAGCCAGCCAGGACCTTTATTCTTCAGGCTATTCAGCACGGCAAGCATGTGGTCACTGCAAACAAGGCCTTGATCTCCACTCATGGCAATGAAATCTTTGCAGCGGCCGAAAAACACGGCGTGACAGTGGGGTTCGAGGCCAGCGTAGGCGGTGGAGTTCCTGTGATAAAGGCATTGAGAGAGGGTCTGGCTGCCAACAATTTTCATGCGGTGATGGGTATCATGAATGGTACCGCCAATTATATCCTTTCGCGCATGACGGACGAAGGCGCTGATTTTCAGGCTGTTCTCAAAGATGCCCAAAGAATGGGTTATGCTGAGGCAGACCCTACCTATGATGTGGAAGGAATAGACACTGCCCACAAGCTGGCCATTCTTACTAAGTTGGCCTTTGGAGTACATGTCACTCCTGATGATATCTATACAGAGGGGATATCCAGATTGTCTTCCATCGATATACAATTCGCAGCTGAATTGGGTTATACTATCAAGCTCTTGGCTATTGCTAAAAAGACGGAGACTGGCTTGGACCTGCGCGTGCATCCTACGATGATTCCATCTGAACACCTGCTGGCTCAGGTCAAAGAGGCATACAATGCTTTTTATCTCATAGGCGATGCCGTGGGCAAGATATTCATGTATGGACTCGGCGCCGGCAGAATGCCCACAGGTAGTGCGGTCATGGCCGATATTCTGGATATAGCCAGGGCTGTTTCGTCCGGTTTCGTTGCAGCCTTGCCTTGCCTGCCCGCGCATTTTCTCTCGAATTTGCAAAAAAGACCTATGGATACCGTAGTGGGCCGGTATTATTTTCGTTTTTCCGCTCAAGACAGGCCTGGCGTTTTGGCCAAAATCGCTGGTATTCTGGCGGAAAATCATATCAGCATTGCATCCGTTGTGCAAAAAGGCAGGGGGCAGACCGAGTCTGTGCCAATAGTCATGTTGACTCATGAGGCCGATGAGGCAAGTGTGCAGCTGGCGCTTGACTCAATCAATGCCATGGATGTGATGGCCGACAAGGCCGTTGTCATACGTATGGAAGATCTATCTTCGTATTGATTTTCTTACTGTCATTTCGAAGGAGCGTAGCGACTGAGAAATCTTAAGATTCCTCGCTTCGCTCGGAATGACAGCGCTTCTCGAAGGCACTTTTAATGATAATTCACTGTTTTGAGGGTAAAAGACCTATGGAAGGAATGAAATATGTTGTTTTGGTAGGTGACGGCATGGCTGATATGCCCATCGAATCGCTTGGCGGCAGAACGGCTTTAGAGGCTGCGCGCACGCCTGTTTTGGATCGTATGGCCAAGATGGGGGAGGTGGGTCTGGCGGAGACAGTTCCACATTATCTGCCTCCTGCAAGCGATGTGGCTAACATGTCTCTTATAGGATACGATCCAGGAGAATATTATTCTGGCCGTGGTCCTATAGAGGCTGCGTCCATGGGTATAGCGATGAATCCAGAAGACGTGGCCTTTCGGTGTAATCTGGTTACACTTGTCTTCAAGAACGGTCATATCTTCATGAAGGATTACAGCGCCGGCCACATCAGCACAGAAGAGGCCGGAATACTGATTCGAGAATTGGCTCAGGTTATAAACAACAGGTCATTCGCCCTTCATGCGGGCATCAGTTACAGGCATCTGCTGATATGGCACGGTGGTCCCGAGGGCATGATTACGCTTCCGCCTCATGATGCCACGGGACAGGACATCACAGAGGCATGGCACCGTTATGAGGAAGAGCCGCTGCTCTACGAGCTTCTCACTAAGGCCACTCATTTTCTTTACAAACACTCTGTCAATCAGCGTAGGCTGGAGCAGGGCAAGGAGGTAGCAAATTCCTTGTGGCCATGGGGACAGGGTAGAAAACCGGACATGCCGCCGTTTACGGAGCAGTACGGTTTGAATGGAGCTGTAGTGGCGGCGGTGGACCTGATTCGCGGGCTGGGAAGACTGGTGGGTATGGATGTCGTGGATGTGGAAGGTGCAACGGGTTTTCTCGATACCAATTATGCGGGTAAGGCAGCCGCGGTGTTGGAGACTATACGTGAGAAGGACCTGGTGTTCATGCACCTGGAGGCCCCTGACGAGGCAGGGCATATGGGAAGTGTGACAGAGAAGATTCGCGCCATCGAGCGGTTCGATAAAGAGATTGTAGGCCCTGTATGGAATGGCATGAAAGCATTGAATGTGCCTTTTCGCATTTTGGTAGTGACCGATCACTACACGCCTATTAGAGTCAAGACTCATGAACGTGGGGCTGTGCCTTTTTTAATCTATGACAGCCAGGGGCTTTTGGAGATGCCAAATCAGGTCTATACGGAACGTTGTGCAAAGACTACAGGCATAGTGGTTGAAGAAGGGTATAAGCTGATGGCCAGATTGATAGGGAAATGAAAGGGTGTCTGTGCTCGATGATACTTCAAAAGAGTGGCAATCTTTGTGTCACACCTGCCAATACCGCGTGATCTATGGTGATACCGATAAGGCCGGCGTGGTTTATCATGCCAATTATCTGCGGTTTTTCGAGATGGGCCGCACCGAGTATATGCGCTCTGTTGTAAGTCGTTCTTATGCGGAATTGGAAAGAGAAGGCATTGTGCTGCCTGTAGCCGAGCTCTTTATTCGCTACAAGGCGCCTGCGCGATATGATGATCTTCTGACCATCGTCACATCCATTCGCGATATTCAACGTTTTTCCATAAGTTTCAATTATGAGATACATAGGGTGGAAGATGCACGCCTGCTGGTGAAGGGCACCACCAAACATGTGGCCATCGATATTGACGGACGGCTGTGCCCCGTTCCAAAGCCTGTGGTGTCGGCCTTGAGACAATTGAAAAATTCACATTGACATTTTCAAAAGGTATTGTCTTCTGTGTAGGTGTTGGTTATTTTGAAAACAAACTGAATGTTGAATCAGTATCTTTTTATAGTAAAAAATGGAGGAGGTATTTTCATGAGCAGTCCGTTCATATTATGGTTTGATCAGATAGGCATCAAGGATGTCCCCCTGGTTGGGGGAAAGAATGCGTCTTTGGGTGAAATGTACAGTAAATTGAGTTCACAGGGCATAAATGTACCCAATGGGTTTGCCATAACGGCTACGGCCTACAAGCACCTTTTGAAAGAGGCTGGTATAGAAAAGGCTATTCAGGACGTGCTTAAGGGTTTAGATACGCACAACATCGCCGATCTCAAGGCAAGGGGGAAAAAAGTCAGGGAGATCATCCTTAACGCCCCATTTCCTGCAGACCTGGAAAAGGTCATAGTTTCTTCATATGATGACCTTTCTAACTCCTACAATCAAGCTAATGTGGACGTGGCTGTCCGCTCCTCCGCTACGGCCGAAGACCTGCCGGACGCCTCTTTCGCAGGCCAGCAGGAGACATACCTGAACATCAGCGGGCACAAGGCATTGATCGACGCCTGCCATCGTTGTTTCGCCAGCCTTTTTACAGACAGGGCGATCTCTTACAGACAGGATAAGGGTTTCAATCACTTCGATGTATATCTTTCCATAGTTGTGCAGAAGATGGTCAGAAGCGACAGCGCCAGTTCCGGCGTCATGTTCACCATGGATACTGAAAGCGGATTCGACAAGGTGGTCCTTGTCACAGGTGCATGGGGTCTTGGCGAAAACGTAGTGCAGGGTGCGGTTAATCCGGATGAATTTTATGTCTTTAAACCGACTCTTGCCACAGGTCACAAACCCGTTATACACAAAAAACTGGGGCTTAAACAAAAGAAAATGGTCTATGCCACCGCCCCCAACGCCAAGGAGCCTGTTCGCAACGTGATCACCACCAAGGCTGAGAGAAACAGTTTTGTGCTCTCAAATGACGAGCTTATCACACTGGCCAAGTGGGCCTGTGCCATAGAAAAGCACTATAACAAAAATATGGATATTGAATGGGCCAAAGATGGAGACGGAAAGACCGTGGGCAGCGGCAACCTCTTTATTGTGCAGGCCAGGCCTGAGACGGTTCACTCGCAGCGCAAGGCCAATTCCTATGAGACATATGTGCTCAAGGCAGCGAGCAAGGTGTTGGTGACAGGTACCGCCGTGGGCGCGAAGATCGGTAGAGGTGAGTTGAATATCATAGAAAATGCCTCGGAGATTACCAAATTCAAGCCTGGACAGGTGCTTGTCACAGATATGACTGATCCTGACTGGGAGCCTATAATGAAAGTGGCCTCGGCTATTGTTACCAATCGCGGCGGCCGCACATGTCATGCCGCCATCATCTCCCGTGAGCTGGGTATTCCCTGTATAGTCGGGACGGAAAACGGTACGGAGCTTTTGAAAGGCGTCAAGACAGCCACTGTTTCTTGTGCTGAAGGGGAGATTGGAAAGGTTTATGAAGGACTCTTGGACTTCGATGTTCAGAAGATAGACCTCTCGGAGATGCCTAAGACCAAGACCAAGATTATGATGAATGTGGGTATTCCGGAACAGGCCTTTACGCAGGGTCAGATACCCAATGATGGTGTGGGTCTGGCGAGACTGGAGTTTATCATCAACTCACATATCGGTATTCACCCCCTTGCGCTTTTGAATTATGAACAGCTCAAGAAAAAAACTCGCAAAGATGACAAATTAAAGGAGACCCTGAAGTCCATCGAGGAGCGCACTCTGGCCTATGCGGACAAATCCCAGTTCTTTGTGGAGACTCTGGCGCAGGGTGTTGCTCGAATCGGTGCAGGCTTTTGGCCCAACGACGTCATAGTGCGCCTTTCCGACTTCAAGAGCAACGAATATGCAAATCTTATAGGCGGTTATCTGTATGAGCCGTTGGAACATAACCCAATGATAGGATGGCGTGGGGCGTCCCGCTATTATGCTCCCAATTTCGAGCCTGCATTTGCCCTGGAGTGTGAGGCCCTTCGCCGAGTCAGAAACGAGATGGGGCTTACCAATATCAAGGTGATGATCCCTTTCTGTCGTACCGTTGAAGAGGGCAAGAAGGTCATAGAGGTCATGAAAAAATATGGCCTGACTCAGGGTGAAAACGGGCTTGAGGTTTATGTGATGTGCGAAATTCCCAGTAACGTGATTTTGGCGGATCAATTCTGTGAGATATTCGACGGATTTTCCATTGGATCCAATGACCTGACACAGTTGACCCTTGGTTTGGACAGGGACTCGGAGTTGGTATCTCACATATACAACGAGCGCAATGAGGCGGTAAAACGGCTGGTCAGGCAGGTCATCGACACTGCTAAAAAATACAAGAGAAAGATAGGTATCTGTGGTCAGGCCCCCAGTGATTTTCCGGATTTTGCGGCGTTTCTGGTGGAGTGTGGTATAGATTCTATGAGTCTTACACCCGACACCGCCATAAAAACGCGATTGATGGTGGCTCAGAAGGAAAAAGAGTTGGGCAGATGACAAATTATAACAAGGGGGCGCTGTTTGGGGCGCCCCTTTATCTTTTGTTGAGGTTCTGTTATGCGTGATTCCCTTGCCATGATTCTGGCGGGCGGCGTAGGAAGCCGTCTGAATGTGCTTGTGAGTCACAGGGCCAAACCCGCTGTGCCTTTTGGCGGCATCTACCGCATCATCGACTTTGCCCTTTCCAACTGTATGCACTCCGGTATTCATCATGCAGCGGTTTTGACGCAGTACAAACCCCTTTCCCTTATGAGGCATATAGGCACAGGTGCTGCCTGGGACTTTCTGGGCCGTACTCGAGAGGTCAAGATTTTGCCTCCTCGCACAGGTGATGCAGCCTCTGACTGGTATAAAGGTACTGCGGACGCCATTCGTCAGAATATGGATTTCATAGAGGCCCACTTCTCCAAAGAGGTCTTGATTCTGTCCGGCGACCATATTTATCGCATGGATTATCAGGATATGGTGCGTCACCATCGAGAGACCGGCGCAAAGGTTACAGTAGCCATGATGACCGTTCCCTGGGAGCTGACGAGCCAGTTCGGCATAGGTATCGTGAATGATACGGGCCGTATAGTGGATTGGGAGGAAAAACCTGCCAAGGCCAAGTCCAATCTGGCCTCCATGGGTATATATGTGTTTGATACAGAATATCTTCTGACCGCTCTCAGAGAGACCTCAGAAGAGGACTTCGGCCATCACATCATTCCCAAGGCATTGCGAGATGGTGAGCTCTTTTCTTATCATTTCGACGGATATTGGCGGGATGTGGGCACGGTTCAGGCCTTTTGGGAGGCCAATATGGACATCCTTGACTCAAAAAGCGGGTTGAATTTGGCAAAATGGGGGGTTTGCACCAATACGGATGAGGAAGATATTGTATATGACCGCCCGCCTATGAACATTACCGATACAGCCGAGGTGCTGAACAGTGTCATCTCGTGTGGCTGTGTGGTGAAAGGCCGAGTGTTGAATTCTGTATTGTCGCCGGGTGTGGTGGTGGAGGAAGGGGCTACGGTGACCTCTTCTGTTTTGATGCATGATACAGTTGTGTCAGGCGGAGCAAGAATTCAGTATGTAATTGCGGATAAACATGTGCATTTCTCTGAAAACTGTAGTGTGGGGATTACAATGGCACTCTCCAAGGCTTGTCCTGCCAATTTTCTCTATTCAAAGCATCTTCACAGTGGTCTGACGCTGGTGGGTAAAAATGCAGTGATTCCTGCCATGGCTCAAGTGGGCGGCAACTGTATTGTACTGCCGAATGTGCAGGAGTCAGACTGGCCTTTCCCCAAAAAACTCGAAAGTGGCGAGTCCCTTTAGAAGTCTTTTTGAGCCTTTCCGCCATTGCCGGACACTCTGTTTCCTGTTATTTTAAGACGTTGTCTTTGTCATCAACTTGAATTGCGGGAACGGACTATGACCTTTCAGGAACTCATTTTAAGACTTAACAATTACTGGCTGAATCAGGGCTGTCTGCTGTTGCAGCCTTATGATGTAGAGGTCGGCGCAGGTACCTTTCATCCAGCTACCTTTCTGCGTTCGCTCGGGCCAAAAGACTGGCGGGCTGCCTATGTCCAGCCATCACGCAGGCCCAAGGACGGCCGTTATGGAGAAAATCCCAACAGATTACAGCATTACTATCAGTATCAGGTGATACTCAAGCCTGCACCTGAGAATGTGCAGGAACTCTATCTGAACAGCCTGGCGAGTTTTGGTCTTGACCTTAATGAGCACGATGTCCGGTTCGTGGAAGACGACTGGGAGTCTCCCACACTGGGCGCATGGGGCCTTGGCTGGGAGGTTTGGCTGGATGGTATGGAGATCACGCAGTTTACATATTTTCAACAGGTAGGCGGTTTGGATGTGGATTTGGTCTGTGCTGAAATTACTTATGGTCTGGAGCGTATCGCCATGTATATTCAGGGCATAGATGATGTATACCAGCTTAAATGGAACGATGGCACCACATACGGCGAGGTACATCATAGGGATGAGGTGGAGTTCTCCAGATATAACTTTGAGTGTGCAAATGTAGAGGTCCTGAAGACGCTTTTTTCTCTGCATGAGCAAGAGGCTGTATCCCTGCTAAAGGCAGGTCTGGTATTGCCAGCCTATGATCAGTGTATGAAATGCTCTCATTATTTTAATCTGTTGGATGCAAGAGGCGTTATAAGTGTTGCGGAGCGTACTGCATATATTGGTAGAGTGAGAAAATTGTCTCGCATGTCTGCCGAGGGGTATTTGGCCAGTCTGAATGCGACATGAATTTATAAGTCCGGATTATCAAGGATATGGAATGGAAACAAGGGATCTGATTTTTGAGATAGGTGCAGAGGAATTGCCTGCCAGAATGGTGCCGATGGCGCTTAAGGGGCTTGAAATAAATCTTACTGCTGGTCTGCAAGAGGCCAATCTTGCCTTTGATGCCATGGTCTGCAATGGTACACCTCGCAGGCTGATGGCCCATGTGGCCGGGCTTCAGACTGTTCAGGTCGACCGTGAAGAGATCGTGGCGGGTCCTCCTGCAAGGATATCTTACGATGCTGATGGCAGGCCCACCAAGGCGGCTTTGGGTTTTGCAAAGGCTCAAAACGTATCAATAGATGCATTATATACAGAAGATACCGACAAGGGTGCCTATGTGTTTGTCAGAAGATACATTCCGGGCAGACCTTCGTTGGAGATACTGCAAGAATTGTTGCCTCGTGTGGTCACATCCATTTCTTTACCAAAAACCATGCGATGGAACAGCCCTGAACTGCGTTTTGCGCGGCCTATAAGGTGGTTGGTGGCTGTTTTTGGAAACGAGACCATAGAGTTTTCCTTGTTTGGCCTAAAGTCGGGTAACACCAGCAGAGGCCATAGATTCATGGCAAACGAGATATTTGGTGTCTCCTCCAGCCTTCAGGAGTATCAGTTCAGGCTTCAAGAGAGATATGTGATTGTGAATCAGGATGTGCGCAAGAGACTGATATGGGAGAGGGCGCTTGAGGCCGCGCAGACAGTCAACGGCCGGCCCATCGATGACGAGGAATTGCTGGAACTCAATACCTATCTTGTAGAGTATCCCAGTGTGGTATGTGGCAGTTTCAGCAGGGATTTTTTGCGTCTTCCCAAGGAGGTGCTGATTACCTCTATGCGCGAACACCAGAAATATTTTGCGGTGGCCGATGAAAAGGGTGGTCTTTTGCCTTATTTCATAGCCGTCAACAATACTCAATCGCCTAAACCTGAATTGGTGCAAAACGGCCATGAGCGTGTTTTGAGGGCAAGATTGACTGATGCGGCCTTTTTCTTTGATGAGGACATCAAAAGACCCATTCACGACTATGTAGATGGCCTGAAGGGCGTAGTCTTTCACCAGAAATTGGGTACCCTTTTTGATAAAACCATGCGCGTCAAGGCTCTTTCCTTGTATCTGTCTCAGAGATTGGCTCCTGAATCGGTACAGTTCTGTGACAGGGCGGCGTTTTTGTGCAAGGCCGATCTGGTGACTCAAATGGTGGGTGAGTTTCCAAGTCTTCAAGGTATTATGGGCAGGGAGTATGCCCTGCGTTCCGGAGAGCCGCAGGAAGTAGCATCTGCCATAGCCGAACATTACATGCCGGTCAAGTCAGGCGGAGAATTGCCGGCTACATTGCCAGGGGCCATAGTAAGTATTGCAGACAAGATGGACACCATTGTCTCCATGTTTGCAGTAGGCCTTCAGTCCACGGGCGCTGCAGATCCATATGCCCTGCGCAGACTGGCATTGGGTATATTGAACATACTGTTTGACAGGCACCTCTCGCTCTCTCTGAAGGAACTAATCTTGGCCGCTGTGAATCTCTTGAGCCAAAACAGGGCATTGCAGATTTCTGCGGCCTTGAATGACGATGTCATCGTGTTTTTTCAGCGGAGATTCGTTGCGGATTGTCAGACAAATGGGTATGCGCCTGATATCATCGAAGCCGCTGTACGCGCAGCATTTGACGATCCGGTGGATGCCATGTTGCGCATAAAGGCGCTTACTGCCATGCGTGTAAGTCCTGATTTTGCTCCACTTGGTCTTCTTTTTAAACGAGTGATGAATATCTTGAAAGGCGTTGAGTTGCAAGGTGTTGTAAATGAGGCACTACTTATAGAAGAAGCTGAGATTGATTTATATAGAACATATACTGTTCTGAAAAATGATGTAATGCCACTAATGCAATATAGAGAGTATGAGCAGGCATTGAGAAAACTTTTGACGATTAAACCACAGATTGATCTTTTTTTTGATAAGGTCATGGTTATGGTTGAGAATGTGGACATTAAAAACAATCGATTATGTCTTTTGCAAGACATAGCTGCATTGTTTCTACATATTGCGGATATGTCTGCAATCTCATAACAATTTTATAACTGGGAGTGGTGGTTTGAAGAGCATTTTTTCAAATTCACTTCTTGATAAGGCAGAAATGACTATTTTACCAATAAAAAAGAGCTGGATTGGATTGTTTGTTGTCTGTATGTTGTTATGTATCGCAAGTTGTGCGGAAAAAACTGAACAAGGGGTGTCGGAGCACAGGCATATCAGTCAAAAGGAGTTTGTCGCCGAGCCGCAGGTCCAGGAGGCTCAGCCCTCGTTTTCGGACAAGGAAACAGCCCCCAAAATTTCCAAACTGCCTGCCATAGATACATCAACTATGTCACCGCAGGAGATATTGAACCGTGCATCGGACTTCTATGAGAAGGGCAAGACTCTTTGGGAGCAGAATAAGCGCGAGGAGGCTCTGGCCCATTTCGACCAGGCCTATGTATTAATTGTGCAGGTGGACGAGACCAGTGCTCCGGATGTGCTGGAGAGGAAAAATACCTTGCGCCTGGCGCTTTCAAAGCGTATTCAGGAGATAAACGCCGCCATGTGTCGAACGGTCAAAGGCCCGGGCTGCGCCATTCCCCTCACTTTGAATGCCGATGTGCAACGGGAGATAGACTTGATTCTGGGCCCCAATAGAAAATGGTTTTTGGAGAGCTATAAGCGGGCTGGAAGATATCATGATTATATTGCCAAAGCCTTTCGTGAGGCAGGGCTGCCAGAGGAGCTTGCCTGGCTTCCCCTGATAGAGAGCGGCTACAACACTCGCGCACTATCTCCAGCGCATGCCTTGGGGCTCTGGCAGTTCATAGATTCTACAGGAAGACGTTTTGGTCTGGAAAGAAATACCTGGGTGGATGAACGCATGGACCCTGAAAAGTCCACACAGGCGGCCATTTCATACCTAAAAGGTCTGCACGAGATGTTTGGAGACTGGACCACGGTGCTTGCGGCCTACAACTGTGGAGAGGGTCTGGTGGCCCGCACCATTCAGAAACAGAAGATCAACTACATGGATAACTTCTGGGACCTGTACCGTCAATTGCCTGAGGAAAGCGCACGTTTTGTGCCGAAATTTTTGGCTGTCCTGCATGTGATCGACAACCCGGAGCGTTATAACATAGAGCTCAGCGAGCAGCACGAGCCTCTGAATTACGAAACAGTCACTCTTACCAAACAGCTGCATCTGAAATCCATAGCCGATGAATTAGGTGTTTATTACAACGAATTGTTGGCACTGAACCCTGCGTTGCGTCAGGAGGTCACTCCCAATGCCCAGTATGAATTGAAGGTTCCAGCTGGTAAAGGAGCGGAGCTTATAGCCAAATTGGACGATATTCCTGAATGGACTCCTGCCAGTCTGAAGAGACGTACCGAGACACAGATCATTCAGGACGATTTTCAGCGTCTGCATTGGAGTAAGGGCACAAAGCAGCTTCGTCATAAGGTGCAGAAGGGGGAGACATTCTTCAGTATTGCCCAGAAATACAAGCTGTCGGTGCTGGATCTGCTTACCGCCAACAACATGAAGGTCAATTCGAGTATAAAAACCGGCAGTATTTTGAAGATACCCGTGGATGCGCGGCCCTCTGTTCATGAGAAAAATACTGCGACACATGCTTTATCAAAGACATTAAAACCTGACGCCCATGCCGAAAAGCTTGTAGAGGAACGTCATGCGCCACGCAATACACTAATGGCGCATGACAACAAAAAGCCCGCTGAAGCCACGGCCCAAAAGACAGCTGACTCCCAAAAACAGGAGACCATTCCGAATAAAAAGGCTGCGGCTGTGCCCGCCACGCATACGGTGCAGGCAGGTGATACCCTTTTCAGCATAGCCCGCAAAAACAATCTGCCGCTGGAGCATCTGCTGGAACTCAATAAACTCCATCGTGACTCACGTATAGCGGTAGGTCAGATACTGAGACTGAATTAAATGGATTATATATCGATTGTGGGAGGTGGCCTGGCTGGTTCCGAGGCAGCCTGGCAGCTCGCTATACGCGGTATTCCGGTTTGTCTCTTTGAGATGAAACCCATGTCCTTTTCGCCTGCACACAAAAGTCCCTTGTTGGGGGAATTGGTGTGCAGTAACTCCCTTCGTTCCAATGATATCAATTCTGCTGTTGGTTTGTTGAAAGAAGAGATGCGTTTGGCCGATTCGCTTATTATGCAGGTGGCGGAGTCGGCGCGAGTGCCGGCAGGTAAGGCGTTGGCTGTGGACCGGGAACTTTTTGCCAAATATATCACAGAGAGAATCGAGAGTCACCCTCTGATCACTGTAAGGCGTGAAGAAGTGGTGTCCATTCCTTCTTCGGGTTGGACTATTTTGGCTACAGGCCCTCTGACATCTGAACCATTGGTATACGACCTAAAAAGACTGCTGGGAGAGGAGTATCTTTATTTTTATGATGCCATTGCGCCCATCGTATCTGCAGATTCCTTGAATTATGCTGTCATCTTCCGTCAGTCCCGTTATGACAGCTCATCTGATTCTATGGGTGATTATCTCAATTGTCCCATGGATATGGCGCAATACGAAGCCTTTGTGAAGGCGCTTTTGAGCGCCGAGAAGACTCCTTTAAAACCCTTTGAAAAATCCGTGTATTTTGAGGGTTGTCTTCCCATTGAGGTCATGGCCGAACGCGGTCCCGAAACCTTGCGATTTGGCCCTATGAAACCAGTGGGTCTCATAGACCCTCGTACAGGCCAGCCTCCTCATGCCGTGGTGCAATTGCGTCAGGAAAACCTTGCAGGCACTATGTATAACATGGTTGGATTTCAGACCAAGCTAAAGTGGTCGGAACAGTCTCGCGTTTTTCGTATGATCCCAGGCATGGAGCAGGCCGAATTTTTCCGTTTCGGTAGTATTCATCGAAATACCTTCATCTGTGCTCCCAAAGTGCTTTCCTCCACTCTTCAGATAAAAAATCATTCAAATATATTATTGGCAGGCCAGTTGAGCGGAGTGGAGGGTTATGTGGAGTCCACTGCCGTAGGTTGGATGGCGGGCGTGTTCGCAGCCTGTCTTGTGCGAGGAGTTGTTCCATCTGTTCCTGCGCCAGAGACTGCCCATGGTGCCTTGCTTCATCATCTGTTGCATTCCAAGCCGGAGCATTTTCAGCCCATGAACATAAACTTCGGATTGTTCACTCCACTGTCAGGCCGTTACGCAAAGGCTAAACGGGGTGAGGCCTATGCATGTCGTGGATTGACAGCCTGGCGGGCATTTTTGGAACAGATCGCTGAAATAGCTTCGGTGCAGTCAGGTCTGTAAGCCTGTTCAACGCAATCACTTCACCATACTTTGCAGGTGACCTCCTTTTCTCAAACTTCCCTTTAGTTTTTGAAACGAAGTGGCGATAACTACTATATGGATTCCAAAGGGATTGATTTACTCAACATCACGCCTGTCCTTATAGCTCAGGCTATCAAGACCGATAGAAAACTCCCTCAGGTTATAAAACCGGTGGAGCAGAGCGGGAAATCCGAGTTGCGTTCTAATATGGAACGGGCCGATAGAGATGTCCTGTTTCTACACATAAATGCCCATGATGAACAGCTGCGTCAGAAATTACAGGCCCTGACAAGGGTTCTGCAACAGCGTTTTAGTAAAAAATGGAAGAAGAAGGTTTCTCTAAGATGGAAGTGGCAGGAAAATCAAAACCTGCTTTGTGTGGAGATTATCGATGAAGAAACAGGCGCCCTGTTGGAAGAGGCGCCACTGAATGAGCTTTTGAGCGGCCTGAATACATCGGAGGCTTCATTACATGGTCTGTTGATAGATAAAACAGCTTGATTATCTTTGAATTTGCCAATAATGTATTAAAAAATGTTATGCTTTTTAAATGTAGTTATTGGGCGCACTATGTTATAGTCATTAGAGCCGACCTAAAATACACCGTCTAAAAGAAACAAACAAGCTGTTACTATTGGAAATTCGGGGAGATACAATATGTTTGTCAATAACAAACCATCACTCACGACTGAAGCGTTGTGTGAGATTGCGGAGCCTGCCTTAAGCCTGTCATTTCGAATGAAGCGCAGCGACTGAGAAATCTTAAGATTCCTCGCTACGCTCGGAATGACAGTGTGTTGTTTGGGATGACAGTGTGTTGCTCGGAATGACAGCGTTTAGTCATGAAATGTCCCTTGGAATGACAGATGAATGAGTCTCGCTTCGCGCAATGACAAGCTGTTTTGCATTATTTAAGTAGCGAATGAAGGCCAAATAGAGGTCTTGGACGAAGTGTTTCCTATCGGTTTACTGAGCGGTTTGAATAATCTTATCTATAAAGTATATGAAGAAATGTTGATTAAAATTATTTATGATAAAATAATATATTTTTTACCATCCAAATTAAGTAATGGTAGTGTGGCAATATTAACTTATTGGTTGCTTGGGTTAGGCATATTGCTTTTATGTTTAATGGCAAGTGTACCAGTGAATTTTTGGGCTCAGTTTATAATAGGATGGAGTCTGTATTTAGCTATTTATATTTTATCTATAATTCGTCCTGGAAGGGGGGTATTCAGGCTATTTCTCCTTTTTTTAGCAGCCTTTTTGTTGTTAAGATATTTTTTTTGGCGTACATTCTTTACGCTAAGTTTTGTAGATCCTTTCAGTTTTATTGCATCGCTGACTTTATATATAGCTGAAGTTTATGCTATGATTATTTTTTTCTTGGGTATCTTCGTATCCTTGCACCCTATTAAAAGAAAGCCTGTGCCTTTGCCCCAAGAATCTATCAAGCATCCTACAGTTGACATTCTCATTCCAACCTACAATGAACCTTCAGAGCTTTTAGCTCAAACATTGGCATGTGCAGTGAATATTGACTATCCGAAAGAGCGTTTTAAGGTATATCTGCTGGATGATGGTGGCACAGATGCGCGGTGTGAACATGTAAATCCTGAAATCGCAGCGGCTGCCAGGCAAAGAAGGCAAGAGCTTTCCATGCTTGCAGAGAGTTTTGGGGCTTATTACATTGCCAGAAAAAAGAATGATCATGCCAAGGCAGGGAATATCAATTATGCATTAAATCATATTCAGGGGGAGTTAATACTTATACTGGATGCAGATCACGCTCCCACAAGAGATATCTTGCAAAAAACAGTCGGTTTTTTTCTGTCAGATGAAAAACTTTTTTTGGTTCAGACTCCTCATTTTTTCATCAATCCCGATCCATTAGAAAAAAATCTCAAAATTTTTGGTAAGCTCCCATCTGAAAATGAGATGTTTTATTTTAATATTCAACACGGCCTTGATTTCTGGAATGCCTCTTTTTTTTGCGGTTCTGCTGCAATTTTGCGAAGAAAGTATCTTCTTGAAGTGGGAGGTATTGCTGGTTCGACCATTACGGAGGACGCTGAGACAGCCTTAGGTCTTCATGCTCATGGTTATCATAGCATTTATTTGGGTCATCCAATGATCTCTGGATTACAACCTCAGACATTTTCTGATTTTATCAATCAACGCATTCGTTGGGCTCAGGGTATGACACAGATTCTTATTATGAAAAACCCATTAGTTCAAAAGGGATTAAAATTTTATCAGAAATTGTGTTACTTGAATAGTTCATTTTTCTGGTTATTTGCCTTTTCTCGATTAGTATTTTTGTTGGCGCCTACCTGTTATCTTTTCTTTGGTCTCTACATTTATAATGCCTACATAAGAGATATCATGGCTTATACAATACCTTATCTTTTTAGCAGCGTGTTGATTTCAAACTATCTTTATGGAAAAAATAGAAGGCCGTTTATCTCTGAACTTTATGAGCTCATGCAATCTTTCTTTTTGTTACCAGCACTATGGCAGGTCGTCCGTGCTCCAAGAGCGCCACAGTTTAAGGTGACTCCTAAACTGGCAGATTTAAAGAAAGATTTTATATCAGAATTGGCTGCACCATTCTATGTTATTTATTTTATTTTAATTGCTGCATTAGCTGCGGCAATTTATAGATATATGCAGTTCCCTACCGAAAAATGGACTATAATTGTTACAGCTCTTTGGACGATAATAAATATTTTATTGTTAAATGGCTCCATAGGTGCATTATACGAAAGAAGACAACTTCGAGCGCAGCCTAGAATACCATGTAACATTACAGGTCTTTTATTGGTAAATAATCAAAAAATTCCATGTAGAATCAGTGATATATCGACGCAAGGATGTATGGTTAAGATTTATTATAAAGATTATGCAAATATAAAAACACAGACAGCAGCATCATTAATAATTCATGATGCTACATTAAACAAACTTACGAGCTTTCACGTAGCTATTAGATATCATAATCTTTTTCCCGAAAAAGATACCATTGGTATTGGTTTGCTGTTTCAATTAACTAATCAAGAAGAAATTGTCCAAGCAACTCTCTTGGCATTAAGTGATAGTAATAGATGGTTAAATATTGTTAAAGAGAGAGAATTTCCTTC
Organism: uncultured Desulfobulbaceae bacterium; assembly: GCA_964427245.1. Lineage (GTDB taxonomy): Bacteria > Desulfobacterota > Dissulfuribacteria > Dissulfuribacterales > DYLC01 > JAQVIJ01. The sequence goes on along the minus strand of CAYRSX010000019.1, from coordinate 123,659 downwards.
AGAGCTTCTTAAAAGTTTAATTTTTATTGTATCCATAGGGACTAAAGGCATGTTAGAGCATTATATTAAAATTTTCTTTAATGCTCGGCAGATAATTATGCAGTTTTATTGTTCTTTGTCTAATAAAAAAAGAGGAATATTAAACATGAAAAGAAGTGGAGATATAAATGATTAATCTATTTTTTAGCTATGTTTTATTGATCATATCTGGATTATTATGTCTGACTTCGCTTGTTTTCGCAGATCAAACCTCTACTGGAAAGTTTAAAAAAACTATTAATGAATTGATGCCAGTTGATGAACCTATAAGATTAAGAAACACAGTAGGCTTATATGACATTAGTCTTCCAATATCTGATAGGGTCGAAGTAAAATCAATCTATCTTCATCTTGAATTTACTAATTCAATATCACTTTTAAAAGAGCGTTCTGCATTATCAATCTTAATAAATAAGAAGCAAATTGCCCAATTCCCTTTAAACCCAATAAACCCTGAAACAATAGCCGACATTAAAATTCCCATCAGTCTTATAAAATCAGGGTATAATCGCTTAACCTTTAATGCTAATCAGCATTATACCTATAAATGTGAAGACCCTGCAGCCCCTGAACTTTGGACAGAGATAGACACAGTAAGGTCATATTTTTTAATGGAGACCGTGCCCAAAAGCTTGCCGCCGAAATTGTCGATGATCAAAACCATTTTTGATCCTAAAAATATAAAGAGTAATACATTTAATCTATTGCTTCCCCAAACAGACGAAGTCTATGCCCGTATCGCTTTATTGGTGAGTCAAGGTGTTGGATTACGCTTGGAATATGTGCAACCTTTCTTTGATGTTCAACAACCTGAGGCTATAAAAGGAAACAATCAATGGAAATTTCACGGTCTGAACCAACAGAGGCTAAAGGGAAGAGATAATATATATATCGCTACACGTAAAGATTTAGAGTCGATTGTGAATGATGAGACATTAAAACTCATAACTGGTCCATTTTTAGGTGTTTATCCTCTTGATATAGATAATACAAATTTTATTATTTTGATATCAGGTATTACCTTGTCGGATGTAGAAAAGGCAGCTATTGCTTTTGGGACACTTTCCTTTCCTTTCCCAGACACTCAAACTATGATAATTCAAAATCAAGCCCTACCGAGCCTATCAACTCAAATGGCTAAAAATATAATGTTTCCCAATGGAAGTTATAAGTTTTCACATCTTGGTTTTAAAACTAAAACTATAAAGGGCAGTTCTCCGGAAGTACTATATTTGGATATCTTTATACCGCCATGGCTCTTTGCATTGGAGCAAGATGTGGTCAAGTTCGATCTGCATCTTGCCTACGCGGCTGGCATGCGTAAGGATTCTACATTGAATGTACTTCTAAATGGCCGATTTGAGAGATCAATTTGGCTTAAGGAAGATGCAGGTGCTATCTATCAGCATTATATTGTTATTATTCCGTTGAATTCATTTAGAAAAGGGCTAAATCGTCTTGCATTTGCTGCAAATATGTTGCCTTCTGTTACAGGAGAGTGTCAGTTGATCAACTCTGAAGGTTTAATTATAAATATTTTTGATGATTCAGTCATCACTATGCCTAATGTACCAACCTTCGTTGAACTACCTGATTTAGAATTGATGGTAAAGACAGGTTTCCCATATAATTATAAGTCTGATGGTGCGGAGCTTGCAGTAGTTGTTCCACGCAATGATTTGAATAGTCTTTCTTCTGCGTGTTCTGTTATTTCAAAACTTATTCAGATGAATGGTTCATTAATGCCATATATGCATTGTTCTTTCAATCCTAAAGAAGTCAGCGATAAAGATTTATTGTTTTTTTCTCCACTCAATGATTTAGTATTAGAGGTTGCTAAAGATGCACCCATTGCGCTTATGTCACAAGTTACTTCAAAAGTTCCGTATCCTATTGCCAGGAAAGTAGATCTGGCAAAAGAAAGTTATCGCAGTTTTATAACTCAATTCTATGAATACTTAAAAGACATTTTTATACCTAAAGATATAATATATTCAAATATCGTAACTTTTATTACCCAAGATAGTGGATTGGGAGATACATTATTAGTTTTGCAATACGAATCTCCTTTTGCTTCAAATCGGACTCTTACTCTATTTACTGCAAAAAATACCGATCTATTAACAAAAAATGTATTTGATGCCTTGTCTCCAACTATCTGGAATAACTTAAAAGGTGCAGCTTGTGTGCTCAATTTTAATTTATCAAATGCAAATGAAATAATTTCATGTCAAGAGACTGATAAACGTTATGCAATAGGTCAAAAGATATATTCAGCACCTTTTTATTTTTCCAGACATCCATGGTTCTGGCTCGTGGCAGTGCTTATTTTGACAATGATTGTTGCTTTCGTGTGTCATAGGGCTTTGTTAATTTATAAAAAGAAAAAACATTCACGATTGATAGAAGATGAATAGAAATCATACTAACATAATTCTTATAGCTTTGTGGTTTATATTTGTGCATTGTAATGCTTCTTATGCGACTGAAACGGCTTGTTCATATTGGAATGTTTTTAAGGCCTCTTATTTACACGAATCAGGTAGAATTATAGATACAGGTAATAATGGAATAAGTCATTCGGAAGGCCAAGGTGTGGCTTTGCTCGCGTCAGTGTTTTGCTCTGATAGAACAAGCTTTGGGAAAATATGGAGTTGGACTCAAAAAACTCTTCAGGTCCGAAGCGATAAATTATTTGCATGGAGATGGGAGCCGAATCCTGAAGGGGGTAGGGTTACAGATATGAATAATGCCACCGACGGCGATCTATTGATTGCATGGGCTCTATTGTCTGCCCATAAGCGTTGGGGGGATTCTGTTTACTTGAGCGAGGCAAGATTGATTCTTGAAGATATTCGAAAGAAAATGCTTGTCAATAAAAATGATATGCTTCTGCTCTTGCCTGGAGAAAAGGGATTTCTTAAATCTGATGGTATTGTTTTGAACCTTTCTTATTGGGTTTTCCCTGCCTTGCAAGACTTTGCAAGTACGTTTCCGGAACAAAAAGAATGGATGGCGCTTCAGGATTCAGGGATTCAACTTCTAAAATCCGCCCGTTTTGGTAGATGGTCGTTGCCCCCCAATTGGCTTTTTTATAAAGACCAGTTTCAAATTGCCGATGGATTTCCGCCATACTTTGGCTACGATGCTGTGAGAATCCCTTTGTATCTTGTATGGGGGAATCTTGCTCAGAACGATCTGCTGCAACCATTTAAAGTTTTCTGGTCATATTTTGATGGAGCTCGTTTTCTGCCAGCATGGACAGATCTTACAAAGGACAGTATCGATTCATACGATGCATGTGGAGGAATACATTTAATTGAAAGGTTAGCTATAAATAGAGAGCTAACGTATGTTGAGGATAAAAACTATTATTGTGCTTCTCTAAGCCTTATGACGTTTATAGCTTATGAGGCAAAAAAGCAGACTCATGAAAAACATAATTAATTTTTATATAGTGCTATTAATTAATGCAATTTATTACGAGTGTTGCGCTCAAGATATTAAGCAATATAATGTTATACAACATAGAAGTGTTAATCAAGAATTTATTTTGCCTAATAGTGATATAAATCCAATAGAAGATATAGAAAATATTCAAGAAACTAATCCATCTATACAGCCAGTTAAAAAGAAAATGTCGGCCAAACCAGATGAAAGACCTCTTTGGAAACTTCTTCAGGCTGAAAAATATGATGAATTGCAGACTGAAATTAATAAATTTATAAAAAAGTATAAAGCATGGCTACCACCTATTGAGATAAGCTCAATCCTGAGAGATAAAGAAGGTGAAAAATTATTGAAGAAAGCTGAAAAGGAAAATGATTGGTATTTAATTATAGATTACTCAACAAAGTATCCCAATTTGTTTCTTAAAAATAGGGTTGATAATCTGTGGCTTTTAGCTGAAGCTTACTCAAATATTAAGAATGAAGATAAAGCTATAGCACTTTATAAAGATATATTGAGTGCAAATGATAATGCTGAGATTATATTGGCAACAGTTTATAAAGCAAAAGAAACCATAAGTTCCAATCGTTTTTATGGGTTATTAGTTGATTTAATCAATCAAGGATATGGCATAAATATATTAAACACACTTAAAACAATAAAATATAATATAGATGTAGAAAATTTTTTACAGGCAAGTAATGAAAAAAAATGGATAGAGGCTATTAATCTTGCTAATAAAATTCAGAAAGATATTTTAGACAAAAAAGATGTTGATATCGCTTTAATGTTAGCTTGGATATATTACAATCAACATGAATATAAACATGCATTAAGATGGTTTGAATTGATTATTAGCTGGCAAAAGAATAATGAAGAAGCATATAGAGGAGCCGCATTTGCTGCGATTGGATTAAAACAGCTTGATCTTGCATTAAAATTATTAGAACACACAAATCTTGCTGATAATAAAAATGCTTCAATACAACAAGAAATTCTTTATCAAATAGCACAAAAGGCTTTTAATGAGGGAAGATATGAAGATGTAATAAAAACTTTACAGCCTATTCAAGTGGAACAAAGGGCAAAGTTGTTGCTAGGATGGACATTATATCGTCTCAATCAAAACGATAGAGCCATAAAAATATTTGATGATATTTATCGTTCCGATTTGAATAATGAGGATGCTGCGAAGGGATTGGCTTTGGGATTAGTTAATCGTGATGACTGGGAATCTCTTAGATATTTCCAACAAATTGCCTATGACGACAAAGTGCAATCTATATTTACAAAAGCATTGGGTGAAGGATATTTCTTAAATCGTCTTTATTATGCTGCAATCGCTGAAACATTGGAACTAACCACACAACCCTATGAAAAACTAAATGGTCTTTTGTCACCCGCTTTGAGTGCTGGTTATCTTATCAGATCAAAATCAGGGGAAAGTGGAACGTCGCGATTAACTATTGAACGTTTGAATCTTTTTTCTTCAATTTTTTGGACAGAAAAAAATCATGAAATTGGGTTTACATTATCTGATTTGAACTTACGAAGTGGTAAGCTTTCCAGCAAAACCCTATTTGGATGTCCAAATGTATATTCTACCGAGGATTTATTTTTTTCTCCTCATGTGAATTATGTTGGTCTCTGGGAACCTGTTGTTTCCTACCGACACGAAGACTGGATTACTATCAGTGGCGAGTTGGGGGTAACGCCACTTGGCGGACCACTTTCTTCAAGACCAATTGGTCTGATGGAGGCTACTGCCAAAGGCAGAAATATAGAATTTTCTTTTGACCTTCATGCCAGACCTTTGCGAGAATCTGTTCTTTCTTATGTTGGCTTAAAAGATCCCTATAGTGGCAAAAAATGGGGAAGAGTAAGCGGCTATGGTATGGATTATAATTTTTATCATAGGCTTTTTGACCCACTTGCAGTGACCATATCTTCAACCCTTGAATTTCTTGACGGTACCAATACAAAAGACAATTTGCATTTTGCTCTATCAATGGGACTACCTGTGGATTTAGGTATTGAAAACTTTAGTTATTTTACAATAGGCCCATCGGTTCAGTATGAAGCATATCAACACAATGCAAATCATTTTACTTTTGGTTATGGTGGCTATTTTAGTCCTCAATCAATGTTGACAGCAGGATTAGCATCTCAATTTTTCACCAAAGAATTAGAGAGATTTTTATTAAAGGGGAATTTCAATATAGGATTGCAGTTGAAGCGAGAGGAGGCGGAGGCTTTCTCTATTGGGTGCAAAACTGATATGGATGAGGTATATAATTCAACTTCTACATCTGGTTTGGCTACTTCATTGGAAATGCTTGCTGCTTATAAAATTACCAATAACTGGATTGGTAGCGCTGCTTTTATGATCCGTAATGCCATTTCTTATGATGATATCGCTATTATGGTTAATTTGACTTATAGTTTTGACGGAAGAAACGGTTTGATTCAAAGAGATCTCAAAGAGCATTGGTGGCAAAAGTTATTTTAAACCATTAAGCTAACACCTTACGCCATATATGCAAACATATTGTGATCGATACTTAATCGGAGCCCAAGAACATACATGGCCTTTCATTTTAAAGGTTGTTCAGTTTCTCTCGGGCCCAATGTAGTTCCGGTTCCAGTTCCAGGGCCATCTCCAGCCATCTGGCGGCAGGTGTCTTCATGCCCATTGCAGCGAGATTGACGCCGATGTTGGCATAGTCAATAGCAGAGGTTGGGTCCAGTTCTATAACCTTTTCAAATGCCTCCACTGCTTCGGCATGCTTCCCTTTTTTGTAATGACAATAGCCCAGGAGATTGTGGACTTCTTTAAGTTCAGGATTCAACGCCTTTGCTTCATTCAATGCGGAGATGGCTTCGTCGAAGCGCTGCATCTCCTTCAGGGAATTGCCCATATGGCAGTAAATGCTGGCCAGCTCGTTCAAGTCTGGATTTGATGCAAGGGCGTCTCGATAGTGTTCAATGGCGAGTTCATATCGGTTCAATCGTTCTCTGGCATAGCCCAAGTAAAAATGAATGAAATAGCGATCAGGGTATAGACGCTGCATATGCAAAAGACATTCTACTGCTTGCTCAGGCGGTGTGGTGACGGTAAGTCTGGCCATGTGAAAGGCAGGGTCTATTTGAAATGCCCTTTCTCGAAAGTGGCTGCCAGGTAAAATCGCATAGACCACTGGAATTCCAAGCTGTGCATGAGATACATTCACCAGATACACGGGAATGCCGATCTTTTGCAGGCTTGCGCAGGCATTTTCGATCTCGATTCTGAAATTGTCGGATGAGATGTCAGGCAGCTCATTCATACAGCAGATTCTGTCGAATTCCAGCACATAATCCGCTTCTTCATGGGTGGCGAATTTGGGGAGCCCGCTTTCCACATACCGGCCTTCCGTATCGAACTCCCCGGCCAGCTGAGCGATTTCTGTAAGTGCACGAATCAAAGCTCGTATTGGGTGCGGTGCTGTACCCGCAGTATATACGATTTCACTTCTGTGAGGATAAGTTGATGGATCCCATGCAATGGCGCCGATGGTTGGAATGCCGGTGTTCAGGGAGAAATCCTTCAGTACCACTTGAATGCCCTTGGTGGCAAATTTGTCCAGCAATGTGCGGGCCGTTGAGTCCTGGATAGAGGTAGCGTCTATGAGTGGAGTGGTCAAACGCTCTCTGCTTATGACAGCGCACACATGTCGTTCCACAACTTCACAGATGGCCTGAATGGCGGCTTCCTCCCTGCAATTTCCGGCAGCGGAGCCGTTATATTCATTTATCTGCCAGAACCATGACCATGGTATATGAAAGAAACCGTTTTTATTCGGCCGGAATGCCCTGACCCATCGCAAGGGAAGGATCTCCAACAAGGAGCGAATGTTGGCCAGTTCCCTGTCCCTGTCGGCGGCCGTGGCCGCGGCGGAGTGCCAGTTAAGAGATTGTAGGAGTTCCTCACATGGTATCGCCGCTATATCATTGGAAAGCTCAGCCATTACACTGCATTCGCCTGTTTCATGAAAGCTGAAAAGGCTGTATCTCTCGGCCAGTTCCATGATGGCGCTGGCCTCTGCCTGGGCAGGGGTGGCGCCCTTTCCCATCTGTTTGCGAGTGCGCGTCAGCCCAGCGGCTTTTGGCGTGTAACGGCTGATATAGACTGGAATACCAAGTCTGCCTCTGTCGATGCGTTCCACTCGTTGTAACACGGGTTCATTTAGATTGTTGAAAAGACGATACGCCCGTTCGACGGTGTGTTCAGGCGCAGTGATCTTATCGATGTCGGAAGACAGGTCTTTTGTGATATCTTGCAAAAAAACATTCATGTCAGTTTACTCTATAAATCTTTCCAAGGTATTTTTGATGATTCTTTCTGCCTCGAACCAGTCTTGCAGGGCGTCTCCTTCCTGCGCGTCGCGCATGAGATAGATGGAGTGGGCCATGCCTGTGGTCCAGTGTGTCATGACCTCCTGAGCGCTGACTGTATGAAATTGTAGTGAAACCATGGGGCTGCCCGAAGGACCCTGAATATTTAGACCTACAAGTGGATCCGGTAGTTCATCATCCCTTACGAGATAGACGGCGCGAGGGGATTCGACTGCGTGCACGAGACGGCCGGGCTCAGAGGGTGTTGATTCTCCGGCATATATTTCTATTTTGTTTGCGTGAGGTTCATAGACTATGCCAAGGAAAACGGCATTCGAGGCATTGGAATTGTCTCCTTCCATGAGATCGAATCTGCGGCACTGGTTCTGCCGGTTGAAGTCCTTCAGAAACGTTGACCATTCCCCTTTTACGATGCGAAATTTTTTGATTGCCATGACATACCTCCTGATTGAAGTTGAATGGGTTAGCGGTTAGTTACAGGTTCATAGTGAGAAAACACCATGGTGAAACTGGCACGGCCTTGGCTCAGGGAGCGAATGGCCGTGGAATATCCGAACATACGGGCAAGTGGGGCTATGGCTCGAATAATCTGTATATTCTCCTTGGGTTCTATGAAATCCACTCTTCCTCCTCGTGAGTTCATATCGCCTATGAGTTCTCCGAGATACTGGTCGGGTGTCAGTATCTCGACTCGCATAACCGGTTCAAGCAGGGTCGGTGAGGCCTTTTCACAGGCATGCCTAAGGGCAAGAGAGGCAGCGGCCTTCAGTGCTATTTCAGAGACTGCACCTTCCTGTAGAGTTACATTCATGAGAATCGCATGTACATCCAGCATGGGATAACCCTGCACTGTGCCGCTTTCCAGCCCTTGCTCAAGTATCTCGCGCAGGGCTTGTTCTATGGTCGAAGGCAAGGTATCAGGCGCAAGCAGGGTTGAGACCAGATTGCCTTCGCCTCGCTCGCGGGGTTTGACTCCTACGGTGACACGTGCCCATTGGCGGCTGCCGGCTATCTCGCGATCGAATGTCTCTTCATGTTCAGCCTCTGCAAGAATGGTTTCCCTGTAAACGACCTGGGGTTTACCTGCATTTACTGGGGCATTGAATTCCCTCATCAAGCGGTGAATGAGCACATCCAGGTGTAACTCTCCCATGCCGGAGATGATGGTCTGACCCGTGTCAGTGTCTGTCTTGACTTGAAAGGTTGGGTCTTCTTCTGTCAGTTTTTTTATTGCTTGCTCCACCTTCTCCTGGTCTGCAGTGGTCTTCGGTTCTATGGCTATGGAGATTACCGGCTGGTATGCATCTATGGGTTCCAATAAAATGGGATGGGCTGGGTCGCAGATGGTGTGGCCTGTGGAGGTCTCCTTGAGGCCCATAACCGCCACGATATCCCCTGCCCTGGCCTCTTCTATGCGTTCGCGTCTGTTGGCGTGCATACGAAAGATGCGGGATATCTTTTCCTTGATACGTTTAGCCGGGTTCAATACATCCATTCCAACCTTCAGAATACCGGAATAGATGCGTATATATGTGAGTTTTCTGCCTTCTTCCATCTGAATCTTAAATGCAAGAGCGGTAAATGGGGCGTCATCGCGAGCCTCTCTAAGCTCAGGCACACCCGTATCAGGATTGTCCGCTTCAATGGGGGGGATATCCAGAGGGCTTGGCATATATGCAGCTACACCGTCCAGCAGCGGCTGTACCCCTTTGTTTTTCAGGGCCGAGCCACAAAAGACCGGTACGGCCTTGAGCCTGACACATGCCTCTCGAATGGCTGTGTGCAGTTCCTGTTCTTCTATGGGCTCTTCCGCCAGATATTTCTCCATGATGCCGTCGTTCAGCTCGGCAACTGCTTCCAGCAGGGCATTGCGCCCTGCACTGACGCGTGCTTCCCACGCAGGTGGAATGGGGTGCTCTTCAAATGTGACGCCTTGGTCATTTTCGTTCCACTGAATGAATTTCATGCGAATCAGGTCGAATACGCCTTCAAAGGCGTCTTCACTTCCACATGGCATGGTGATGACCAGGGGATTTACGTTTAATTTTTCCTTGAGCTGCGTTAAGACGCCGTCAAAATTTGCGCCGAGTCGGTCCATCTTGTTTACGAAGACCATCTTCGGCACATGATATTTGTCTGCTTGGTGCCAGACGGTTTCAGACTGTGGTTCCACACCGCCAACGGCACAGAACACGCCTATGGCACCGTCCAATACTCGCAGGGAACGCTCCACCTCGATGGTGAAGTCCACATGACCCGGAGTATCGATGATGTGTATTTCCTTGCCTTGCCAGTAGCAGGTGGTGACCGCCGAGGTGATGGTGATTCCGCGTTCCTGTTCTTCGGGCATCCAGTCCATAGTGGCCTGGCCGTCGTGCACCTCGCCTATTTTGTGGGTCTTTCCGGTATAAAACAAAATACGTTCGGTAAGAGTGGTCTTGCCTGCATCGATATGGGCGATTATACCCATATTGCGAATATTTTTTATTCTTGTTTCTCCAGCCATGTAAATCCTCATTGACAAATAATCAATTGTTTATTTAACAAAAACTCATGAACAATACAATACAAATATAGGAAAATTGGGTTACGATATGAAAACTATAATGGACATGAAAGAGATTGAAAGGGCATTGACGCGCATGGCCCATGAGATCATAGAGGACAATCGGGGCTGCAAAAACATAGCCCTCATCGGCATTCGCACAGGCGGCGTGCCCCTTGCCGAAAGACTTTGCCAGAGAATGGCCGCCATAGAAGGTGTCAAACCCAACACAGGCATTCTGGACATCACGCTTTATCGAGACGACTGGAGCCGTTTGAGTCAGCACCCCCTTGTAAAAAAGACGGAGATTGATTTTTCTCTGGACGACAAGACCGTAGTGCTGGTAGATGATGTAATCTACACAGGCCGTACCATTCGAGCCGCCCTCGACGCCCTTACAGACTTGGGACGGCCTCAAAGGATTCAACTGGCGGTCCTGGTGGACAGGGGCAGAAGGGAATTGCCCATTCAGCCGGATTATGTGGGGCTTGTAGTGGCCACTGCCAAGAACGAGCATGTGAATGTATTTCTGAACGAGCTGGAGGGTAGAGATGAGGTGGTTCTGGATTTAATATCCCCAAAGGCATAGGCAAACTGGCAAATGGCTGATATTTTACCGAATATTTGCATAACAATGGGCTGTCCTGCTGGTATCGGCCCGGAAATCCTTGTAAAATCCCTGGCCCATGGAGCAGGTGACAAATATCTTGATCATCTCATTGTGGTTGGTGATGCCGGTCTTTTAAAGGCCGCCGCTGTATCACTTGGTCTGTCTCTTCAGATAGAGCGGATTGCGGAAGGGCGATGGAGTCAAAGGGTCAGAGGCAAGGTTGCGGTACTGCCTGTTACACATCTGAAATCAAATGGTGATGCGGGAGATTTTTCTGTGGGTCGGCCCAATGCCGTAACAGGCAAGGCGTCTTATTCCTATGTCAAAAAGGCCCTGGAACTCTGTGATATATATGGTTTTTCCGGCATAGTGACTTGCCCCATCAGCAAGATCGGTCTGCATATGGCTGGAATAGATGCGCCTGGGCATACGGAAATACTGGCTGAACATACAGGCACAAAGAGATTCGCTATGATGCTGGCCGGTAACAGGTTGCGAGTGGTGTTGGTCACCATTCATTGCCCATTGCGGAATGTGGCCGCGCAGCTTTCTCAAGAAAAGGTGCTGGAAATCATCTCTCTGACACATGAGGCATTACAAAGGGATTTTGGTATAGATGCACCTCGTATTGCCGTGGCTGCCCTCAATCCTCATGCGGGTGAATCAGGGATGTTTGGAAATGAAGAAGAGTGTATTCTGACGCCTGCCATCGCAAAGGCGGTCAGACAGGGTATTCAGGCCCTTGGGCCCTATCCGCCGGATACTATCTTTCATCGGGCTGTGCAGGGTGAGTTTCACGCAGTGGTCTGCCAGTATCACGACCAAGGCCTGATTCCCTTCAAACTGCTGCATTTCAAGGATGGAGTCAATGTCACTCTGGGTCTGCCTATAGTGCGCACATCCGTTGATCACGGCACTGCTTATGACATAGCAGGCAGGGGTATCGCAGACGAATCAAGTTTGAATGCCGCCATAGAAATGGCGTTTAATATGGCGCTGAACCGTCAAAGGCATCGAGATCAGGGGGAAATCTATGGGAGAGATTAGAATCTACGGTGCCCGTCCGCTGCTGTGGATGGCTCTCTTGGTGGCTTTGGGTATTTGCGGCATGTTTATCGGCTGGTGGTACTGGTTCGGCCCTGGAGCGGCTAAGGCATCCATTCGAGTCATGACAGACCCACCAGACGCACATTGCTATCTGGACAATATGGAGATCATCGCCTCACCCAACGAGTTCAAGGGAGTGGCAAGGGGACCGCACAAGCTCAGAATCACAAAGTCGGGGTATGAAACCATCGAGACACAGCTTCAAGTGCAGAACACGGAACATGAGGAGCTTTTCTTTACGTTAAAACCCCTGAAAGCCTCTCTGCACGTGGATACTGAGCCGTCCGGGGCTATGTTGTATTTGGATGGCCAGCTGCTTGCCAATACCCCCATGGAATGGACTACCATAGAGGCGGGTAGTCACCAGATCAGGATTGTTTTGAACGGTTACGAAGAATACGAAAGCACCGTTTATTTTGCTCGAGGAGAGGAAAAACGATTGCACATCATATTGAACAAGGAATTGGAGGGGCTTGAGGTCCTATCGAACCCGTCTGATGCTGATGTCTATGTGGACAGCAAATTGGCAGGCCGTACTCCGCTTGCAATTCAAATTCCTCCCGGAGAACATGAGATTTTGGTGGCAAAAGATGCAACCTATGAAGATTATACCACAAAAATATTCATGCAAAAGGATCAGAGCAAGAAGTTGACGGTAACCCTGAATCCCAAACGGCCTCGGCTCATCATAGAAACAGAGCCGCAAGAGGCTCAGGTATTTTTAAATGATCGCTATCTATCGAATACCCCTTTGCAGACAGAACTTGATTTAGGACGCTACAGGATACGAGTGATCAAAAAGGGCTGGCGAAGTGCCTTTGAAGAGGTTCTTGTTTCTGCAGGTGAGACAAAAAAGCTCAATATCCATTTGAAGCCGACGCCAAAGCCAGGAACGATTGAAAAGGAACCGGTTACGGGAATGGAGTTTGTCTGGGTGCCTGAGGGCTGCTTCACTCTGGGCAGTCCGGTCTCTGAACTCAAAAGGGATCAGGATGAAGGGCCTGCTCAGGAGGTGTGTATAAACGGCTTCTGGATGGGCAGATTTGAGGTGACGCAGGATCAATGGCAGAAACTTATGAACAGCAATCCATCATCGTTCAAAAACGGCCCGCATTTCCCTGTGGAGAATGTCTCATGGCAGGATGCCAAGGCGTTTGTGCAAAGGATGTCAGCCCTCAAAAAAGAATATTCGGTGGGTTTGCCCACAGAGGCCGAATGGGAGTATGCCTGCCGGGCCGGGGCTGCAACGGCTTTTAGTTTTGGCCAGTCCTTTACAAGTTCACAAGCAAATATTCGTACACAATCCAACAACGCGATAATGAACGGTTCCACGGTGCCGGTGGGGTCGTTTGCACCAAATCGCTTTGGTATATACGATATGCACGGCAATGTCTGGGAGTGGTGTGAGGACTGGTATGACTCTGAATTTTACAAGACTCTCATGCCCAAGGTCATGAATCCAATTTCCGTTCAGGACAAATCAGGCAAAAAAAATCTGCGAGGCGGGTCCTGGTTTTCTAATGCAGAACAGACCCGTTGCGCAAACCGTTACAGAGCCGCTCCTGACGAAAAAACGGATCAGATCGGCTTTAGAGTGGTGATGAGAGAGAGATGAAGATATAAGGAGTTGATTTTGGAAAAGGGCATGTTTGTTGAAGAAATAGATCAGGAAAGGCCTGTAGAGGGGGTTTTTTACATAGCAGCCAAAAAATTGGCCAATACTCGAGATGGAAAGCCGTATCTGTCCCTTACTTTGGCCGACAGAACCGGTCAGATAGAGGCCAAGATATGGGATGATGCAGTATCCATGGACAGTAAGTGTAAAAAAGACGGGTTTGTGTTTGTCAATGCCTTTTGTAAACCCTATAACGGCGTCTTGCAGCTGACTGTAAAGGCCGTGAATCCCATTGTTGAAACCGAGGTGAATCTGGCGGATTTCATGCCTGCGGCGCAAGTGGATGTGGAGGCCCTCTGGAGAGAGCTGTCTGGTTATATGGGAAATATCTCCGATTCTGTGCTTTCAGCCCTGCTTTCAGAGCTGTTTTCCCATGAGGCAATGGTGAACGCCTATTGTAATGCCCCTGGTGCCAAACGTATGCACCATGCCTGTCTGCATGGGCTTCTGGTGCACACTCTTCAGATGCTGCGAGTCGCCGTTGCGCTTTGCAAGCTGTATCCTGCGTTGAATCGGGATTTGTTGATCGCAAGTGTGATTCTCCATGACTTGGGAAAGATTGTGGAGTATGACTTCAGCAGACCTGGTTTTACCATAACCGATGAAGGAAGGCTGGTGGGGCATCTGAATATAGCCATTTCCATGATAGACGAGGCGGTGATTAAAATCGGCCTTGACCGTCATGCGCCCAGCATTGTGGCCCTCAAACACTTGATTCTCAGCCATCACGGCCGTTATGAATACGGCTCGCCTGTGTTGCCCATGACCAAAGAGGCCTTTGTGCTGCACTTCATAGATGAGATAGACGCCAAGATAAACTATCTGGATGCCCTGAAGTTGGAACTGAAAGGTCCTGAAGAGACATGGTCAGGGTATCAGAGTATATATGGCAGGGCGTTCCATCTGCCATAATCCATGCAGAACGTGCAAAAAATCAGCCCTAAATCCAGTGACGAGATCACAGGTATTCTTCATGGACCAGCAGCGCAACGCCCTCTGCTTTCACTTATAGGACGAATACTGCAAAGAGGCAGAGTGGCTCATGCCTATCTGCTTTCCGGCGGAGGGGTAAGTACAAGAAGGGCTGTGGCCTTTTTTTTCGCCAGACTGCTGTTATGCAGCCGTCCTCAGGAAACAGACGGTCTTTTGAACCCATGCGGCGTCTGTGTCCCTTGCAGGAAAACGGCTCACGGTACGCACCCTGACCTTTTCATCTGTCAGTCCCAAGAGGACGGTGTCATCAAGATAGACCATGTGAGAGCCCTTCAGAAAACTGTGGCCTTTGCTCCCCTTGAGGCGGAAAGGCGGGTTTGCCTTGTGCACGGTTGCGAAAATATGACCCCTGATGCCGCCAACTCCCTGTTGAAACTTCTGGAGGAACCTCCGGCGTCCAATCATCTCCTTCTGACAGTATCGGCGGTGGAGACACTTTTACCCACCATTATATCCCGCTGCCAGATACTGAAATGTCGTTCAGCTCCTTTTACAATGGATTGTTTTTTGCCTGAAGAACAGGCTGTGTTGCAGCTATACCCCTTACAGTTCTGGGAACGTCTCTGTGGGGGTGATGCAGAGGCGATCAGAGGGCTTTTGAAGTTAAATTTCATAGGTATCAGAGACAGGCTGTGGAAGCTTCTTGCTCACGAGGCAGACATCTCCCTGTTTTTCCAGTTGATCGCAGAGCTTGCGGAAAGCAATGCCGGTGTTCTGTGTCTCAAATTGCTTCTCATGTCAGTTGTGCTGGATATATTTTTGTTGAAATCAGGAATGGACTGTCTTTTGCTGTTGTTGAACAAAGACAAAGAGCAGCATCTCATTGCCCTTGCCCGCAGCATTTCTCTCCCTGAACTGGAGCAGTATTCCGAGCGGCTGGAACGAGTGGAATATCTGCTGGAGCGAAACATCAACAAGGTGCTTCTGGTGGAGACACTGCTTGCATTTTGGTGGGAAAGGTTGTCTTTGTAACATGATTTTGTTACATTGCAGTTATGGACGATAACGATAAAGTGATTCATGAAGTGCCTGATGGCAGACGTAGGCTTGTAAAGGTGAAGATTCGGCCGGACTGGCCTGCAGCATCCTATGATGCAGGTGTTTTGGAACTGAAGCGAAGTGACTGGGTGGTTGTATCAACGAATACAGGGGATGCTGGCAGGGAAGTGGGGCAGGTGGCGGTGGCGCCGGTCCCTGTTGTCTTGCCTTCTAACATTTCGTTGCCTTGTGTGAAAGGTATGGCGAACGAAGTTGACCTGGAGCGTTATAACGCAAATCTGGAGCTCGAAAAAAGGGCCTTCGCCTTCTGTTGCGAACAGGTGGCCAGACTGAATCTTGTGATGAAATTAACGCGTGTCCATAGTCTGTTCGATGGGTCCAAGATCATCTTTTATTACTATGCTGAACAGAGAGTGGATTTCAGGGAGCTGGTCAAAGAGCTTGTGCGGGAGCTTCGAATTAGGATTGAAATGCGCCAGATAGGCATTCGGCACCAGGCAAAGATGATCGGTGGTATTGGTGAATGCGGACGCGAATTCTGCTGTTCCAGCTATTTGAAGACTTTTGACCCCATTTCCATCAAAATGGCCAAATCCCAGAACTTTCCCTTGAATCCCAGCAAGATATCAGGCAGATGCGGAAGGCTTCTCTGCTGTCTGACTTATGAATATGAGGCATATATCAATAAACAACAGGAGCAGCCAGCAACAGGCGGCCAGGCCGGGAATCAGCCTGAGACGCAGGATATGCAAGATGCGGTTATTTTGCAGGCCATGGAGGACATGGAATCGTCTGAAGAGGGGACACCACCCCGCCCTTCGGGCACTCACTCCACCGGAGGGGAATTTAGAAAAAAGAGGAATACTAGAAGATGAAGAACGACAAGGCGTTTTATGTCACCACGCCCATCTATTACGTAAACGCCCCGCCTCATATCGGCCACGCATACTCCACCATAGTCGCGGATGTGCAGCGCCGATTTCATGCCATGAGGGAGGAAAAGACCTTTTTTCTTACAGGCACGGATGAACACGGAGACAAGATAGTCCAGGCTGCTCATGCTCAAGGGGTGTCTCCCAAGGAGTATGTGGATCGTATCAGCGCCATATTCAGGGATACATGGCCTCTTTTGAGTGTGGAATACGATCGTTTCATTCGCACTACGGATCCCGAGCATGTGGCCACTGTGCAGGGAATACTCTCACAGGTATATGAAAAAGGCGAGATTGTCTTTCGTGAATACGAGGGCCTGTATTGCTTTGGGTGTGAGCGGTTTTATATGGAAAGGGAACTGAAAGACGGTAGATGTCCGGATCACGGGACTGAACCGGTGCGTCTCAAGGAGCAGAACTATTTCTTTTTGATGAGCCGGTACCAGGACTGGCTTATCGATCATATTCGTTCCAATTCAGATTTTATCACTCCGGAGAGATATCGTAATGAAGTTTTGTCTTTTTTGAAGGAACCTTTGGACGACCTCTGCATTTCCAGGCCCACCACGCGTCTTACCTGGGGAATCCCTCTGCCCTTTGATGCAAGGTTCGTGACCTATGTCTGGTTCGATGCGCTGATCAATTATCTGACAGGAATTGGTTATTCTTCTCATGTAGGATTTGAGCAATTTTGGAGTGTTGCCGAACATGTAATCGCCAAGGATATTTTGAAACCCCATGCCATCTACTGGCCCACCATGCTCAAGGCCATAGGTCTTGAACCTTACAGAAGACTACATGTGCATGGTTACTGGCAGATCAAGGAGCAGAAGATGTCCAAGAGTCTGGGGAATGTGATAACGCCTGCGGAGCTTTTGGAAAAATTCGGTGCAGAGGCAGTGCGTTATTGTCTCATGCGCGAGATGGCCTTTGGGCTGGACGCCTCTTACAGCGAAGACGCCTTTCGGACTCGCATCAATGCCGATTTGGCCAATGACCTGGGCAATCTGGTGAGCCGAACCCTGTCCATGCAGGAAAAATATTTTAAAGGAATCATTCCTACGCCCGAATCCATGAATTCAGAACTGCAAAAGGCATGTATGGCCCTGATTCCTCTATGGGAAGTGGATATGGAGGAATTTCAGACACACAAGGCCCTTCAAAGGCTCTGGGAGGTCATAGGCTTGGCCAATCGAGTCATCGATCACTCGGCTCCATGGAATCTGGCAAAGAATGAAACGAAGCAGGGTGAGCTCAAAAATCTCATGTATTCCCTGCTGGAGACCCTGCGCATAGTCTCCATACTCATCTGGCCTGTCATGCCCCAGGCTGCCCAGCGCATACAAAAAGCCATCGGTCTGGCCGAAAAACAGGATTTTCGCCTGAATCTTGCTCGGGAATGGGGCCTTTTGTGCCCAAGTACCGGCTGTATTCGAATACCATCCTTGTTTCCCCGTTTGGAGGCAGCAGGGACTGACCGTAGTGACAGATCTCAGGGTGTAGAGGCATGTGCAAAGTGTTCCACTCCATTCTCACCGGCGGCAGCACAAAAAACAGGAGAAGTCAAGCAAATGGACACAGAAAATAAGGAAAATCTGATTACAATCGATGAGTTCAGGCGAGTTGATCTACGGGTTGCGGAGATACTGAAGGCCGAACGCATACCAAAGGCGGATAGACTTCTGAAACTGACGGTAGCTTGTCCTGAAGAACGCACTGTTGTGGCGGGTATAGCTGAGTATTTCACACCGGAGGAGCTTATCGGCAAAAAGATTATAGTGGTGGCTAATCTTCAGCCCACTAAGCTGCGTGGCATCACATCCGAGGGCATGTTACTTGCTGCAAAGGATGAAAACGGTAGGCTCTCCCTGACCACGATTCATGATGCCGCCATGGCGCCCGGGGCGCGTATAGGCTGAGATGGCCGCCAAGACAGTCATACTCGGCACGGCCGGGCATATAGATCATGGCAAGACCTCGCTGATACGGGCATTGACAGGCATCGACACAGATCGCCTGAAAGAGGAGAAGAGCCGAGGCATCACCATAGAGCTGGGTTTTGCACATCTGGATCTGCCGTCAGGCCAGCGCATCGGCATAATTGACGTACCTGGCCACGAACGCTTTGTCAAACACATGGTTGCCGGTGCTACTGGTATGGACATGGTGTTGATGGTGATAGCTGCCGATGAAGGCATCATGCCTCAGACACGAGAACACCTGGCTATCTGCGAACTGCTTGGAGTCAAAAAAGGGGTGATCTGCCTTACCAAAAAGGACATGGTGGAGCCCGAGTGGCTCGAACTGGTAAAGGAGGACATAACTTTGGCCATGCAGGGTACCTTTCTGGAGGGAGCTGAGATCATACCTGTCTCGTCCCTTACGGGAGAGGGGATAGATGACCTGAAGGCAGCGATTCAAAGGGTTCTGAACCACCTATCTGTTTTCAACACATCAGGACCGTATCGCCTGCCTATCGATCGCGTCTTCACCATCAAGGGTTTTGGAACCGTGGTGACAGGCACCACTGTTTCCGGGCACATTTGTGTGGGCGAAGAGGCGATGCTCTATCCCAAAGGCATTCCAACCCGCATCAGAGGCATTCAGAATCACGGCCAGGAGGCACAAGAGGCCGTGCCGGGGCTGCGCACAGCCATCAACCTTCAGGGTGTGCAGCTGGAACAGATAGAACGTGGGGATGTCCTCTCTGTTCCAGACGGCCTGCGGCCCAGTTTTCTGTTGGACATTCAGCTTCATTATCTCGCCACAGCGGAGCGATCCCTCAAGCACAGGGCGCCTGTGAGGTTTCATACAGGCACAGCAGAGGTCATGGGTAGAGTGTTGCTGCAACAGGACGAGCTGTCTCCTGGTGAACGCACCTATGCCCAGATCAAACTGGAAAGACCAGTGGCCGTGCTGCCTGGAGACAGGTATATCATTCGCAGTTATTCACCTGTGATTACCATCGGCGGCGGCGGTATCCTGAATTCACTGCCCAGACGGCGCAGACGCTCAAGATCCGAACTCTGGAATGAGATGGCCGTGCTGGACAAGGGCACTCCGTCTGAGCGCATACTTTACCACCTGAAACAGGCGGACCAGCGGGGTTTATCCTTGGCCGAGATTTCCCTGCGCACAGCCCTCTATGGCAAGACTCTTGAAAGGGAGATGGAAGGTATTGTAGGGCAGAAAAAGGCGATACGGCTGGATTCGGAGGGCCATCGCATATTAAGTGCAGAGGTTTATGACAAAAAACGCAGCCAGGCCCTGGCATTTCTTCAGCAATATCATGCAGAATTTCCATTGTCTTCTGGAATGCCCAAGGAAGAGCTGCGCTCCAGACTCTTTCCCATTTTGGAAGACAATCGTTTCTTTCAGCATCTGCTCGCGAATCTGGTCAAGGCCAATGAGCTGGTGCAGGACAAGGACTTGGTAAGGCTTGCATGTCATCGATTGAACATGCAGGAGAAGGACAAGGACATGCAGGCGCGCATAGTGGAGATCTACCTCAAGGCAGGCATGACACCTCCATCAAAGACAGAGCTCTTCGCCATGTTTGAAGACAGGGCGTTGGTCTCCAGCCTGCTGAATCTCCTGGTGCGTGAAAAGGTGCTTGTGTATCTGAAAGACGATCTCTATCTGCACACAGCTGTTTTGGAGCAGATTCAGTCCATGGTAGTGAATTTTCTGAAGCAACATGGTGAAATGGCTATAAACGACTTCAGGGACCTGACAGGCGGGCTTTCCCGCAAATATATGGTGCCGATTCTGGAATATCTGGACAATCAGAAGCTCACCATGCGCATTGGTGACAAGAGAAGATTGCGTGGCTGAAGGTGGCATTTCATGTCAGTTATGAATTGGTTCCGGGCAGGGCATCCAGCGGCAAGGCGCTGAATGACATTCTGGCCTTTGCAAGAGAGGCGGCTCGCGACGGCCGAATAGCGGCGCTCTCCATCACCGATAATGCCGGCGGTCACCCCGCGCTTTCCCCCAAGTCCTTGGGCAGGGACATTCAGCGTTTGGGCATTCAACCCGTCATTCACTTTTCCTGTAAAGATAAGAATCGAAATCTCATAGAGAGTGAACTTTTTGAGCTGGACCGTCTGGGCATGAGAGAGCTGCTGGTGGTGACAGGGGATTATCCCAGATATGGTTTTCAGGGCAATGCCAAGCCGGTTTTTGATCTGGATTCGGTACTGGCCCTGCGAATGATTCAGGATATGAATAAGGGTTTTCTGTTGGATAGCCGTGCACCAGGTGGAGGCGTTCAGATGCCTCCTACTTCATTTTATGCTGGTTGCGTGGTATCCTCTTTTAAGCATCTTGCCAGTGAATTGGTGCCGCAGTATCAAAAGCTCGTCAAAAAACTGGCGTCAGGGGCCGAATTTGTCATATCGCAGACTGGTTATGATATGCGCAAGTATCATGAATTGCGCCTGATTATGAATATGTTGCTGGGAAAGGTAACTGTCGCCGGTTCATCACCTTTGAATACAAATTCCATTGATTTTGTAGGGGCGCACGCTTGTGTACAGCCGTTTCAATCAGGGCAACCCCAGGTGAGTGTACTCCAAGCGCCGTTTCCCAAGGATATCTCTTTGTTTGGGACGGTATTCATTCCAGGCATAAAGATGGCAAGGCTCCTGCACAAAGGGGTGGTTCCCGGTTGCATTCTGCCTAAAAGACTGTTGGAACGCATGGAAGAGGAGGCACAGGGACCTGATGGCGGTCTTTCGGCTCGACTTGAGCGTGCAGCCAAAATGATAGCCGTGCTTAAGGGCATGGGATATGACGGTGTCCATCTGAGTGGGCCTGGTCTTCGATATGAACATATTGTTCATGTTCTGAATCTGGCTGAAACATGGGGAAACCGCTGGAAGGAGCTGATTTCGGAGTTTCTCTTTCCAGAGGAGTGGCAGGCATGGCTGTTTGAGGAGGATGCAGCCACCGGCCTCAATTTGCCGAAATTTCAAAAGGAGATTGAACAATCCACTCTTGCCATCGGCGACAGATTTGCCATGAGTGCAAGCATGGCTATGCATAATCTGTTTTTTGATAGGAAAGCGCCTTTTTATGAGGCCATGAGGGCCTTAGTCCTGTTTTTTGAGAAGATATCCCTTGGAAATGCATTGACAAATTTTGAATATTGTCTAAAGGGTATGTTGTACGATTGCCAGTCCTGCGGTGACTGTACTTTGGGAGAGATGGCATTTCTCTGTCCTCAGTCTCAGTGCGCCAAGGGATTGCTGAATGGCCCTTGCGGAGGGAGTCGGAACGGTTGGTGTGAGGTCTGGCCGGGGCGCAAGCGTTGTATCTATGTGAGGCGTTATGAGCGTATGCAGTATTTCCATCTCAAGGTCAGGGAGGTTGTGCTGCCTCCCAGGGATTGGTCGCTTTACAGGACCTCTTCCTGGCTGAATTTTTTTTTGCAAAAGGACCACATGAGATATGAAACATTTTAGATTGTCTCGCCTTCGGCTCGCAATGACAGGCGAAGAGGTCTCGCTTCGCAGCTGTCATTGCGAGGGACATTTCATGAGTAAGCGCTGTTATTCCGAGCGAAGCGAGGAATCTTAAGATTTCTCACACCACCCCGCCCTTTAGGCACTCACTCCACCGGAGGGGAATTTATTACTCCTTCGAAATGACAGGCTTGAGGCAGGCTCCGCAATCTCATTTTAGGAGATGCGGTTGAATTATTGCATGTCTATCAGCGCCAAAACAGCAAAAGGGTGATATGCAGGAACGAATACTCATAATTGATGATGACATAGCCATTCGAGACGGATGCGCCCAGACCCTGAAACGTATGGATTATGAGGTCTCTGAGGCAGCCGCCGGTGAAGAGGCCCTGTCACTGCTGGAACGTTATGAATACGACCTGATTTTGCTGGACCTCAAGATGCCAGATATCAACGGTCTTACGCTGCTTTCACGCATCAAGGAAAAGGACAGTCTGGTGCCTGTCATCATGATTACAGCCTACGGCACCATACACAATGCCGTGGAGGCTATGCGTCTGGGCGCTACTGATTTTCTCTCCAAACCCTTTGAGCCTGATGAACTGCGCATGGCGGTGCGCAGGGCATTGGATGCCCGCAGACTCACCATTGAAAACATCTACCTCAAGGAAGAGCTGCGCAAAAAGGAAGGGGATGTCAAGATAATCGGTCAGAGCCAGCCCATGCGCACTCTGATGGAGCAGATTCGCAGAGTGGCCAATACCGATAGTACTGTGCTGATCACAGGCGAAAGTGGCACCGGCAAAGGGCTTATCGCCAGGCGCATTCACGAACTCAGCCAGCGCAAGGACAATGCCTTTGTGTCAGTGGACTGTTCCACTCTGGTCCCCACCCTGTTTGAAAGTGAGTTGTTCGGCCATGTAAAAGGTGCGTTTACAGGGGCTTCAGGGGCAAAAATGGGCAAATTCGAGCTGGCCAACAGAGGCACGTTGTTTCTCGATGAGATTGGAAATATCAATCTGGAACTACAGGCCAAGCTGCTAAAGGCAGTGGAGGAAAAGGAGATCACTCGTGTGGGCAGCAACCGCCTGACAAAGGTGGACGTGCGTATCATCGCCGCCACAAATCAGGATCTAAAAAAGGCGGTTCAACGAGGCACATTTCGAGAGGATCTATACTTTCGTTTAAATGTTGTGGCTATTCAGACCCCACCCCTTCGTGAGCGCAGAGAGGATATTGCCCTTTTAGCTCATTATTTTTTGCGCATATTCAGTGAAAAACATGACAGAGCCGGTTTATATCTCACACAGGATGCAGTGGGATTGCTGGAAGAATATCATTGGCCTGGGAATGTAAGGGAGCTGGAAAATACCATAGAGCGTCTGGTTATCTTTTCCAGTGGCCCTCATATAGACAGAGAAGATGTGGAACTGGCCGGAATTGCAGCGCAGCAACCCGATTCTACAAAAGAAAAATTTAGTGGCAATACGAATTCGGCCCAATATGCGGTGTTTGAGCTGATGCCTCTGGAAGAGGTGGAAAGACAATATGTAGTGCAAATATTAAAGGAGACAAAGGGCAATCGTAGCGATGCAGCCCGTATTTTGGGCATAGACCGCAAGACCCTTCGTCTGAAGCTCAGAAGATGGGGGATTGAGTGATGTTAATAATAAACCATCACTCACGAGTGAAGCGTTGTGTTGATTGTTGGGGCACGGCATGCCGTGCCCGTACGGTAAGTAAAAAAATAATTATAATGTTTTGATTTTCAAGGCTTAGCGAGTTATTGAACAACGTAGGGGCGCACGGCCGTGCGCCCCTACCACAGGGGGTTATACATGTTTATCGGTCTGTTTTTTCGTATAAAACACGTTTTGGATAGCGTTACGCTGACCACCAAGATCATGTTGTTCGCCCTTTTCATCATAATGGTGTTTGTGGTGATGCAGTTCGGTTTTGTAGCCGTTGTGCTGCACAGAAACCCATCTTTACAACTATACCAAATAATAAATTTTGACGAGCACATTCTCGTTACGCTGATTTTGAGTGTGATCATTTTATTTGCAGGTTTTTTCTGGGGTAGATCCCTGGTAAATCCCTTGAAGAACATGGCCCAGCTTCTGCGGCAGATCAAAGACTGCACTAACGATACCGTTACCGGCTGTACTTCCATAGTCAACATTCCAGTGCAGACCAGTGACGAGATAGGGCAAGTGGCCAAGGCGGTAAACGACCTGGTGCATATTATTAGAGAAATTTCTATATTCCGTCGCACCATAGAGGCGGACGAAACAGTGGAAGACATATATCTACGTTTGGCACGTGTCTTTGAACATCGATTGAGTCTGGGAGTGTTCGTGATCTATGAGTTCGATAGAAAAAAGGATGCTTTGATACCTATTTATTGTCAACCTGCTGAGATTCAGGCAGACATTCCTGAGCTCACGAGTGACAGGTGCAGGGCAAAACGAACAGGGGCTGTGGTATCCTCTGTGGACAATCCTGGAATATGTCGTCTGTTTCCATGGCCTGATGCTTTGACTCATACATGTATCCCTATGATCATCGGCGGACAGGTAGTAGGAGTTGTGCAATTCATATTCCCATATGTGGATAATTCCATGCGCCAGGCCTGTACAGCCAGGGCGCTGCAAGAGGCCAGACGTTATCTGCAGGAGGCCATGCCCGTGATACAGGCCAAGAGATATGCTCGAGCAGTGGAGGAAATGGCGGTAAAAGATTCGCTTACCGGCCTGTATAATCGACGTTATCTGGAGCTTTACATAGATAATATCGTATCCGGAATAAAACGTAGAAATTCCAAACTTTGTATTTTTATGTGTGACATAGACTATTTCAAGGCGGTTAACGATGAGTATGGCCATGATGCAGGGGATATCATTTTGAAAGATCTGGGGCATCTATTGCTCTCCAGTGTCAGGGCATCCGATCTGGTGATACGATTTGGAGGAGAGGAGTTTTTGATTTTATTGATAGATTGTGACGTATCAAATGCCGTGGAAGTGGCGGAAAAGTTGCGGGATATGTTTGAAAATCATGTGATCAAACTGCCTGGTAATAATATCAAAAAGACGTTAAGTATAGGGATCAGTGAGTTCCCCTCTGATGCAACAGGTATATGGGAGGCCATAAAATTTGCGGATATCGCCCTTTACAAGGCCAAGGAGACCGGTAGAAACAAGGTCCTGCGTTTCACTTCAGATATGTGGCAGGAAAACTCGTATTGACCAGAATAGTTTTTGCCCGTAAACTGATTCTGTCTTTATTTCATGATGGAGGAGGAATAAAAAAGCAAATATAATAACCGATATCCACTGACCAAAATCCATTCTCTTTTTCGATGTTGCTGCGGGGGTTATCAAGCCCTGAAGTGAAAAAGAGTCCCCTTTTCTCTAACTATTATCAGGACAAAACAATGAACATATACGTAGGCAACCTACCAAGAAACACACAGGAACAGGATATTATGCAGGTATTTTCCGCATTTGGAGAGGTCTCCACCGTCAACATCATCAAGGACAAATTTACCGGTGAGGGCAGGGGTTTCGGTTTTGTTGAGATGCCGAATGCTGCTGCGGCGCAGGCGGCCATTTCTGCATTGAACGGCAAGGATTTTATGGGCAGGCCGCTCACCGTAAACGAGGCAAAACCGCGTACCGATGACCGCAGAGGCGGGGGTGGACGTGGGGGATATGGTGGAGGCAATAGAGGAGGCGGCAGAGGCCGTAGTGGATCCGGCGGAGGGCGCCGCTCCTGGTAACAGAGCCACACTCATACTATGTGTCTTGCCGTGCCAATGCGAGTTAAAAAGCTTCTCAGCCTTACTGGGGAGGAGTATCTTCAGACTGCAGACTCACCTGTGACAGCAGTTGTGGAGGTAAATGGTGTGGAACGAGTTGTCCGTTTGGACATTGTGGACATTCTTCCCAATGTTGGGGATTATGTCATAGTGCATGCCGGTTTTGCCATTCGCACCTTACCTCCGGAGGATGCCTTAAAGGATCTGGAACTTATTTATCAGGCGTTGGAGCAGTCTTCATGAATGCTTCGCGCCTTTTTGAAACAGATTACAGAAAACCAGAATTGGTGGCTGCATTAAGGCAACGTATCATCTCTCTTTTTGATGTAAACGGGAATAAAGATGTCTTTTGTATGGAGGTCTGTGGCACACACACCGTCAGTATCTTCAGGCATGGCATACGTTCTCTGTTGCCATTGAGTCTGCATCTGATCTCTGGTCCGGGCTGTCCTGTGTGTGTCACCAGTCAGCAGGATATAGATGCATTTGTCTGGTTGAGCCGCCAGGACTGTATTATCACGACATTTGGCGATCTGATGCGTGTCCCTGGCACAAAAGGTAGTCTGCAGAATGCCAGAGCCGCTGGCGCACGTGTTTTGCCGGTCTATTCTCCGATGGACGTCATATCTGTGGCCCAAGAACACTCAGACATACTTACGGTTTTTTTGGCAGTGGGTTTTGAAACCACCATTCCTGGAATAGCGAGTATGCTTCACGAGGCGAAACGTCTGAATATTTCCAATCTGGCCATATACCCAGCCATGAAGCTCATGCCGCCGGCATTAAATGCTATTTTCAGCGATACTGAATGTAAAGTCCAAGGCCTTATCTGCCCTGGGCATGTGAGCGCTATCATCGGCGCAAAGGCATACAGCCCATTTGTAGAGCGATATGGCATACCTTGTGTTATTACAGGGTTTGAGCCGGTTGATATTCTGCGGGGGTTTTACCATTTGACTGATATGATTCTTAATGGACAATCAGGCATTTATAACGCCTATGAACGGGTTGTGAGCTGGGATGGAAACTCGAGGGCCTTGTGTATGATGCAGCAGGTCTTCGTGCCTCAGAATGCTAACTGGCGTGGTCTGGGAGATCTACCTCAAAGCGGGCTTGGTTTGAGGTCGGCCTATGCCCATTTTGATGTACGAAATCGCATTGCATTCCCTGAATCATTTGAAGTGAGTGAGGCTTCTTATTTACACACGAATACAAAAACAGAGCGAGGCTGTATGTGTGGTGAGATACTTAAGGGAAAGGCATCTCCTGTCTCCTGCCCCCTTTTTGGCAAGGCTTGTACACCCTCTAAGCCTTTTGGGCCTTGTATGGTTTCTACAGAAGGCACATGTGCTGCATTTTTCAGGTATGGAGGTCAGAATATATAATGCAACATATAACCTTGGACCATGGAAGCGGAGGACTGGCGAGTCAGGAACTATTTGCCCGGTATCTGCTGCCATTTCTGCAGAATCCTGTGCTGAATGAACTGGAAGACAGTGCGGTAGTACAGATTGGGGATGCAAAAATAGCTTTCACGACAGATAGTTATGTAGTTGATCCCATCTTTTTCCCGGGCGGTGATATAGCCATGCTGGCCATAAACGGCACATTGAACGACCTGGCCATGAAGGGTGCAAGACCTGTTTGCCTGAGCCTGGGGTTGATCCTTGAAGAGGGTTTTCCATTAGATGAATTTAAAAGACTTACCAGTTCTCTTGCCGATGCAGCTAAGACGGCAGGAGTTATAGTAGTTACAGGCGATACCAAGGTAGTGCCTTATGGCAAGGGAGACAAAATATTCATAAACACCTCCGGCATAGGAATCATCGATTGCGATTTGGTTCCATCGCACCGCAGAATTCAGCCCGGCGATTGTATTTTGGTTTCGGGTACAGTTGGGGATCACGGTATCACCATATTGACCAGTCAAAAAGGCCTGCACCTGCAAACCCCC
Source organism: uncultured Desulfobulbaceae bacterium (assembly GCA_964427245.1). Taxonomy (GTDB): domain Bacteria; phylum Desulfobacterota; class Dissulfuribacteria; order Dissulfuribacterales; family DYLC01; genus JAQVIJ01. Next base: position 95,675 of record CAYRSX010000019.1, on the reverse strand, counting down.
ATTACCAGCGACACCATGCCCCTTCATCGACTTGTAGCCCAAATGAGGGCACATGCAAAAGATGAGTTGCACTGTATGAGGGATCCCACAAGAGGTGGTCTGGCCACTACACTTACCGAGCTGGCGTCACAAAGCGGCTGGGATTTTGAAATAGAAGAGCAGGCGATCCCCATCTCTCCGGCTGTGGCTTCTGCCTGTGAAATTTTGGGTTTTGATCCCCTATACCTGGCAAATGAGGGCAAGTGTGTGGTATTTGTTTCTCAGGCTCGTGCTAATGAGATCTTGCAGCTTATGAGAGATCGAGTTGAGGGCCTGAATGCCGCCATAATCGGCAGAGTCCTGCCTGAGAAAAACGGCAGAGTGGTGCTGAATACCGCCATTGGAGGCAGGCGGCTGCTGAGACCACTTACCGGTGAGCCTCTTCCAAGAATATGCTGAAGAAAATAAATATATTGGGGTTTGGCAATCTGCTCATGTCAGATGAAGGCTTTGGTGTGCATTGTGTACGCTATCTGGAAGATCACTATGATTTTTCTTCGGCCCTCTTGAATGGTTTTGAAATTCAACTGGTCGATGCAGGTACAGGCGGTATGGTGCTCGGCCCGTATCTGGAGGATGTGAATCGTGTGATCCTGATAGACGTGATCTCCGTGGCACCGGAGCCCTCTCCTTTCATCTCGGTTTTATTTCATGACAAAGATACAGATCAGGCCATCTATCACTTCGCCGATTCAAAGGCCTTTCGCAAACACTCCCTTCAGGCAGCCCTGTCTCCGCATCAGGTGGGCATACTGGAGGTGTTTGAACTTGTTAAATTGAGAGGCAATGCTGCAAAACATTTGGACTTTTTTTGCACAGTTCCAAGGGAGTTAAGCCTTGGGGTCGAGCTTTCTTCTTCGCTTGGTGCTATTTTGCCCCAGATGGCCGCACAGGTCGTTTCGTTTTTGCAAAGATTAAATATAGCGGCAGTTACTTTAAAAGCATAATATCGTTTCGTCATGCATGAGTTTTCAATAGCACAGGGATTAGTAAGCCAATTGCAGGAGCTTCTCAAGTTTCATAATAGACATGCTGTAACATCCATCAAATTATCCATAGGTAAATTTTCCGGTATAGTTATTGAGTCCCTGTTGTTTGCTCTGAATGCTCTATCTGAACAAGAACCAGCACTGTATGGCATGAAAGTTGAGATACACTCTTCAGGCGTGGAGTACATTTGTGGTCGGTGTGGGCATCGTTTTCAAGAAGATGATTCATCTCAAGCAGATGCTATGGATATCTTGCAATGTATTGCTTTTCCCTGCCCATTATGTGGACACGAGTTCTGTACCCGTCAAGGCGGAGACGAACTGCTACTGCTTACAGTGGAAATGGAGTAGTGAATATTCATACAGAAGATTTAAACGGCCTCAAAATTTTCTGATTTTTGAGGCCGTTTAATAGGGCACTCATGTTATTTTCAGCTGTTTTTTAATAACTCAGGTGGTGACGGCACATTTGAGCCGTGACAATCTGTACAGTTTGGCTGCGCAGCGATAGTGAATTGTTGAGACATCATCTCTCCTTTTGTTTCATACTTACCGTCTTTCCAGAGATTTAACAATTCCACGAGACGGTATGCCACGCTTGCAGATACGCTTGCACATCTGTGTCTTCTTTCCGGGCTGTTCAATGGTTTGTTGGCAGCCTTCATCCATCTGCCCACCGAGATATGACAAAGAGGTGAGTTGCTAACTGTTTTTGGTATCGGCGTGGTGACTTTGGGTTGTTTAGGGGTATAGACGGGCATCATGGCGTCGGAATACCACTGCATTATCTCTGCACCCATCAGAGCGCCGTCATCTGTATCAGATATTCTTGGTCCGATTATCAGATTTGAAACCAGATTCGCTCCGTTATTTGAGCCGCAGAGTGTGCCCCAGCCGGTCACTCCGCCTTCCATGTAGATAAAGGCATCTATCGGAAAGGATTTGTAAGGTTCTCCGATTTTTTCTCTGAGTTGTCCAAAGATACTGCTGACAACAGCACCGCCGCAGTAAAGACGGTACCACTCATGATATGCCCTCTCTGCCGTCTCTGCAGGATCCAGTTTCACATAAGGCCATGGCCACTGTTCCATCAATGTTTTTTGAACGGAGGTTGCATTTGCAATTCCGTTGCCTAATTGGGCAAGCGCAGCTCCGGCGGCCAATACTCCGATTCTGGTAAGCAGATTTCTTCTCGATAGTTCAATTTCAGACATACGACATGCTTCTTTCATTTTTTATATAGATATACTTCATAAAGTTTCTGCTTTTAGTGAGTATATTGAATTGAGCAAATGTTAAATAACCTAGTATAAAATAATAATATCGATTTTTTAAAAATGCCAATGGATTATTTTGATTGTTTTTATTTTGTTAATAGGTTTTGTCTATGTATTATAATTATAGATTATAATTTTGGTTGATGATTGATGTGCTTGGCGAAGTGGAATTATATGTAAAATGAGGATATAGGATTCGTTCCATTTTTATTTTATCAAATAATGTAAATGATATTGAATCAAGATAGTCAAGTATGTTTATTATGCGTCTTCCGATTGGAAATAATTCTTTGGCTTTTTCTATTGTCAATTTATTATTTGATTTAAAATAATCTATCAATTTTGCTTGTATATATTGTAGTGCATCTGGTGTTAAGTATTCTTCTCTTTCTCCAGATTTGTTTTTGTATATCTTTATTAGTTTAGTTTGTTTTGTTAATATACGGAATGCTTCTTTCAAATCTTTTTCAGGGACAGTTAGAGTCTGCAAAATAGCGTGAAATGTGATAGGCATAATCCAGCTGCTTTCTGCTGCCTTTAAAATAAGATGCATGAGATGTTCCATCTGCCTGTTGAATTTGGGGCGGAATCCCTTTTGCAAAATTACTCCTGCTCGAAATTCCAATCTGGCTGTTGCTATCAGATCGTTTATGGCTGCATCAAACAGAACAATGGGTAAATGCGTAAATTGAGTGCGCAGGGTTTCACTGGCCATGCCTTCTTGTTCTGAATGTATTGCATGATGCCGTAGTACTGTTTCGTAAATGGAATTTTTAATGGCATCAAAGGCGGTGGAAAGAAAATAGCCATTTCCTACAGGTCTGATGATTTTAACTGAGCATAATTGATTTAAGCATTCTTTAATGATGCGTAATGGATAGCCGGATAGAATCGCAATCCTTTGCTGAGTCAAGACAGTAAGGGGATTGAAACGCATAAGCGCCAAAACGATTTCGGATAAATCGCCGGTTGCAAGAGTTTGAAGAAGTGCACCGTGCTCATTCCAGCGTTTCCGCCATTTTCTCTCAGAGATTTCCAGCACACGTCCACCACCCAACAGGTCATTGCTGCCCAGAGAGATGAGCACAAAAGGTGAATTTGGTGGAATTGCACAGGCTGTTTCAAGGCGTAATTGTGCCAATCCACGCTCATTTGCCTTTAGAGAGTCTGTATTCAACAGGACCACCTTGCAACTGGTGTGCAGAGTCCCGATAAAAAGCCGCGCCACCATATAAGATTTTATGGACGTCATTCCATTGGGTATATAGAGCTCCACATTTAAAAATCGTCCCTTTGGAAGTGTGTCTGGAGTGGACACTATGCATCCTGCCATAATATCCTTTGTGCGCAGAGTGGCCAGGTTCAGCCCTGCCCTCATGCCTGCGTATATATGCGATTGGAGTCTTCCGCCGGCTTGTATGGCCCTGACGCGATCCCTTATGCCAAGTGGTTGAATTTCTATGGTGTCTTCTTGAGTCAGAGAACCGGAACTGACAGTCCCTGTAACGACCAGACCATGCCCTTCTTTGTGTAATATATGGTCAATGGCCAGCACAAAAGGCTGTTCCAGATCTGGCGCCTGAAGAATATCAAATAGATATCTGATCGTATTCGTCAGTTCTTCACGGCCCTGCATGGTGATTGACGAAACTTGAATGATGGGGGCAGCGGCGTATGTTGTGGTTTTGAGCAGTTCGGCGGCCTCTTCCATGGCCAGATTCAGCAGCTCTTTATCTATACGATCGATCTTTGTGATGGCGCAGATGAGTCGCGACACTCCCAGAAGTTGCAAAATGGCAAGGTGCTCGCGCGTCTGTGGCATTACCCCTTCATCCGCAGCTATGACAAGTATGGCTGCATCTATGCCCCACAGCCCCCTTATGGTGTTGTGCAGGAATTCCTTGTGACCGGGAAGATCTATTAAAAAGGCGGTCTTGTTGTCTGGGAATCGCAGGACTGCATGGCCTGGCGTGATGGTGATTCCTCGACGCCGCTCCTCTAAATGCCGATTGAGCTCCATGCCGGTGAGCAGTTTTACAATGCTGGTCTTGCCGTGTTTTACATGGCCTGCCACTGCTATAACGATGGAATCACGCATTTTTTGAACATCCTTTAAAACGAGAAGGGGGCGAGGGGAATCGAACCTCCTCCCTATTGTTTAGATAGGGCCGACGGGTTTGCAGCCCGTGGAATGCGCCAGCACCTTCACCCCCAATATGCTGAAATATATTATCACTGACTGGTTTGATTGCAAATTAAATTTATCGATATAATGAATGAACAAAATAGGTAAAAGTTATGGGAATAATATAGATATTTTCTATAGTTTTAGTAGATTTTATTGAAAAAACATTTTGATAATTTTATAAATGCTAGTTATAAACAATTAATCCAAGGTGAATTGTGATTCATTTTTTGAGGGCCAGTTAAGTGCATGCATCATAATTAATTATTAGGGGAGGTAAGTTGGTAAAGATGAAAAATTTGAAGACATTGATTTTGTCTGTGGACTGTGGGGCAGCGTTTGTCGTGCTGGCCTCTTGTTCTGCAAACAATCGTCTCTCCGAGGTGATTTTGCCGTCTTCCATGAAGGATGCCAAGGTTGTGGGCAGTAAAGCCTGTATGGATTGTCATCAGGATCTGTCTCAGGGCTTCAAGCATAACATTCATAGCCGTATAGCCAAATTTGAAATTGCCGTAAACGGTATAACTCGAGAAGGCTGTGAGGCATGTCATGGTCCTGGAAGCAGCCATGTGGAGTCGGGAGGAGATACCTCTGCCATATTGAATCCTGGAAAGCTTTCTGGTGCAGAGTCTTCTGCTGTATGTGTACAGTGTCATGCAAGTGGTGAAACCATTGAGTGGCATTCTTCCGTTCATTCCACGCAGAGTATGACTTGTGTTTCGTGTCATACGGTTCATCATGAAGGTGACGATCTGACAGATCGGGATATGGTCTGGGGTTATAAACGTAAGTACACCAAGGATGCAGGGCTAAAAAAGATCGAGCCTGAGCTGTGTTTTGACTGTCACAATTCAGTACGAGTGCAGGCTAATTATCCTAATCATCATCCCATAAAAGAAGGCAAACTGATCTGTTCGGATTGTCATAATCCCCATGGCACACAGACCAGACCAATGCTGCGTGTAGAGGATCGTAAAAATGAATTGTGTTTGAGCTGTCACATGGAGTATGCTGGGCCGTATGCCTTTGAACACGCTCCTGTGATGGAAGACTGTACGGTCTGCCACAATCCTCATGGTGCTGTTTCTGATAATCTGCTCAAGCAGCAGGAACCATTTTTGTGTCTGCAGTGTCACTCATTGCATTTCCACACTTCCTTTAGGCCTAATCCAGATGTTTTGCCTAATACATACAAATTTAAAACAGGTGTTTCTAACGATCACTCCATGCAGACTGCTATGATGACGCGTTGTACGCAATGTCATTCTATGGTGCATGGCTCCGACCTACCATCTCTTTATACCGTTGGTGGCGGAAGCAGATTGACTCGATAAAAAAGGAGGAGAAGAGACTATGAATAACATCAAGATATATTTAATTATATGCGGAATGCTCTTGGCTTTACAAATATCTATTATCTATGCGGATGATGTAGTTACAAGTGATTTTAATGGGGAGATCGAGGCAGGCTATCATGCCATTGGTATAAATGATAGCCTTGAAAAGACAGCCGAGTTTGACAGTGCTCGTTCAAGTGCTACGGGAGGCGTAGATCTCTCTTATTCTAATGAAAATTTGGCTGCCAGAGGCAGAGTGGACTATACGGACTCAGACGAATATCAGACCGCAGGAGCCGTAGATGTATCACGTATTTTTAAAATGGAGTTTGATTATGACAGTTTTTTACATAGAACCCGCCATGACACCTTTCACGAAAAGGATGCTAAGCAATTATTGACAGGTGCAATAAAGCCAGGCACACCAGATGGCGTTTTTGCAGGGGCTGAACATAACGATGCCCCTGGTTATAACAATATGTATTCAGGCGTAACCGCAGCCAATCCTGTGCCTGTGGAAAAAGAAGACGGCACATTGGTTACAGAGGGCTTTCAGACCGCCACTTTTAATGATTTGGATATGAATAGAAATTATTCTGTTCATCGATCAGAACAGGATTGGAAGGCTAGCTTACAGCTTCCTGGATTTCCCAATTTAGTGTCGGAGATACAACTGAAGCGTCAGCAAAAGGATGGATGAAAACAGCATTCTATAAGTGTAGGGCAGTGTACACCGTGTCACGCTGCGGCTGTTGGCAAGAAGATTGATTACACTACGGATGATATCAAATTCGGTGCTACTTACAGACGTAGTAGTGTTAGCTTCAGTTATTTCCATGGTATCACCAAGTTTGATGCTGGACGGGATCTTTATGCACATAATGGACTTGTGGACAATGATTATTGGTATGATGGTATTGCAGGCCTACCAGGCCCAGTGTTGGATGCAAGACGCAGCAGAGAACTTTTTGATAATCAACATAAGCCGATTGGTCAGACGCCGGATACTAATAAACATACGGATACGTTCAAGCTACGTATAGATGCCACAAATGCTACTACAATTTATTCCAGCGCTGTATTTTCACGTACTGAAAATGACAATACAGACAATGAATATAAAACAAATACCTATTATTTAAGTCTAAACAATCGTATTATACCGAGGTTAAATTTAAAGGCATTTATAAAATATTACACATTGAATAATGATGATATTGCAATAAATTTAGCCAATTATACAACAGATACGACTGTATTATTCCCGGTTGATCCAATAAATGGTAGTCAACCGGTTAGTTTTTGGAATTATGAAAGACTGTCAATACTTAGCAGAAATGTAACTGAAACAGGTGTAAATTTTGGTTATAGTTTGGGTGCTGGTTATCATCTGACAGGTGGTTATACTTATAAAGTTGAGGACAGAGATAATCGGTTTTACAAAGATTTTTATAGCCCAAGCCTTTTGGATCATGTATATCTCAGTGATGAAAAGACTCAGTATCATATCTTTGATCTGGGGTTGAGTGGAAGGCCATTGAAGGACGTCAGTGCTCGTTTGGATTATAGATTTCAGTATGTAAATGATCCGTTCATGTATTATCATGGGTTGGGTTATACGACTAGCTGGATCGATATATATCCCAATGATGGAGTGGATATGGCACATCAGAACACGCCATTTTATCAGATTTTTAGAAGTGTAGATGGCCCTGTTCCACAATATACTGCAGCCAGGACGGCCAGCGGATCCAATATGCCTGAAGATCAGCATCGTATAAAGGCTACAGCAACATGGATGACCAATGATTGGCTGTCTTTTCAGATTAACGGCATGTATTTAAAGGAAACAAACGATGTAGAAAGCGATTGGAGCAACAAGACATGGAATGCTGGTATCAACTTTCATATTCTGGTAACCCGTAAGCTTTCTGTTACGGTAGGATATGATTATCAGAAAAACAGCTATACTACTACATATAGTACGCCAACCTATATTGGTTGTTTCAGCGAAAGCATGTCAGGCCAAATTGCATCCAGATATGCTGATGTGAATAATGATATAAAGATGAACATGCTCTACCTATTCAGTACATATAAACCTATACAGAAGCTCAAATTGTTTGGTGATGTCATTGTTACTTGGAGTAAGGTCGATTTAAGTGTACCCAATTTTGGACCTAATCAGACATATACTTATTTCCCAAACGTAGGTTTCCCATACAGTTACTCACTTATGAGAAATTATCTGGATTATACTGGTTCAGATGCCTTGGCTGAACTGGATTATAGAACCATTGATGTAATTGTAGGTGGTGAAGTGGAGGTTATGAAGGGCTTAGCTTTGAATCTAAATGCTGGATATCGAAAGTTCGATGATAAGAAGGCCTATATGGATTCCGATCTTGATGGTGAGATGTATATGCTCAATTCTGCATTGATTTATCGCTTTTAATATGTATATGTGAACAAGGATAATTGCCAGAATGACCTTGTTTACATATAGTGATTATCAAATGTAATCTTCTGAGTCAGCGCCGCTTGTTTTTTTTAACAGGCGGCGTTTTGTGTCTTACGATGCCAGCAGCGCAGCGCCCAGCGCTCCAGTAAACTCCGGGTGTTCCGGTACAAGCACAGGTATGCCCAAAATGGCCTCAAGTTCCTTTACCAAGGCCTTGTTTCTGGCCACACCTCCACAAAAGCAGAGAGGTTGAGTTATGGAGAGGCGGTTTAAAAGGCTTGCCGCCCGTTGGGCTATGGACTTAATCACTGCTCGTGCCACATCTGCAGGGTTTGCGCCTTGCGCCTTTAATGAGATTACCTCGGTCTCGGCAAAGACCGTGCAGGTGCTGTTGATGCTGAAATCATTTGAGCCCTGTAGGGCCATTTCGTTCAACTCCACTATAGAACAGTTCAAAGAGGTGGCCATCGCCTCCAAGAAACGCCCTGTGCCAGCAGCGCAGCGATCGTTCATTATAAAATCCCGCACTCGGCCATCTGATGTGAGGCTGATGGCCTTGATGTCTTGACCTCCTATGTCCAAAATGGTACACGCCCTTGAAAATATGCTGTGTATGCCTTTGGCATGTGCTTTGATTTCAGTGACATGCTCAAAGCCCATCTGCTTGGAAAGAAGATGTCTGCCATAGCCCGTGACCAGGGTTTTGTGGGGTTGAATTACATGGAGTAAGGCCTGCACATCCTGCACATAATCAAAACCGGTGGCCATCTCCTTTTGAAACACACACTTGCCTTTCTGTAAAACAACCAGCTTGATGGCCCTTGAGCCCACATCCAATCCGATTATTTTCATGGCAAAAGCAGTTCCTTAAAGGCCTCTATGCGAGTCTTCAATGCCTCCACATCCTGCATGGAGTAATCGGTTTCGAGACGTAGGAGTTGAATTTCCCTTGCTTTAAGGGCCTTTTTCACTCGTTTGGATTCGATGGAATAGGGCTGACAGAACTGAATGGCATAATGTATGACGCCGTGGGCATTCAGTTCTTGTGTCATTTGAACGATGTGGTCCATGCGTTCTTGATTGGGCGTAAATGTTGCGCAGTCGATTTGAAAGTATCTGTCAGTTATGGCCTGTAACATCTCATTTACATCCTTACAGTCTTCGTTGACGGTATTTCTTGTGTTACGCACGCCCACACAGCTTTCTTCGCCCACGATTACTGCATTTGTACCTTCCACTATGACTGGTATCTTCCAATTGGGAATGGCCATGGGGCAGCCTGAGATCAAAATGCGAATTGTATCGCTCTTTGCCACTCCTACATTGTTTTTGATGCGCTCCTCCAGCTCGTCACAGAGCTCGTTTACGGCATTGGTGAAACGCACTGGATCGTCATAAAAGGAAATCTGATTTATAAGCAGGCTGTCCAGACCGCTTATTGGTGCAATTTGAGCTGATCTCAGCTCGTTTAGCCGGTTTAGTGCCCTGCGTTTGTTGTTGACGATCTTTATGGCGTTTTGTAGACGCTCGACAGTGATCGTTACACCGGTCAATAGTTCCAAGCGCTCCTTGAAGCGTATGACTTCGCCATGAAACAGGGCCTTAGCGCCCTCACTTTTGGTCTGTGGTACCTCCATCACGTGCACTGGCTGAAATTCATTAAAGAGCTCATAGGCCTTTTTCTTGCCGTCGCAGGTGGTCTCACCCACCACTAAATCGCAGGAATTGGCATAGGGGCAGAGCTTGGCCAGCTTAAAGCCGAAAAAGGATTTAATGAGACCACAGGTGTTTTTGGGCAGGTATTGTTCAGCTAACTCAAAACCTGCCTCTGCACCTGCACAGAGCCCTATACACACGCAGTCTGCTGCAAGTATCAGCTCCTCAGGCACGAAGACGCAAAATGTTCCAATGACCTTTTTGCCTCGTGCCTTAGCATCCTGAAGTTCCTTTATGCGTAAGCCATGTACTTCGCTTATGACAAAATCAAAGTATTTCATGGTGTTAGGCCGATTTTTTTGAGAAAGATAGACGGATTGATAGAAGCTGCTCAGTGTCGAAAGCAGATTGTCGTGGGCCGAAAGATTCAACTCAAGGTCATTCCACATCTTTTGATATTCCTGCATCGAATACCTCCTCAAGGCATTTTTATATAACTCAACATAATGGATGGTCATTGCTTTGGAAAATTGAAAGAATCTATGAATAACAAAGAAATTATAGGGAGTTACGATTTTACTCTTGGGCCGATTGCCTTTATACTTAAAGTAGATTTGTTTGCATGATTTATTTTTTTATAATAAATTCATTGAGGAGGGGTTGAATGAAGAGATTGTTTTTGATTTTAGCGGCGCTTCTGGTGCCGCAGATGGCGCTTGCAGGTGCCTGGACCATGAAAGAGGGGGGCATGTACAATCGCTTTGCCTTTAATTATTACTATAGTGATCACCTCTTTGGAAAAACCGGTGAAAGCGATTCCATGCCCATGCGCGGCAGATTCTATGGCAAAAATCTAAATTGGTATGAAGAATATGGAGTCACAGACAGGCTGACCGTGCTGAGTTCCGTATATTATAAATGGTTGAATGCCAATGATATGTATGTCAAAAGCGAAAGTGATGGTGTGGGCGATCTGGATTTGGGCGTCAAGTATAAGCTCTATGACGGCCCTGTAGTGGTGAGTATTCAGGGGCTCGTGAAGTACGGTCAGCTCTACGACAATGAAAAACCGCAGATCGGCAATCATCAGAACGACTATGAGCTGCGTCTGTTGTTAGGCCGTTCTTTGTGGCCTCTGCCCGCATATTGCGGTTTTGAGCTGGCCTATCGCCTGAGGGATAACGGCCCTTCGGATGAGTTTCGCTATCTTCTGGAGGTGGGCGCAAACTTCATGCAAAAGCTCTCCGCTCGTCTGAAGCTGGACGGCATTCATGCCATCGGCAATGCGGACAGCCCCAAATCCTACGACGCAACTCTCAAGTCAAACAATTTAAATTTGAACAATCTGCTTTTAAAGCCTGTTTCCGGCGGTCTTTCCACCTCAAATGTGCAGGGAGTTAGGTTTGCGGATATTCAGCTTTCTAATCCAACTCTGGCCGTAGAATACGATCTCATCAAGTTGGACATGACATTGGCATATCAACTTACGGACAGGTTAGGCGTGGAAGTAGAGGTGACTCCAGCTGTCTACGGTGAAAATACTTCCAAGGGTGTAATAAGCACTCTGGCCTTTACATATACTTGGTAGAAGGAGATGAAATGAAGACGAAAATTGTAGCCTTTTTTATAGGAATGTTAGTAAGTGTTGCAGCCGTTGGTTATTGCTTTGACTTTAGCAGCAGCGACAGAAGCGGCATGTATCCGTGGGAACACACTCATGTGTATGAGCGCATAGCCGTTGTTAGTATGCCTCAAGCAGCCTTCAATCAACAGCTCATGGCCATTCTGATGCAGACTGACTTTGCATCACAGATGAACGTGCCCATGGAGTTTCGGCCATTTGTAGCGGCAAGTCTTCTGGGTGCAGTGATGCAGGAGGTCACTTCTGGTGAGTGGCAGGCAGTCACAGGCGATGCAAATCCTGTAATGCAGCCTGTTTTGATGGCTATTTATGGTGTGTTGCTGAAAGACAATGCCTTGGCAGGCCAGATAGCCACGAAATTGAGTGCTATTCCTCTCATGATGCCGGATTCAGCCGGCAGTGCGGTTATAGAGCTCAAAAACTCTGTTCACGACAAGCTGTTTCTCGATTATGGTCCGGAGTTCGCTCTGGCCCTACCGTGGAAGGTGGGTTTCTATGTGGAAGGGGATCAGTTGAACGTGGTGATTTTAAATCCCAGTGCAGTGGCCGAACTCTTTTATGGGAATCTTTCGCCTGTTCTTCAGGAGAATGTGAAAAAAACTGCAAATGAGTTGCGAGTGTCTTTGGAAAAGGCGGTGGTGACTGGACTCTACGCCCTATTTCCAGCCGAGAACGTGGCCATAGCTCCTCAAAAACTGCCGCCGTTTTTAACATTCTCTCCTCAGGCGCCATTTGCCGTAAACATAGCGGAGATTCGGACAAATGAGGATGCAAGCCGTGTGCTTCTGCGCTCAGCGGATTCCTTTAATGACTCTCTGCTAACCATGCAAAATTCTATGATGACCATGATTGTCAACATGAATCCTTCAAATCCCAATGATGTGGTCATGTTTCATCCCTTTTTCTTTCAGAACTACAGCGCCTTTGACGGGATGGTGTCCTTTTTGAGTGCAGCCTATGCCAATCCTCGAAACCCAAGCAGTTGGATAGCGCGACCTAATGGCATGGTAATGGATGATCTTATGTTTTTAAACGCCAAGACCTGGACGGCAGGCCCTTTCTATAATGCAAACGAGTTGGCTTTTTATAGAAAACTGTTGACACCCATGTTTCAGACCACGTTTCTGCGGCCTCGTGGTAATACGCTTACGGTTTTCGAGAATTCCAAGGGAGAAAAGATATATGCCGTCGATATCGGAAGTCCATACTATGGCCAGATATTGCTTCGACTTGGAGCCCACAGAGCGGCTGGTACTCCATGTAAGCTCATAGCCTACAGAAATGGCGATGTGGTTAAAATAGCCGTTATAAACACGCAGTTCATGTTTCAGGTCTTTTTCGGTGATGCAAAACCAGAAAGTGTACAGGCCTGGGAGGGCGCCTTTGACTGGCCTATGGGCAAGAACCTTATGACTCTGGCCGGCGAGGCCAATGTGTTGTATTCGGGGTTTGCGGCTGCTGCGGCTTATGGTCTGAGCAAAGCAGGATATAGCGTGTCATTGACACCCGATGCCATAAACGCCATGCAGATGTTGCAAAATATGATGACAGGGGATTAATCTGTCTGCAATCGTTTTTATATTGCGATAAAGAAAGGGGCCGCGGAGGAAACGGCCCCTTTGTGTTGTGCCGCCGAAGCTGGCGGCCATTGTCAGGGATTTACCAGATTACATTCTAAGCCCGCGCTCCGGCCTGGAGAAGTTATGACACTTGGAGCAGTCATATTTTTTCTTGCTCACATGTTTGTTGTGCAGACTGGTATAGCTGATCTTGCTTGGGTCCTTGTAGCTGTGGCATTTAGAGCACACGGTTCTGGCGTCCGCTTTCAGTACATAGCCCAAGGATTTCAGATTTATTTGTGTAGCAGAACTGGTGTGACAGGCAGCGCACTGCAGTGCATAGCTCTTGGGCGGTACTTCGTGTGTAATGAGCTGATAGGTCTCGGTCTTTACCGCCTGAATCTGATCCGCTGTATTATAACCCATGTTTATGAGGCCCTGAAGCGTAGCCGCCTGATAGTCGCCAGTGGAGAAATAGACATTGGTTGCCAAGGCGATCAGCACACCGCGAGTCACATCATAGGGCACTTCCGCAGTCTTGTACTTAAATGGATACAATTTGCTGTTGGGGTCGTTTATGGCACCAATGGGATATGATGTGGGGTAATTTCCGGTCACTGGATCCTTTGTGGCTATATCATAAAGGCTGTAACCCCAGCTGTATCCGTTCCAGAATTTATAGATCGGCTTTACATTGTTGGCAAACGTGAATTTAGGTTCCCACTTTTTTGCAGCAGCGTTCCACTCGGGTGTCAGCCATGTTCTGTATATCTCGGTGGCCTCTGTAGCCGCTGTGTCAGAGGCATTTTTGGCAAATACAGGAATGTGACAGGTCTGGCATGCCACACGGCTTACGTGATGGGATATATCTGTGGATGAATGACTACTCGTCAGATTTGTCTTGCTGCTATGGCAATTGCTGCATGTCACCTTTACATTCAGGTCGGTCTCTCTGAGATCAGAGCCTCTGCCGGCGATACGATGGTTTTTGGTAATATGGCATTGCTGGCAGGTCATGTTTTTGCCACTGGTTGACATATGGTAATCAAATACCTTGTCCGCTGTATTGGCATGGGCTACCGCTATGTCTCCTCGTTTGTAGTTGTCGCCGCCTCCACCTTTGGCATGGCATTGAATACAGTTGGCCCTCACAGGTTTATGCACTGTTTGCACAGCCTGATCCATAGTAATAGTCATATTGGCTGTATCAGGTACGAATACGCCGTTTACTTTTACCCTTTTATAATCTTTCTGATGGCAGATGAGACAGTCGATGTTTTGAAGATCGGTCTGCGTCGGATTGGTTGTGGAATTTGGTTGTGCGCCAAGGCCTACGTGACATGCCCCACATCCATTCCAGTTGCCCATAATATTGATGCAATAGCTGTTCATGGATGTCTTGAGTTTGCCTTGTTGCGCCGCGCCGTTTACCATGTCTGGAGCTGCTCCCTGCCACTGATAATGAGCGGAGTCATGGACCTCCCTGGCCTTGTCGGAATGGCAGGCCAGACATGTGCCAGGCCCCTGCCATGTGAGATTGGCATGGGGATTTGAAGAGGAAGTTGAGCTGGTAGTATTAGTAGTTGTAGTGGATGAGATTTCAGGTGCTGTTGAGTCGTGCTCATAGTCATCAGCCTGTGCCATCACAGACGTGAGATACAGGGCGCCTATAGCCATACCTGCGACAAACAATTTGTTGTAATGAGACATAACGATCTCCTTTTCTGTTTTTTCGATTTTCAAGTCATGGTCATCAGCCTGTGCCATCACAGACGTGAGACACAGGACACTTACAGCCATACCTATGACAAACAATTTGTAACAAGACATAACAATTTCCTTGAAAATTAAGATAATTAAATTAAATTTAATAAAATAGGTGCCGTTAGTGTTTCTTTTTTAGAACAAGCATATTTTTCGCCTCCTTATTGTATGATTACTTAAATATGATGTTTATAGTTAAGCAAAACACATGCTCATTTTATTTGAGCAGAATGTGGTCATCATTATGATATAGGCACGAAATAAAAATTTGTGATAAGACCATAATGCTAACAAAATCAACATGTTGAATCTGACTTTGATTTTGTTAAATAAAGCTTGACAGGTTGAAATAAAAAAGGTGTTAAGAGCAGTGTTAAGAGGGGGTGTTAACCAGTGTTAACAATGTTCAAAAACCAACAGCTTCTAAAGAGATTTTTCTCTGATTTAAGCGAGGGGGTCATGATAGTGAATGCAGAAGGCATTATTCTGTTTTTCAACAAGACAGCCGAAAAGATCACTGGTTACTCTTCCGAGGAGGTTTTGGGAAAGGATTGTTTATTGCTGGATTCTGATACATGCATCATACACAATGGAGCTATTCAGAAACGATGTCCCATATTAATAGGTAGTGATATCATAAGAAAAAATTGCCATATGAAACGTAAGGATGGCACAAAAATCCATGTATTGAAAAGCATAACAGCCATCAGGGACCTGAATGGGAATATTATAGGCGGCATAGAATTGTTGGTGGATATGACATCTCTAAAGAGATGGCCCCAAAAGGATATTGCAGAACAGCATCTTCAATTATCTCATGGATTCATGGGCATGATAGGCACCAGCCCCATTATGTTAACGCTTTATAAGCAGATCAAGATGGCGGCATCATCCGATGCATCGGTCATTATCTGTGGCGAGACAGGGACGGGTAAGGAGTTGATCGCAAATGCCATTCATGCCTTGAGTAACAGAATGAATGGGCCGTTTGTTAAAATTAATTGTGCTGCTTTGTCTGAGACCCTGATCGAATCGGAGCTGTTCGGTCATGTGAAAGGGGCCTTTACTGGCGCGATCAAAGATAGAAAAGGTAAGTTTGAAGAAGCGCATACCGGAACCCTTTTTTTGGATGAAATAGCAGAGATGTCCAATTCGATGCAGAGTAAACTGTTGCGAGTGTTGCAGGAAAAAGAAATAGTCAGACTCGGAGACAACAAGGTACGAAAGGTAGATGTAAGAATCATCACTGCTACCAATAGAAATATATGCGCTATGCTTCAACGTGGTGATTTTAGGGAAGATCTGTTCTATAGAATAAATATTTTTCCAATACATGCTCCGGCACTTAGAGATCATGCGGAAGACATTCCTCTTTTGGTGGAACATTTTTTAAGCCATCTATGTAATGTAAATGCCATATCCACCAAAGAGATTACAGATGAAGTAAAACATTTATTATATAACTATAAATGGCCTGGCAACGTCAGACAACTGATAAATGTATTGGAGTATGCTGTTATAGCTTCTTCCGATGCTGAGCAGATAAACATGTCTCACATGCCGATGCATATTCTTTCCGATAATATCTCTGTAGATAATAATGGTATTCACCAGATTGCCAATTTTGGCACAAAGATTGCTGCAAGGAATGAGCTGACCCGTGAGGTCATTTTGGCTGCCTTGCAGGCCAACAACGGCAGCAGAACCGCTGCCAGCCGTAAATTGGGTGTAAGTCGCGTCACCCTTTGGAAGAAGATGAAAGAAATGGATATCGCCTAATCAGGCCCTTGATGACTCATAGACAGCAATGAGGTCAATGCAAGATGATTTGAAACGGTGATGTCCGCTTCTTGCAGATGATGTGCAGCAAGGGTGGTGGTGATGGCCACGCATTGCATGCCAGCGGCCTTCGCAGCCCTTATGCCTGCCGGTGCATTCTCCACCACGAGGCACTCCTCTGGTTGCAGCCCAAAGGCGGAGGCCGCGGCGAGATAGGGGTCTGGATGGGGTTTGCGTCGAGTCACTCTGTCACCGGTGACTACATGTGAGAGATACATCAAAATTGTGGCGGGCAGCGTGGACATGACCACATCCCAATGGGAGCTGGTCACCAGAGCCAGACGAAGCCCACTCGTATGGAGCGTTTGAAGCATCGAAGGCACATCTGTATATGGAGAGACCTGGGCCGCATATCTGGCATGAAAGATGGATTTCTGCCTTTGAAGAATGTAGGCGAAGTCTTCTTCGGTCATGGCGCATTCGTGGCTACAGAAGATATTCACGGCAGTCTTTGGCTCTATCGCCCCTTCGTGCAGATAAAGCAATTCCTCGCAGATTTCACAGCCGAAATCTCTAATGGCCTCCGTCCAGGCGCTCACATGATATTTCATGCTGTCCAATATGACGCCGTCCATGTCAAACAGCACGGCCTTGATTTTTTTCTTGTCTTTTGCATTCATATGGTTTTTTTTAGATTTCTACTGTAAATGTATTATATTTGGTGATTATAATACGGATTGCCTGTTTTACAAAGTGATGCCATATGGTAAATGCAGTACTTAAAGCCATTTATGAACGCAGAAGTGTGAGGCACTTTGCGCCTGCGGCCGTTGAGCCTGAAAAAATATATAAGATTTTGAAGGCGGGTGCTTGGGCGCCCTCGGGCCTGAACAATCAGCCCTGGCGCTTTGCCGTAGTGATTGACGAAATCAAGAAAAAGGCCATTTCAGAGCTTACTCGTTACAAACAGGTGGTGCTCAATGCACCTGTTCTGTTACCTGTCTTTATCGATAAGATGGCCATGTATCACACCACTAAAGACCATCAGGCCATGGGGGCATGCCTTCAAAACATGCTGCTTGCTGCTCATAGCTTGGGGCTGGGTGCCGTGTGGCTGGGTGAGATTCTGAAAAATGCCGAGGCAGTACGTAATATCCTTGCGCTACCTGAGGAACTGGAACTCATGGCAGTGATTGCCATGGGATACCCTGCCAAGGTTGGCCAGAACTCCACTCGCAGGCTGTTGAACGAATTTATAGTATATGATGAAGTACAAATGAAAGGAGCATGACTAAATGAAAAAAACAAGTATCTTTTTGTCCCTGGTGTTATCTGTGTTTCTGCTTTCCTCTTGTGCTCAATTTGGTCCCGGCGCTGGTGCCAACGACACCAGTCCCGTCTCAAGTCAGGCGGTGCTGGCCATGCCCGATGTGCCTGCGCCTGTGGAACTCAAAAAGGATGAGGACAAGAGTATGGTCATTCGCACCAACGACTTTGAAGGTGGCTTTCTGGTCATGAGAGGAAAGCTTACAGTAAATTCCCTCATAGATTTCTATACCAATACTATGCCGCAGTACGGCTGGAACCTGAAAGGCGTCATGCATGCCAAACAAAACCTTATGGCCTTTTCCAAGCCCAACGGCGATTATTGTCTCATTAATATCTCCGAAACCAATTTCGGTTATGATACAGAGGTGCAGTTCTGGGTGATCACCAATAAAACCGCTGGTGGAGGCCGTTATTAGCTCGATTACGACCATGGAAAAGGGAAAAGTGCCCCTTGAAGGCAGGCGGTTATTATTGGGTATTACCGGTGGCATAGCCGCCTGCAAGGCCGTGGACTATGCCCGTAAACTCAAGGCATTAGGCGCAGAGTTGTCTATTGTGCTTACGCAAAATGCCACTCGATTTGTAACGCCCCTTTCAGTTGCAGCCCTGACCGGCTCATCCGTTCATTCAAATATGTTTGAGCCTGATTCATTCAGCGCCATGCTGCACATCGAGCTTGCGCGCAAGGCCGAGCTTTTCTGCATTCTGCCTGCCACGGCCAATACACTGGCCAAGGTTGCTTGCGGCCTGGCCGATGACCTGCTTTCCACTCTGTGTCTTTCTTATGGCGGCCCTATTTTGCTCTTTCCTGCCATGAACCCTGTCATGTGGCGAAACCCTGTGGTGCAGTTTCATGTTATGCGACTGAAAGAGTTAGGCCATATAGTGATAAGTCCTGCATTCGGTGAGACCGCTTGCGGTGAGTGTGGAGAAGGCAGGCTTTCAAACTGGCCTGTAGTGCGGGAGGCTGTGATAGCGGCTTTGACTCTACAGACGCTCAAGGGCTTAAACGTCTTGGTTTCCGCCGGCCCCACGCGAGAATATCTGGACCCAGTGCGTTTTATCTCCAATCGTTCCTCAGGCAAAATGGGCTATGCCATTGCACAAGAGGCCGTAAGAAGAGGGGCAAACGTGACACTGGTAAGCGGTCCTGTGGCCATAGAACCGCCACCTGGAGTGAAGTTGGTGAGGGTTGAGACTGCCTTAGAGATGCAAAATGCCATGGAAGAATTTGCAAAAACAGCGCGTTTTATAGTCATGACTGCGGCTGTTGTGGACTATGCCCCCAGTGTTACGGCAGCTCAAAAGCTCAAAAAAACTGCGCAGACCTTGTGTATAGAGATGCGCCGCAATACCGATATACTTACCGCCCTTTGTGCCTGCCGTAAGCCAGGCCAGTTCATTGTGGGCTTTTGCGCTGAGACGGAAAATTTGCGAGGGCATGCCCTGCAAAAGTTCGAGGCTAAGGCGGTAGATCTTCTGGTGGCAAACGATGTTTCTCAGCAAGATGCAGGTTTTGATGTGGAGACCAATCGTTGTCTGCTGATCTGGAAGGATCGAAGTAAGGAAGAGAAAATCCTTCAGGAGCTTTCTCTGATGTCCAAGGAGGAAGTGGCTCAGGCCATTTGGAATGCAGCCTATTCACTTGCCTGCCAGAATTATGGCCGTGACCAGCAGTGCCAAGCCTAATTGTCTTTTGAAATGTGTATGGTTTATGTGATAAAGTTCTTATGTCCGGCTTCAGTTGATTATACATCTCCAGATAGTTATCCTTCATCGCTTGCCCGGATGTTTTGGGCAAACTTACGGATTTCCCTCGCCGTGCCGACGGTCTTGTGGCATTCAGCGTCTTCCAGCCGGTTCAAAAGGTGTGGCCAGTCTGTATGCGCGGACTGACACTTGATTTTGTCGCCCAGTGCTAGTCTGGCAAGATGAGCATTCATTCTTTACGAAATTGTCCGAACTTCTACTAAATTGTCGCATTAGCGACGCCCCTGCCTTTCTACTTCTTATTAATTTTCTTTCTTTTCTATCTTCTTGTCTCGGTAACCATTTGAAAGAACGTGATATTTAAAGGCTGTCCCGCTGTGGCACATACCTTGCTCTATTCTACTGCAACGGTACATCACTGATACGGAGGCAGCATATGCAGGCAACGGCGATTTTTAAAGAACGACAGGATCAGATCTACCGCAAGGGTGAGGCACCCTTTGTCATTTCCTGTAACAAGGAGAGTCTTGCCGGGGCTGTGAGCCAGCGTGCCTGTGTTTTCTGCGGCTCGCGGGTGGTGCTTTACCCCGTCGCTGATGCCCTTCATCTGGTGCACGGTCCCATCGGCTGCGCCGTATATACCTGGGATATTCGCGGCGCCCTCTCCTCTGGGCCGGAGTTGCACCGCCTCAGCTTTTCCACTGACCTCCAAGAGCAGGATGTGATCTTCGGCGGCGAGAAGAAGCTCTACGCTGCGCTCAGCGAACTCATCGACCGCCACAGGCCCAAGGCGGCATTCGTCTATTCCACCTGCATCGTCGGCATCATCGGTGATGATCTTGCCGCGGTCTGCAAAAAAGTTTCCACAGAAAAGGGCATTCCAGTCCTGCCGGTGCAGTCTGAGGGGTTCAAGGGTAACAAGCGGGCCGGCTATGCCGCGGCTTGTAACGCCCTGCGCCAGCTGGTCGGCACCGGCGACACCACGGGCATCCCGCGTCACAGCATCAACATCCTGGGCGATTTCAACCTGGCTGGCGAACTCTGGCTCATCCGCCACTACTACGAGCGGATGGGGATCACGGTGGTGGCTAACATCACCGGCGACGGTCGGGTGGCGGACATCAAGAGGGCGCACGGCGCCTCCCTCAACGTTGTTCAGTGTTCCGGCGCCACCATGGATCTCGCTAGAATGATGGAGAAGGACTTTTCCATCCCTTGGGTGCGGGTCTCCTATTTTGGTGTCGAGGATATGGCCGAATCCCTTTACGCCGTGGCCCGCTTCTTCGACGAGGACCCCACCATTATGGGGCGAACCCAGGAATTGGTGCGGGATGAGCTTGCCTCCCTATTGCCTGAACTGGAGTACTACCGCAAGGAGTTGTCCGGCAAGAAGGCGGCGATTTATGTGGGCGGGGCCTTCAAGGCATTCTCTCTGGTGAAGGCCTTCCGCCTCATTGGCATGCAGGTGGTGATGGTGGGCTCCCAGACTGGCACAGCCGAAGATTACGAGGAGCTTCAGGCGATCACCGATTCGGGCACCATCATTGTGGATGACTCGAACCCTCTGGAACTCTCTGCTTTCCTCAAGGAGAAGGAAGTAGACCTTTTCGTGGGCGGAATCAAGGAGCGGCCTATTGCCTACAAGTTCGGGGTGGCCTTCTGCGACCACAATCATGAGCGCAAGGAGATGCTGGCCGGTTTTGCCGGAATGCGCAATTTCGCCCGTGAGGTGTACGCCTCGGTGATGAGCCCGGTTTGGCGTTGGGTCCCGCGGAGAAGGCAATAGCCACGAAACCAAAGGAGAAATGGCCATCAAAACCATGAAGGATACGAAAAATGGATGGAGCGGGAGAATGAGTAGTATGAGGGGTTGGACTGCGTTAGCTGGTAACTGTCTGATTTGTTGTTTTTTTTGGAAACTTTTGGGTTATTTCGTGGCCAAAAGATGAGGACTGTCATGGATAAGAATTTGCCGAACTTTGTTGCCACCACCAACGCCTGTAAGCTCTGTCGGCCGTTGGGTGCGTGTCTTGCTTTTCGGGGGGGTGGAAGGGGCCGTCCCCTTTCTCCACGGCTCCCAGGGCTGCGCCACTTATATGCGGCGCTACATCATCAGCCATTTTAACGAGCCCATCGACATCGCCTCCTCCTCGCTCGGAGAGAAGAATGCTA
Organism: uncultured Desulfobulbaceae bacterium; assembly: GCA_964427245.1. Taxonomy (GTDB): domain Bacteria; phylum Desulfobacterota; class Dissulfuribacteria; order Dissulfuribacterales; family DYLC01; genus JAQVIJ01. Next base: position 73,776 of record CAYRSX010000019.1, on the reverse strand, counting down.
TCTATGGTGGGGGACAGAATCTGAAGCAGGGTCTCCAAAACGTTACGGCCAAGTACAGACCGCAGCTCATCGGCATTGCCACCACCTGCCTCACAGAGACCATCGGCGACGACGTGGCCATGGTTTTGAGCGAGTATGGCCGCGAGTTTGGTGCTGAGGGTGAGCTGCCGCTCATGGTGTCCGTCTCCACGCCGAGCTATTCCGGCACCCACATGGAGGGTTTTCACGGTGCTGTGCGCGCGCTGGTCGAGCAGCTCGCCACGGCTGGTGGGGGTGGTGAGGCGGTGAATCTCCTGCCAGGCTTTGTCTCGGCCGCGGATCTTCGCTTCCTCAAAGAGGTGGTGGCGGACTTTGGCCTCACTGCCACGCTGCTACCTGACTATTCCGATACTCTGGATGGCCCCGCCTTGGCCGATTACCCACTCATCCCGGCCGGCGGCACCCCCATTGCCGCAATTCGCGCCATGGGGGGCAACCGGGCCACTATTGAGTTCGGCCGTACCCTGGCAGACAACGAGGGGGGTGGTTCGCTCCTTGCCGAACGCTTCGGCGTGCCGCTCCATCGCCTTGGGCTTCCCATGGGGCTCCGCGAGAACGATGTCTTTCTGGCAACCCTTTCGGCATTGTCCGGCCAGCCGGTGCCGGCACGCCACGAAGCAGCGCGCGGGCGGCTCATCGACAGCCTGGTGGACGGCCACAAGTACCTCTCTGGGAAAAAGGCGGTGGTCTATGGCGAGGAGGATTTGGTGGTGGGGCTGACCAGCTTTCTCGTCGAGATTGGGGTCGTGCCGGTGCTCTGCGCCTCTGGCGGCAAAAGCGGGCGGCTCGAGCAGGCGATCCGCGATGTGGTCGGCGATCTGCCAGTGGCACCACCCATGGTGTGCGAGGACGTGGACTTCCACGATATCGAGGAGATGTCCATTGCCATGAAACCCGACTTCCTCCTGGGCCATTCCAAGGGCTACGCCATGGCCAGGCGGGCAGGTATCCCCCTTATTCGGGTCGGTTTCCCGATCCACGACCGTCTGGGTGGCCAGCGTATCCTTCACCTCGGCTACCAGGGGGCGCAGCACCTTTTCGATACCATCGTCAACACCCTGATCGCCAAAAGACAAGACGATTCGCCAGTGGGCTACAGCTACATGTAAAAAAACAGCGTTCACTTATCAATTATTGGACTTCAGCCACTGTAGATGTGGATCGTTTAGGGTTCATTCAGGAGGAATTATGACAACTCATTTTGATATTTCCAAACACCCTTGCTTTAATCCGGCGGTGAAAGGGCAGTTTGGCCGGGTGCATCTGCCGGTGGCGCCTAAGTGCAACATCAAGTGCAACTTCTGCAACCGTAAGTATGACTGCATCAATGAATCGCGGCCAGGTGTGACGAGCAACGTGCTCACACCTACGCAGGTCGTGCGCTACCTCCGCCAGGTGCTGACCAAGGAGCCGCGTATCACTGTGGTGGGCATTGCCGGCCCAGGCGACCCATTCGCCAACCCGGAGAAGACTATGGAGACCCTGCACCTCATTCGGGCGGAGTTCCCGGAGATTATCCTCTGTCTTGCCTCCAACGGTATGGGTATAGTTCCCTATATCCCAGAGTTGGCGGCGCTCGAGGTTTCCCACGTGACCATTACCGTAAATGGCGTAGATCTGCAGGTGATAGAGAAGGTCTATAGCTGGGTACGCGACGGTAACGTGGTCTATCGCGGCCGCCAGGCGGCAGAACTGCTCCATTCCCGGCAGATGGTTGCGGTCCAGGCATTGAAGATGCATGGTATCACAGTGAAGATTAACACTGTTGTTATTCCCGGCATCAACGACCACCACGTGGAGGCGGTGGCGGCAAGCATGAAGGAACTGGGGGCTGATCTTCTGAACTGCATGGCTATGTTCCCCAACGTGGATACCCCCTTTGCCCATATCCGTGAGCCGAGCAAGGGTGAGATTGCTGCCATTCGCGAGAAGGCGGAAAGATACTTGCCGCAGATGCGCCACTGCACGCGCTGCCGCGCCGATGCCGTGGGGCTCCTGGGCGAGGACAAGTCTGCTGAGTTCAGGAGCTGCCTTTCGGCCTGTGTCTCCACCTCGGCTCTGCAGACGGAACAGCGCCCTTATGTGGCAGTGGCCACCATGGAAGGGGTGCTGGTGAGCCAGCATCTTGGCGAGGCCAATCGCTTTCAGATCTATGCCCCTGCATCACAGGGTGAAGGTTTTGTCCTTGTCGAGGAGCGGCCGGCACCCAAGATGGGCTATGGCGGGCTGCAGCGTTGGATCAGTGTAGGCCGGGTTTTGAACGACTGTCGGGTTCTGCTGGTGAGCGCCATTGGCGAAGCCCCGCGTGAGGTGCTGGAAAAGTCTGGTATCAGGCCGGTGGTCATGAGCGGCTTTATCGAGGATGGTTTGAAGGCGATTTATAACGGCGGTAACCTTGAGGTCATGAAAGGGCGGCGTGTTCCCTGTACCAAGGGGCTTTGCTCCGGCAGCGGTGTTGGCTGCAGCGGCTGATTTTCTTGGACAACCACCATTCAAGGCAAAGGAGAACAGTATGAAGGCAATCTGGGAAAAGGTATTCGAGTACGTGTCCATGCTGGTGCACGGCATTATGTCGCGCAAGCCTTACAAGGGTGTGAAGGTGGTTTTTATTTCAGGGCGATGGAGTGCGTTGGTGATAGCCGTTGCCATAGTTCTTTCGGTGGTACCTTGCCGCGCTCTGGCAGAAACCGAACTGCTCGTTTCGGCCGCCGCCTCTCTCACCGAGGTGTTCAAGGAGATCGGGCCCCGTTTTGCCGCGGCAAATCCGGCGTTCGCGTCAAATTCAATTTTGTCGCCTCAGGTACGCTTCTCCAGCAGATCGCCCAGGGGGCGCCGGTGGACCTCTTCGCCGCGGCCGACCAGGAGACTATGGACCGGGCTGAAAAAGGCGGTCTCCTCAAACCTGGCAGTCGGGTGAACTTCGTGGCCAACACCCTGGTTCTGGTGACTCCACCAGCCGGTACGCTCAAGAAAGTGGCGGATTTGCAGGCTGGCGCGGTGCAGCGTATCGCTATCGGTAACCCCGATTCGGTGCCGGTTGGACACTACACTCGGGATGTGTTGGAAAAGGAGAAATTGTGGCAGGCCCTTGCCCCCAAGTACGTCATGGCTACCACGGTGAAGCAGGTCCTGGAGTACGTGCAGCGGGGCGAGGTAGAGGCAGGTTTTGTCTTTGGTTCCGACGCTGTGGCGGCCAAAGGGCGAGTGCGGGTGGTGATGGAACTCCCGACCACCACCCCAATTGTATATCCAGCAGCAGTGGTGGCGGCGAGTCCCAGCCCCAACGAAGCAACGGCATTTCTCCGTTTTCTGCGCAGGCCCGAGACTCAGGCAATTTTTCGGGAATACGGCTTCAAGCAGCCCTAGCCCGGCCGGGAGGTCTTCATGCCCAATCTCGTCCCCCTCTGGTTGACCCTCAAGGTGGCGGCCGCGGCCACCGCTCTTTCCCTGGGTTTTGCCGTGGCCTGCGCCTGGCTCGTGGCACGGCGCCGTTTCCCGGGGCGGGAATTCCTGGACGCCCTCTGTACCATGCCCATGGTTCTGCCGCCCACGGTGCTGGGTTACTATCTCAAGGCGCGGTATTCCAATTCGTTATTGTTGCATGCCGGCGATGCATTTCAGGGCATCCTTTATTTCACTCAGACAAATGGCAAGATTGACCTGGATTTGATGAATTATTTGGGCTTTGATGCGATGGTGGGCGGCAACCATGAGTTTGATAAAGGTGACCAGATCTTCAGTAATTTTATTGCTGGTGCAGCCTTTCCTATAATTGGAGCCAATCTCAATATACCTGCCAACAATTTCCTCTATGGCAAGATAAAACCTTATGTCATTAAGGATATTGCCGGGCAAAAGATAGCGATTGCCGGACTTATAACTCAAGAAACCCCAACTATCTCAAGTCCTGGCAGTGATATCGTCTTTGATGACATAATTGCTACTGTAAATCACATTACAGCAGAGCTTACGTCTCAGGGTATAAACAAAATAGTCTTGTTGACACATCTGGGCTTTGACGCCGACATTGCGCTTGCTAAAAAGATTCAGCATGTGGATGCCATCATTGGTGGACACAGTCATACGCTTTTGGGGGACTTTTCTGCAGTTGGTTTGCGATCCGCGGCCGAGTATCCTCAGACAGTAGAGTCTTCCACTGGCAAGGTATGCGTGGTGCAGGCATGGGAGTGGGCAAAGGTGCTTGGAAGGCTCGAGATCGCCTGGGATGGAAATGGTAAGGTTACAAATTGCGGAGGTATGCCCACCTTGATACTTGGAGATTGGTTCCAACAGAATAAACAGGATGTCTCTCCTGAGATCAAGGCAGGCATTCTTAACACTATCAATAATAATTCCAGATTGGCGATTGTGCCTGAGAATCCTGAAGCGGCCGCTATCATAGCACCTTATCAAAAGCAGGTTCTTGCCCTGAAAAATACAGTTGTTGGTACAGCCTCTGAGAATTTATTGCACATTCGTGTGCCAGGTCAGCATTCCTCTGGTGTCAATCTTCCAAACGGCAGTCTTATAGCGCCACATGTGGCTGATAGCTTCTATTGGAAGACCGACAGACATAACATTTCGCCTGATCTCGTGATAACCAACGCAGGTGGTATAAGAAAGGACATTCTTGCTGGGAATATCACGGTTGAAAGTGTGTATGAACTTTTACCCTTTGGCAATACCCTTGTTCCCATTGATATGACCGGTGCTCAGATAAAACAAGTTCTTGAGGATACTTGTAGCAATATCTTTGGAAAAGGTGGTTCAACAGGTGGATTCCCTTATGGCTCACATATTCGTTTCACAGTTACAAAGTCAAAACCCAGTGGTTCCTATATCAGCAATCTTCAAGTGATGGACAAAATAAACAATTGGAAGGCGCTTGAGATGGACAAAATCTATCGTGTCATAACAAATAGCTACCTTGCCAGCGGTAAAGATGGCTATTTGACCTTTGGTACTCTGTCCAAAGGCTATGATACGGGTTTTGATTATGCAGAAGCCTTTATGGAATATGTAAAGGAGAAAGGTAGGTTGGACATGCCTACTGAAACAGGTATCACATGGATAGAGTAGATGAAAGGCCGTTGTGTTAAGGCAGCGACCTTTTGCCCCTCTTTTGCTTATAACAATTTCAATATGCTATTTGGAGGGCCGATGAAAAAAATTTTTGTTCTCGATACCAATGTCCTTCTTCACAACCCTTCATCTATCTTTTCCTTTGAGGAAAACGATGTCATTTTGCCTCTTGCAGTACTTGAGGAGATCGATCACCAAAAACGCAGACAGGATGAAATAGGGAGAAATGCAAGAGAGGTGGTGAGAATGTTGGATGAGCTTCGGCAAAACAACAGTCTTTCCTCATTTGTGAAGCTGCCCACAGGTGGAAGGCTCAGAATAGAGCTGAATCATTGGAATAGTTTTGGTTTATCGCCTGCGTTGGATGGCACTAAATATGACAATAGAATATTGGCTGTATGTCTTGCTCTTGAAAAAGAGCTTGCCGAGCCTATTGTTCTTGTCACAAAAGATATCAATCTCAGATTGAAGGCAAATGTGTTGGGGTTAAAGGCGGAAGACTACTACAACGATAAAGTTGATTTTTATCAGCTTTATACAGGCATTGGAGAGCTTATACTTGACCCCTTAGACATGGAAAAGCTATTTAAAGGCATGTCGCTCGACATGCCAACAGGTTGCTTTGCATATCCCAATCAGTTTTTTATAGTTAAAAACAGGGAAAAACCTTCTCAGTCCGCCCTTGTCCGCTACTATCAGAGGCACCTTTCTCTGATATCAGGAGTCGATATGCAGATTTTCGGCCTGAAAGGTAGAAATAAAGAGCAAAAATTTGCCATAGAGCTGTTGATGGACGACAGAATAAGCGTGGTAACACTGGTGGGCAAGGCTGGTATCGGCAAAACCCTGCTTGCCCTTGCAGCAGGTATTGAAAAGACCTTGGAACAGCAACGCTACACCAGACTCTTGATCACAAGGCCTATTATTCCCATGGGAGATGATCTGGGTTATCTACCTGGTAGTAAATAGGAAAAATTGCGTCCCTGGATGCAGCCAATATATGATAATCTGGAGTTTCTCTTTCACGCCTGCCCTGACAAACACCATTTAATTCATGATTACATAGCAAGGGACGTGATTCAAATGGAGGCCTTGACATATATCAGGGGTAGAAGCATTCCCAGGCAGTTCATTATCTGTGACGAAGCCCAGAATCTTTCCCCTCATATGATAAAAACCCTGATCACGAGAGTGGGTGAAGGCTCTAAAATAGTCTTTACAGGCGATCCTGAACAGATCGATCATCCCTATCTGGATGCCAGCAGCAACGGACTGAGCTATCTTGTGGAGGTATTGAAGTCAGAGGATGTGATTGGTTATGTTATGCTGGTTAAGGGAGAGCGCTCCAAGGTGGCGGAGCTTGGTTCAAGGTTGTTGACATTTGGATCAAGGTCAAAATCAAACCTGATAGGCCATGATTACAGCACTGTCCAACAGTGCAATTACCATGAGCATTGTCATGTTGCATAGAGGAAGTTATTGTGACTTGTTTGATATGGTCTGAAAAAGTGGAATAGACGGAGAGAAAATTCTGTGGGATCTCTCGGTTATATCTAAAGGAGAAAGTGGTTTAGGCCATCTGGAATAAGGTGAAAGAGCTGTCCTGATATTTAAGTAAAAGACACGGTGTGCTGTGGCATGGTCCTTAGTGATGATCATATCCATGGGGACAGCAACCGTCTGTCGAGTGTGTGGGCTTTTCTTCTCTGTTCAGTTGGCAATAAAATGAATCAGAACCACAGGAGCATTCCATCTGAAGGGTTGTGTGAGAGATACCGGCCTTTTTGAGATGGTTTTCGAGTTGTTGCCGCAATTCGTCAGCCTGGGAAAGGGATGTCTTCGATGTGGTGATATGGGCGGAAAAGGCCGGAATGCCGTAGCCTATGGACCAGAGGTGCACGTCATGGACATTCAATACTCCGCTGAATTGCATCAGCTCCTGAGCCAGTTCTTCGGCATGAAATCCCAAAGGACTCATTTCCAAAAAGACAATCAATGCCTCTTTTACCACTCGAATGACGCCTACCACTATCACCAGCCCTACAAAAACACTCAATAACGGGTCTATCAGCCAAAAGCTCGTAAAAGAAATGACAACGCCTGCAACTACGACCGCCACTGATGAAAGTGTATCACCCATTACATGTAGCCATGCACTTCTGATATTTAGGTCGTGATGGCCTTTGTGCAGCAGCCAGGCCATAAGTAGATTGCCTATCAACCCAAGAGTTGCTACCCAAATCATAATTCCTGTCTGTATTTCCATGGGGTTTTGCAGGCGTTTGTATGCCTCCCAGAAGATCAGCATGGCTATTACCACCAGGCTTGCGCCGTTTATAAGGGCTGCCAGTATGCCGATGCGCTGGTAGCCATAGGTGGCGTGAAAATCAGCGGTTTTTTGGGCCAGAAGGCCTGCCACCAGACTCAGAAGCAGCGCCAGACCGTCTGTGAGTACATGCCCGGCATCGCTCATCAGGGCAAGGCTGTTGCTTAAAATGCCGCCTGTCACCTCGCCTGCCAAAATTATAGCCGTGACCAGTAACGCCCAACCCAGTTGTCTTGTGGAAGAAGGTGTGTGGCTCATATGAAAAATGTCCTGTAGAGGATGTAGCACCCCATGCCCAATAATACAATTGCGCTGGTCTTTTTTATGGCTTTGGACATGCCTTGCATGAATTTGGATGCCAAAATGGCCTCTGTAAGCCCCATGGATAAGCCGGCTACAAAGATTAAGGCGCAATGGCCTATGGCATACACAAACAGTAGGCTAGCGCCATAAAAGATGTTGCCTTCTGTGGAGACATAGGCCAAAATCACCGCCAGTACAGGCGTAGCACAGGGAGAAGACAAGACGCCAGTGAATAGTCCCATCAAAAATGCGCCCAGGGCGCCTTTCAGTTTTAGATGGACGCCATTCTGAGGCAAGAGATTCAGATTAAAGGGAAGGATACCGAGAAGGTGCACACCCATGACAATTGCAATGGTGGCAAAGCCCACATAAAGCCATGTGCCGGCAAAGGCCAGAAGGCTTCCCACTTGAGCGGTAAAGGCGCCAAGCAAAGTGAATGTAAGGGAGATGCCCAGCACGAACAGCCCTGAAAACAGGGCTGCCTTTGCTCGATTGCCTTCGGCGTATCCACCCACGTATGCTATGGCCAATGGAACCGCCGCCAGAACGCATGGACTTGCAGCGGATGCAAGCCCTGCCAGAAATGTCAGTAAAAATGCCAGGCCGTGTTGGGATGAGAGCACATCTGGCAGGGATGCAAAGAGTTGTTTCATCAACGGGCTATTCCAGATTGAACTTGTCTTTCAGCACCTTCTGAATCTCTTCGTAAGGATAAAACCCCACATGTCTGGCCACCTCCTTGCCGTTTTTATCCAGAAATATCTGTGTTGGGATTACAAAGACTCCATACATGGTGGCCAGCTTTTTCTCTTCATCCTTGCCGATATCCACAAATATGACCTGAAGTCGATTCTTGTATTGCTTTTCCATTCTGTCCAAAATAGGTTTCATCTGCCTGCATGGAATGCATTGAACAGAACCTACCTCCAACATGGCCGGAATGCCTTTGGTGCGAGCCATAGACAGCAGTTCCTTGCTGGTGGCCGCCTGTCCATTAATGGCAAAAACAAGGAAAAACAGGTTGAAAATGGTCAAAAACAATAATTTTTTCATAAAAACTCCTTGGTTGATGAATATCAAGCGATTTTAAAATACATCTTTCTGAATACAGTGCCATAGATAACCTTCAAAAATCCAAACGTACTTAAAGTCGATGCAATGGTGTTCGCCCAAATTCACCACTTAAATAATGCACAGCACTTGTCATTGTACAAAGCGAAGTGACAAAACAATCCGATCATTCTGTGCGAGGTGAGGCATCATCCTCCCGGTCATTCTGCTCATGGGCACGGCATGCCATTCCCCTACCTACCTTCTGCATGATTGATTTCCTTGAATGTTGTTTTTTTGTTGAGGATTGTTTTGTAGAAATGCCTGAAGCCTTGTCAATTCCTCCTTTACATCATTTGCAGAGAGGCGTTCTGATGTAGCATAGAGTAGAAATCTTAAAAAATTATCCTGATAATTAAGGCTGTAATTTTGCCACTTGCCGCATCTTCTGCTGTTTATAAAACCAGCCTTTTTGAGTACGCCTAGATGAAAGGAGACATGGGATTGTCTCATGGCCATGGCCTCCACCAGGGCGCAGACGCAGAGTTCGCCATGTTCCAGAAGTTTCAGGAGCTTGAGCCGATTAACATCCGAAAGTGCCTTGAATACATTCGCTATGTCTTGAGCTTGTTCCATTATCAACATATAAAACAACAAAAATTGATATGTCAAGTAGAAATACTTGCGACTGGCCGATAATGATGTATGGTTTTTTAAAAACAAAGGAGAACAGCATGGGTTATATTTCAGATGCTATTGATCCTGTTTTGGGGTCAGCCGCCTGTCATGTGGGCTCATGCACCTTAAAGGCCAAAATGCAGGTGAGCACAGACTTGAGCGCAATCATGCCGTATGCCAATGCAAAGGCCAAGGTGGTATTCTACGATGCCTTCGAGCCTGTAAACATAATGGGTATAGAGTAGCCATGCGTACTAACGAGCTTGCTGCCGCCATTGTCTCAAATGTGGCTGAAGGTCGAGCAGCGCTTCATGGCATCGTGGAGTTTTTAAACGAAATCTGGGCGCAAAGAGAGACGATTACGCCCATTGACAAAGAGAGAAAAAGGCCGCCGGCCATCTTCATATATAGGCTGTTACCCAAAACCAATTGTGGTAAATGTGGAGAGCTGAGCTGCCTTGCCTTTGTCACGCGCTTGAGTCTTGCAGATAAAGATGTAAAGGATTGCACACACCTCTCAGGAGAACAGCTCATTCAGTTTGAAAAGATATTGGATGAGGCATAACTATATAGGTGCCATAGTATTGCCTCCTGTTTTATCGTAGAGGTATGTTGCAACGTGCCGCTATAGTATCGGGATGCACGGAAGAGTGTGTTCCGATCATTTGAGCTTGTTTCTCAAAAACAATGTCAATACCGCCCATGCACACAAAAACACAGCATCCAGGTCGTGCAGAGTAAATGCAATCTGTCGAGCGTTGATGTTGTCAGTCATAAACAACACAGATGCTGTAAGCGCCATAAATACGACACCGGCGACTCCCACTACATACCAGGGGTCCTTTTTGCCCTTTGAGAAAAGGCTGAATGCAAACACGGCCAAGACAAATACGATGCCTGCGATGGCATGAAATTCTCCCAGAATTCCAACCAGTTGCGATGACAGTATCTTTTCTTCGATGACGATCAGGCCTGGCCCAGTCACTGCCATGGCCAGAACGCCAAGCATCAGCCCGATGGTCTGGTCTATATGAAGTCTGTTTGGTATGGATATATCCATGGCCGTTACCAAAAAGATACCGGCAAGGGCCACTATGGATGCAAGTATTGTAAGCAGCAGCATTTTGTCCAGGAATTGATGCCTGATGGCAGACATTACCACGCCGAAATTCGACAGACCCAGAAGCTGTGCATTGGTGGTGTAGATCGTCTCGGCCTTTGGGCCCTCAAAGGGTTTTACCATGACCTTTTGTGTCCAGAATGATGCATTCAGGCTGTGGCAGTCGGTGCAGCCGCCTGCGCCCAGGGCGCTTGCCGCTGGTAGGACACCGTGGCTCAGCTTAAAGACAGAGGAATAGGGAGTATATTCCCAGGGTTTGTGCGCAAATGGCAGGGATTTCCATGTGATTCCGTCCGTTGTATATTCACTCTCCGATACAAGGATTACATTCTTACCAGTCAGGTCTTCACCGAGTTTTTTGAGATGGCGAGTCATGGCCTCAAGAAATGCCTGAATCTCCTTCGGCCTGTTCAGTTCAGGTACGCCGTCGTTGTTGTCGTCTTCGATCAAGGCGAGTTCTGAATAGTTCTCCTTTGGGTTCTCGCGATAAGCCTTCCAGAGACTGAACAGATCTTTCATATAGGGCTGTCCTATGTGTCCGTCTTGAGATATGGTGGCCACCCAGATGCTGTAAATGCGATTTATTGGAAAGATCTTGCCATGATACCAAATGCGTACAGGCTCATAGACAAAAAGGGGTTGATGCTCAGATGTGGCCAGGTTGGCCTCGCCATAGAGGTTCCATGGTTTCATGTCAGGGCCGTAAAAGGTCCAGATTCGTTTGCTCATTGCTATAAGCGGGGCGTCGTTAAACACGGTGCTGTCTTGAATCAGGGCGGATTCGGCCTGCCTCTGTGCTATATGGCAGGTTTGGCAGGCTATTTTCCCAAGATGCCGCGGGGGAAAGCCGTAGTGTTTGGGAGCAGGTGCTTTTAACAGCCCTGTCATGTGGCAATCCTCGCAGGTGCGCATGGTGTTGTCCAGGTCCTTTCTCGCCAGTCCGGTTGGGTCATCACCCTTTCCGATCTGGTGATCTCCTGGTCGTTTATGCGTTTATCTCGGGCAGTTCTGCCTGTTATATGGCAATCCACGCAGCGCAACCCCGCCCGCAGATGCACATCTGTGCGTTCGCTATAGATAGCGCCTTTTTTCTTCCAGTCAGGCTCCTTGTGGCAGTTCAGGCAGATATTTGCCCCTGGTTCGCGCACTATGTGCAACGAGACTTCAGCAGAAGCAGAAAATCTCTCTTTTTTATATGTGAGAGTTGGAGCTTCGCCTTTTTTGACCTCTCCCTGCACTGTGGCAAATCCGGCGCCTGCCGTTGCAGCCCAGCGAAAGTTTTGCGCTGCTATTTGTTTTGAGCGCTCCTTGTAGTCGTATTCAGGCATGTGGCACAGCAGACAGTCTGCCTCAAGCACCCCTGTTGCCGCCCAGTTGGAGCGAAAATAATCGCCGTCGAAGTTGTTGTCTCCATTGGGTTGAATGCGGTTCGTCTCATTTGTAGCAAATTGGTCATACCTGTTGCCGTTTCTGTCGTATTCAGCGGGGCCCCCGCCAGGATGGCATGCGCCGCATGCAGTTACGAATTCAAAGGAGGTGAGGTCTATCTCTCTTGCGCTCTTGTTTTCCTTTTTCGCCAACTGACGATAATTGGGTGCAGCACTTCAGTATCTGCCTCCATATTGCCCAGGGCTTCGCATCCAGGCATATCTAGATGTTATTTCAGGTGAAATTTGTTCATCCTTGCCCTGCTGAAAGTGATACCCGCTTGTGATGCGTTCATAATCGTGGCATCTGCCACAGGTCTTTTTGGGGCTGTAGGGCTGGTCTGTATTCAAATCTTTTGATGGGTCTATGACCTCCCCGCTCTCTGTCAGGAGTTGAAAGGGCGGGCATACCGACATAAAGGCCCTTTTGGCTACTTCCTGTTCGGAACGTAGAGAGACCTGGGCATGCATCTCCATGGCCAGACCGAGATTCGCAAAAAGCAGGCTCAAGACCAGGCAAAAAAACGAATAGATGGCCATTTTGTGCAATACATGTAAGTGCATACCGGAGGCTGTTTGATAGGAAGGGCGAAGGGGTTTTATGGAGTGTCCTCCTTGGTGTTTTGCCCGAAAGTTATTCAGATACTTTTAAAGTAAAATTAAATCAACAACTCTTGATATGTCAAGCCAATTCTTTAGAAACCATTCTGCGAATCATTTAATCATATCGTGCCAAATGGCAACATAATGATGTTAATTGACATTATAAAAGAGACAACTGGCGTGATGCTATGGTCATCTGGCGTTGTGAGTCATAAAAAATAGGCGTAGTGTAGCCTCAAAAGTAAGTAAAAAACGGTTTTGAAAGGGAGGTGTTCATACAAAAAACATATTTAAGTTAATTGATATATTTGTAAGTTGTTTCACCTTTTTTGAAGGCTGATTAGCTAATTTCATTTAACGGGAGGAAAATCATGTCCAAAAAAAACAAAATGTTGTTTACTACATTGGTAGCTACTGGTTGTTTGGCGGCTACAGAGGCTATCGCAGGCCCTGTGATCGAATTTGGTGACAATGGTGAAAGCTACATGCAGCTCGATGTGAAGTTTCAGGGTATAGCTGATTTTACTGACTTCGGTTCCAGCAAAGATGGTGATGACTCGCGTATGGATCTGTATCTGCGTAGGGCACGTATTGTCTTTACAGGCATGTTGAATGATACCTGGGGTGCCAAATTTCAGACCTGCGGTGGAACTAGCGCTACGCGTAATTTGGGAGGCGGTGGTTATGAGCTGGCAAAAAGCAACGAGAAAAACAACTCCCAGATTCGTTTGACGGATGGTTATCTCATCGGTCTTCTGGACGATGCCTTTAATATAAAGCTCGGTCTCACCAAAATACCTCTCACAAGGGCAAATCTGGATGAGTGTTTCAATCCCCTTACACATGAGCGTTCGGCCTTTGTATATTCACCCTATGGTACTGACGCCACCAAGAACAGCCGCGATATGGGTATAATGGCATCAGGTAACTTCATCGACAATCATTTTAAGTACTTTGCAGCCGTCATGGAGGGTCGTGAGGGTTCGGCGCGTTTCTATAATCCATTTGTGGACAAGACCTTCACGTCCTCACCGGAACCTGACAGCAATTTTGAGTATGTACTGAGGTTGCATTATTCATTTCTTAAGCCGGAGAGTGGACCTACTGCAATGGGTTATAGGGGTACTTATCTGGGCAAAAAAGGTCCGATATTGACTCTGGGTGGTGCTGTGGCATATGAACCCGATGCCGCTTACAGATATACCGCGCCAGCCGGTGCACCAGGTACGCCTGGTTTCCTGTTGACCAATGTTACAGGTAATGACACAGTTGACTACAAGGCATATACAGCGGATGTGTTCTTCGAGTATCCCATGGGCGACATGGGTGTCTTGACTGCTACAGGCCTGTGGCTCAAGGTGGATTTCGATGATGCCTATAAGACATCCCGTGCCATCGCTGACTTAAATACCATTGTCGGGGGTGCTATTGGACAGAGAGAAGGCGGATATGTAAAGGCAGGTTATATATTTCCATATACTGTTGGTACAAAAGGCAAGGTGCAGCCGTTTGTGCGCTATGAAAACTGGGACTTGGCCAGTTTTCTTGGTGTTGATGACCAGACAGTGCAGCAATACGGTGTAGGCGCCAACTACTTCGTTCGTGGGGATGACTCCGTACGTTTCACCTTTGAATATTATAGAACGGATTTTGACAAAAAGACAAAGGTGGGAGATTATCTGGATCAGACCACGTCAGGTAAATTATATGATGGATATAATGTATTCACTCTGATGTTTATGGTACAAATTTAATAAATTTTATGTAGCCTCCACACTAAGGGCATTCAGATGCCAGACTGAGTGCCCTTAGTGAATATGATTTCTGTTGCGGGGCGAGCCCCCTTTACCTGTCATTCCGAGCGTAGCGAGGAATCTTAAGATTTCTCAGTCGCTGCGCTCCTTCGAAATGACATGCAGAGGATTAAAGGATGTTTTGCTGCCAAAATCGGCTGATTTTCTGACCTGTAACTTAAACCATTAGACTCTAATAACCATTTAATGCGTTCTGATAAAGGGGTTTTTATGAAACAATATTGGCTACTAGCCTTGGCCGCCGCCTTGTTTTTAAGTGCACAGACGGTTTGTGCCGAGGAACTGCTGATTCAGCTTAAATCAGGTAATATCATCAAGGTGACATACGAGGGTGTTATTCAAGGCTTTTCTTTGGATGGCAAAACCGATGCCATAGAAGGTTTTCGTATCGAGGGTCGAAAACCAGTAACGCAACCCCAGGCATTCAACACAGCACCCCAGAATTTTGGTTCAGCAGCACCACCTACCGTTTCCCCTGCTGCCCCTACTGAAGGTGCAAAAGACAGCAAGGACGGCGGCTGGTTTAAGTTGAAGTGGGCTGCACCCAAGTCAGAGGATTGAGCCTTTTACGGCACAATATGCATGTCTGTTGTCTCAGCAGGTCTTGCAGCCATCGGAAGATAGAATGCCTTTCAGCCGGAATGGATCTGGAATATATATATTTTTTTTCTTCATCGATATGATGTCATTCTCCTTCAGTTGGCTGATAATTCGTGCCACGGTGCGTTTGCTCAGCGCCGACATAGAGGCAAGCTGATCCTGAGAGAGTTTGCAGATCAGGTCCCCTTCTTTGTCAACTGAGCTGTTATAGAGGATAATCTCGGTGATATGCTCCACTGGAGATTTTATGGTGAGATTTGTAACCTTCTCTGTATATTCTATGAGTTTGCGGGATAGGCAGCGCAACAGTGCATAGGGGAACTCGGCATATTCCTTCATCAGTTGTTCAAAGACGGTTTTGTTCAGTGTATAGCACAGGGAGTCCTCGATGGTCTCTGCATAGAGGTGAGCGGTGCCGGTTATCAGAGTGGGTACACAGAATATCTCGTTGGGATATATAAACCAGAGAGTGACCTTGTCTCCTGCATCGTTTAGTTTGTACGCCTCTACCAGCCCGAACTCGAGAAGAAAGATGCATGTGATGCGGTCGCCTTCGGCGTAGATGATCTCGCCTTTTTCATACTGTTTTTTTTGTAGATTCTGTTTGATCAGGGATAGTACTCTGTCAGACAGAGCGGCAAATGCCGGTATGGACCTCAAAAAATCATAGAGGGCATCCTTTTCCATAATTGTCTCCTCTCCTATATTCTGTCGTTGAGTCTTGTGGCAGTCTGTCCTTTGTATTATTTATTTAACTGTTTGTTCAAAACAATACAATCAAAATGCACCGCCTGAAAGAAACAAACGAGTCGTTAATGCTGGAAATTCAGGGGGAATAGAATATGTTTGATAATGACATAACCATCGCTCATGAGTGACACGTTGTGTGAGATTGCTTCGTTATGCCGTCATCGGCAGAGGCGCACGGTCGGGCGCCTCTGCTTACGTTCTTGAGATGGTGGATTAAGGACAAGATGGTCGTGTTATATTTTTGAGACAGCTTCTGTAACGATGGAATGACACATTGATTTTTATGTGAAAGGCCAAAGTATGTTCAAGGAATGGCATGACATGCGGTATTTTTTCTGGATGTTGCTACTGTTGTTATGCGTGGTATCGATGTCTGCTTGTCAGAGTTCTGAAAATAGCGCTGATACCGTAAAAGCAAAAGAAACCAACGTGATTCATCTGGACCGACTCTCCTCTCTGCCTCGAGAGAGGCAGGGGCTGTTAGCCCCTTTGTTGCGAGTTGCCGTGGCTGCCATCATGTCTCCTGAAGGGAATGTGGAATCCTACACCCCTTTGATAAAATATCTGGAATGGGTGACAGGTAGAAAGGTAGAACTGATTCAACGTAAAACCTATGGAGAGGTGAACGAGATGATCGTATCAGGTCAGGTGGATTTGGCCTTTATCTGCACAGGCGCCTATATGAAACAGGGTGAAATGCGCAACATGTCACTTCTGGTGACGCCTCAAATAAACGGCAAAGATACCTATCGGGCAGTGATTCTTGTGCCTGCCTTCGGACAGGCAAAGGGGTTTCAGGATTTGAAGCACGGTGTGTTTGCCTTTACAGACCCCTTGTCCAATACAGGTTATCTGTATCCCATGTCTCTTCTCGATGCCTTGAATGAGCGACCGGATTCCTTTTTTAAGCGTACCTTTTTCACATATAGCCATGATCAAGCCATTGAGGCAGTTGCCGAAGGCTTGGCGGATGGTGCATCTGTGGATGAGATAGTCTATCGTCATGCCCTGAAAAAACGGCCTGAGCTTGCTCAAAAGGTGCGTGTTATACATACTTCGCAGGAGTTCGGTATGCCGCCCGTGGTGGTGTCGGCCAAGACGGATCCTGCCGTATTCAAGGCGTTTCAGGATATCTTTTTACATATGCATGAAAATCAGGAGGGTCGAAAGGTGCTGAATGCCATTGGTGTGGATCGTTTTTTAGAAGCAAATCCTCTCAATTACAACTTGCAAATCAATAAATGAAAATATGCTCAGGGATATCTGGACGCAAATAAGATTTCGGTTTGCCTCCTTTTGGTTTTGGGCAGATTCTGTGCCCATTCGCATCAAGATCATGGGTATGGTGGCCGGAACCGCATGTCTTGTGGGCGGATGGTCTGTATTTCAGGTAAACACAGTCATGCAACGGGAGGCGGCTCGCCAGTGCCATGAGATGAGTACGGCATTGGTACGTGAATTGTCTCTAAGGGCACAGGAATATGTGCTGTTAAACGATATTTTGGGGCTCAATCAGCTGCTCAGGAATTCAGTAAAAAATCTTCCCGATCTGCGCTATGCCTTTGTGACAGACAAACATGGAGATGTGGTGGCTCATTCCTTCGATGGCGGTTTCCCTATGGAGTTATTGTCAGTTAAGCATGATATATCTATAAATGTGGAGTCTGTTCCTATTCAGACCAACGAGGGACGTATGTGGGATGCCGTTTCTCCTGTGCTCAAGGGCGATGCAGGTTTTCTGCGGCTTGGCATATCGGAACAGCGCTCCAATGCGGCTCGAGTGCAGCTTCTGGAGGCATTGATCCTGACCACTCTGGTGGTGGCTGCCCTGGGCATTATATTTTCAGGCCTTTTGACCTGGCTTTTAACTCGGCCATTAAAAGAACTTATAAAATGTACGCAGGCACTGAAAATCAGTGATTTTTCCGTAAGGGCTCGACGCATTTCCGATGATGAGATAGGGCAGCTTGCAACTGCCTTTAACGATATGACCTCACAGCTGGAAAATGCCGCGAGAATAAGGGCTGAAAACGATGCTATGCGCAGGAATTTTTTGCAAAAGGTCATTCTGGCTCAGGAGGAGGAAAGAAAGCGTATCGCACGGGAACTGCACGATCAGATCGCTCAATCCCTGGCCTTTTTGATGCTGGAACTGCGTATTCTGGAACAGGCAAAGGCTCAGAAGGACATCTATGAAAGTATCGCCAGACTTCGTTCCGCTCTGACCGGCGAGCTGGAGGCCATTCGCAGCATGGCCATGGAGTTGCGGCCTTTGGTCCTGGATGAGATGGGTATAGGTGTTGCACTGGAGAGCTATGTAAAACGCTTTCAGGAGACCTATGGTCTGAGGGTGGATATGTATATACACGGTTTCGAAAATGTACGGCTGCCCTTTTATGTGGAGACTGCCTTGTATCGTATCGTGCAGGAGGCATTGTTAAATGTGGTGCGGCATGCAAAGGCATCCAGCATCACCTTTATAATGGAACTGGTGGGTGGTGAGATACGCGGAGTGGTGGAGGATAATGGTTGCGGGTTCGATATAAATGCACTGGTCTCGATTCAACGACTGGGTATCTATGGCATGAAGGAGCGTGCGGAGCTTTTGGGCGGAAGTCTTGGAGTGGAGTCTGAGCCAAGAGTAGGTACGATGGTGAGTTTTTTTATTCCCATACAGAGTGTTTGTAGCGCAACACAGGAGGGTGTGCATGTCCAAACTGAAAATAGCCCTTGTGGATGATCATGCCCTTTTGTTGGCTGGGCTTAAAATGCTCATATCTGCTCAAGAAGATATGGAGGTGGTAGCTGAGGCCGGAGGCGCAAAGGACGCTCTTGTTATCATTCCTTCAACTCTCCCTGACTGCATTTTATTGGATATCTCACTTCCAGACATAAGTGGTATGGATCTGTTACCGTTTCTAAAGGAACAATTGCCGAACACTTATGTGATCATGCTCACCATGTATGAGGATTCAGAATACCTGAATCGTTCCATGGAAATGGGGGCCAGTGGTTTTCTTATGAAAAAGGCCATGGACCAAGACCTGCTATATGCAATAAGAACGGTTTCTTCGGGGGGAGTCTATATTCAGCCTGATATGCTGAAACATATCATGGATGATAAAAAAAGACATAAGACAATTACACCACAGGATAAAGATAGAACTCAATGGGATACCTTGAGTTCCAGAGAACAAGAGGTAATGCTTCACATCGCACAGGGATTTAGTGCTCGGGAAATAGCTGACCGCTGTAATCTGAGTGAAAAGACCATAGCTACTTATCGTTCTCGCGGTTTTCTTAAACTGGGCATTTCAAAACGCTCTGAATTAGTGGCTTTTGTCCTTAGAGCAGAGCTACTTTCTAAATAATCAGCAAAAATTCTTTTATTCAGAAGAGATGAATCAAGAAATCTGGAGTAATTATTGGCAAAGAGATGATAGTGTTGCAAAGTGCCTTCCGTGGCTACCTAATGCCGTAGAAGAATCTCTTTATTCCAATCTTGGCCGAACTCTCCTTGTAGATGAGATATTTGTACCGAGTGTGTACGAACCATTTGCCTGGCTTTTTAAAATCCAGCCTATAAGCGACAGATACTAAAATTCAATCATGTAGGTGAAAATCCTACAACTTGTCTAATTTTTCCTGCTATTTTTTTCATGAAATAAGATTATACAAAGTTATATACATTGAGCCAGACAATGTATATGAGGGTATGCAGTTGTAGTGGCAGTTCATAAATTGCCCCTACGGAATTGAGGAGGGAGGTGAAAACCGAGAGGTGTTTTTATACTCAAGGTCAAGTCTCCCTCAGTTTTGAAATTTTAAATGAAAGGAGAGTAAAAATGGTGAATTCAGCTATTGCTGCAGAAGTACAGCAGGCACCTGCGGCGCAGTCTGCAGGTTCAAGCCCTGCATCGAAACTGCCGGCAGCACCTCAGGATGTCCTCGTGAGAATGCACAAGGAGTTACAGGCAGCATTGAAAAGAAGTCAGGCCGATAGGCGTTGGGTAATGGTGATAGACCTGCGTCGTTGTATAGGTTGTCATGCCTGTACAGTGGCCTGTATAGCGGAAAATAAACTGCCGCCGGGAGTGGTTTATCGGCCTGTTACGATTAAAGAAGTAGGGGTTTATCCCAAGGTTGGCATGGAGTTTTTGCCCAGGCCATGTATGCAGTGTGATGAACCTCCTTGCACGGAAGTCTGTCCGGTGCATGCCACTTACAAGAATAATGATGGCATAGTGGTGGTGGATTATGACCAGTGTATCGGCTGCCGCGCCTGTATAGCGGCATGTCCCTACGGCGCACGCACTTTTGACTTTGGCCACACCTATCTGGAAGGCACTTCAAAGGGCACAGATTTTCTGTTCGGTCAGGAAAAGGCGGACGACTATGAGCGCAAATTAAATGTCGAGTACGGCAAGATACGCGACAGGGATGGCCATGCCTCACCTGTGGGCAATGTGCGCAAATGTCACTTCTGTCTGCATCGTCTGGAGGCGGGGATACTGCCCGCATGTACCACGACCTGCATAGGCAGGGCTACCTATTTCGGTGATGCCAACGATAAGGGTTCCCTTGTGCATGAACTTGTGGCGCACGCCAATGTGGTGCAGCTCAAGAAGGAACTCGGCACGCGTCCTCGCGTCTATTACATCTATTAGGAGGCCATATGAACAAGAGTATCGCATATACAATAGGCATAATCGCCTTGGTAATAGGTTTATGGGGTTTTTTTGACAGATTGGTGTATGGAGAGGCCCATGTAGCCTATGGTTCATTTGTGGTCTGGGGTTTGTGGGTAGCCGCATATTTCTTTTTGGGTGGTATTGCCGTGGGTTGTTTTTTGTGGGGCAGTCTTGACCTGCTTTTTGGCATGGAGACATTTAAAGGCATAGGAAAGACCGCCTTGTGGGCTGCACTGGTGACACTGGCCGCGGGTCTCATGGCCATTGGTTTTGACCTTGGGCATATGGAGCGTATCTGGAAGGCATATCTTCAAGTCAATTTCCATTCGGGTGTGGCTGAGGATGTGTGGGCATACACCCTGTTCGGCATTTTTGCGCTCATCGCCTTGTATCAGGGCTGCGGCGGCTCCAGACCTGCAAAGGTGATTATGATCCTTGGTCTCATTGTAGCCCTGTTTGTAGCAGGTGCTCCCGGTAAACTTATGGGAGTGAATGCAGGCCGCATGTATTGGCACACCGGCCTTCTTCCGGTTCAGTTTCTATTTTTTGCACTTACCAGCGGGGCCGCCATGCTCATGGTGATCTACGGGTTGTTTGGTTCTGCGGAAAAGGCTCAGCGCATGTTCCCCATTCTCAACAAGGCTATGGTGGTATTGCTCTTCATAAATCTTTACATGCTTTGGGCATATTACGGCGAAGGGCTCACAGGTAATATACCCTCCGTGGCCGATCCGATTCGGGATGTGATGTCCGGTTACGGGATTGTCTTCTGGCTGGTGCAGGTGGTTATAGGTCTTTTCCTGCCTCTGGTGGTGTTGGCTCAATCCAAGACCGTCCTCAAACCTAACTTGGTGGGTATTATGGGGCTTTGTATTCTGCTCGGTAATGTGGTGACCCGTTATTTCATTGTGGTTCCGGCTCAGCAGGTGGATATGTTGGAAGGCCTTTCCACTGCCTTTCACGGAAGGGGTTATACACTGGCATATGTTCCAAGCATGATGGAGTGGGCGGTGTTTTCGGGCCTTATCGGCATCGTAATACTGGGGCTTTTGTTGGGCGCTGATTACCTACAGCCCATGTGTCAGTGCAAATCTTCAAAGGAGGTGTAGCACTATATGAATAAATTCAATTCCATGACTCGAAGGGATTTTATAAAGGTCTCTGCAACAGGTGCCGGTGTGGCGTTTTTGGGTGATATGCCCAAGGTGTGTCATGCCATAGAAAAGGCTTTAGCAGCTGGGAATAATGGTTTTTTTGAGGCTGATCCAACAAAACAGATACATACAGTCTGCCTGCAGTGCAACACTGGCTGCGCCATAAGAGTGAAACTATTGGACGGAATAGCTGCCAAGATTGAAGGTAATCCATATAGTCCATGGACACTCTGGCCTCACCCAGCCTACAAGACTCCCATTAAAGACATGGCTACACTGGAAGGCGGCATCTGCCCAAAGGGCCAGGCAGGTATTCAAACGGCATACGATCCATACCGCATCGTAAGTGTGCTCAAAAGAAAGCCGGGCACCAAGCGTGGTGAAGGCAAATGGATTACGATTCCCTTTGACCAGGCCATCGACGAGATAGTAAACGGAGGCAATCTCTTTGGGGAAGGCAATGTGGACGGGTTAAAGGCCGTGCGTGCCCTGACAGATACAGAAATGGCGGCCAAGATGGCGGATGCTGTTAAGAAGTACTGGGACGAAAAGGACAAGGGAAAGAAAAAGGAGCTTCTGGTCAAATTCAAAGAGGACTTCAAGGATCACCTGCATACCCTCATCGATTCGGAACATCCGGATCTTGGGCCTAAAAACAATCAGTTTATGTTCGTGTGGGGCCGCATGAAGGGTGGAAGAGAGGATCTTGTCCATCGTTTCATGCAGGAGGCCTTTGGTTCTATCTGTATGAATGGCCATACAACCGTCTGCCAGGGCTCTCTTTATTTTACAGGTAAGTCCATGTCTTCAAAATGGAATGCAGAAAAGGGCGAGTTTGACAGTGGTGACAAGTTCTATTGGCAGGCTGACACAGGAAACAGTAAGTTTGTGATCTATGTGGGTACAAACCTCTATGACGCCAACTACGGCCCGCCACAGCGTGTGCCCAAGGCCACACAGGCTACAGTGGATGGACGCAAATTTGCGGTCATTGATCCCCGTTGTTCTAAGCTGGCCGCCAAGGCCTGGAAGTGGGTGCCTGTGAAGCCTGGCATGGATGCCGCCTTTGCCATGGGTATGATGCGATGGATCTTTGAAAATGAGAGATACAATAAGGCCTATCTGGCCATCGCCAACAAGGCGGCTGCCAAGGCAGTTGATGAGCCTAATTATTCCAATGCTGCATGGCTGGTAAAGCTGAATGACAATGGCAATCCCGTTAAATTTTTAAGGGCAAGCGAGATTGGATTGGTGTCACCTGTTAGTGAGCAGGGGCCTGACGGCCAGCCGGTCACTCGTTATGTGGATAAAAGTGGTCATAAATATCCTGGTGATGTACCGGTGATCATGGTGGATGGCAAACCGGTAGCATTTGATCCTGTGGATGAAAAGGCAGCCCCTGCGGTGGGAGAATTACTGGTTGACACCACCATAAATGGCAAACGGGTTAAGTCCTCATTGCAGCTTCTGAAAGAGGAGTCTGAAAAGCAGACCATCGATGAATGGGCGCAGATAGCAGGTGTCTCCGCCGAGGATATCGCTGTGTTGTCAAAGGAGTTTACGTCCCACGGCAGAAAGGCGGTTATAGACATTCATAGAGGACCTTCACAACATACGAATGGATTCTATAATAATAACGCCTTCTATGCCCTGAACTTACTCATCGGCAACTTTGATTATGCCGGAGGGACGATAAAATTGAGCACCTACGACAGAAAAGGTGGCAAGAAGGGACAGCCTTTTCCTATCGATCATCTGTTTGGCGAGCATCATTTCAAGGCCTTTGGAGTGGATATGCTGCGCACAAAGGCGGTCTATGAAAAGACCAGCCTGTTTGATGGTAAATATCCCACCAAACGGCCATGGTATCCTTTGGCAAGCGATGTATATCAGGAGGACTGGGCCTCCATTGGCGACGCCTATCCATATCCCATCAAGGTTCTGATGACCTACATGTGCGGTGCGGTCTATAGTCTGCCTGCATCTCAGACGGTCATAGACATCCTTTCGGATACCAAGAAGGTGCCGCTGCATATCACCAGTGATATTCTCATTGGTGAGACCTCCAGCTATGCGGATTACATCTTTCCTGACCTCTCATATCTGGAGCGCTGGGAGTTTCATGGGTCACATCCATCCGTGCCCTGGCAGGTGGAAAATGTACGTCAGCCTGCCATCAGCCTACCGGGTTGGCCTACAGTAAAGGTCTTTGGCGAGGAGATACCCATGTGTTTCGAGGCGGTATATCTGGCCATTGCCGAGCGTCTGAAACTTCCGGGATTTGGTCCCAATGGTTTTGCTGAGGGCATGCCTTATACCAGGCCGGAGCATTTTTATCTGAAACAGGTAGCGAATATCGCCTTTGGTCACAAGGAAGATGGCTCGGATGCAGTCCCTGAAGCCAGTGACGAAGAGGTGAAGATATTCCTTGAGGCCAGAAAGCATCTGCCCAAGAGTGTCTTTGATCCTGTCAAGTGGAAAGAGGCCGTAAAGAACGATGAAAGTATGTGGCGCAGAGTGATCTATGTGCTAAATCGCGGTGGCCGTTATGAGGATTTTGCAAAGGGATATAAGGGCGATAAGGTGGCGCACCCATACGGCCGTCTCATCAATATCTTTCAGGAAAAGACCGCTAAGTCCATAAACACCATGACTGGTAAACACATGATAGGTCTGCCCACATTCATTACGCCTGGTAGAGACTATCTCGATGAGGAGATCAAGGATGAAGGATATCCATTCAATTTGATCACCTTCAAGACCATTACCATGACTAAGTGCCGCACCATCACCAACTATTGGTTGCTTTCCATTTTGCCTGAGGGCTATGTGCTCATAAACAGTGCGGATGCCGCCAAGCTTGGTATTCGGCATGGAGATAAGGTCAGACTTGCCTCTGCCAGCAATCCAGAAGGCGTGTTGGATGTAAAAGGTGCAAGAAAGGTGTCCATCGAGGGCAAGGCATATGTAAGTGAAGACATTCGGCCTGGTGTGGTGGGATTCCCCCTTGGCTTTGGACACTGGGCCAGCGGTTCGGCAAATGTGGAAATCAATGACAGAGTGGTGAAGGGTGATGCGAGAAGAGCAGTTCCGCTTCATGCCAATGGCGTTATGCGCGTGGATCCTGTGACCAAAAACGTCGGACTCTCGGATTTGGTCGGTGGTTCCTCGGTATTTTACGACACGAAAGTCAAGGTCATAAAGGTATAACTTGCCTTGACGGTATAGTTGATTAGTATTTTTGCATTGACCCCGCTTCAAAGAGCGGGGTTTTTTATGTCTTGGTGAATTATGTAACTTTGCGTAACCCCATGGCATCATTTTTTTATTCATGGGCAGCAGAAGCACGAGCTTCTTTCTGTGAATCAGTTTCCTATTCCTTTTTGCCTGTCCCAGCTTCTGTATTGCACTGCCTCGGCCAGGTGTTTGATTTGAAGATGTTCAGTTCCTTCAAGGTCTGCTATGGTGCGGGCTATCTTGAGTATGCGGTGGTAGGCTCGAGCGCTCAGGCCCAGTTTGGCCGCTGCTTTTTCCAAAAAAGTCTGTGATGTGGCATTTAATACGCAGTACTTGCGAATCTCGCGTGCCGACATTTGGGCATTACAGTGTATGTGAGTGCCTTGAAAACGTTTGCTCTGAATTTGTCTGGCCTGAACTACTCTTTCTCGAATGGCAGTCGAGGGTTCACCTCGTCTGGCTTGAGAGAGCTCCTGATACGGCACTGCCGGCACTTCTATGTGTAGATCGATGCGATCCAGAAGGGGCCAGGAGATGCGGTTTCTGTACCTTGCGATCTGTTGAGGCTGACATGTGCACGAATGGCGCGTATCTCCCAGATGGCCGCATGGGCAGGGGTTTTGTGCGCATACCAGCATGGTGCGTGCAGGAAATGTGATACTTACAATGGCACGCGAGATGGTTACATGGCCGTCTTCCAGGGGCTGGCGCATGGCCTCCAGTGTGTCCTTTCGAAACTCCGGAAGCTCATCCAAAAACAGCACTCCATTATGTGCCAGACTCACCTGTCCTGGTTTGGGTGTGCTTCCTCCGCCTATGAGCCCTGCCTCGGAAATGGTGTGGTGTGGGGCGCAGAATGGTCGAGTGAAGATCAGGGGTTGATCCTTGGGCAACAGGCCAGCCACGCTGTATATACAGGTGGTTTCCAGCGCTTCTTCAAAGGTGAGAGGTGGTAAAATGGACGGCAGTCTTCGAGCGAGCATGGTCTTTCCTGAACCTGGTGGCCCGGTCATGAGCACATTGTGTCCTCCTGCCGCCGTGATCTCCATGGCGCGTTTGGCCTGTTCTTGACCCACGACATCCTCGAAGTCTTCCATATGAGTCTGCTGCTCTCGAATCTTTTCAACCTGGGCCTCGGCAGGCGAAATGGCAATGGAGCCTAGCAGATATTCCACCAGTTGTGAGAGGTGGTTTACAGGATATACGGTCATATTCTTTACTACAGCGGCCTCGCCTGCATTTTTTTCAGGCGTGATTATGGCCTTTACAGCCCAGTTGCGGGCGGATAGGGCTATGGGCAGTGTTCCTCTTGAGGGCTTGATGGCACCGTTTAGAGAGAGTTCTCCCAGAAGCAGCAGGTCCTGAAGGGCTTCCTGCGGCAGAATGCCTTGAGCGCACAGAATAGCCGCTGCTATGGGAAGATCCAGGCCTGCCCCTTCCTTTTTCAGATCAGCCGGAGCCAGATTCAAAGTGATGCGCTGAGTGGGAAACGGATAGCTGCAGTTTTTGATGGCGGCCTTTACTCGCTCACGGCTTTCCTTAACCGCTGCCTCCGGTAATCCTACGATGTTAAAGGCAGGAAGTCCTGGGGAGACGTCTATTTCCACCGTGACCGGAAAGGCCTGAATGCCTATGACTACTGCTGTACGAGTATAAGCCAGCATTTTTATGTGCGAATCTGGCCTGCGCCGTATGCGATGAATTTGGTGGTGGTGAGTTCCTCCAGGCCCATTGGGCCATAGGCATGGAGTTTGGATGTGCTGATGCCGATCTCGGCACCCAACCCCAGCTCTCCTCCGTCGTTGAAGCGGGTTGAGGCGTTCACTAACACCAAAGAGGCATCCACCTCCTTTAGAAAGCGTTGGGCATTGCCATAGTCCTGAGTGACTATGGCCTCAGTATGGTTGGAGCCGTATCGCGCAATGTAATCCATAGCTTCATTTATGTCCTTTACCACTCTGATCACCAGTTTGAGCTCTAGAAACTCTGTGCCCCAGTCCGTATCCTGGGCAGGTTGTATCTTAGATGAGAGAGCACATGCCTTGGGACAACCCAGCATGGTAACACCTGCCTGAAAAAAGGCCTTGGCCATGCGAGGTAAAAAGGTTTGAGCAGCGTCCTCATGGACCAGAAGCCCTTCCATGGCATTGCAGACACCGGGTCGCTGTACCTTTGCGTTTATGCAGATTTTCTCAGCCATATCTAAATCAGCGAAGGTATCCACAAACACATGACAGACGCCTTTGTAGTGTTTGAGCACAGGAATACGAGAGTTTTCCGCTACAAAGCGAATCAGGCCTTCTCCGCCTCGAGGTATCACCAGATCTATCAACTCGTCCAGTTTCAGAAGGTGTGTGAGTACCTCGCGCTCGGTGGTGGGTACAACCTGAACCGCATCGGCTGAAGCGCCGTTTTTTGTCAAGGCATGGTGCAGAATGCCGGCAAGGGCCATGTTGGAATGCAGGGCATCGGATCCGCCTCGCAGAATTATGGAGTTTCCGGCCTTTAGGCACAAGGCGGCGGCATCTATGGTGACATTGGGCCTGGACTCGTAGATCATGAGTATGACACCGAGAGGAATGCGAATGCGCCCTACTTGAAGGTCATTGGGTCTGCGCCACATGC
The DNA here is from genome assembly GCA_964427245.1 of uncultured Desulfobulbaceae bacterium. Lineage (GTDB taxonomy): Bacteria > Desulfobacterota > Dissulfuribacteria > Dissulfuribacterales > DYLC01 > JAQVIJ01. The sequence continues at coordinate 46,277 of CAYRSX010000019.1, read as the reverse complement.
GAGTCACTTCACCCACTGGATCAGGTAGCTGTGCCACCTCTTTAAGGCCGTTTACCATGCTGTTTATGGTCTTGTCTGAAAGGGTAAGCCTGTCTATAAAGGCAGAACTCATGCCCTTTGTGCGAGCCTTCTGCAGGTCCTTGGCGTTTTCCTGTTGTAGAAACTCTTTGGCGGTCAGAATGCCCTCTGCTGTGTCCAGCAATATTTGATTTTTGGTTTTTGTGGCAAGATTTGTCGTGATCTTGGCCGATTTTCTGGCTTTTTGGCCGATTTCAATGGTTAATCTTTCAAAATCATTCATATTTTCCTCCTGAAACTCTTATTTCAGCACCACGAGATTGTCTCTGTGTATTATCTCGTTGCGTGAATTGCTTAACATACTACAGACCTTTTCACTTTTACAGCCGATCACCTTTTGCAGGTCGCCTGAACCGTAGTTGGTTATGCCGATGGCCACCTCTTCGCCGTTCAAATTCGTGCAGGATACACAGTTGCCTGCCTGAAACCTGCCTTCCAGGGCCTTTATGCCTACAGCGAGCAGACTTTTGCCGCCTTGAGTAATGGCCTGCACAGCACCGTCATCCAGTATTAGTTTGCCTTTTCTGGGCAGAGTAAAGGCGATCCATGGCTTTTTGCCGTGTATCCTGCGACTTGTTGCATGAAACAGGGTGCCTATGACCTCACCACTCATCAATCGTAAAAGCACGTTGGGGATTCGGCCTCCAGCCACAATCATGGGAATGCCACAGGATGTAGCCATGCGCGCGGCCTGCAATTTGGATTTCATGCCACCGCGGCCTGCACGGCCCGGGATGTCTCCCGCCATTTGCAAAATAGAGGAGTCTATGTTTCGAACCTCATGAATAAGCCGTGCTTTTGAATTTTCTCTCGGATCGTTGTCGTAAAGGCCGTCTATGTCGCTGAGGCATACGAGCAGTTCTGCTTCAGTCAGATTCATGACCAATACCGAAAGCTGGTCGTTGTCCGTAAATTGCAGCTCCTCTGTGGCCACCGTGTCGTTTTCGTTGATGATGGGTAAGACATTCCATTGCAACAAGGTTTGCAGAGTGTTTTTGACATTGTTGTAGCGTTCTCTTTCGATGAGGCCGTCTCTTGTCAACAGTACCTGAGCCACCGGCATTTCATAGCCGGAGAAGGCCGCTGCATACGCCTGCATCAGGATTCCCTGACCCACTGCGGCCAGTGCCTGTTTGGCCCTTACGGTTTTGAGTTTGGCCTTTGAAGGAAGTCTGCCTCTACCTGCTGCAACGGCTCCGGAAGAGACCAGAGTGATCTCCAGACCTTGACTGCGCAATTGAGCGAGCTGAGTCACCAGGTGGTTCAGACGATGGACGGCCAGTCCGTTTTTGTCTGTGAGCACGGCGCTTCCAACTTTCACCACGAGCCTCTTGATGTGCCCCATGTCTCGCTGATTTGAGTTTAGTGCTTTTGTGGCGTATTGATGGTTATTCATAGTTTTTTTGATGAAAAGAAATAGATTGCTTCGTCTTCGACTCGCAATGACAGTTGCGGGGCGAGCCCCCTTTATCTGTTATTCCGAGTCAAGCCCTGTCATTCCAACAGTGGGACAGGCGAGACGCCTGTTCTGCCGGTAGTGTAATTGTCATTTCGAGTTAAGCCCTATCATTCCGGTAGTGCAATTGTCATTCCGAGCGTAGCGAGGAATCTTAAGATTTCTCACACCACCCCGCCCTTCGGGCACCCCTTCACCGGAGGGGAATTTATTACTCCTTCGAAATGACAGCTTGTAGGGGTGGGTTCCGAACCCACCCCTACCTTCGAAATGACAGGCAAATGAGTTTTCTCTTTAGTTATCCTTTCAGTCCATTTGGTCTTTGATGCATTCTCCCTTGGTAGTGGTAGGAGCGATTCATGAATCGCCCCTACTTGTAGGTGATTGAGTCGAGTATTTTTGCAACAGCATATGAATGGCCTTTAGTAATTCTGCAATATTTTTATGAGTGGCAGCGGAGATGCAGATTATATCTGTAGAGGATGATGTGACCTGAGGTAGTTTTTTTATGGCCTCGAGCCTTTCCTGCAGCTCTTCCTTTGATGGAATATCCATCTTGTTCAGGGTGATCAAAAAGGGTTTTTGAGTAATGGGTGGGCTGCACCGGTCAAATCGCTCCAGCTCATTCCAGACAGTGTAAAAGGCCTTGCAAGGGTCCTCATCGGAGACGTCCACCACAAACAGCAGCACCTTCGTGCGTTCTATGTGCCGCAGAAATTCGATGCCCATTCCCGTGCCTGTATGCGCCCCTTCGATGAGGCCTGGAATGTCGGCGATTACAAAGGAACGGTCATCTCCCAGGTCAACCACGCCCAGTTGAGGCATGAGAGTGGTGAAGGGATAGTTTGCTATCTTCGGCCTGGCCGATGTGACCACTGAAAGAAGCGTGGATTTTCCTGCATTAGGCATGCCCACCAGCCCTACATCCGCAAGGAGTTTCAATTCCAGAACAAGATGTCTTTCTTCGCCTGGCAGACCAGGCTGTGCGTAGCGAGGGGCCTGACGTGTGGGGCTTACGAAATGGGAGTTTCCCAGCCCGCCTTTGCCGCCCTTGGCTGCAATCCACTCCGCTTTGGGTTGAGTGAGGTCCGCCAGTATTGCCCCCGTGTCTTTATCTTTGACCTCGGTGCCGGGTGGAACTGGTATGATCAGATCCTTTCCGTTTTTGCCGTGCCGATTGGCCCCCATGCCCGGCGCACCGTTTGCTGCCCGATAGATACGTCTTTTGCGAAATGAGGAAAGGGTGTTGAGATTGGAATCTACATGTAGTATCACATCTCCGCCGTCTCCGCCGTCTCCGCCATCAGGGCCACCCTTTGGAACGAATTTTTCATGCCGAAAACTGACGCAGCCTCGGCCGCCGTCGCCGGCTATTACATGTATCTCGACTTCATCTACAAAATTCATGGATTGCCTTTATAAGTGAATTGATTCTCTTCTGATTTGACATGTTGACTGAATGCAGCCAGTTGACTGTGGTGTTTGGAATAGCTGAAATACACGATCATCCCTATTATCAGCCAGATGAGAAAGCGCAGCCAGGTGATCAGGGGCAGGCTTATCATCAGATAGATGCAGAAGGCCATGCCTAACAGGGGAATCAAGGGGCTGAATGGTGTTTTAAAAGGTCTGGGTAAGTCAGGTTGTTTGTAGCGAAGCATGATGACTCCAGCACATACCAGAACAAAAGCGGCCAATGTGCCGATGTTGACCAGCTCTGCCACATGACCTATGGGTGTAAGGCCTGCTATGGTGGCCATGAGGATTCCGCTTGTAAGGATGATGCGCACAGGGGTATGAGTGGTCTCGTTGACTTGAGCAAAGACAGGTGGCAGGAGTCCGTCGCGGGACATGGCCAGAAAGATGCGTGTCAAGGCATAATACAGCACTAACATAACAGTGGTAAGCCCAGCGATGGCCCCTGCGGCTATTACTGCCGATGCCCAGCGATGGCCGATACGCAACAGTGCATCCGCCACAGGGGATGAAACATTTAGGGTGCTATAAGGCACTATACTCGTTAACATTCCAGATACCACGATATAGATAATGGTGCAGATGGCCAATGAGATCACTATTCCGATGGGCAGGTCTCTCTGGGGATTAACCGCCTCTTCCGCCGCTGTGGAAACAGCATCGAAACCTATATATGCAAAAAAGATGATGGCCGCTCCTGCCGCTACCCCTTGCCAGCCGAAGGGCATGAAAGGCGTCCAGTTTTCGATTTTGAAGTTGCCTGCCGCCACTATGATAAAGAGTAGAATGGCCAGTATTTTGACTGCTACCATCAGGGCATTGAAACGTACGCTCAGCTGTACGCCAATGGAGAGCAGGGCCGAGAGGAAAAGGATTATCAATGCGGCCGGCAGATTTATCAAGCCGCCCTCTGCAGGCGACATAGTAAGAAGCTGTGGTAGGCCGAATCCAAGGGCTGTCAGTGCGTTATTTACATAACCTGACCAGCCTATGGCAACGGCAGGCGTGGCGACGCCATACTCCAAAATCAGGTCCCATCCGATTATCCAAGCTATAATCTCTCCAAGACCTGCATAGGCATAGCCATAGGCGCTTCCACAGCCTCCGATTGAGGCGGCCAGCTCTGCATAGGCAAGGGCGGTAAATGCACATGCAAAACCAGATAATACATAGGAAAGCATGATGGCAGGCCCAGCCTTTGTGGCAGCGGCAACCCCTGTCAGGACGAAGATGCCTGCACCGATGATGGCGCCGATGCCCATCAGCGTGAGGTCTGTGGCGTTTAAACAACGTTTCAGTTTGGATATATTGTGAGTTTGAACGGGCTTTTTGCGCAGTAGATCCACTCTTCTCCTCCCCCTTTCAGTTCGGTTAACTCAAGGTCTCCAGCGCCTTTTTGAGCCGTTTGATGCTTTCTTTCAGGGTGTTGAGGCTGGTAGCATAGGAAAAGCGGATAAATCTGTCGTCTCCAAAGGCGATTCCTGGTACGGCAGCGATTCTTGCCTCGTCCAGCAGGTAATCGGCCATGGCCAATGAACCGTCGATTTCTGCTCCATTTGGTGTCTTTTTGCCGTAATATGCCGAAAAATCCGGAAATACGTAAAATGCGCCCTTTGGCTCCACACAAGTGAGATTGGGTATGGAAGGCAGTTCCTGCATCAGATAGTCTTTGCGCTCTGCAAATGCCTTGAGCATGTCCCTGACACAGTCCTGAGGGCCTGCCATGGCTGCTGCAGCGGCTTTTTGGGCAATAGAGGTGGGATTCGATGTGTTCTGGCTCTGAATCTTGGTGGCTGCCTTGACCACTGCCTCAGGCCCTGCCAGATAGCCTATGCGCCAGCCGGTCATGGCATAGGCTTTGGAGACGCCGTTTATTACCAGTGTGTGGTCCTTTGCCTCCGGAAACAGGGATGCAGCGTTTTCACATCCTTTGCCGTCGAAGCGAATGGCGTCATAGATATCGTCGGAGATTATATAAAATCCGTGTTTGACCGCCATTTCAGCGATATCTTTCAGGCTTTCAGAGGAATATACCGAGCCTGTAGGATTGGAGGGGCTGTTTAGAATGATGGCCTTGGTGCGGCTGGTCAGAAGCTCGGCGATGGCCGCAGGTTCTATGGTAAAGCCATTGGACGGCTCTGTCTGAAGATAGCGCACCACTCCACCTGCCAGTTCCACCATGGGAGGATATGAGACCCAATAGGGTACTGGCAGAATCACCTCGTCGCCCGAATCTATGATGGCCTGTATGCAGTTGTAGAGTGCCAGTTTACCGCCTGTGGAGACCATGACGGCATCTGTGGAATAGGTGAGCCCGTAATCCCTTTTCATCTTCTCGATAATGGCCTTTTTTAGCTCTGGAATGCCGCCAACCGCTGTATATTTGGTGAAACCATTCTTTATGGCCTGAATAGCAGCCTCTTTGATGTGGTCTGGAGTATCGAAGTCCGGCTCTCCTACCGACAGATTTATGATGTCGGCGCCTTGAGCCTTGAGGGCCTTGGCCTTGGCATCTATGGCCAGCGTTGGTGATGGCTTCAGATTTCTTACACGTTCCGAAAGAGGTGGAGTCCAATTTGCCTGATGGTTCATGGAGTGGTTCATGATGTATGTCCTTTCATTTTACTTTTTGCAATCTTCTTTTGTGTGATATTTTAATATAGAGAAATTTTTTATTTTATAGGTAGCATTGACAATACACAAACAATCAAAGTAGGCGCATGGCTTCATAAGGGCTGTTCACGAATCGCCAATCCTGCCGTTGGTCTGTAGTGTCATTTCGAGCGAAGCGAGAAATCTTATTGTTGAAGGTTCGGTTCTCTCAGTCGCTTTGCTTCTTCAAAATGACAAATGGTTGCTTGTGCTCCTTCAAAAGGAATGACATATAAGCCTCTTTTTAGTTTCACATTTTTTAAAGTGCATTATTAGGTATTTTTTTTCTGCGATGCGAGCCATGCCTCCAGATCCGTCCGTTCGTAGATGACCTGTTTCAGGAACAGACCGTGCGCCGGAGCCGTTGGTGCTGAAACCGATCTGTCTCTGGCCAGCAAGGCTGTTTTGACATATTCGGGCTGCATCTTGCTCATGCCTATTACCGCCAGCAATCCTACAATATTTCTAACCATATACCGAAGAAACCCATTTGCAGCAATGGTAAATGTATAGAAATGCGTATTTGGCAAAGGAAAATAAAAAGGTGGAAGGAGTGAAAGGGGCTGATGCTGAATAGACAGGCTGTAAACAGTGCGCTCTGTTGTGGCAACCGAACTTCCACTGGCCTGAAAGGTCTTGAAGTCATGAGTGCCCAACAGAAATGCAGCTCCATTTTTCATGGCATTCAAATCCAGTTCTTTTAGATGATGGGCATTCAATATCCAGGCATGTCTTCTCCAAAGAGGCAGAGGGGTATGAGTCAATACGAGATGGTATGTATAAATTTTACAAAGGGCGTGTTTGCGCGCATGAAAATTCAGCGGGACTTCCTCGGCATTCAGGACCGCTATATACTCTGGCAGCAGGGCATTCAGGCCGTTTTTGATGCCGTTAAGTGGAATTGTGGTGTTTTGAGTGCAAAAATTGGCTACCTGACTCAGGGCGTGTACGCCTGCGTCGGTCCTGCCGGATGCTGTGACATGAATCTCTTCCTGAAACATGGTGCTGATGGCCTGTTCCAGTACGGCCTGTAAAGTGATTTCATGAGGCCTTTGCCTTTGCCATCCATGGCAGCAGGAACCATCGTATGAAAGTAAGAGTTTTATGTTGCGCATGAGTTTGATTAGCGCAAAAGGATGGGCGGTGAAATAAGGGGTTAGGGATACAGCGGGGCCTGATGCAGACCCTCGGTTTCCAGGAATCCGCACATGAGATTCATGTTCTGAATGGCTTGACCAGATGCGCCCTTTACCAGGTTGTCTATTGCGGAGACCAAGATAAGTTTATCAGTTCGTGTATCCACCTTGCAGCCTATGTCACAGTAGTTGCTGCCCCTCACGCGCAGGACATTGGGGAATGTGCCTTTGGGCAGAATGCGTACAAAGGGTTTGCCTGAATAAAAATCCCTTAAGACTGTCAGGATGTCTTCTGTAGAGGTGTTTGGGTTTGTCAGACTGGCATAGATGGTGGTGAGGATGCCGCGAGAAACAGGCAGCAGATGTGGCGTGAAGTTGATGGTGACCTGTGTGCCTGCTGCAATGGACAATTCCTGTTCCATCTCTGGCGTGTGGCGGTGCTGCCCCACTTTGTAGGCGCAAAAGCCCTCGTTTACCTCGCAAAACAGTGTTGTCATGGATGGACTACGACCTGCGCCACTGGTCCCTGATTTGGAATCCACTATGATACCCTGGTGTTGAATCAGTTTTTGTTTCAAAAGCGGCACAAGAGGTAGGATGGCGCTTGTGGGATAACATCCTGGATTTGCTATGAGTTTAGCGTTGCGTATTTGATTGGCGTATAATTCAGACAGGCCATAGACGGCCGCCGCAAGATATTGAGGGGCTTTGTGTGCTGAATACCAGGCTTCATAGACGGTTTGATCGTGAATGCGGAAATCAGCGGAAAGGTCTATTACCTTCAGCCCTGCCTGCAGAAGGTCCGGAACAACGGCCATGGCCGCTTCATGTGGGACGGCGGTGAATGCCAGGTCAGCACGTTTTGTTATGGAGGTTATATTGGGCTCTTTAAAGTTGAGCCCTGGGAAAAGACCGGTCAGGGATGGAAAGAGGCTTTCCACCGAAAGACCTGCCTCCTTGCGGGATGTTACGGCAACGACCTGCACTTGCCCATGTCGGCGTAGAAGACGAAGCAGTTCGAGCCCTGTATATCCCGAGCCGCCTATGATAGCCACTCTCAGCATGTTCTTCACTTAAAGAAAAGCGGCCCCTTTCTTCTCTCGCATAAAAGAGGCAAAGAAACCGCTTGAAGTCTGGTAATGAATTAACGTTTGGAGTACTGGAACCGCTTTCTGGCTGCGGCAAGGCCGTATTTTTTGCGTTCTTTGGCCCTGGGATCCCTTGTGAGAAAACCGGCCTTTTTCAGTGGGACCCTGTGTTCGGGATCGACCAGCAGGAGCGCCCTGGCTATACCGTGTCGAATCGCCTCTGCCTGGGCTGATATTCCGCCACCTGTTATCGTAGCCTTTATATCGAATTTCCCTTGCGTATTGGTTATGAGCAATGGTTTGGTAATGGTGGTTTCAGCGAAATCAGAGGAAAAATATTCCTTACAGCCCTTGTTATTGATCTGTATGGAGCCTGAGCCCGGCAAAAGCCAGACACGGGCTACTGCAGTTTTTCTTCTACCTGTAGCGTAATGTGTATCTTTGGCCATATCGAATCCCTTCTATTTGTGATACGTTGATTTTATTGTGTAAATTGTAATTTTTCAGGAAGTTGGGATGCATGGGGATGTTCGGAGCCCGCATATACCTTCAGCTTTTTGAATTGAAGACCGCCAAGAGTGTTTTTGGGCAGCATGCGCTTTACGGCAAGTTTTATTACATCCTCAGGCCGTTTGGCCAGCATCTCTGCAGCCTTTTTGATCTTGAGACCGCCGGCGAAACCAGTGTAGGTCTTATATGGTTTTTCGGTGGCCTTGTTTCCGGTCAGACGAACCTGGCTGGCATTGATTACAATGATAAAATCTCCTGTATCCAGGTGTGGAGTGAAGAGGGGTTTGTGTTTGCCACGCAAACGAGTGGCGATTTGAGTGGCAAGTCTGCCCAAGGTCTCGCCCTTGGCATCCACTACATACCATTTGCGTTCTATCTCGTTCACCTTTGGAAGCGGCGTTTTCATGAAAGTATTCTCCATTTGAGGCAGTTTTTGATGATTTTTCTAAAGAAGTTAAATTCATAAAGGAAAAGTCCATATTTGTCAAGGCGCTGGAGAGAATTTTTTCGATAACCAGCGGTTGGTGTATATTTTAAATGCTTTTTGTTGTTTTTGTGGTTTATTGGAACAGATGCTTGGTGCTCCCTTGTGATTTCATTGAAGACGAGGAGAGAGCGGGCTAAAAAACTACAAGGAGGAATATCACATGGTGATCGACATCTCTTCCGACGAACTAAAGAATTATCTCAATAGCCGCAAGGAAAACGAGTACTTACTCATAGACGTGAGGGAGCCGAAGGAATATGCCGTCTCACATATTCCAGGGGCACTGCTCATTCCCTTAAAGGATGTAGAGGCGAAAATAGTCAGTCTGGATGCCGCTAAAGAGGTTATTTTTTATTGCAGGAGCGGCAGGCGTTCGCGCATCGCTGCCGAGTTGGTGAATGGCATGGGTGCGGCATTCAGCAAGATATTCAATCTGGCGGGCGGCATTTTGGCATGGCAGGGCAAGTCATTGTCAGGATTCCCGCATTTTATGACTATTGACATATTCAGGGGGCCTGAACAGGTGCTGATGGATGCCATAGGTTTTGAGAAGGCGGCCGAGCGTTTCTATGAGACGGTGGCCAGCGTGTTTCCGCAGTCGTTGATCTCTGATATGGCCTCACGCTTGGCCAGATTTGAAATAGGTCATGCAAAGGTGATTTATGGTCTGCTCAAATACCTGAATACTGCCGTGCCTGCCTTTGAAACGCTGTATGAGGCAGCATCCGATAGTTTTTTGGAGGGAGGTATGATGCTGAATGAGGCGATGGATCGTCTGAAGGCCATGGAGGGTGAGCCGATTCTGAATCTGGGTGAGGTGGCCATCGAGATAGAGTGGATGGCCTACGAGCTTTACAAAAATTATGCTGCTATTACAAAGGAGGCGGAGATGGCAAGGGTATTTATGCAATTGGCGGAGCAGGAAAAAGGCCATACGCGCATCATAGCCCATTATTTTTAGTGAACCTTGGGAAATTGCCCTTTTGCCCAATGGCTTTGTTGTTTGTCGGCTGAAAATGCTCACATATATGTAGTATGCTGCGCTTGCCTATTAGTGGATTGGGGCCTTGAAATGCAGCTTTGCGTTTTTGTCTAAGGACTAAAGATGGCCTTGTGAAAATTGTTGTGTTTTTTATGGAAGGATGTAAGGGTTGGTGATATAATACTGAAAAATTCCAAAGGAGGGATTTTAGAATGAAAAAGTATATCTTCGTGGTTTTGATGGCTGGTCTGTTAATCGGTTGCAGTAATCCGGCAGATCAAAAGCAGCCTGCTGCTAAGTCTGATCAGCCTGCTGCAACACAGGAGACCGTCAAACCAGCGGCCCCACCGGCTCCGGTTCCTGCCGCTGCGCCTGAAACCAAGGTAGCAGCCCCTTCAGCCGAGACTGCTCCTGCTGCACCTGAGGCTGCCAAGTCTGCCGTTGAGTCTCAGGCCCCTGCTGCGCCACATACAGCTGATGTGACAAGTGACAAGCCTGTGGCCGGACCCGGTGTAACCGAAACTGTAAAGGCGCCTGCCGGTCAGGAAGCCCCTAAAACAAGTCAGTAATGGCACAGAGTGCCTGTAACCGTTGCGGGGCCTGCTGCATCAAGGGCGGCCCCGTGCTTCATAAAGAGGATATCTCGTTGCTCTCATCAAGCCGTTTGTCGCCCAATGTCCTGGTGACCATTCGCAAGGGCGAACCCGTCTATCATCCCACTGAGGACAGACTCGTAGAGTTGCCGATGGATATAATCAAAATCAGGCCGAAGACTCAAGAGGCCGCCTGTGTCTTTTTCAATGTGGCTGAAATGTCCTGTGATATATATAATGACAGGCCGCTGGAGTGCAGGGCGTTTAGATGTTGGGATACCAAAGAGGCCGAGGGGCTGTTTTTGACGGATGTCCTGGCCAGAGAGGATATGTTTCCGTCCGGTTCTTCGTTTATAGAGGTTATAAAGGCCTATGATCAGCGGTTTCCTCCAAAAGAGATCTTTTCAATGATCTTCGAGGCCAGAGACCTCCTGGATTCCGCTCAAGAGATATTGTCTGCACTGCAGGATATAGCTGAAAAAGATAAAATGTTCAGGCTAAGGGTGAGAGAGACCTTTCAAATTCAAGAGGATGCCCTGGATTTTTTTCTCGGCAGGTCGGTGCATGACCTGCAGCGGCAATACATCGCACCGTTCAAGGGCTGAACCGCATGTTTTTGCGGCCTATTGGCCGGATATGACATATTTCAATAATATCAGTTCGGTGGTGGCCTGGTTCAGCCGTTCTGCCAGACTTTTTAGGATGGTAAGGCAGAAGGTGGGTGTAAGGGTTATTCTGCGCAAAAATTCTTCTTTTGTAAGACTCAGTACAGTCGATTCTTTTGTGGCTTTAGCGGAGGCTGTGCGCTTGGAGCCTTCCATAAGTAGTCCCATTTCTCCGAAGACCTCTCCCTTGCCAAGCGTGGCTATGGTGATGCGGCGGCCTTCCATGGTTTTGAATACTTCCACTTCGCCTTCAAGTATATAGAACATCTCATTTGCATCATCGCCATCCAGAAAGATGAGCTGGTCTTTGGCGATGGTCAATTGGCTGCTCTCTGTTTTTTTATCTCCATGTTGCACGGTCTGCCTCCTGTAAAAAGCCCTTTTGTATGGTGTAGAGTAAGCTCTGTGTATTTGCTTCAAGGTTTTTTGTAAATAACAAAAGCCCTGTTGCAGTATAGCACAACAGGGCTTTTGTTTAACGGTGTTTTATTACAAACACATTACTCTGGCTTTTCTTCTTCAAATGCCTCTTCAAGGCCTTTTCCAAAACCAGGCACGCCATACATGACGGTGGAGCCTGAAGAGAAAAATTCCAGCTTTCCTTCTCTTACGAGCTCGTTGGCTGCATTTTTTACCTCACGTGGAGATGCATCAGGGCAGGCTGCATACATGTCTTTGATATACATCTTGGACTTGAAGGCTGCCTTCTTTGTGCAGAATTCCACGAGCATCTTTTTGAGTTCTTCTTTGTTGACTGCCATTTTGTTTACTCCCTCCTATGAGGTTGTTGTAGCGGTTAGAGATTATCTGTATGCACACTCCACTTGAACTGTGTGGTGGTGTGATATGTATCGTAGGCTAGACGATAATCGTCGATGGACTTTTCGGTAAAGGGGATGTCGCACTTTTCGAAGAAACGCTCCCAGCCGATTCTTGCGGCCCAATCGCCAAGTCTCTCATACTTATTGGCATTGGCGGCATATGTCTCGACGATTTTTCTGATGGTCTTGACGGTTGTCTGCCAACGAGGCGGCTCGCTTGGAATATAAGGAATGACGAGTTTTGAGAACTTGGGAGTGCTGATTCTGTTGGAGATCTTACCACCCACCAGAATGGCGATACCGTCACCCTGGCCGTCTGCCAGAGGCATGGCCGGACACATAGTATAGCAGTTACCGCAGAACATACAACGGTCTTCATTGACTCGTACGGTCTTTTTCTTCTCGCCGTTGATCTCTACCGTGGCTGGCTTGATGGCTCCGAGAGGGCAGGCTGCTACGGCCAGAGGCAGTTCACACACACCTGTGATGCGCTCGTCCTCGACCAGCGGTGGCTTTCTGTGAATACCGAGAATAGCTATGTCGGAGCAATGCACGGCACCGCACATATTTAGACAACAGGCCAAGGCGATACGCACCTGGGCGGGCAGTTTATGGCTGCCGAAATACTCGAACAGGTCGTCCATGACGGATTTGACCACACTGGATGCGTCGATGGCCGGAGTATGGCAGTGCACCCAACCCTGCGTATGTACGATATTGGTTACGGATGCGCCTGTGCCTCCCACAGGGAACTTATAAGAACCGCCCGGAAACTTACGGCCTTTCAGGTCATCCAAAAGAGCACGCAGTTGGGCCTCGGTTTCCACATGGAATTCAATGTTGTTACGAGTGGTCCAGCGTACATAGCCGTCACAGTATTTGTCAGCTATCTCAGCGATTTCACGAATGAGATTCGTAGTGATGAGACGGGCGGAAGCACAGCGCACGGCAAACACGGTATCGCCGCTTTCTGCGGTATATTTGATTACACCGGGCTGTATGATTTCGTGGTATTTCCACTGACCATAGTTCTTCTTGAGAACCGGAGGCAGGAACTGAAAGAAATGGGCAGGACCGATGTCAGTGATGCGATTCTGCATAGGTTTGGCGGGGTCATAGAGCTTCTCTGCCAAAGTCTTATCGTAGGGTTTGCTCAACACCTCAGAGATGTCGAATCCAGGATTATCGCCGTAGAGTTCTTTCTGTTTTTCAAAATATTCGTTCATAGTGATTTATCTCCTTGTTTGCGTAAACTATGCAGCGTGTCTCTTGCGGAATTCGGCTGCATCACGTTTCCAGCCACCTTCGACCTCTTCGGCACTCCAGAATACATAGGGGTTGGAGCGGGGTTCCTTGACCATCTGAGGAATGGCCTTGAGGCCGGTGCGGCGAAGCAATTCCTGAATGCTCTGACGCTGCAAAAGCTCGCCGAAACGTTCGCGGTTCTTACCCTCTTCCATCCACCAATCCCAGATGGAACCAACGAAGTCCTTGAATTCATCATAAGGTGGTTCCATCTTAATGAAAGGAATAGCTAAAGTGGACATCTGGGCGCCGTCCAGAATTGGGGCCTTGGCGCCCAAAAGAATGGTTGCACCTGTATCTACGCCTGGGCGTAGCGCCACTGGCATGACATTGATGCAGTGCATGCAGCGAGTGCACTCACGATTGTCGATCTTCAAGGTTTTGCCCTCCATCCACATACATTTGGTGGGACAGAGATCGATGACCTCTTTCTGAATATCAAATTTACCCCAATCTTTATCGCTGTGGGCGCCTGCATTGGGTTTGAGCTCACCTGCCATGTATGCGGCTACTGCGGCTTGATCTATACGGATTTCGTCGCGCCATGTACCGATGATGGAGCAGTCGGAACGGGCAATGGCTGCTACACAGTCATTAGGACAGCCGGATGACTTGAATTTGAACTTGTATGGAAAGGCCGGTCTGTGCAGCTCGTCCTGAAAGGTCTGGGTCAGGTCGTAGATGATGGCCTGACTATCTATGCAGGCCCATTCACAGCGGGATTTGGCCATGCAACACTCTGGGGTGCGAAGGTTGGAGCCGGAGCCACCCAGGTCAACGCTCATCTGATGTGTGAAATCGAAGAAGATGGGTTCCAGCTGGTCTGATTTGGTGCCGAGGAGGACCATGTCGCCTGTAGAGCCATGGAGGTTGGTCATGCCGCTACCCCTGTAGTCCCATATATCGCACATCTTGCGCAGAAAGGCGCTGGAGTAGTACTTGCCGTTGGGTTGATTTACGCGCACTGTGTGAAAGTGGGCGATGCTCGGGAATTGATCGGGTACATCGGAATAACGTCCGATGACGCCGCCGCCGTAACCGAAGACACCCACGATACCACCGTGTTTCCAGTGAGTCTCTTTGTGTTTGAAAGAGAGTTCGAGCTGACCAAGCAGATCGAGACACTCCTGTTTGCCAGCGAGCCCTTTTTGCTCGATGTCATCGACGAAACTTGGGAAAGGTCCCTTTTTCAGTTCGTCGCACATTGGTGTGGCATGTTTCTTGACTTCTGCCATTGCTTTTTCCTCCGACGTGAGATTTTTGATAAAAATCTTTGTATTGCCTTGGCCATTAAGTGAGGCCGAAAGATGAAACTTCTGTAAAAAATGAATCGCCATTCGGAAATTTCTTATACTATCTTTGTGTTTTTTTTGTCAAGCTAAAAAATAGTCCATTTTGCGTAATCGATCTTTTATTTTGCCCTTTTTTTTATGAGATTTTTGTGATAACAAACTCAATAGCTTTATCAATTCGTCAGAAAAGGAGCTTTTATTGGAAACCGCCTGTTGCGACCTGCATACACATACTATAGCTTCAGATGGTTCATATTCGCCGCACGAATTGATAAAGTTGGCGTCTTCTGCAGGGCTGAAGGCCATCGCTGTCACGGATCATGATACCATGCATGGTATTCAGGAGGCGGTGAATGCAGGGAGAGAGTATGACATCGAGGTGATTCCAGGCATGGAATTGAGCGTGCTTTACCGCCAGGGTGACATGCACATGCTGGGCTACTATCTGTCGGCATCGCCTCTTTTGAACGCAGTTTTGCAGGAGGTTCAGGAGTCCAGGGCCAAAAGGAACCCCCTGATTCTGAAAAAACTGGCATATCTTGGTTGCAGCATTGAAATGGACGAATTGAACAATATTTCTCATGGAGGTCAGATCGGCAGGCCTCATATAGCCCAGGCCATGGTGAATCATGGTTTTGTGGCAGACACAAAAACAGCCTTTGCCATGTATCTCAAAAAAGGCGGTCCAGCCTATGTGCCCAAGTCCGTGCTCTCTCCTCAAAGGGCCATAGAAGCCATTCATTCTGCAGGTGGTTTGGCTGTGTTGGCCCATCCCTTCAGTCTTCACTGCAATCGCCAGGCTGAACTGAAAGAGATCGTTGCAGAACTGAAGATCTTGGGCCTGGACGGCATGGAGTGCTATTACAGTGAACATGATTCATCTTTTACGGATATGTGCATTAGAGTTGCAAATGAATACGATTTGGTGGTCACCGGCGGCAGCGATTTTCATGGCAGGCCCAAGCCCAACATTCGGTTGGGAAAGGGCAAGGGAACCCTGTGTGTTCCCTATGAATGTGTAAACGTTCTGAAAAAACGGTTGGTCCAGTGAGTTCCTTTATACCTCTTCTGTTTTTGCTTTACTGCACTATCGCACTGCCATGGCAGGCCTTGGCTCAGGACATATCGTCACGCCTTCAATGCCCTGAAACAGGTGATACCATAGTCACGGCATCCATAGGAGATGCATCCAATCTCATTCCCATGCTCTCGGTTGATGCCACCTCCCATGAGATCGCTGGTCTTATCTACAACGGGCTTGTTAAATATGACAAGAATCTGGAATTGATAGGTGATTTGGCCGATTCCTGGGAGATATCGCCTGATGGGCTCACTATCACCTTTCATCTTCGAAAGGGCGTGAAATGGGCTGATGGAAAGGACTTTACCTCAGCCGATGTGTTGTTCGGGTTTCAGACCATTACAAACCCCAAGACGCCCACGGCATACGCAGGAGATTTTCTGGAGGTGGAAGAGGCCACAGCCCTTGATCCTTATACCTTCAGGGTGCGTTACAAACGGCCCTTTGCACCGGCCCTCAGCTCCTGGGGGAATCTGGTGGTGTTGCCCAAACACCTTCTGGAGGGCAAGGACATCACGCAGAGCCCTCTGGCGCGTAAACCGGTGGGCTTGGGGTCTTACAGATTGCAGGAGTGGAAGACTCAGGAACGCATAGAACTGGTGGCCAATCCCGATTACTTCGAGGGCAGACCCTGCGTGGATCGTTATCTCATGCGTATTATTCCGGATGCAGCCACTATCTTCATGGAGCTGAAGGCCGGTGGAGTGGATTGGGCGGGGCTTTCGCCGCTTCAGTTCGACAGACAGACCGATAGCCCGTATTTTCAGCAGAATTTCAAAAAATACAGTTATCTTGCCTTTGCCTATACGTATATGGGTTTCAATTTGGACAACCCACTGTTTTCAGACAAAAGAATACGTCAGGCCATAGCCTATGCCATAGACAAGAATGAGCTGGTGCGAGGTGCGCTTTCCGGTCATGGAGTGCCTGCAACAGGTCCATATAAACCGGATGCATGGTTTTATAATCCTCATGTCAAAATATATGAATTCAGCCCTCAAAAGGCGGAGGTCTTGTTGAAAGAGGCCGGCTGGATGCGGTCAAAAGAGGACGGGTTGCTTTATAAGGACGGAAGAAGATTTGCGTTTACCGTGCTCATCAATCAGGGAAACGGACTGCGGGAAAAAACAGCGCAGATCATTCAGTATAGACTTAAACAAGTGGGAATAGACATGCAGATTCGTTCGGTAGAGTGGACTGCATTGATCAACGACTTTATTGATAAGAGACGTTTCGAGGCGGTTATAATGGGTTGGACCACAGGGCAGGACCCTGATATATATGATATTTGGCATTCCTCGAAGACTGGAAAGAAGGAACTGAATTTTATCGGCTATAAAAATGAAGAGGTGGACAGGCTTCTTGTGAAGGGCCGCATGACCTTTGACAGGGTAGAGCGGAAGGCCATCTATGACCGCATACAGGAGATTCTGGCAGAGGATCAGCCCTATATTTTTTTATATGTACCTATGAGTCTGTCTATCATTCATAAGAGATTTAAGGGAATAGAGCCTGCACCCGCTGGAATAAGTTATAATTTCATTCACTGGTGGGTTCCAGTCAGTGAGCGGAAGTACATGACGCCGTAAGGCTGACCGAAAAATAGACATAAGATGAGAAACCCTATATTTTATCTGTCATTGCGAGAACTCAAAGAGTTCGTGGAATCTCATTACAAAAGACGAGATTGCTTCGTTTTGCTCGCAATGACAATCTTCTATGTCTATTTTTTGAAGGTCGAATATTCACTTGAAGGTTTTGAGAGGTGATGTTATGGAATGTCAGAAAGAAAAGAACCTGAAAGGCTGCACCTGTTCGTACGAACCATGCAGCAGGAAGGGCATCTGCTGCGAGTGTCTGCGCTATCATCTGAAATCCAGACAGCTTCCAGCTTGTTACTTTCCTCCGGAGGCGGAGCGCACCTACGACAGGAGCTTCGAGCACTTTGCACGGCTTGTAACGGCCAAGCAGTTATAGCAGGCAGGACTTATTCTTCTGAACCCTGCCATTTTGGTATATGAGGCCACACATGGAAAACATTATAGAGCTGTCTCGACGCAAAGAAGAACTGCACAATCACATCAAAACGGTCTTTCCTGAATCCAATCTCGACTATTGTCTCACCTGCGGTATGTGTGTGAGTGGTTGTCCTGCCGCTCACATCGAAGGCATGGATCCTCGCAAGCTCCTGCGTATGTTCGTGCTCGGCCAGGAGGAAGAGCTGCTCTCCACTCGCTGGATATACACCTGTACGGTTTGTGGCAGATGCAAACATGCCTGCCCGATGGGTATAGACGTGGGCAGAATAGTGTATGTGCTCAGGGGAATGAGGCCTAGGGAACAGCGTCCCGCTAATCTGCAGCGATCATGTGATCTACAGAAGGCCGGAAACAGCACTGGCATTCCCAATGAAGATTTTGTGTGGGTAGTGAGTGATGTGCTGGAAGAGACTCGTCAAAATGAGCCTGAATGGGCAGGGCTTCAGGCGCCAGTGGACAAGGCTGGCGCGGAGTATTACCTCAATCAGAATGCCAAGGAGCCCACTGTGGAGCCTGAGGAGATGGTGCCGCTCTGGAAGATTTTAAACAGAGTAGGTATAGACTGGACATATTCCTCAAAATGGTGGGATGGTGCCAATTATTGTCTGTTTCCAGGGGACCCCAAGGACTGGGAGGAGACTCTGAGAAGACAGGTGGAGGTCATAGAGTCTCTGGGGTGTCGATATTATATAAACACAGAGTGAGGCCACATGTTCTATGCGGTCCTGGAAGGGCTGCGCCGTTTCAAGATACCTCATTCCTTTGAATTCATAAGTATCATAACCTGTTATGCCCGTTGGATTCGCGAGGGTAAACTGAAAGTGAGTTCGGCCTGGAATACGGAAGGGCTCAAATTCACGGTGCAGGATCCATGTAAACTGGTCAGGCAGGGCATAGGTGATGTAGTGGCAGAGGACCTGCGTTTTGTCATAAAGCAAGTGGCCGGCGAAGAGAATTTCATAGATGTATGGCCGAATAGATCCAATAACTATTGCTGTGGTGGCGGAGGGGGTGCACTTCAGTCCGGTTTCGTGCAGAATAGAAGGGCCTGCGGAAGGCCCAAGTTTGAGCAGCTCAATGCCACTGGAGCGGATGTAGTCATTACTCCTTGTCATAACTGTCACACGCAGGTTAAAGATATATGTGAACATTACGGCGGTAAATGGCAGACCACGCATCTGTGGAACTGGATCGTGAAGGCCATGGTCGATTCCTAAATAAAATGAGAGTGATAAGAGATATGGCACATGCTCAGATGAGGCAATGCATATGAACAATCCCAAGGGTTCTGTGCTGGTCATAGGCGGCGGCATTACCGGTGTGCAGACCGCCCTGGACCTGGCTGATAGTGGTTTTTATGTATATCTGGTGGAGCGTACCGCTGCAATCGGCGGTGTTATGTCTCAATTGGACAAGACCTTTCCCACCAATGACTGTTCCGCCTGTATCCTTTCGCCTAAACTGGTGGAGTGTGGTAGGCATCTGAACATTCAACTATTGACCCTCTCGGAACTGGTGTCTCTGAAAGGTGAAGCGGGAAATTTCAAGGCGGTGGTTCGTGAACACCCACGTTATGTGGATGTGAACAAGTGCATTGCCTGTGGCATGTGTGCGGAAAAGTGTCCTAAGGTGGTGCCCAACGAGTTCAACAACGGTCTCGGCACGCGCAAGGCCGCATATCTCAAGTTTCCTCAGGCAGTGCCTCTCAAGTATGCCATCGACTCAAAAAACTGTATTTGGCTCAACAAGCCCGGACGATGCGGTGCATGTGCCAAGGCGTGTCCTGCCGGAGCTATAGATTTCGATGCCAGACCCAGAGAGCATGTGCTGGAGGTAGGGGCGGTCGTCCTGGCCTTGGGGTTTGAGACCTATGACCCGTCTTTTCTGGACTTCACCGGCTATGGAAGACTTAAAAATGTGGTTACTTCTCTGGAATTTGAAAGGCTTTTAAGTCCATCCGGTCCTTGTTTAGGCCACATGGAACGGCCGTCGGATCATAAAATCCCTAAGAAAATAGCATGGCTGCAATGTGTCGGCTCTCGTGATATCAACAGGGCATGTCATTCCTATTGTTCATCTATCTGCTGTATGTACGCCATCAAACAGGCGGTTATAGCCAAGGAACATGCCGGTGGTCACCTGAATGCGTCTATTTTTTACATGGATATGCGCACACACGGCAAGGAGTTCGAGCGGTACTACGAACGGGCGAAGGCCGGTGGTGTGCGTTTTGTGCGTTCCCGTGTACACAGCGTTTGGCCTGCTGGAAACGCATTCAGGACAGACAAGGGTTTTGATTACGGGCATGACCTTCTCCTGCGTTATAGTGATGAAGACGGGCATCTACACGACGAGGTATTTGACCTGGTGGTCTTGTCTGTGGGCATGCAGCCTTCCTCCTATGCCAGTAACCTCTTGAAAGAACTGCATATCCCGTTGGACGAAGATGGTTTTGTGTCGTCGTCTGCATTTTCTCCTGTGAATACGGCCCGTAAAGGTATCTTTGTCTGTGGTCCCATCTCCGGGCCCAAGGATATTCCGCAGTCTGTAACAGAGGCTAGTGCAGTGGCTGCGGAGATCAGCGCCATGCTTGCGCCCGGCCGCTGGCAGGCCACCAAGACCAAGGAATTCCCGTCGGAAAGGGATGTGAGCGTGGAACCGCCTCGAATCGGCGTGTTTGTGTGTCACTGCGGCATAAATATAGCCAGTGTAGTGAATGTGAAACAGGTCGCGGAGTATGCCCGCACATTGCCTGATGTGGTGTTTGTGCAGGACAATCTGTTCACTTGCTCTCAGGATACCATTGTTCAGATGATTGAGACCATTAAACGGGAAGGTCTGAACCGTGTGGTAGTGGCTTCTTGTACGCCCAGGACACATGAACCCCTGTTTCAAGAGACGTTGCGTGAGGCGGGGCTGAACCGCTATCTGTTCGAGATGGCCAACATTCGTGACCAGGATTCCTGGGTGCATCAGAATGAGCCTGATAAGGCCACTGAAAAGGCCAAGGACTTGGTGCGCATGGCTGTGGCCAAGGTCAGGGGTGATCAGGCATTGGCAGCCAATCAGGTGCCTGTTCACAAAAGGGCATTGGTCATCGGTGCAGGTGTTACTGGCCTGACTGCCGCCCTTTCCCTGGCTGAGCAGGGTTTCCCTGTGCATCTGGTGGAAAAGGCTGAGACCGCTGGAGGTAACGCAAGGCGTCTCTACCGCACATGGCAGGGAGAAAATGTGGCTGCACAACTGAATGGTCTGATGAATCAAGTGGCGACGCACCCCAATATCACTCTACACCTCTCCACCGAGATTGCCGATACGAGTGGGTCTGTGGGCCGTTTCAAGACCACGCTTTCCAATGGTCAGGAGATTGAGCACGGTGTGGCGATTCTTGCGGTGGGAGGGCAGCCATGGCAGCCCTCCGGTGAATGGCAATATCTCTATGGCGAGGACGAGCGCGTCAGGACCCTTTTGGAGGTGGATGAGCTCTGCATGAGTGACACTCGTCGGCTGGAGGCCCTTAAAAATGTGGTATTTGTGCATTGTGTGGGATCCCGAATCCCTGAAAGACCATATTGTAGCCGTGTCTGCTGCACACATGCCATAGATCAGGCGTTGAAGCTGAAAGAGCTGAACCCTGAAATGAACATCTTCATGCTGTATCGGGATATTCGGACCTATGGTCAGCGTGAAAGACTGTATCAGGAGGTCAGGGCCAAGGGTATTGTTTTCATTCGTTATGATCTGAATAACAGACCGGTTCTGTCGCGAAACGGCGATGCTTTGGTCATGCAGGTGGTGGATCATGTATTGAAACGGCCTGTGCTTATACGTCCTGACTTGGTGGTGTTGGCCACTGCAGTGGAGCCGCGAGCAGATGTCAGGAACTTGTCCAAGTTTTTCAAGTGTTCCATCAATGCGGATGGTTTTCTGATGGAGGCGCATGCCAAGCTGAGACCTGTGGATTTTGCGACAGATGGCGTGTTTCTGGCTGGTCTTTGTCATTATCCCAAGCCCATCGAAGAGAGTATCGCTCAGGCAAAGGCAGCGGCTGTAAGGGCTGTGCGAGTGTTGGCTCAGGATATGGTGCCTGCGGAAAGCGCTGTAGCCGTGGTTAATCCATCTAAATGTGTCACTTGCGGAGTATGTGCCAAGATATGTCCCTATTCCGCCATATCGAAAGACCTTGTATTGCAGAAGGCCTCTGTAAATGCAAGCCTATGCAAGGGCTGTGGGGCGTGTGTAGCCGCCTGTCGTTCGGATGCCATTACCCTTAAAAATATGGGGAATGAACAGATCATGGCTGCCATAGAGGCGGTCATGTGTGATTGTGGAGGATGAAAAAAAATGGAGTGGGAGCCTAAAATAGTGGCCTTTTTATGCAATTGGTGCAGTTATGCAGGCGCTGATCTGGCTGGAGTTAGTAGGTTTCAGTACCCACCCAACATCCGTATCATTCGAGTGCCCTGTTCAGGTCGTGTGAGCGCAAACATGATACTTTCAGCGCTGCGAAGCGGAGCGGATGGAGTATTGGTGTCCGGCTGTCATCCCGGCGACTGTCATTATATCAGTGGAAATCTTCATGCCCGCAGAAGATTTTCTATTTTGAAAAATTTTCTGGAATTTGTTGGGATTGAGCCTGGAAGACTCAATTTTTCCTGGGTTTCGGCCTCCGAAGGGGAACAATTTGCCTCTGTGGTGCAGGAGGTTACGAAGCGAGTGAAGGCCCTTGGCCCTGCAAGCCGTCTGGTTAAGAGAATAGAGGATTGAGATATATGATCGTCAAAAATTCTGAAATCACACAGGAGATTCGCAGACAGGCCGGAGCACTTCTGAAATCAGGGGAAGTTGCCGCCTTTCTGGGTTTCTCTGAAGGCAGCCTGCCCATGGTCACTCGGCCTTTTGTGGCAAGGACCCTTGATGATGTGGAAAGGCTGGTATGGAACAGCTTTTGCGTTGTCAATCCGGCCAATTACCTGCCCGCCCTCTTGAAGGACCTGGAACCATCGAGAGGACCCAAAGACCCTCCGCCAGCCGGTCCACTTCCAAAGGTGGGGGTATTGGCCACCGGCTGCTGGTCGAGAAATATGGTGGTGCAGGCTCAGGAAAATCAGATTGACCGTAACAGGCTGGTGATTCTGGGCGTGCCAAGTCGCGGTATGGTGGACAGAAAAAAGGTCATGGTCGCACTGAGAGGCAAAGAGATACTTGAGGTCATCGAGGAAGACCACGTGCTGCGAGTCAGGGGAAAGTGGGGAGAAGAAGAGATTTCTCGTTGGTCGGTGGTGCGTGATAACTGTCAGGGCTGTCGACATTCCAATCCCGTCATCTTCGATCGTATGCTCGACACGCCTTCCGACAGGCATGCACAGACGCCTTTTGCACAGATAGAGGCCATCGAGGCTATGTCCACCGACGACCGCTGGCGCTGGTTTCAACAGGAATTTGCCTCGTGTATCAGGTGCTATGCCTGTAGAAATGCCTGTCCCCTCTGTTACTGCACTACATGTTTTGTGGACGACAGTCGTCCTCAGTGGGTGGGCAAAACCTTGAAATACCCTGATGTTTTGACCTTTCATATCTTGAGGGCCTTTCACTGCGCAGGCAGGTGTACGGACTGCGGGGCATGTGAGAGCGTGTGCCCCATGGGTATCAAGGTCAGGCTGCTCACTCAGAAACTTTCCAAGGATGTATTGACGCTGTTTGGTACTGAGGCCGGTATGGATATGGCTGTGCCGCCGCCTTTTACCACGTATGCACCTTCTGATCAGAATCCCTTTGAGTGCGATACCTGTTCATTCAAAGGTAAAAAAGAGTGATGCCCATGAAGATTTCCATAAACGATAATCAATTGATTCAATGGCTTCAAGGTGTTGCGAACAGATTTGAACTGTTTTATTCGAATCAGGACGCTCAGACCGGCGCCGTGAATCTGATAAAGGCAACAGGCGGTTCTATAGATGCAGACGATGTGTTGAAACCTGTTGCGGGTGTGCCCAAGTCCTCCATCAAGACCTTTTTTATGCCACAGCCCGAGGTACTTGCACGCTTTTCCATAAACGCTCAAAATGCCGAGGCATTTGTATTGAAGGCGCCCAATGTCGATTTGCAAACCAGGGTGCTGCTGAATATCAGGCCATGTGACGCCCGTAGTGTGGAATTGAATTCTATGCCTTATGCCCAGGATCCATATTTTCAGAGACTCAAGGCAAGGACTCTCATCATCGGTCGGCCCTGTACGGAGACCTGCTCCACCTGTTTTTGTGAACGTGTCGGTGGTTCTCCCCGTGGCACTGAGGGCATGGATTTGGTGATTCTGGATACAGAAGACGGTTTAGTGCTGAAGGTCCTGACGCAAAAGGGGGCTGATTTTCTGCAGGAAAACCCGTGTGAGGGCTCAGCCGGTTTGAGCTCGGTGACGTGCTTGAAAGAGCAGCAAATCGAATTGCCTGAGATTGCAAAGGAAATGCAGCGGAAAGACCTTCTGAAACTTTACAATGCGCCGTTTTGGCCTCATGTGGCCGAGTCATGTATCAATTGCGGGGCATGTACCTTTCTTTGCCCGACCTGTTACTGTTTTGACATTCAAGACGAGGTGTTTGGAAACAAAGGTGTGCGTTTGCGTTACTGGGATTCCTGCATGTTTCCGTTATTCACTCTGCATGCCTCCGGTCATAATCCAAGAGGCCAGAAGGTGCAGCGGGTTAGAAACCGTTTTATGCACAAATTCAAGTACTTTCCTGACCGTTTTGGTCAGCTTTCCTGCGTGGGTTGCGGAAGATGCACAAAGGATTGTCCTGTCAATATCGATATCCGTGAGGTGGTATCCCTCATGCAGGCCGTTTAACAAGGGGTTAATTCATGTCCAATGAGAAAAATCCATATCTGCCTTATAGTGTAACCATAAAGGATATCGTGGTTGAGACCGAGGATAAGAGCCTCAAGACCTTCAAACTGGTGCTGGAGGACGAAAAGGAGAGGCTGGCCTGGAACCACAATCCAGGCCAGTTCGCTATGCTATCCGTTCTGGGAAAAGGTGAGTCGGCCATAGGCATAGCCTCTTCTCCCACTGAAAAGGGCTATCTGCTCTTCACCGTGAGCCGTATTGGTTCCCTGACCACCGCACTGCATCAGTTACCAAAGGGGGCAAGGCTCGGCGTTAGAGGGCCTCTCGGTAATGGCTTTCCTCTGGCATCTGAGTTCAAGGGTAAAAATATAGTAATAATTGCAGGTGGTTACGCTTTCACCACCTTGAGGGCGACCATTGTTTATCTCCTGGCCCATCGGCAGGATTATGGTAAAATCACTCTAATCTATGGGGCTCGAACCCCTGGTATGCTGTTATACAGAGAAGAACTAAAGGCATGGGAGCAGGGCGGCTCAGTGGATTGTCATATCACAGTGGATAGAGAGGCGCCTGGTTGGAACGGCATAGTGGGATTTGTGCCTGCTGTTACGGAAAAAGTGGCGCCTTCTCCAGAAAACAGCGTGGCCCTGGTGTGCGGTCCCCCCATCATGATTAAATTCACCATGCCTTCTCTGGAGAAGACCGGCTGGAAGGATGATCAGATATATCTATCTTTGGAAAACCGCATGAAATGTGGGCTGGGCGTGTGTGGTCATTGTAATGTGGGGCCGGTTTATCCCTGCAAAGACGGTCCTGTCTTTACGCGAGAGCAGGTCAAACGCTTGCCGGTTGAGTTTTAGGAATTATAATGCCATATTGTCATTGCGATGGCTTTCACAAAATTTCTATTGACAAACTGCGGCGAAGTAGTTAAAAGATAATCGTAAATGAATAGCCATTCATTTAATCAAAATCGAGGGAGGAATTTCATGAAAAAGAAGACATTGTCTGTTTTAGTGGCCATGGCTTTTGGTGTTATGGGCGCTGGTGCAGTGATTGCCGCTGGTACAGGTCCTGAAACCGCTACCATCAAGGGCCCTGCTGGCAAGAAGGAAGTGGTTTTTAACCATAAGGCCCATCAGGCCAAGACTGAGTGTGCCAGGTGTCACCATACCAAGACCGCCGATGGCAAGAAGGGCCCATACGAGGCCGGCAAGGAGAGCAAGTGTTCCGCTTGTCATGAGCTCGGAAAGCCCAGTGACAATATGCATAAGCAGTGTAAGGGCTGCCATACTGAAAAGGGCGGTCCAACCAAATGTGACGGTTGCCATAAGTAATCTTTTTGCATCATTATATAAATTTTGATAAGTTAAGCGTTCACTTTCAATAGAAAGTGAACGCTTTTTATTTTGTATGCCGCTTAAATCTCTATTATTTATGCTGCCATTGGGCTTTGCATCAGGGTTGCCCCTTGCCTTGACAGGTGCTACCCTTCAGGCCTGGCTTGCGGTAGATGGCGTGGATATGACTGCCATTGGCCTTTTTTCTCTGGCTGCTCTGCCATATACTATAAAATTTCTTTGGTCTCCCTTATTGGATATGTCTTTTTTTCATGGAATCGGCAGACGTAAGGGTTGGATTCTTATGACACAGGCCTGTGTCATTTTATTTTTGCTGTTGATTGCCTTTTTATCTCCATCGAGACACCTATGGCTCATGCTCATGGCAGCCTTTGTTATAGCCTGTTTTTCGGCTACGCAGGATATGGCCATCGACGCCCATCGTACAGAGATACTTCAAGAAGAGGAAAGGGGGCTCGGAGCGTCTTTGACCATTGCCGGTTATCGCCTGGCCATGCTGGTGTCAGGCGGGCTGGCGTTGATAATGGGAGAACGTATGGGCTGGTCGTGGACATACGCTGTAATGGCAGGCATTATGGCCTGTTGTGCGATTGTTACTTTTTTTGCCCCGGAGCCCTTGCCTGCTTCGACCTCTTCTAAAACGCTGTTGAATGCCATTAAAGCGCCTGTAAAGGAGTTTATGTCTCGCAGATATGCCATCTGGTTGCTCTTGCTTATTTTTCTCTATAAATTGGGAGACGCGGTTGCAGGCGCTATGACCATACCTTTTTTGATTCGAGGCGTAGGGTTTAGCCCCACGGAGGTGGGGCTGGTCAACAAGACCATAGGGCTGATAAGTGCTATTCTGGGAGGCTTAACCGGCGGTGCCATCATGTTGCGTCTCGACACATACAAGGCCCTTTTCTGGTTCGGTTTGTTTCAGGCTGTATCCAATCTGGGTTTTTGCGCTATGGCGATTCTGGGGCAGAATCTCTCCCTTTTTGTAGCATCGGTTTTTCTGGAAAATTTTACGGGCGGTATGGGGACGGCGGCCTTTGTGAGCCTTGTGATGTCATTGTGCCATAAGGAATGGACTGCAACACAGTATGCCCTGCTCTCCGGTGTCGCAGCTATGGGAAGGGTGTTGATAGGTGCCCATTCTGGCTGGTTCGTAACTCAGGTGGGTTGGCCATGGTTCTTTTTCATCACCTTTTTGGTGGCCATACCAGGCCTGGCCATTTTGTTTTTTTTGAAGAGAACCACTGGATATTTTGATTG
Organism: uncultured Desulfobulbaceae bacterium; assembly: GCA_964427245.1. Classification (GTDB taxonomy): domain Bacteria; phylum Desulfobacterota; class Dissulfuribacteria; order Dissulfuribacterales; family DYLC01; genus JAQVIJ01. The sequence goes on along the minus strand of CAYRSX010000019.1, from coordinate 19,154 downwards.
TACCCATGGATGATGCCATGAAGACTCCGTATCTGACAGGCAGGACAGTTCCGGTTTCCGGTGAGCTGCTGACCATACTGAATGCCACGGTCGGCGATGTGATTTGGCTTGATACAGGTCTGATGACGCCAAAAGAAAACAGATCATATCTCTTTACAGAGCCGGTAAGTGAGCTTAAGTGTGACAGTCTTGAAGATCTGCCATATTTTTTTGAGGGTATTGAACAGGCATTGAAACAGGGACTCTGGCTGGCTGGCTGGTTCTGTTATGAATGGGGGTATCTGCTCTATGATCGGTTGCCTTTACTCCTGAACCTGCATCGGCCACATATTCCACTTGCGCTTTTGCTCGTGTTCAGAGAGCCCTATATCCTGTTTCATGAAAATGAGGCTGCTGCACCTTTGAACACGGTTTATTCAAGGGAGTCAATGCTTTGTTCTGCAGCCCAGGAAATGTTGTTGGATGTGACGCATGATGGCTATCTTTCGGCAATTGAACAAATCAAGGAATATATTCGTGCAGGTGACACCTATCAGGTGAACTATACTCTGCGCAGCCGTTTTAAGGTGTCTGAGAATTTCGATGCCTTGTCCCTGTACCTGCAACTCAGGGAGAGTCAGTCTGTGCCTTACGGTGCATTTATGCGAATCGGTGATACTTACGTGCTTTCTTGTTCGCCTGAGCTTTTTTTCAGAAAAGAGGGCGGAATAATAACTACCAGACCCATGAAAGGAACGGCAAAACGAGGCAAGACTATGCAGGAAGATGCAGAGATCGCCGAGAGGCTTCATGCAGATATCAAGAACCGTGCCGAGAACATCATGATCGTGGATCTGCTTAGAAACGACCTGGGTCGCATTGCAGCCATTGGGAGTGTGGAAACGCCGGAGCTATTTCGTGTGGAGCGGTATTCGACACTGTTTCAGATGACCTCCACGGTGCAGGCGCGAGTCTCTGACAACTGTTCCTTGGAGCGGCTTTTTCGTTCCATTTTTCCATCTGGTTCTGTTACAGGGGCCCCTAAATTGCGCACCATGGAGATTATAGCCGAGCTGGAGGGTTCTGCACGAGGTATTTACACCGGCGCCATCGGCTTTATCTCTCCGCTGAATACCGCCTGTTTTAATGTGGCTATTCGCACATTGGTTATGAATAAAGGACAGGCGGAGCTGGGAATAGGAAGTGGAGTGACCATCGGCTCGGACTCACATTCGGAATATGAGGAGTGCCGTCTCAAGGCGGATTTTCTTTTCAAACACCGGCAGCAGTTGCCTGATTTCCAATTGATAGAGACCATGCTGTGGAATCCCGATGAGATGCAGAAAACCCGGCCATTGGCCTCGTATTTTTTGTTGCATCGTCATTTGAAGCGCATGGCCGAATCGGCCCATTATTTTGAGTTCATCTGGAACGAAGAGGATGTGTTGCAGCGCCTCGCCGAGTTCTCACAGCAGTTGACGGCTCGCAGCTTGCCTGTAAGAGTGCGTATGTCTCTATCCCGTTCGGGAAGAATTACCATCACATGGCAGGACTGGCCCCTTGCGCCCAATAGCCCTGACCTTGCGTATGTGTCCCTTGCAAGCGTATGCACGTCAAGTCAGGATGTGTTTTTATATCACAAAACCACACACAGACCTGTATATAATGCCGAACATTCAAAGGCTGTGGCCAAAGGGTATTTGGATTGCATATTTTTAAACGAGCGAAACGAAGTTACTGAAGGCGCCATTACCAATCTCTTTATCAGAAGAAAGGGTTCCACCGTTTTGTTTACTCCGCCCGTCTCCTGTGGCCTGTTAAACGGCACACTACGTCAGGAACTCCTGGAGGCAGGAAAGGCAGTGGAGGCTGTATTGTATCTGCGCGATCTGTACGGTGCTGATGCCGTGTTTGTGGGTAATTCGGTCAGGGGGTTGAAGCAGGTGCAGCTCGCGCAGTTTAAAGACCCCTAAAAATCAATTTTGAGGTGCGTCTTGTAATTCCACGGAGTTCCCAGGCGATAAGGCAATGACATCGCTTGCCAGCCCAAGCCTTTTCATCTCTTCTTTTAGATCGTCTGGTGTGCCTTTGAGAACCGGAAATGATGCGTAGTGCATAGGAATGACCTTTTTTACATTTAGGAACCGCACTGCATGTGCAGCCTCTTTGGGACCCATTACATAATGACCGCCGATAGGTAGCAGGGCCAAATTCGGTCGGTAGAGCTCACCGATTAGGGACATATCACCAAACAGGGCCGTATCACCGGCATGATATATGACAAGGCCGTCTTCTGTGCGGATTACAAAGCCTGCTGGGCAACCGGCATAGTGATGCTCTCCGGCCTCGAAAAAGGATGAGCTGTGAATGGCCTGTGTCATGGTGATAGTGACTGTTTTTGTAGTGTATGTGCCTCCTATGTTCATGCCGGTGACATTTGGCAGCCCTTTGGCCAGCAGATATTGTTGCAATTCATGAATGATTACCACCTCTGTCCCGGGGTTGCGGGCCATGGTGATGCAATTTCCGAGATGGTCGCTATGTCCATGAGTGACCAGTATGATATCAGAGGCAAGGGTGTGTGGAGTGCCCTCTGGGGCCAGTGGATTTTCAATCCATGGATCTATCCAAATACCGATTCCGTTGGCGGTTAGAATGTGAAAGGCCGAATGCCCGAAATAGGTGATTTTTGTAGTTGCCATGGCTATAACTCCTTGAAATCAGGTAATATATTATTTAATGTGCAAAGATAAGACGGCTGAAAGTCCAGAAATGAGAATATGCGTTTTTCCAGAAAGCGGGCCTTCTTTAGCGTGATATCTATGCGGCTGCGCTGTTCTTCTGTTTTGCCATATCGTTTCAGCAGGTCAAGGAATCGTTCGGAAAGTTCTACAATTTCCGTATGCCGGACACGTTTGTCAGTATAATTTACTATGTGTACTTCAGTCAAGACGGCTGATCCTTCCATGGCCTTGTCGATGGCCACATGCCTTGCGGCTATTTCGGCCACATCGTCATAACCGTAGTTGCGTAAAAGGACGGCGGCGGCTTTTGCGTGGTCCTCCCCGTTTAGGATGGATTGCATCTTGGTTATGTCGTGCAGAAGTCCGCCAGCCACCACAAGGGCTGGGTTAAGGTCATGCCCTTTTTCTTTTAGACCGATAGTTATGCGCAGGGCCACCTGAGCTACGCGTATACTGTGCTGAACGATATGGGCAGGGACGGAATGTCTTTCCAGCAGCTCCAGACATCTGTCGGTTGTGGGAAGATTTAAGCATCGAGTAGTCTTCATCTTGACAATTTGAAGTTATAACTTATTGTTTGTAATCATAGAATAGTTTTTCACAAGGAGTGGCTTATCATGCCTATTTATGAATTTATTTGCGAAAAATGCAAGACCATCTTTGAAACCTTGGTGCTTTCTTCCCAGCAAAAAAAAGATGTGACATGCCCAAAATGTAACACGGATCAAGTCAAGAAAAAACCGTCTGGTTTCAGCTGTGGCTGTGGAAGCAACAATGCCGGTTCAGGCTTGAGTTCCAGTTGCGGCAGCAGCCCAACAAGACGGTTTGGCTGAGGTTAAGCCTTTGCCGGCAGGTTGCCGGTGCAATGTCTCGATGAAAAATGGGTCAGCATTTTCGTGAGCGCTGTCCCTTTTTATTTTCATGAGGAAAGTCTCTGTCACTCCCTGACGAGGGCATTTCTTCTCTGTGTCCAGCCTTCCTTTATCAGGATATACGGATCCAAGGCCTCCTTCTTGATATTTTCGTACTCCCCTATGTGCAGGGATGTGAGATTCACCATGGACACTCCACGCTCTGCCGCGTTGGTCTCCCAGTTCATATAATAGGTCAGCGGGTCTGTAAAGATGTCCGCCGCCAACCCCACTCCGTCTCTCATAGAGGACGGACCGAAGATGGGCAGCACCAGATAAAAGCCTTGACTGATGCCGTAGTGCCCAAGTGTCTGGCCGAAGTCCTCGTCTTTTTGTTGTATTTCCCAGTACTCCTTGGCTGGATCGAAAAGCCCTCCCACGCCGTATATGGTGTTTATGCAGAATCTGGAAAATTCGTTGCCCGCATCTTTGAATTTGAGCTGTAAGGTCGAGTTGACGAATCTCACAGGAAAGCCGAGGTTTCTGAAAAAGTTAGATACAGATATTCGAACCGGTTCAGGCATAATGAACGAGTAGGCCTGTGACACAGGCTTAAGACAATAGAAGTAAAGTTTGTCATTGAATTGAAACATGAAGCGGTTGACCGGCTCAATGGGATCAGCCAGGGACTTCTCCGTGTAATCCTCGTCAAAGGAAAGTTTTTCATTTTCAGCGGCATTCCCATTTACAGGAGTTGCAGTCTGAAGCAGAATGCAACAGATTGACAGCACTATTAATTTCAGACTTTTTTTAAGAGAAATCATGTATTGCCTCCTCCCTTTATGTCATCCTGCGATTTCGCGCAGAGTGACATCTTTGTTTTTATTCGCTTTCAGGTTTCGGTATTCCTGCCAGCATTTTTCAACGGGCTGTTAAGTGTTCGATAAACATCTATGCAATCTTAAAATCAAAATACAGACGCCATTCTTTCATTTGCCGCGCGAAGTCTCAAGGCCACTTCCTTCAATACCGACTTCAAGAGCCGCAGACATACAGCGGGCTGCTCCTGTGACAGTGCCTCGAAACGTTCCTTTGTGAGCAATGCCAGTTCTGTTTTCTCGAGTGCGGTTGCAGTGGCGGAACGCGTCGGATTTTCGTATTCAAAAAGTACTATTTCTCCCACAAAGGTGCCTGTTCCGAGTATGGAAAGCACTATGTGTTTATTTAGAAATTCCGTTTTTTTCTTGATCTCCAGAGACCCTTCTATAATGAAGGCCATATAGTCCGCTGGGTCGTCCTCTCGAAAGAGTATTTCCCCGCGCTTCAGTGTCTTCTCTTGCAGAAAGGGGCATAGAAGCCCCTCTTTGTCTGCTTCTATGAGAAAAAAGTGCCGAAGTATGCGCTTGAGCGCTTCACACTGGTGACTGGTTGTATCCACTGGGATGTACCTTGCTATCTGTTGTTTGTTGCAGTAGGTGGTGAAAGCTGCAATTCTTCTATCTTTTGTTTCATCTGGCTTATTAGTACGTTAAAGCCATCCTTTTGGAGTATCTGCGCATAGGTATTGCGATATGTGCTAATAAGACTAACTTCTTCTATTATTACATCATAAACCATCCAGTCTTTATCGTTATTGTAAAGTTTATAGTTAACTGGAATGTCGTTATTCTTGCTTTTAATAGTGGTATCCACTTTGGCAAGATTACCCTGTATTATTTCATTGCCGATTATTACAGATTCATCGCCGGCATAGGTATCGATCTTGTTTGAATAAGACTCCTCGAGAAGCTGCATGAAGAGATCGGTAAATAACTTCTTGTCCGCATCGGAGAGTTCACGCCATTTAGGACCTATGACACGTTTGGACATCTCGACAAAATCAAATCGTTGCCGCACAGATTCTCTGACCCTGACACGTTTGGTGTATTTGTCGATGCCTTTTGTGTTCAAGGCCGTAAGCACGGAATCAATCATGGTTTTGATCAGTGTCTTAGGGGAGCTGGAGTCAGCGGCCATGGCCGGCCCGGCTGCATACGACATGACAAAGACACACAGTATCAAAAAAACGATGGGATGAAGTCTGACTTTTTTCATAACTGCCTCACTTCTTTTCAAAGATATATTTACTGATAAGTCCTTCAAGGTCTAGGGCGCTTTCGGTTTCGGTGATGGTTTGACCATCTGTAAGATAGACGCTGGACCCTCCTTGGCTTATGTTGATATACTTATCGCCGATGATACCTGATGTTTTGACGCTTGCAATAGCATCGGAAGATATCTTTACATATTTGTCAAGGTTGAGACAGACATCTGCCTCGTATTTTTGGGGGTCAAGTGTAATTTTTTTGACAGTTCCGATTTTTACCCCCGCCATCTCGACGTTGGCGCCTTCTTTTAGGCCTGATATGGAAGAAAACAGGGCGTGTATCTCGTATGAATTCTGATGAAATATGTCGATTTTGCCCAGTTTGATCGCCAGGTATGCAGAACATATAATACCTGCCACTAGAAAAAGACCGACTATGGTCTCGAGTTTGAAACTATTTTCGGACGCGCTCATGTCTTTATCTCTCCAGCTGCATATATATTACCCATGGTATCTTCTACAAACCTCCTGATATAGGGATTGGATGAGAGCTGAAATTCCTCAGGAGGAACACAGCCTTGTATTTTGCCTTCTGCGATCAATGCGATATAGTCCGCCAGTTTGAATATCTTGGGGGCGTCGTGGCTCACAATGACTACAGTCAGGCGTAGTTTCTTATGCATGGCATCGAAGAGCCGATATATCTCCTTGCTCATCTTTACATCCAGTCCAGTGGTGGGTTCATCTAAAAATATAACCTTCGGTTCTAAAATCAATGCCCTGGCCAGCCCCACGCGTTTTTTCATACCGCCGCTGAGCTGGGCAGGATACTTCTCTTCGACCCCTTCCAGGTCCACGAGATCGAGTTTTTCCCTTACTCTGCGATGAATTTCATCGGAGGACAGCTTTGTGCGCTCTATCAGAGGAAGGGCAATATTTTCATAGACGGTCAGGGAATCGAACAGGGCGGCCCCCTGAAACAAGACTCCGAAGTTTTGTCTGGTCTCGTTCAGTTCCTTTCGGTTCATCTTCAGCAGGTCTTTGCCGTAGATTAGGACCTCTCCAGCATCGGGCCGAAGCAGTCCCAGCATATGTTTGATGAGTACGGATTTGCCTTGGCCGCTTGCCCCCACGATAACGGTGGTACAGCCCTCTCGAATGATTAAATCCACTCCGCGCAGCACCTGCTGCTTACCGAAGGTCTTATTGAGCCCTTTGAGCTCTATGGCAATGCCATTTGTGCCGTTTGTCATAGCATAATGGATGTGATTAGATAATCAGCAACTAAAATGGTTACCGAAGACATCACCACCGCCTGAGTTGTAGCTCTGCTGACACCCTCGGACCCGAATCCAACCTTGTACATGTACAGGAAAAAACCCCTTGATGCACAGATCCATACCATCAGCAGGGCAAATACCAAGGACTTTACGATTCCCATATAGACATCGGTCCATACTACGCTCTTGTACATGCCCTGAAAATAGGCGCCTTCGTTGACGCCCAGCAGCTTCACTCCAACTATGGCGCCTCCGAAGATGCCGACCACGTCAAAGATGCTGGTCAGCAGCGGAATGCAGAGAATGGCCGCTGTAAACTTGGGAGACATGATGTATTTATGGGGATTTATGGCCATGCACTCCAGTGCGTCGATCTGATCGGAATTCCGCATGATGCCGATTTCAGCGCAGATGGCTGAACCGGCTCGGCCTGTGACCATCAGGGCAGTTAGTACAGGCCCCAGCTCTCTAATGAGGCTCAGGCCTACCGCTGAACCGAGAGCGCCTTCGGCACCGAACTGCCTCAGACTGTAATAGCCCTGTAACCCCAGCACCATACCGGTAAATGCACCGGTAAAGAAGATTACGAACAGCGATGATGCCCCGATGAAGAGTATCTGATGCAAAATGGCCTTGAATTTATAGGGAGGGGCTATGGACGCCATCAGACAGTTGAAAAGGAAGATTGTCTCCTGTCCCCGCCTGTTCAGATTTTCTATGGTCCATTCGCCGATTTTGTTCAGAAGGGATATTGCCATATGGGTATTATATTGATGTCGTTTCCGCTTCAGCCATTTCTTTCAGTGCGATTTCCGCTGCTTCTACGGTCCATTCCATATCGTCCATGCCGTGCGCCAACGAAAGGAACGCGGCTTCGAACTGGGATGGCGCCAGATATACACCGGCCTCCAGCATATCTCTGAAGAACCTGCCGTACATCTCGGTATCTGCCTTTTTGACCTCTTCAAAGTTATAGATAGGGCCGGTGACGCCGAAGAAACAGGTAAACATGGAGCCGATGGCTTGTATGTGGCAGGGTATTTCAAGCCCAGCCGCTACTTCTATAAGGGCCTCTGTCAGAAGCGATGTCTTGCTGCTGAGAAGCTCATATATGCCTGGTCTGTTCAGGACATCCAGTGTGGCAAGCCCAGCCGCCGTGGCCAGGGGATTGCCTGAAAGTGTGCCAGCCTGATACACTGGTCCGGCAGGGGCTACATACTGCATTATTTCAGCCCTGCCACCATATGCCCCGACCGGCAGCCCCCCGCCTATGATCTTGCCAAGGCAGGTGAGATCAGGCATGACGTTATAAAACTCCTGAGCGCCTCCGGGCGCCAAACGGAACCCTGTGATCACCTCATCGAAGATGAGTACTATGCCGTTTTGTTTGGTCCACTCTCTTAAGGTGGGTAAAAAATCAGGAAGTGGAAGCACTACTCCCATGTTGGCAGGAACAGGCTCCACAATGACGGCTGCTACCTGATCGCCTTCCAGTTCCAATACCTTTTTGAGGGTATGGAGGTCATTGAAGGGCAGAGATATGGTATTGCCCACTACCTCTTCTGGCACGCCGGGGCTGCCCGGAATGCCGAGCGTGACCACTCCAGAGCCTGCCTTAACTAAAAATGCGTCTGCATGGCCGTGATAGCACCCGTCGAATTTGATGATCTTTTTGCGGTTGGTGTAGGCACGGGCCAGGCGTATGGCGCTCATGGTGGCCTCTGTGCCGGAGTTAACCAGCCTTACCTGCTCTATGGATGGTACCATATCAATGATTTTTCGAGCCAGTTCCACCTCGCGCCAGGTGGGGGCCCCATAGCTGGTGCCATTTTTCAGTGCCTCTTCTATGGCTGCGGTCACTGCCGCATGGCCATGACCAAGTATCATAGGGCCCCACGAACACACATAATCGATGTAGCGATTGCCGTCCACATCGTATATGATACTGCCGTCCGCCCTGTCTATGAATACAGGGTTACATCCCACGGATTTGCAGGCTCTTACAGGGCTATTTACGCCTCCTGGAATGACGTCCTGCGCTGCCTCGAAATAACGGGCGGAGAGAAAATATGGTTCCATAGGGCCTCCAAAAAAAATATTAGAAAAATGTCGATAAAAAACTATCAGATACGATATTAACTATATAAAATAACCCCATATCCCATTCATCGCAATAGAATTATAAGGTCAAGGCATGGACTTTCTATGGAATAGTGCTTAATATTGCCTTTTTGAATCGAATATATTTATTATGTTAAACTCTAAATAAATTTTAATATACTAACAAAATGGATAATACCAGTTTTATATTTCTGGATTCTGAAGGCAAACGCTGGTCGCGTGTCAAGCTGTTCACTGTGGCGGCTTCTATTCTATCGGCAGTGGCTGTGCTGATTTTTTTTCGTATTCTCTTCATTAAACCTGCTATATACCTGCCCCAATCCATTTTGCAGATGAAAGATAGGATTCGAGCCGAACAAAAGCAAAATCCTCGCAGCAATCTCTATGCAAGCAAAAGAACATGGCAGGGCTTTACCGCGTTCAAACAGACCTCTAATGGCCAGTCTGCGCCATATGATTACAAAAAGGCGGCGGTAACTCGAAAGACCGTTGAAAACGTCCTGATGGGGTTTTATGTAGGTTGGGATCACAACAGTCTCGCGTCGCTCAAGCGCAATGTCCGTCGCCTGACCCATGTTTGCCCTGAATGGCTTTCTGTCGTTGATTCTGCAGGTCAGCTCAAGGAAGAGGAATGGGATGAAAATTTTCTACAGACCGTGCACGATTCCAATCTGGCCCTGATGCCCCTTCTGAATAATTTGAAAGGAGAGGCTTGGCAGCCAGAGGCAGTCGAAGGACTGGCAACCGCTAATGCCAGGACTCAAGCCGATTTTTTTGCAAAAATTCTGAAAAAGCTTGAATCGGTCGGGGCTTCCGGCCTGGTAGTGGATTGGGGTCAGCTGGATTCAGCCAGAAGGAATGATATCACCGGTTTGTTGAAGGGTCTGGCCCATGCCTTGCATGGCAGGAATATGGAGCTCTGGCTCTGTGTGCCCATGGGTATAGAGCTCAAGGTATATGATCTTGATGAGCTTTCTGATGTGATCGACCGTTTCATAGCCATGCTTCAGGATGAAAATGCGGAATATGACGAACCCGGTCCCATTGCCTCGCCTCAGTGGCTGGAGGGCTGGGCGGAGACCGTTGCCTCTTATGGCAGGTCGGAACAGTGGATAATTGGCCTTGGAGTCTATGGCTACGACTGGCCTGTGAGTGACTCCTCCGCCGGTGATATCTCGGTTCCCTTGCGCAATGCAGGGAACAAGGCTCAGCTGATTACCTTCAAGGACGCCATGGTCAGGGCAAAAAAGGCCGATATACACACTCTTGAAACAGGCCCTCCCTTTTATCAGCCGCATTTTTCCTACGAAGATAATGGGATACCCCATGAGGTGTGGTTTTCGGATGCCGTGTCTTTTCTGTATCAGGCCAGGCTTGTAAAAAACAAGTTGAAGAACGGAGGATTGGCCATCACCTTTCTGGGCGCCGAGGACCCTGGTGTCTGGAGGGCCGTAAATCTTGTGAATGAGGAGGAACTGACCCCTGTGCAATTGAACACCATGAAATCTTTGCCTTCGGCAGACATGGTGGCGAATGTGGGGAGGGGCGAGTTTCTGACTGTGGAATGGGAACAGATAGACGGTGAGCGTGAGATCTTCATCAAAGATGGGCAGCCTGTCTCCGTCTATAAGACAATTCCCAAGTATCTAACCCTGTATCATCAGGCTCCACTTTCTTCCAATCAGGTGGCTATCACATTTGATGACGGACCTGACTCAAAGTGGACACCGCGCATCCTGGATATCCTCAAACAGTATGGTGTAAAGGCCACATTTTTTGTTTTAGGTGTCAAAGTGGAGGACAACCCTCGGCTTTTGAGGCGTATTTTGGAGGAAGGCCATGAGATCGGTATTCATTCATATACCCATCCGGATATGTATGTTGCTTCTGAGGAGCGTATTCTGCTGGAGTTGAACGCTTCTCAGCGGCTCATAGAGACAATTACGGGCCGTTCCACCATTTTGTTTCGTCCACCTTACAGCGATTGTATGCCTCATACAGCCGCAGAACTGAGACCCTTCAAGATAGCACAGGACATGGGATATCTGACAGTGGCCTACACCATAGACACGGAGGATTGGGCCAGACTAGGGGTGGACAACATACTGAAGCGTGTGCGACAGCAAAGAAGCGAGGGCAATATAGTGCTCATGCACGATGCGGGAGGCAACAGGGAACAGACCATAGAGGCCCTGCCCCTGATTATTGAGTATCTACGCAAACGAGGTGACAATATTGTGCCGTTGAGTGAGATGTTGGACATTCCTGATGCGCAGCTCATGCCCGAAATTCCTTCTCAGCAAAGAGGTCTGGCAAGCTTTGTCAGCGCAGTGGGTTTCTTTATATATCGTTGGCTGGATGAACTGCTCTGGGCATTCATCGTGCTTTCGACTCTGCTGGTGATCTTTCGCATAGGCATGATTCTGTTTTATGTTCAGCGCTACAAGGTGCCGGAATCAACCGAAACCCATGGGGATATGCCTGCGGTTACTGTACTTTTGCCGGCATATAACGAGGAAAAGGTCATTGCTAATACCTTGAATGCCCTTCTGGCTTCCGATTATAAAGGGGTATTGGAGATTCTGGTGGTAAATGATGGCTCTACGGATAAAACTGCGGAGGTGGTGGCTTCACTGGCAGGCCAGCATTCAGGTATTCGTTTGATCAATCAAAAGAATCAGGGGAAATCCATGGCCATAAAACGGGGGTTGGACGAGGCCAGCCATGAATTGGTGGTTATGCTGGATGCCGACACCCTGTTTGAGCCTCAAACCATCAGTCGGCTTGTTTTGCCCATGTTGCAGAATCAATCCGTCGGAGCTGTGGCGGGTCACGCCAGGGTGGGGAATCGGAATAATCTGATCACTCAGTTTCAAGCCCTGGAATACATGTACAGTTTCAATCTGGATAGATGTGCATATGACGCCCTGAGTTGTATAACAGTAGTGCCCGGCGCAGTGTGCGCCATGCGTAAGAGCGCAGTGCGTCATGCGGGCGGCATCAGTATGGATACCCTGGCTGAGGATACCGACCTGACTCTGGCCTTGCACAAAATGGGTTATAAAATAAGATATGCATCTGCGGCACTGGCCTGGACAGAGGCCCCTGAGACCATAAAGGGCCTGTTCAAACAGCGTATTCGATGGGTCTATGGCACACTTCAGTGCCTTTGGAAGCACAGGGATATGCTGTTTGATACGCGTTACAAGGCCCTTGGTTGGTTTGCTCTACCAAGCATCTGGTTCTATCATGTCTTTTTGGCTGTCATAGGGCCGTTTTTGGACCTTTTCTTTTTCAAATCCCTGTTCAGCACAGCCAACGGCGCCATCTATTTCTATTTTGGGACATTTACGTTGCTTGAAATAGCGCTGGGGTTTATGGCCATCAAAAAGGAAAGGGAGCCCCTATGGAACTTGTGGATACTGTTGCCCATGCGTTTCACATATAGATATATATTGGCGTTCGTGGTCTGGCATTCTATCATAAAGGCATTAAAAGGCGTGTGGTTAGGTTGGGGCAAACTGGAACGCACGGCATCAGTTATACCTAAAACAGTCATCAGTATGCAGGGGCGTTGACAGTCCATTAAAAAATGCCGCCAAGAATGCCGAGCATAGTAGCGATATTTTACCTGTAATTGCGAGAACTCAAAGAGTTCGTGGCAATCTCATTACAAAAGACGAGATTCCTCGCTTTGCTCGGAATGACAGGGTGTTGCTCGCAATGACAATCTTCGATGAAGGAACTAATACAATGAATTTCAGGAACATCTTTGCATTGTTAAGTATTTTTTGGTTTGTACTTACATGTTGTGCAGCATGTAATCACTCGCAAAACGAAAAAAACAAGTCAAATTTAGGGAATGTGGATTTAAGCGCTCAGGCGGCATCATCGGCCTATGCCCCTGGTAAACGGCTTGTTTTCCCTGAAAAAGGGGCATATACGGGTGCATATGTGGATTTTGGAGAGTGCGAGGCTCAGGTTACATTGGAGGCCATAGAGGACTTCGAGCATCTGGTGGGCAGGCATCAGGCCATAATCGCCTCTTCCAGTTATTGGGGGGAGCAGGGCTTTCCCCGCAAAAATCTGGAGATTATAAGTAATTATGGGGCAGTGCCATTGCTCTTCTGGTCGCCCTGGAACAGACCTTATGACGAAGAACGTTCTCCTGACGGCTTTAGCCTGACCAACATTCTGGCCGGCAAGTGGGATGTATACATAGATAAATGGGCGGATGAGGCCAAGTCATATGGAAGGCCCATTCTTGTGGTGTTCGGAGTGGAGATGAACGGTCACTGGTTTCCATGGTCGGGCGTTCACTACGGCGCAGATCACCTCATTGCCATAAAGACGCTTGATGGAGATAAAACGGGTTTTCAAGGTCCTGAGACCTACAAAAGGGCCTATCAGTATGTGGTGGACCGAGTGAGAGCCAGGGGTGTAAACAATATATTGTGGGGTTTCCATGTGAACAATGGCTCAAGTCCTCCTGCGCCGTGGAATTCCTTTGCCAATTATTATCCTGGAGACGACTATGTGGACTGGCTGGGATTGAGTGTTTATGGGCAGCAGTTTCCTGGTCAGGGCTGGCTCAAATTTCATGATATGATGGACATGGCCTATCACGAGATATGTGCCGTCAGCCAAACCAAACCGCTTCTCATTGGAGAGTGGGGTATAGGCGAGTTCCCCGAGTCCGGAGACAAGGCTGCCTGGATAGAAGAGGCCATGAATGCCTTTAAGACGAAATATCCTCGTGTGAAAGGTGCCGTCTTCTGGCATGAACGCTGGGAAAATCGTGATGGAAGTATCAGCAATCTGCGAGTCAATTCATCTCCAAGGGCATTGGAGGCGTATAAAAAGGCCGTAGCCGATTCATATTGGCTGGCCTGGCCTGAATACAGATGACAAAAGGGATTACACAGCGTCTGACCGTTCTGCTTCGGCCTTATTTTTTGCGTGTATTGGCCTCGGTGCTCTGCGGCTTGGTGCTTTCCGGTATAAATGGGGCCATAGCATGGATGGTCAAGCCAGCCATGGACTATGTGTTCGTGGACAGGCGTTATGATTACATCTGGCTGTTGCCCATCGGTGTGTTGTTGCTCTATCTCCTGCGGGGTGGAGCGGATATGGTTCAGACATATCTCATGCAGACCGCTGGATACAAGATGATTCGAGACATGAGGGATGCGTTTTTCAGAACTATTCTTTATCTGCCGGTCTCTACTGTGACGCGTACTTCTTCTGGTGATATGGTGTCCAGGCTTGTAAACGACATTACCCTTCTGAGCCGCATAGTTTCCGACAGCTTCAAGACCTTTCTTGGTCAGATACCATCCCTTGTGGTGCTGCTGGGTGTCGCCTTGTATCGCAGGTGGGACCTGGCCGTATTGAGCTTTCTTTTGCTGCCTTTCATAGCCCTGGCCACCAAGAAGCTGGGCAGGTTTCTGCGTCAGAAGCGAAGGGATGCCCAGGTCACCATGTCCAGCATCACTCATAGAATGGCCGAATCCGTAAGCGGTATAAAGGTGGTGAAGATATTCGGCATGGAGCAGGCCAAGATTCATCAGTTTCAGTGGGAAAATCAGGAATCATATCGTCAGAATGCTCGACTGGTGCGTTTGAACGAGTGGTCCAAATATACCAATGAGGCCATTTCAGGTGTGGCGGTGGCCATCATTCTGGGTTACGGCAGTCATCTGGTGGTTAAGGGGGACATGACCTCAGGTGATTTTTTCTCGCTTCTCACAGCCATCGTCATGGCCTTCGCTCCCATGAAGAAGCTGGGTCAGGCCTATGCCGTGTTTCAGGAATCCCTTGGCGTGCTGGAGCGTCTGGACGATTTTTTCGACCAGCGGCCCGAACCGGCTTCAGGCAGGCCTGTGCATGGTCTCAAATCCGGCATCGAGTTTCAGAATGTATCTTTTCGTTACACGCCCGACACTCCGGACATTTTGCAGCATATCAGTTTTTTCATTCCCAAGGGTTCCATATTTGCTATCGTAGGCCCGAGCGGTGCGGGTAAAAGCACTATAGCGGATTTGATTCCCAGATTCCATTCGCCAACCTCCGGTAGAATATTGTGGGACGGCGATGACATACAGGATTTGGATATTGCCGCCTTGCGCAGACAGATTGGAATTGTGAGTCAAGACGTGATACTGTTCAGTGACACTATTCGTGAAAATATAGCTGCCGGCAGACCGAATGCCTCTCAGGAGGAGATCGAAGAGGCTGCTCGGCTGGCCAATGCCCACGATTTCATTTTGGAGACTCCAAACGGCTATGACACGGTGTTGGGAGAGCGCGGGTTGAACCTGTCGGGTGGTCAGCGTCAGCGCATAGCCATTGCAAGGGCCCTGCTCAAGAATCCGCCGCTCCTAATTTTGGACGAGGCCACCAGCGCCTTGGATACGGTTTCGGAACAGGCGGTACAGGATGCCCTTGACAAGGCCATGACAGGTCGCACCACTATTGTCATTGCCCATCGGCTTACTACCATTCAGAATGCGAATCTCATCGCAGTAATAGAACGGGGGCGTATCGTCGCCATAGGGTCCCATGCACAGTTGCTGGCTGAGAATATGCTTTACAGGGAGCTGTATCAGGTAATGGGCCGTGAGTGACGGGTTCAAGCGTATTTTGATCGTTCGGCCCAGTGCCATGGGTGATATAATCATGGCATCCTGTCTTGTCACAGGGCTTAAGCATTTTTTCCCCACGTCTTCAATAGACTGGCTGGTGGAGCCGCGTTTTGCAGAGGTCATTGGGCATCATTCCCATTTGAACAAAATTATCCTTTGGGACAAAGCGAGTTGGAGCAAGAGACTCAAGGGATTACATCTCTCGACCCTTTTGAAAGATATAGCTGAATTTCGGCGTGTATTGCGCTTCGGAGCATCAAATAGCGATCAGAAGCCCTGTTATGATTTAGTGGTGGATGCTCAAGGCCTGCTTCGCAGCCGAGTCTTGAGCCGGCTGACCGGTGCCAAGAGTCGTGTGGGGCTCAAGTCTAAAGAGCCCGGTGGTTTTCTCATGACTCGTCTGGTCACTCCGCCTTTTGATAAGTTTATGGGTTCGGAATATCTGTATCTGCTTTCTGCTGTTACAGGAGCGAATTTGGATTCGGTGCGAAAAGTGGCCTGTCCTGCTGTGCATGTATCGGTGCATTGCAGAGCAAAGGCGGCCGAGCTTATAAGACAGCATGGAGTGCAGCGATATGCCGTATTTTTGCCTTTTACTACAAGGCCTCAAAAACACTGGGTACAGCATTATTGGTCTGAATTGGCGAAAGAGTTTCAGGAACTTCGGTATCGAGTCCTGATTCTTGGCGGCCCCAACGATCGAGATGCGGCTCAAGCCATAGCCGAGCCCTGTGACAACGCCGTATCTCTTGCAGGAGACGTTTCACTTTCCACTGCCTTTGCCGTGATTCAGGGGGCGTCTCTGGCCATTGGTGTGGATACGGGGCTGACACACGCAGCAGTGGTGTCCAACGTGCCCACTGTAGCCCTTTTCGGTTCCACCTGCCCGTATCTTTTCTCTTTAAATGAGCGTTTGAAAGTCATTTTTCATGGCCTGACTTGCGCTCCATGCAGGCGTTCGCCGGTATGTAATGGGGATTTTGAATGTATGAAGTCCATATCGGTAAGTGAGGTCATGGACGCAGTCGTGCAGATAGATACTTTGTCTATTAAATAAAAAACGGATTTCCCATGTCAAGCAGCGATGGTGCAACCGGACATATTTATGAATATATTCAGGCAGTTTTGGAAGATATCCATGAGGAGAACGGTCGCTATGTGATGTTTGTGCGCTGGAATGAGCGATTATTTCAGGTGATTGCCCCTGTTCTTTTCGAGCCGTCTCTCCAGGCGGCGGCACGGCTTTTTGACCACCTGCCTTTGGAGATATCGCTGATAAACGTCCTTCAGAAGGGCAGCGACCTGCTTTTGGAGCCTGCAAAGCAGGCATATTTCATTCTGAAGCCCAACTGGCTCATCAATGTCACCACACTTACACAGCTGGATTACTGTAAACGGACCTATCTCAATGAGCGCTTTTTCATTCGAAAGACCAACAGGTTTTTGATCAAGGGTTTGGTGATCCATGCGGTTTTTGAGGATATCCTTAAAAATCATACGGATCACGAGGCACTGCGGCAAAAGATGTACGATGTCATGAATGATTATGCCCTTGAGTTTGCCTTGCTCGATCTGGATGTGAATGCCTTTGAAAAGGATATCAGGGAGCATTTGAACAGGCTTTATTTGTATCGCAAGGAAAGATTAAAGAGAATCAAACAGATATTTACAGAACGCTATCTGATTGAAAATAAAATAGGTTTGAAAGGTAAGATCGATGCTGTTGTGGAATATGAGGATGGAAGCTTGCAGGCCCTTGAGCTGAAGACCGGCAAGGGCTGGGGGGGCTTTGCCAAGCGAGGACATG
Source organism: uncultured Desulfobulbaceae bacterium (assembly GCA_964427245.1). Classification (GTDB taxonomy): domain Bacteria; phylum Desulfobacterota; class Dissulfuribacteria; order Dissulfuribacterales; family DYLC01; genus JAQVIJ01. The sequence continues at coordinate 1,642 of CAYRSX010000019.1, read as the reverse complement.
CCTTCCAGGCCCAGGCCTACTCTCTCATGCTTCACATGAAGTTTCCAACGAGCAAAATACTTGCGCCACTTATCATATATTCAGGAGAGGATAAAAAGGCGGAGTTTCTCACGCGAAGGGTGCCTATGTCCTATTCGGACACGGTCAATTTACTAAACATGCGCAACGAATTGATCGCCGCAGACCTGACCGGCAGGCTCGATTTTCAAAGGGACGAAAGGCGCTGTACCAGGTGTTCAAATCGCTCTGCCTGCGAGTTCTTGGCGGAGTTGTGTTCTGGTGAGAGTGTGAATTCAAGGGTATTCAATACCTATGTAAAGGCCATGCTGGAGGAATACAGCCTCATAAAGCGGACTCAGGGTCGTTATTTCGCCATGGATGCCCATGCGCGCATGAAACAAGGCCGTTGCCTTCGAGCCGTTGGCAGTGGGAAAGGCGATGATGTAAGGGATCTGGTACTTTTTTGTGAGAATAATTCCGAACTCAGAGAGGGCGACAGGTGTTTGTTGAGCGATGCACAAGGGCCTTTGGGGCCTCATTGTGTGGAGTGTGTGCTCTTGTATGTGGGGCATGACCGAGTGGTGCTGCGGCTCTTTCAGCCTGCCTTTGAACTCTGGTTCAAGCCGGAATATTTGGACATACACTCGTCCGAGACCCTTTTCGAGGTGAATTTTGCGGGATTCATCGAGCTGTTCAGAAATGCCCGTCTCATGGAACTTCTGAAACTCTTGCAGCAGCCAGATGCTGTCTGCTCATACCAGTCAATCACTCTGTTCCCTCAGGCTATCCATGCACAGGAGGGGAGTAAAAAAGGAGAGGCAGTTTCCCCAGTGGATAATGAGGTGTTTCGCTTCGAAGAAGAGATGTCTGCCTCTCAGCGTCAGGTTATTTTGGAGTCACTGAAAGATGAAAGGCATCTCTTGGTGCATGGGCCTCCTGGCACAGGAAAGACCTATACCATCGCTCGCATGATTGATATGTTGCGCAAGGTGGGTAAGCGGGTCATGGTGGCCTGTTTTACTCATCGGGCAGTGGAAGAGGTCTGCCTTAAGCTCATGGCCGCTGCGCCTGACCTGGAGTTTTATTGTCTTGGGTTTATGCCCAATCTCAATGAGCGAATCCCTTGTCTGGAACGAGTGCTCTCATTGTCAGTTGGAGCGCAGCGAGAAATCTTGCCCCATCGATGTGAAGATTTCTCGCCTGCTTCGCAGGCTCGAAATGACAGGCATGTTTTAACCAGCCGTATGGCGGCCCTGATGGAGTTGGCGGCCCGCAACCCTGTTTATGTGGCCACCACTCATGCCTGGTTTTCCGGAAGGTATGATGTCCTGGCTACAGAGGGATTATTTGATGTGGCCATAGTGGATGAGGCTGGTCAACTTCTGTTGCCTCAGACTATTGGGGCTGTTAGACTGGCAAAACGCTTCATTTTGGTTGGGGATCACAAGCAGCTTCCACCCGTTGTGCAAAGTCCTAAGGCCGCTCTGCTCAAGGAAACACTCTTTGAACTGATGCTGAAACACAGTGATGCAGGGGTGAACAAACTCATGCTGACCGAGCAGTTCCGTATGCCTGAGCCCATTTCTGATCTGATTTCACGGGAATTTTATGAAGGACGATTGGTGTCATCTCCTGTCCGGCC
>CAYRSX010000018.1:0-82965 GCA_964427245.1 uncultured Desulfobulbaceae bacterium | reverse complement strand
TAATTCTACGACTTCTGGTAAGGTAATCTTAATTTCCATGGGGTGCTCCTCCTTTTTTTGTTATGGTATAGCAAAATATTCTATAGGAGGTGCGCCCTTTTTTGCCCTATTTTATTTTCACACAAGAAAGTTTACACTATCATCTTTTTACAAGAACAATAATATATCATTAGACAATCTGTCACTTAAATCTGAAAGATAACCGTCTTTTCCATTCGAGCGAAGCGAGGCAAAGAAATAGATTGCTTCTCTTTTGGCTCGCAATGACAGTTGCGAAGCGAGCTCCCTTTGCTTGTCATTCCGAGCGAAGCGAGGAATCTTAAGATTTCTCACACCACCCCGCCCTTCGGGCACTCACTCCACTGGAGGGGAATTTATTACTCTTTCGAAATGACAGGCAGTCGCTGTGCTTCATTCGAAAGGATAGGGTTTTCGCTTCGTTCCTCGCAAGGACAAATGGTGGATTAAGGCCCAAAGGCTGAGGTGGTTTTCCTCATATATGCCCACAATGGAGTTTTTAAACGGGCTGTTTTATAGATTGAAAATATACCTCACAGCCGGCACCAAAAGACAGAATACCAGTATCCATTTGATGATGCGGGCAGGCACAAATCTCTGGCATCTGGCGCCCAGATACATGCCTGCCATACCACCTATGCCGAAGAGTAGGCCGAGAATCCAGTCAGGGGCCACTACCAGATGGGGATTCATCAAGGCCAGGAGCTGATAAAATATCACTCCTGCCACTGAGGTGACAAAGGTGCCCATAAGTGTGGCCCCTGCTATGGTGTGAACTGGCAGACCGAAGAAGGTTACGAAAAATGGAGAGAGCATGGCCCCTCCTCCTATGCCGTAGATGCCTCCTACTATGCCCACTGCGGCGCTCATGGCCAGAATGGCCGGGCTGTTTACTTGGTATATATCACCACAGAACTCATATCTGATGGTCTTCCAAGACTCTTCGAGAATGCGTACCTGAAAGGCTGTTCCAGTGTGGCAGGCTGCCTCTTTGCCTGCCTTTGCCGAGGTCTGTGGTGCTGGTTGAGAGGTCTTTTTTTGAGTCAACAGGTCCTTTAACAGCCGGCTGGCTATGTATAGCAGCACAACGCCCGCGAATATCTTAAAGTGTCTGGGGTCGGGAAGATACTGAATGCGGATAATTGCGCCTATCAAGACGCCAGGAAGCGTGCCCACCACCACTACCTTTACCAGAGGCCAGACCATACGGCCTTCTCTAATATATCGATATACACCGCTGGGAATGGCTATAATGTTGAAGAGTTGATTGGTGGCGCTTACAGAAGGGGTATTGTAGCCCAGAAAGCTCACCTGAAACGGCAAAATGAGAAATGCCCCTGAAAGACCGCCCATAGATGTGAAGAATGCTATGACAAAGGCTACCAACGGTGGAATCAAAGGATTTATCTCTATATCGGCTGTTGGAAAATACATGGTCATTCGCCTTTCGTCTTTAAAAATGTCCTTGAATTTTTAGTTCCAATAGAACACATGAGTTCATAATCGATGGTTTCAGCCCATTGGGCCAATTCTTTCCATGAGATGCAGTTATTGCCCTGCGAGCCCAAAAGCACCACCTCCTCTCCCATCGTTTCGCCTGGTATATGAGTTATGTCGATCATCATGGATTTCATACATATACGACCTATGACGGGCGCTCTTTCCCCCTTTATGAGTACTTGTGCTCGATTGGAAAGGCTTCGAAAATAACCATTATCATAACCCACAGGAATTACAGCAATTTTTATGTCTCTATGGGCAGTATATGTTGCTCCATAGCTTACAAAAGCACCTTTATTGAGGTATTTTTCTGCAATTACACGACTTTTAAAGGACATCGCTGGCCTTAAATCTATCAGTGATTCGGTCTTGTAGTTCAAATAGCCACCGTAGATGGCAAGCCCCGGCCTTACCAAATCGTAATGGGCCTGGGGAAAGTGCATCATGCCGGCTGAATTGGTCAGATGAAAGCAAATGTCCCTTGTGTTTAGGTTTAAAATCCTTTGGCGAAGACCCTCAAAGGTATCTATCTGAATCATATTCATGGAATTGATGGGTTCGTCGGCGCAACAGAGGTGTGAAAAGATGCCGGAAAATGAGATATGGGGCCACTTTTCTCTCTGTTGCCATATAACGAGCGCCTCTCGTGAGGTAAACCCCATTCTGGACATGCCTGTGTCCACTTTTATATGTACGTCACAGGTGGTGTTATGGATCTTGCAGACATCTTCTATGGCATTTAGAGATTGTATATCACAGATGCCCGGAGTCAGTCTGTACTTACAGACCATTTGTGCATCCTCTGGCAGTATGCCGGAGATAAGTACGATAGGGCAGACAATGCCATGAGTCCGTAGTGTAATCGCCTCGTTTATATCAAAGACCGCAAGACCCCACACATGGGGCAGAATGGTTTTTGCTATTTGTACCATGCCGTGGCCATAGGCATCGGACTTGATTACGGCTAAAATGCCTGGCGGCCTTGAGTGTTGGCGTGCAAGCAGGCTTTTTATGGCCGTTATATTGTGCAAAATGGCTGAAAGGTCTATTTTTATGCGTGTCAAATCGTTATATGTCATATGTGCTCCGATGGTTTATTGAAATAATCTTAAGATTCCTCGCTTCGCTCGGAATGACAGGACGTTGGTGCTTTGCTTCGTTCGGAATGACAACCGCATCACCAACTGTCATTTCGAATGAAGCGCAGCGACTGCCTGTCATTTCGAAGGAGTAATAAATTCCCCTCCGGTGGAGGGGTGCCCTAAGGGCGGGGTGGTGGGCATGCCGTGCCCCAACAGTGGTCAACATAAAGGCAATTTCACAAGGTTCCCTAAACATAGTTTTGTTGTTAGGACGGTTTTATGTCCACGCTTTTGAGATAGGACAGCTGTTTCTGAAGCTGTTTTTCCATGCCGTCTATACGGCTTCCCACTATGCGAGTAATGCGATTGGCAAAGGAGGCGCAGAACTGCAAAAAATCACTGAAGGTCTCTATCTCTTTATATTCTTCTCTAAGCGTGTTTTCCATGTCTTTTATCAGAAGATAACCGTTTATTTCAACCTCCGCTCGAATACGGTGGTTCTCTGGTGTGAGCACTATCATGCGAATGTCCTTGATGTCCTCCACCAGCGGCATTTCCTGTAGTGCCTCTCTAACCTCTTCCTTTAGTGCTTCAGGGGATGTCTTTTCCAGCAGATATTCCAGATTTTTGTGAATGAGAATCAAGGCGATAATGCCCAAAAGACATCCAACAAGAATGGATCCAACGGCATCCCATTGATAATTACCGGTGAGCTTGGCTGTCCAGATGGATGCTGCTGCTATAATCAGGCCCAACACTGCTGCTCCGTCTTCCATGAGCACTGCCAGAGTGGTGGTATCACCTTGTCGCATTTCCTGTAGAGCCACTATAAAAGACATACCCTCAGCCATAAGGGATACCAGCAGGATAAACCATGTCCAATAAGTGAATTCGGGCATATGATGGGTATAGAGTCCTTGTATGCCGTGATAGATGGTGACGCCTGCGCCCAGAAAGAAGATGCCGCATGCTGAGATAAGACCCCAGACAAAGCGCTCTTTGCCTCGTCCGAACGGAAATTCCTTTGAAGGCCCTATGAAACTGCGCCGAATGCCCAGCCATAACAGGGCCTGGTTTAGTGTGTCTGCCAGGGAGTGAATGGCCTCGGCCAGCATGGAGGCACTGCCGCCTGTGACAGCGATGCCGAGTTTCAGGGCAAAGACCGTGATGTTTGCGGCCAAGGCCGCCTTGACAGCCTTCATTTCGATTTGCCACCAGGAAATGAGTGAGTGGCCTTTGTGTCTCCTGTCTCTGCTTTGGGCTGAACCGTCTGTTTCAGGTGAGCTGGGTGCGGCATTTCAGCAGAGACCATGCCGAACTGTCCTGCCATGGATGTCAGGTTAATGGTCTTTCGTTGCATCTTTTTGTTTTTGTCCAGGAGTTCTATTTCGATGGAGTCGTTTTTCTGCTTGAAGAGCAAGGCCAGTTTGAGCTCAGGTATCTTTCTGACCGAAGCCCCATCTACTTTATAAATAATGTCACCTGGCTCTATGCCGGCGGTCTTTGCCACGCCATGGGGAGAGACCTCCTTGATTACAAGGCCGTTTTCCTGTTCTTCCAAGATCACGCCAAGCTTGGCGGAAAACGGTGGCTGAATGGAGGGGCAGGAAAGCAGCAGGTCAGCCGATGTGGCATCGAGCTCTTCATGTATGCAGAGAATGACCCAGTCATTTCGGCCTGTGAGGCGTTTCAGGCGGTTTGGAATGCCATGCCTGTGGGCTATGTGTCCTGTGCCTGCCAGAACGACCAGGGTCTGCTGAGGATTTTTTTCAAGATATTGAGCCGCGGACATGGCCATGGTTTCATCCCATAGTATCTGGGCCTGATAGAAGTTGTTGAAGTTCTGCACAGGCCCTTGGGAATGGGCTGTGAATATGCGCTTCAGCAGATCTTTATAGGTTTCATTGTTCCAGTCGATATTGGCGGGAATGCTCTGCAATTCCTCTTGGGAAAGGTTGTTTATGCCCTCTCTGGCCACTTTTTGTGATATTTCCATCTCCAGATTCAGGGCTATGATGGGTATGTTGTTTTCCTTACAAAAGCGCAGAATAGGTCGGTAAAGATGATAGTCATAGCCCCAGCGTTTGAAATATTCGGTCTTTTCTACAAAGGTGCGCTCATCCATTTCTCCTTTTAAGTAGGCATCGAGCACGGGCTGAAAAGGCCTTTGAAACATCTCCATGCCTACCGCGAGCCGATATCCCTTTTTGTGCAGTTCTTCGATGATCTTCAATTGGGTCATGTGATCTGCAAATTCATCATGCTTTTCACCCACATAGACCACCTGACCGGGCAGGACGCGATTCAAGGCCTGATTCAGGTTCATGATCGTTCTGGTTTCAATCACATCGATCTCATTGTTTATTTCGGCTTTGATGCCGTTTTCCGTGGTCCGCGTTTCCTTCAGTGTCAGTTTGCCGTTATTATCCATGAGAACGGTGCTGTATTGTCCGAGATGTGAGAGTCGCGGCAGAAGCATATCTATACTGCGGGCATCAAATGCCTGAATTAGACACAATGCCTCAGAATCGGCCAGAGGATTGCCCTTTACCTCTATCACAGCCCCTGCTGTGGCTTTATTATGGTCCTTCGACTCAAAGGACTCTCTCAAAATCCTTGTGAAATCTGCATTGGGTGGCCCAAGCCATAAAATGGAACCCTTGCTCCATTCAGCGGACTGTTTGGCCGGCAGTTCCACAAAGCCTTCCGCCTTCAGTGCTGCGGCAAGCCGGTCGTAGATGGAAGAGGTTCTGACAAAATATCTGTTGGGTGCTCCAAGGATACGGGACAGTACGGGTGGCAACTCCGAGGATGTCAGGGAACGCATGATCTCAAAGTTCGAATCGAGGATCACTGCTTTTATATCATTTCGCGGTAGTTTAATGCGTTCCTGCCGTTGTGTGATGGTGATCGGCCACTTTATATCCTGTTCCTTGGTTTTGAGCAGAGTCGAAAGTGTAAGGGTGTAAGGTGAATCATTCTTTTGTGTGATCACAAGAAAGATGTCCTCGCCTTTTTGCTCCAACTCGGCTGTCAGGACAGGAATGTCTTTTCGTGTAAGCCATTGATTCCAAAAGGCCGTAAGGTCTTTAGAAGATGCCTGTTCAAATGCCTTTTGAAGATCGCTCCATGAAGCGGCCCTGAAGCGGTTTTGTATGTAAAAGGCCTGCAAGGCCTTGTAAAACGCCTCATCACCCACATTATTTCGCAGCATGTGAAAGAGCATGGCGGTCTTTCCGTAGCCCACTGCGCGATGTGTTTTATTTTGGCCCCATCTAAAGTCGATTATGGCCATGTCAGTGTCTTTTGCGTAGCTCTGATAGTTGATGAGCAGTTCCTTGCGGTATTGAGCTCCATTTCCCACCTTTTCCTTGTAGAGATAATCCGCCAGGTAGCTTGTGAGTCCTTCACACCAGTTGCCTTTTTCAAAATCCACATATACTGAATTGCCGAACCAGGAGTGAACAAACTCGTGCCCCAGGGATGTATTAGGAATGAATGGCAGCTGTATGACCTGCTGGCCCAAAAGTGTAAATGTGGCGAATCCAAGACCTGTTGGCGCTCGATTTTCTACCACTGCAAAGCGTTTGAAGGGATAATCGCCCAGAAGCGGCCTGTAAAGCTCCAGGTAATAGGCCATTTTCTCCAGATAGGTGCGGGCCAGCGCCCTGTCCTCTGCATACAGATAACAGGCCAGCTCCACGTCCTCGTGTTGAATGCGGTGGATTTCATAGGGGCCTATTACCAGAGAGACATCCTTTCGCAAGTGCGCAAATGGAAACTGCCAGCGTCGCTGGTCACCGTCTGAATTCACAGTTACCGAGTCTGCCTCTGAGATAGGGGTCAGGTCCTTTGTTGCCGTAACTGTCAGGTCATAGATTGCATAATCCGGCAGTCGCGGGTGCCATGCCTCTGTGAGCACTAGGGTATCTTGTAAAAATGTATTGGCACGCGAGCCATGTTCCAGGCCCTGCATGGGGAATGTCTGTGTTTGCAGGCGGGAGACATCCTTTTTGTATCTTATAATTGCTTGTGCAGGGGTCTTGAACGGGCCCAGAGAGAGTTCGTCATTTATGGATGTCAGATGGCTTTTTTCTCCGTTTATGAGGACATCTGTAACGGATATGCCGGCAGTGGAAAGAGTTAAGCGCTGTTTCTCATGAATCGTCAATCTGGCCTCGCCGGTGAGAATCGCTTCTTTTAAGTTTACAGATATATCCAAAGATATGGCGGCCGGTTCAGCGGCTGATGAGATACTGTTACAAAAGACATATAACAGAAAAATGATAATTATTGTGCGCACATGAGTCTCCAGAAATTAATTTGGATATCGAATGTTGAATCGATAATACCATGATTTTTTATTTCAAGTTAAATCAGCTAACATTTGGTGCCTATTTTGTCATTTCAAGGGAAGCGTAAGCGCCTGCCTGTCATTTCGAATGAAGCGTAGCGACTGAGAAATCTTAAGATTCCTCGCTTCGCTCGGAATGACAGGTAAAAGCGCTATGCTTGGCATCACAGGTAAAGCAGGGTCGCTCTGCAACTGTCATTGCGAGCCGAAGGCGAAGTAATCCATTTCTTTTTCTCGCTTCGCTCGGAATGACAATGCGGCTTACAGTAGAAGTTGGTTTGCAACTATCCCTTCATTTTTGTTCAGGTTATTACATCCGGCGCCGTCTTGCGCAAGGATTCACGCAAATCAAATACCTGTTCCGTCCAGTCTATCAGCCCTTGGACGGCTTTTTGTGTGTCCAATTGCAGGTTACCGTTTGGAGCTTCATAGCGTTCCAGATACAGCCTAATGGTTACGCCTTGTGTGCCGGTACCGGATGGTCGAAACACCACGCGAGAGCCGTCTTCAAACACGATGCGAATGCCCTGTCGTTGTGTGAGGCTGTGATCCACTGGATCCACATAGGAAAAGTTGTCGGCTGTCTTGATGTTAAGGTCAAAGACGGTCTGGCCGTTCAAGGAGGGCAGTAGCCCTTCCGCGCGCTTTATAAAGGTCTGCGCAGCCGTAGTGTCCACTGCCTCATAGTCGTGTCGGGAGTAGTAGTTTCTGCCGAAACGCCTCCAGTGCTCATATACCAGTTCCTTTACAGACTTTTGCGTAATCGCCAGTATGTTCAGCCAGAACAATGCCGCCCATACCCCGTCCTTTTCTCGTATATGGTTGGAGCCCGTGCCGAAGCTCTCTTCTCCGCATAGAGTGGCCAAACCTGCATCCAGAAGATTTCCAAAGAACTTCCAGCCAGTGGGTGTCTCAAAACATGGAATCTTCAGTGCTTCAGCCACTCTATCCGCTGCCTGGCTGGTGGGCATGGAGCGGGCTATGCCGCAAATGCCTGATGCATAGCCTGGCGTCAATGGGGCATTGGCCGCCAAAATGGCCAAGCTGTCGCTGGGCGTTACAAAGATTCCTTTGCCCAATATCATGTTGCGGTCGCCGTCGCCGTCAAAGGCAGCGGCAAAGTCAGGGCCGTCAGGTTGCATGAGCTCTTTTACCAGGTGGGTCGCATATTTCAGGTTTGGATCTGGGTGTATGCCGCCGAAGTCCTCCATGGGTATGCAGCGTAACAGCGTCTCTTCGCCCATGTTCAGTCTGTTCTGAAAGATGGCCTTGAGATACGGGCCTGTGACCGCATTCATGGCATCCAAACGTACTGAAAAGCCGGTTTTCAGCAGTTTTTTAATGCGTTCAAAGTCAAAGAGGGTCTCCATGAGCTGCACATAGTCGTGTATTCCATCGAACACATGAATCGTGCTCTGTAGAATCTGTGTTTTGCCCATGGAATCTATGTCGATGTCAGGTATGTCAGTTATAAGATATTGAGTGATGCTGTGAGTTTTATCATAAATGGCATGAGTGGTGAATTCAGGGGCAGGCCCGCCGTTTGCCGTGTTGAATTTTACTCCGAAGTCCTCGTCGATGCCCCCTGGATTGTGACTGGCGGAAAGGATGATGCCTCCTGCAATGCCGTGTTTTCGAATGAAATGAGAGGCGGCAGGCGTGGAGAGCAGCCCGTTTTTTGCCACATAAATGTGTTCGATGCCGTTGGCAATGGCCATCTTTAGAATTGTCTGTATGGATTTGCGATTGTAGTAGCGTCCGTCTCCGCCTATTGCCAGTGAAGTACCGTTGGCCTCTTTCAACTGAAATAGAATGGCCTGAATGAAATTTTCCAGGTAATTTGGTTGCATGAAGATGCGGGTCTTTTTTCTGAGCCCTGATGTTCCGGGTTTTTGGTCGTTAAATGGTGTGGTCTGAATGGTCTGTATCATGGCTTGCCTCGCAAGATGGTGTGGATTATAGTATTATTATGGGGACATTTTTTTTGCAATATAAAAGATTTTTTAAATGGATAAAAGAGGCTCCTGAGGAGAGATTTCCTATTTGGGCGGCTAATCTGCTGTTTTTCTTTGTGCTTTTCTGCCTGGTGCTCTCATTTTTTTTCTATCAATTAAAAGCGGCTCAAAATGTCTTTTTGAAGGATGTAAACGCCCATGCCCGGCTTGTTGCAGAGGTGGTGAGCCTCAATGCCAAAGGCGCTGTCTTGGCCGGAGATGCCTTGGAAGAGGTGTTTGGTCGTTTTTTGAGCAATACAGCTCGCTTTATAGATTCTTTAAATGCAATTCAGCCATTTAAACCAGAAGAGCTGACAGCCTTTGCCAAGGAGTCAGGTCTGGCCGGTATTCAAATCATACATCCTGATAAGGTGAAGATAGTAGCTCCTACTGATTGGTTAAAAGGCATGGAGATCGCCTGTGCTCACTCTCCAAGTCTCAATTATTTGCCGAATGAGCATTTGGTGATGTTTACCACGCTCACTGCACATGCCGATTGTATTGTTCTGGCTGTTGGTACTCAACAGATAGATGTCCTGCTTGCTGAGATAGGGCTTCAGAAGACACTGTCCAGATTATATCAAATTGAAGGTATTCGTTACGTTAAATTGGAGGGTGGATTATTAAATGACTCCGTGTTTCGTGTTGAACAGGTGGTATCAATGAATTCGTCGTTTAATATGGAACATGTGGTAGAAAAAAAGATGCCTCTTGAGACAGGCGGCATGCTGGTGGTTGGCGTAGATGCCACTTATTTTCATGAAATCACCAGCAGGTTACTCAGGGATTTCACAGCATTTAGCTTGATGCTTGTGTTTGTGGGTGCATTCTTGTCATGGCTGCTCTATGGCCTTCAAAAGAGATATATTCAGGCGGTCAAGAGCTATGAATACAGCCTTTCTATTCAAAGAGAGGATGTGGCATTGGGCAGGGCTACAGCGGCCATTGCCCATGAGATTCGAAACCCATTGAACGCCATTGCCATGGCTATGCAGCGTCTTGTTATGGAGGTGCAGGGGCTTTCCAGCGAGCACAAGAAATTACTCGATGTCTCTCTTGGCGCAGTTGGAAGGGCCAATAGGATTATTACTTCGTTGTTGCACTATGCCCGACCCATTCAAGTGCAAAAAACTGAAGTGGTTCTCAATGATTTTATAGAGGACAGTTTGCAACCCTATCGCGGCCGCTTGGCGGAGCTGGGAATAGCCTTGCAGATTGAAATGGAAGAGGGTTTGATAGTTCAGGCTGACGCAAACCTTTTGGGACAGGTCATGGATAATCTCATTAAAAATGCCATGGATGCTCAATCGAAAGGCGGTTTTTTGTGCATAATTGCCAAACGTGCAAATAATGAGGTGAAAATACACATCAAAAATGCCGGTTGTGCTTTGTCTGAGGAGGAAGTGAGGCGAGTCTTTGAACCTTATTACACTACTAAAGTGCAGGGTACCGGCCTAGGTCTGGCCATCGTGAAGCGGATTATTCACGTGCATGGAGGTAGAGTTGAGGCATTTACAAGGGATGGCATCTTTGAATTGATATGTTACCTGCCGATTGCCTAAATGGAATATCTGAAAGTCCTACAGCGCCTGCCTGTCATTTCGAAGGAGTAATAAATTCCCCTCCGGTGGAGTGAGTGCCCGAAGGGCGGGGTGGTGTGAGAAATCTTAAGATTCCTCGCTTCGCTCGGAATGACAATTGCATCACCGGGTCGAAGGGTTTCTATTTATAAAAAGATGGAGTTAGACAATGAATATACTTGTAGTTGACGACGAACAGGAACAGCTTGATATGCTTGCAGATTTTTTGAAACATCAGGGTTATGAGGTTTTTACGGCCTGCGATGGCCAGGCTGCCCTGAAAATCGTGAAGGATTCGCCGGTATCCCTGGTGTTGTTGGATCACAGAATGCCGGGAATGACCGGCGACGAGGTACTGGAGCGCATAATGGCCATAAATCCCCTGATAAAGGCTATTATGATCACGGCCTATGGCGAGGTTGGCACGGCCGTTCGCGTCATGCAGCTCGGCGCCAGGGATTTTTTGGAAAAGCCAGTGGACCTGAGTCTGCTTTTACAGAAGATACAGGAGATCGAGAGTGAGCTGGCGGTTGAGCAGGATGTGCAGGAGGTGGTGGAGCAGGTAAGTGAATCAGAGCTTCCCATTCGTATGGTGGCCCGAAGTAGGGCTATGCAGGAGGTCATCTCAATGGTAAGGCGTGTGGCTGAAAGCCCCTGGCCGGTGCTCATTCGAGGAGAGACCGGTACAGGCAAGGAGCTCATCGCAAGGTTCATTCATCTATTGAGTCCACGAAAAGGCGGTGCTTTCGTAGAGGTCAACTGCGCTGCGATTCCTGAAAATCTCTTTGAAAGTGAGCTGTTCGGTCATGAGAAGGGCGCTTTTACCGGTGCCGTCAATCTGCGTAGGGGCCGTTTCGAGTTGGCAAATGGAGGTTCCCTTTTTCTGGACGAGGTGGGTGAACTGCCCCTGTTTCTGCAGCCCAAACTGCTTCGCGCCATTCAGGAAGGCCGTATTACAAGAGTGGGAAGCGAGAAGGATATTAAAGTCGATATTCGAATCATATCCGCTACCAACCGGAATCTCAAGGAGATGGTGGAACAGGGAAGGTTCAGAGAGGATCTATATTACCGATTGAATGTCCTGGAGATAGAGATTCCTGCGCTCAGGGAACGCAAGGAGGATATTCCTGCGCTGGTGGAATTCTTTCTGTCTCGCTATACTGCCAGACCTGTTCACATTTCTTCGGAGGCCATGGATCTGCTGGTCAAGTATTCATATCCAGGCAATGTGAGGGAGTTGGAGCACGTTCTGCAACGAGTGGTAACCCTGAGCAGAGGAGGCGTGATTAAGTCCATGGATCTGCCTTCGGAACTGCGTAATAGTCCATCGGAGATTGACGGCCCTCTTATGCAGAGATTGGATGCCATAGAGCTTAAAATGATACGTGATTCATTGGAGAGACATAATTGGGTGCAGACAAAGGCTGCCGATGCCCTTGGAATTAGTGAGAGAGTGCTACGCTACAAGATGGCTAAGTATGGACTAAAGAAATAATATGTTTCAAAATGAAACAAAAACATTAGATATAATATAGTGTTATATTTTTTATCTATAGTTTTTTGTGATGATATTCGTATAATCCGTAGCAAAAGGCATTGACGAGATTGTCATCAAGTGATAAATGCAACAATGAATTGCCATTCATAAAGTTCAAGGAGAGGAGGGTGTAAATGGAATGAATAAAGATTGTAGTTGTCGGAGGTTGCGGCCTCTCGGTTTCGAGAGTCTTTTGTTTGCGACTCTTTTGACGGGTTGTTTTGTATCATCCGCTTCGGCCATGGAGACATCCGCTGGCCAGGTGGACATCAGTTCCACCACGCGTTATCAACTTTCATGGGCAGCCTCGCCTGACAAGAAACTCCTTCCCAATGAAACCAGTGATCAGGACTTTTCCGAGCTTCTTGGGGTTCAATATGAATCTTCCAAAGTAGAAGGGCTATCCTTTTCATTTTTTGGTAAATACGACAAAGACCTGGACGGCACGGCCGAGGGGTCTGTGTTTCAGGACTATCTGGATGTCAGCAGCAAGGAGCGTCAGCGCCTGAATGCCTATTACGCCTATGCCGAAAAGAAGGATATTGTGTCCGGTTTGGATATGCGTCTGGGCCGTCAGTATGTCTATGGGGCAGAGGTGGTGCATTTTGATGGCCTCTGGCTCAAGGCCGATAAGCTGATCAACAACCGTTTCAGTGTGGAGGCCTTCGGCGGCCAGATCGCTCAGATGTATTCTGATCTGAGGCAGGATGGCGTGGGTGGAGTGAACCTCGGCTACTATCCTATGAAGGAGTTGGCCCTGTATCTCAACAGCGTTTTCTATGTGGAGAACTCCTTTGAGGCCCAGGCCTATTGGCGCCCAATGGAGGCCTTGAAGCTCAACGGCAGATGGGCATTCCTCGACAGCCGCAATCGTGAGGCATCATTTGATGTCATAGGCGATATACATGCCACGGATACCACCGTTGGCTTCAATGTCTTCAGACGATTCAAGATTGCTCAGAACACGCTGGAAGATTTTTTGTTCGACTACACATATTCTCTCGATAAAATTAACAATATCAAGCGGTTGTACTTGTCGAAGGAAGAGGCCTATACACAGTACACTCTTTCTGTGTCACAGCCTGTGCCGCATCAAAAGGGTCTGTCTGTATTTGCAAGGGGTGCTATCCGCAATCTTGATCACGACAACGCAGAGACCCTGTATACAACGGATTTTTATAGCCTCACAGGCGGTATTAATCTGGATGAATGGCTTGGGCTCAAGGGTTTTCATCTGAACACCGGTGTCACCTTCTGGTGGGAGGATCGCAACCGTATGTATGAGGCTGAGTCCAGGTCTGTATTTTTGGATGCCCGTCAGGAGCTTCCATACAAGCTGGAGTTGGCAGGCGGTTTCTACTATAAAGATGAGGATGTGAATTCTCTGATAGAAGGCGAGGGTGCGGCTCACTATTACGGCGCGTTGAAATACAAGTTCGCCAAGGACAAGTGGACGGAGGCTAAATACGAATATGAACGGGATGATTATTATAGAGAGTTTGGAGTCGGAGAGATCAATGTATTGACCCTTACGCTCCATGCCAACTTTTAATTGAGGGAGTGGAAAGATGAAAACACAAATCTCGTATAAAATTATATTCGTATTTATGGTGCTTTTGCTGAGTCTTGTGGTCTATGGCTGTAAAAAAGAGGACACAAGCCTCAAGTTCAATCACAATCTGCATGTGATGGACAATTCCCTTTCATGCGACAGTTGTCATGCCAAAGGTAAAGACGGCAAGCTCACCAATTCAGGTATGGATAAGTGTCAGGAATGCCATGAGATCGACATGGACAACCCGTCCGAAAAGTGTTTGCAGTGCCATTCTGTGAAGGCTGCTGCCAACGATTATAAAACTGAAGGCGCTGTTCCTGAAAAACCTAAGGGTTATCGGGATTTGATATTCAAGCACGAGGCCCATGAAGGTGTGGCTGAATGTGGTGAGTGTCACAAGGGGATCTGCAAGCAGGATTCACTTTCACAGATCGAGTGGCCCGACATGTTTACCTGTAAGAAGTGTCACGATGGGAAAACAGTCCCTATAGATTGTGAAATGTGCCATAAGGAGGTGAGAAAGGAGATCAAGCCTGAGAGTCATAATGGTGACTGGGCGATGCATCATGGTCTGGAGAGTCGATTCGATAAGTCTTGTCAATTCTGTCATGAAAACCAGGAACGTTTTTGTCAGGACTGCCACAGGACACAGAAGCCCAAGGACCATATTTTGACCTGGAAGACCAGCGGCCACGGAGAAGAGGCCACACACGACAGAAGACTTTGCGCCACATGTCATACCGCTGCCTATTGTTCGGATTGTCATCGCTCTCAAAAACCCATTTCCCATGTGCGTGGCAACTGGATGGCTTATACTCGAGAAAACGGTCATGCCGAAGAAGCTAAGCGGAATTTCAGGAGTTGTAATGTGTGTCATACCACCTCTGAGTGCATACAGTGTCATCAGACTATTGCACTCAGAAGGACGAAATAGAGATTAAATATCAGGAGGTGTTAAAGTGAAAGGTAAGGGTAAACGTTATGTCCTATTGGGCCTTCTGGCGGCGTTGATGCTGCCTGCCATGGCCTTTGCCCATCCGGCGGTGCAGTTGCTGGATGAAAAGGGAAAGCCGATTAAGGATCAGCTTGATCCTTCGGATACGGTTCAGGCTGCAAACGGTAGTGTTTATATGAAAGGCCCTGCATACAGTCCCAAGCAGACCTGTGGTAAGTGCCATGATTATCAGGCAGTTACTCGTGGTTATCACTTCAGGGAAGGTGCTGGAACCAACGGCCAGGACTTGAGCGACCATTGGTCGGCCAAGAATAAGGACGGCAGCCTCTATCGTTATCTTGCTAATGCCTACGGGCATCTGATGAGTGCGGGTCAGTTTGGCGCGTGGTGACCTCCTTCTTACCGTCAGTTGGCGGCTAAGAAGGAACGTGGTGGTCTGAAGGATCCATTTTCTTCAGAGGGTAAGAAATACTTCTTCGATCAGGGTACGGCTGAGCACATGGCGGTCTGTTATTCTTGTCATCCAGGTGGCGGTCCTGCCGAGGGTATAGTCCAGGCCGATGGTACGGTTACTCCATATACCGATTCGTCCTTAAAGCCTGCTCATACATATGATCGTGATTTTTATGCCTACAGCGGCAATCTGACAACTCAGACACTCAATAGTCTGGCTTCCATAGCTGAGACCATGGCTGCCATAGGGGATCCCAAGCCTCATGACTGGCACAAGTCGGGCGTCATGGAGGCGGATTGTATGCTCTGTCACACAGATCCCAAGAGTCCTTATGCGCTTCAGGCTGCGGATGGCTTAAAAGCCCAGCCATTTAGGCCGCGTATGATGATCTTTGCCGATCGTCAGGCAGGTAAGGTGCAGCGTATCTCTTTAGGCATGCCCCTCAAGACCGGTTTGGCCAATGAATCAGCCTTGTATTATACCGATGACCCACAGCGTATGACCAGGCCCACCAAGATGCTGGCATTGTCTCAACTGCCCAAGGATGTTGTGGGAGAGATGATGCAGATGTGGGTGGATGCCCTGAAGAACATGGAAAAGCAGGGTGTGAGTCTGCCTTATGCCCTTTATGGCCAGAACGTGGCCAAAATATGGACGCAAAACGGTATAAATCCGGCCTATTGTGCCAATCCAGCCGGAGCTGCGGATGAAATGAATCGCATGATGAACTCCGCTCCTGCCATCGATCAGTTGTTTTCCGGCCTGTTGGGTTATATGCAGTCCAAGGGATTGATGCCTGCAAATGCCACCATGAACGACATGATGGGCATGTTTTTCAACGACTTCATCTATGGCTACAAGATCAAAGACCAGATGGGCAATCTCCTGCCCATTCCTGTTCCTCTGCGCGCCTATGAGCCGGGCAAGTTCTATACAGATTGGGATACCAATCATTCATCCCTCAGGGATTATGTGCGTGCCCCTCTTATCGAAGGTGAGGGTATTGCATATTCCGGTAAGGTAGGAATGGGCTGGGGTGCAACTATGTATGCGGTTCAAAAGGCCATGCAGGGCGATATGCGCTATATGAATGCGGCCGGTATGCCTGATGTCGCGGCAGTGATGTTGGATTTGCAGAAGGGTGTGGTCAATCCCCAGGATATTCAGGTTACTTTGCATGATTTTCTGCCCAGTTTCTTCTATATGATGCCCACAGCAGAGCTGATGGGGCTGGATTTTAATCAGGACGGTGCCCCTATCTCTTATGTGCGCATAGATAGAGTGGGTAACGACTGGCAGGCCAAGGCCTATTGGAACGTGGCCGACCTGAAGGACGGTTATCTGAATATGCCGATGTTTGGCGGACCTCAAGACATCAACTCCTACAAGTGGGTGAATGTCTGCGGTCAGTGCCATGTCATGACCAAAGACCACGGAAACAGCGAGTGGAACTATAGCCGTACCTACAATCTTGGAATGCCTGCAGACTGGGTCAAAAACGGTGTGTATGTGAATTTCACTGATGACGAAGAGGCATCTGGTTATGATGTGCACCTCTCCGGTAAAAAGATGGGCTGTGGGTCCTGTCATTTTAGGGCTGGCGGCACCATAGAAGACAAACACAACTTCCTCAAGGGAACCGACACCGCTCATATGGTTGCAAACGAGTTGGACAATAATCCAAAGCCTAAAACCTGTGAGTATTGTCACTTGGCTGGTGGAGATAGCAAGGCGCCAAATCCTACGCGAGCCCATGAGGAAAAGTTTGGAGAAAACACTGGCTATCATATGGCCGAGATCACCTGTGAGGTCTGTCATATTCCGTACAGACGCACATGGAGATTCCGCACATTTGACGATACCATGGGATATTATGGCAACTTTGACAACCGTATGGGTTATAACGTCCTGCCTGGTGGAGACGCCAAAATGGCCGCATATCCTGCTGAGTATGCGTTACCGCCTGTATATGCCACATCTCCTGGCTATGGAATCCCTCATTTTCATATGGCTGCCAATCACATAGATGCGGATGGCAAGGGTGTAATGCCTATGGATTTCATATCTCAGATGGTGGATTACTTCAATATGAGCGGTTCTGCGGACCCGGGCAGGGTTGTAAACGGTATGCCCACCAACATGAGTTTTGATTTCTGGCGTTATTTTTATCAGATGTCCCTGAACAATTATAAGGCCATGGGTGTGCCCATCAATTATGATCCTGCGCATGACAATGAATCGGTTACACCGCTTTATTATGCCAATTCCAAGAACGGTTATCCCCAGATTGTGAATGGTAACCCCATCACCATCTTCACATGGGTGGATGCCAATCCAGAGCCAGATCACGACATGAGCGATATAGCATACGGCGGTGCCAAGGTGCTGTATATCCGTGAGCTCAACGCAGCTGTTCAGGCCTATATACCACCCATTGAACTTGGTAAGGTTAGTCCTATGGAGCTTGCCAAGATTCCGCCCAATGATCCTACATGGGCTCAAAATCCATATGTAGGTAAGATTATTTTAAGAGACAGCGGTTACGTTATCTTTGACCATACAGGGGATATGTATCCGGAACTCTGGTGGGATGAGGATGTGCGTGCCATGCAGCAGGCCTTGATCAAGGTTTTGAAGGCTGAAGGTGCAAAAAGTCCGATGCTAATGCTCTTTATGGCTGCTCACTACTTCTCGGATTCTCATGGTGTTCAGCCTGCTGAAAAGGCCTTGGGCGCTAAGTCCTGCTATGACTGTCATGGCGATTACACTAAGGACCCGGGTTCTCATCGCATTACAGATAGAGTGATTGTGTATATGCCCTGGGCTCCACCCTGGTTCAGAGAGGAAAATCGTGCCATGAAGTATGACCCTGCGAAGGGCATGGTGCCTGCCAACCCCAATGGATTTTTCATTGTAGATGGCGAGGTGGATTATATCAAACCCATTCAGGCCAATGGACTGAGTGTGTTGGGTGCTGCGGCCAAGGACGTCCTTGCTCTCAGCAAACACCATGCAGAAGACCTCTTTTACATGACCAGTGAAGGCACGGTAAAAGGTAGTGAATTGGGTTATCTCTCCGGTTTCACTTCAGAGGAGTTGAGTGCTGAGTATGCAAAACAGGTGGTGAACGGTCCGTGGTCAGACAAGCTCTACTTCTACATACCGAAGGAATTGAAGGATGAGCTCTCTGAGTGCGGATTCCAGCCGCAGAGTGAGCCTGTGTTGCTGAATGGTGTTGGTATGGGTGAGGGATATGTGCTGAAACTCGGTCTGAATACAACCGAGCGCAAGGCCATGATAATATCTTTGCCCTTTATGGGTGCTGCCCCGGAGATATGGACGAAGCAGCCGGGGGATGTAAGCTTTAGCAAGGATACATCCGCTGTCATTTTGGATTACAACAGCGCTTATATAGTGGCAAAGGTCAACCATACCGGTGAGTTCGTGTGCATTGACAGCACAAGAATCACGGGGGCCAACCTGGATCTCTGGAAGGCTTTTATGAAATAAACCGTTTCATAAACGGGGCGGAAATCCTTCCGTCCCGTTTAAAAAATGTTGGTTTCGTAGGGGGTTGAGATTTCGGCCCTCTATATTTGTATGCAACAAAAAAAGCACCTGTATAAGGTGCTTTTTTTGTTGGTATTTTGAGCTTGTATTAGTATTACGAATTATTTGTTATTGCATCAAAGTCTACGGTAATTAGGTCGATTATGTTTGCCGAGATGGGTCCAGTCCCATTTATGGAGGTTTTGAATTGGGCGTTGTCATCGAACTTGGAGGTGGTTAGGTCATACTTTCCCTTTACTTCCAGAGTGAAAGTGGCATGTAGGTGCTCAGCATCCTTTACAAAGTCGGCATCCATGTTGTTTTTGAGATCTGTTTCAAATTTGGTGGGGTCGGTCATGGATGGTTTAAATATACCTGTTACTGAACCATTGCCGGTTATGGTGTAGCCATTTTGCTTGCAATCCTGAGGTTGCAAAGCGAGATTTATCGCGCCTGACATCTCATCGTATGTGCCGGTTATGTTCAGGGCACCTGAATTGGAGCACGGTACAGGTATGTTTACTTCCATAGCATGGGTAATAACCGGCGCTGCTGCAAGGGCGATGGCCAAGAGTGTGATTTTTAGTGTTTTCATGATAATACCCTCCTTTATAATTTTAATTATAAAAAATATATTAATTTGGGCATGAAATGTCAAGAAAAAAATAGGCGTTGTTAGCAGCTATTAAATTGTTCTTAATCCACTATCTAAATAACACACAATAGTTTGTCATTCCTTCGTCTGTTATTGTGAGGGACATTTCGTGAGTAAGCGTTGTCATTCCTGTTGTCATTCCGAGCGTACCCATGTCATTCCGAGCGCAGCGAGGAATCTTAAGATTTCTCACACCACCCCGCCCTTCGGGCACTCACTCCACCGGAGGGGAATTTATGACTCCTTCGAAATGACATGCAGTCGCTGCGCTTCATTCGAAATGACAGGTTCAGGGCAGGTCCCGCAATTTCACATAACGCTTCACTTGTGAGTGGTGGTTTGTTATGAACAAACATGTTCTATTCCCCTGAATTTTCCAGTAGTAACAGCTCACTTGTTTCTTTTAGACGATGGATTTGGAATGGGCTGTTGGATTTTTGTGAAATAGCCGTAAAAAATAAATGAGATTTGCCTGGATTTGTAGAGTGGTTTGAAGGAATTGGCGTCCTCGACGGGATTTGAACCCGTGTCGCAAGCGTGAAAGGCTTGTGTCCTGGACCTAGCTAGACGACGAGGACGTCTTTTATAATTTTTATGGTGGGCTGTGCTGGGATCGAACCAGCGACTCTCTGCTTAAAAGGCAGATACTCTACCTCTGAGTTAACAGCCCTTGTATGTACACTGTGTTGCACTTTATGGCAAGGGCCTTATGGTTTGCCCGAAAAGACATATATAAATATCAGGCGGCGCCATGTGTGTCAAGCAAAAAGTTCATGGGAACATGCGGAGTGTCTTTTGCCTCAATGTGTTCATTTAGGGCATTTCCTTATATGGTCTCAGGGTCTATGTCCCTGTGTGTATATTTTACTACTGTGACATCTGAAAGTATGACGATGCCCTCTTTCAGCATGTCGTCCAAGATGGGCAGAATTCTATTTATGTTTTCTTCGGAATCGATGACCGTTATCAGCATTGGAAGTTCTCCGGTGCTTGTGAGTGTTTTCTTTTTATGAAACCTTCTGTGAGGCCCATAGCCGGCCACTGCCTTATAAACTGTGGCGCCTGCTATGTCCATCAAAATGAAACGCTTTACAATGGCCTCATATAACGGCTCTTCTTCCCATTTGTCGTCCTCGCTTACGATCACTCGCAGCATCTTCGCCTTACCTTCCAGTTTCATGCGTGTTTGCACCTCTTTTTTCGTTTCGACTGTATTGGCGGAGCATTTTAATACATTGGTATCGGAGAGTTCTACGAGGCCTTTTTCAACCATCTGATATACGTCTGGCATAATGCGGTTGATGACATCCTCTGACTCCACCACCTCCAGTTTTACCGGCATGTTGGTGGAGAGTTCCAATATCTTTGATGTGTGAAACATTCCGTCTCCGCCATATCCGGCTACCCCCCGAAAGACACTGACACCTGCAATCCCTTTTGCATGAAAGAGGTTGAGCATGGCCTCATAAACGGGTTTCCCTTCGAATTTATCTGTTTCGTCCAGATATATTGTTAGTTTTTTTGCTGCTCCCTGTTTTACCATACACATTTCCTTATAGAATTCGAGCAATCAATTCTCCTGTTTTCAGGGCCGCAAAGCCAGCGACGACACTGAATACAACATTTGCCAATGTAAGCAGCCACTCACCATCCTGCACCAGTCTGCCGGTTTCATATTCAAATGTGGAAAATGTGGTATAGGCACCGAGAAAGCCCACTACCAGAAACAGACGCCACAATGGATTTACCATCAGTCTTTCCGTCAGCAGGTACATAAGAAGGCCGATGAGAAAGCTGCCACTCACATTTATAATGAATGTGCCCAAAGGAAAGCTTCTGCCCCATTTCTGGCCTATCCAAACCGCAAGGATATATCGCGTGATTGCCCCTATAAGGCCGCCTGCGCCCACAGCCGTCAACTGTAGAAGATTCATGGCGTGTGTCTTATGTCTTTTAATGGCCTACTGTTATATAAGTGGGCGGGTTGTCTAAACAGACCTTGCCATGCGAGCCTTGAGGTGCTGAATGCCTTTTTCAAGCACCTCAGCTCTGCCACGTGAACCCATGCCTTTGTATATTTTGAGAGCGATTTCATAGGCATCCAGTGCCTTTTCCATCTCGCCCCGTTCCTCGAAGATGTCGCCGAGGCCGGTCAGATAAAAGGCGGCTTTTCCGCTGTCGCCCACTTTTTCTACCAGTTCAAGGGCCTGCATAAGGTATGGATAGGCCTTTTGTTTATCATTTTGTGCCTTGTATATATCAATGATCTTTTCGCACAGCAGCACCTCGCTTACTGGGTCGTTGTATTTTTCGCAGATGGCCATGGCCCGTTGATATAGGGGAATGGCGGGTTTGAGATTGCCTCGTTGCAGGTGCAGGTCCCCCAGTTTTTCGCAGGTATTGGCTGTATCCACATCCAGTTTGTAGGTTTCAAATACAGTCAGGGCCTTTTCAAAATGCTGAATGGCGTCCAGTGACATGCCTCTGTTGTAACACATCATGCCCTCCTGAAAGCTCTTTTTGGCCTCTTGTATCTCGGGGTTGTTTTGTAACTCTTCTGGTTCCATAGTTTTTTCTCTCTCAACATAAAATTTGTTTTCCATCTCTTTCAGACGTACCAATGCCTGTTCAGCCAGTCTTCCTACAGGGATATAATCGAATCGCTCGCCGTCGAAAAGACCTATCTCTGTATTGTCGTCTTTTAAAGACATGATGGCCCGTTCTGCTTCCTTTGCTTTCATGCGGCCCAAAGCCCATACTGCATGGCCTCTTATTGTGGGGTCAGAGTGATTCAACAGATCGAATATGACAAAAAAGGAGCTGGCCCTTACCAATTGGGGATGCGCTTCACCAATCCTTCCGATAGCCCATAATACAGCGGGTATGTGCCCTGGATCGGATGCTATGAACCCCAGAATGTGCTGGATAAATGTGCCGAATGTCTTGGGATTATTTCGGATTATCTCTCCCAGGCTTTCGATGCTGCCCCAGCCGGCCTGGGCTGAATCGTTTGCGATGAATAGTAATGTCCTTATGAACTCGCCCACAATACCCGGCCTGGTCTTGGCAATCTCTCGAGTTACGATGCCGATGGCCAGTACGGTACGCCAGCGCAATTCCATGTCCGCAGAGCAGAGCAGTCTTTGAAGATGGCGTATGGATAGTGAATCCTGAATTGCCATGAGTTTCAGCGCCGAGACATTCATGTTCTGAACAATGTCTGTGACCTCCTGTTGCGAAAAACGTCGATGGATTGCAGGTTGTTGTGTATCCGTTGCGGCGGGTCTTTCGATGATCTGAAGCCTTTTTTCAGGTCTGCCTTTCACAGCCTCTTGAATATCGTCTGTAAGTCTTATGAAGGTCAATGTACCTCGAACGCGTTTGCCGTCAGGTGTTCTGCCTGTTGGGTGTATCAGGTGTGTCTCGATATCGTAGTCGGGAATAAAGCTATCTGTGTAGTCATCTCCGGGCATGAGGTTCCATGCCATTTCCCAGTCATCGTCCGTGGCCACGCCCATGGCCTCGATAATGGCGGCCCCCAGATTGTGTCCTGTGATGTCATGTACATATACGGCACCACATGAGCAGAAACCTGTTTCAAAATCCCCAAAGCGTTTGGGTTCAAAGTCCTTTGGCCGGTCTATGAGGCTGTCACAAAAGGGGCATCTGGGCGAAAACGCCTGTGTCTTGTGAATATGTCTGGTCATGTTATGCCTTAGCCCCTAATTTGGCCCAAAAATCATCGGAAACCGCATGGCCGGCGGCCTTGGCTTTCATGGCCTGCTCCAATGCCCTTGCCTTGTCCCCTTTGTGGTACAGGGCCACGGCCAGATTGTTTCGGGCCAGGCCGAATGTGGGAGCGAGAGACACGGCCTTTTGTCCTGTCTCCACAGCCTCGTCTATGCGGTCAAGGGCTATCAAGACAGTGGTCAGATTGGTCAGGGCAGGTATCATATCCGGTTTGGTATTCACTGCCATTTGCAGATATTTTAATGCCTCCTCCCATTTTTCTTGCTGTATATAGGCTGAACCGATGTTGACCATGGCCTCCGCTGCCTCTGGATAGATTTCCAGGGCCTTTTTGTTTTCTTCAATGCCTTCCTCAAGCCTGCCTGTTTGTAGATATAACACTCCCAGATTGGAGCGGATTTCAAAGGAGTGCGGATCGAGTTCCAGTGCCTTTTGAAAGGCCTTTGCTGCCTCGTCGAAGCGTTCTGCCCGCCAATAGGCAAGACCTAGGCGATGCAGGGCTATAACGGAGTTGGGATTGTTTTTTACTTCTGTCTGGAGTTGTTCCAGCAGAGAGGATATTTTGTTGTCCATGATGTCTCCTGAGTATTTGGGATAATTTTATATAATATAATACAAAACCATGAAAACTCCATCATTCATCCTTTCGATCGACATGTTGTCATTCCGAGCGTAGCACTTTACCTGTCATTCCGAGCGTAGCACTTTATCTGTCATTCCGAGCGTAGCGAGGAATCTTGACCATGTAGCATGGTCGTCGACAACACGGACAGGCGAGAGAAACTCTATATTTTACCTGTCATTGCGAGAACTCGAAGACGAGATTGCTTCGCTTTGCTCGCAATGACAACCTTCTATGTCTATTTTTCGGCTGGCGGATGACCAAATATCTTTTGCATTTTTGCCTTATGACAGTAAAATATTGAAAATTAATTTTATGTAGACGGCAGGTGCAATCAATATGGTGCTTGAATCCGAGGCGTTACGTCAGAATCTGCGTGAAACAGCCGTAAATTATGTTTTGATAGATGCCAGTTATGATAATCTGTTGGAGGCATTGCGTTCCTATCACGGAGTTTTCAAGACAGCGGAACACCTTGTATATGAACTCCATCATCCTTTTGTGAACTGGGGGGTTTTTGTAGAGGAATTGCGCTCGTTTTCCCTGAAAAATTTGCCTGTCATCAGCAGAACGCCTGGTGCCGACGGTGCCCTTGCCGTAATACTTGAACTTTTTCATGATACCATTCTTAGAGCACCCAAACAGCACCAGAAGTTGCTTGTGATCGACGGGCTGCTGGCCTTTTATGAGAAGCTCGTTTCAACTCTGAAATTCGATCTATTGTATCGCATGATACCGGTATTGCAAAGCAGTATTTTCCGTTTAAGTGAACTGGAAGAGCCTTTTTTGATGGGTATAGTCCGTAGTTTGTACCCTTTATCACGAATAACCACCACTTTGATGGCAAGATTTGAAGGTTATGAAGCGAATCGTACTGGTACACCGAGTCAGAATGAACAGGGTTTGTGGCAGGCATTGTTAAGTCTGATGATTCGTATTCAAGAATTGTCTTTGGGTTACTGGCTTCAATTGGAGGACCCATTTGAATGGTTTGAGCGCATCATAAAGCAGTATGGCGTGTTGCCTTCCGATGCCTTGCTTGAAGAGATCAAAAATCTGCTGCAACCCATTTCCAGAATGCATTTACAGAAAGAGCTGGTACGAGTGCATGAAATACGGGAGCGCTGTTCTGTTTTGCTGCCATTGGAGCAAGGTGTCAGTGAGTTGCCGAATGCACTGCCACGCCTGCTTGCATGTCTTCGAGAAGTGCTTGACGTTTTCTCTCATCTGGAGATAGTCAAGGCATACAGGGCAGTGGCCCAGTCTTTTGGCGAGTATTACTGTGCTCTTCAGGGTACAGTGGCTTCTGAATACGGAGAAAAAAATCCGGAGATAGACCTGCATATACTTTTCCTTTTTCACATGGTGGAGATCGACGCCCTTTCCACGATTCATGAGGATGTGCTGCGAAATATCAATAAAAAACTGCTGTGTCTGGTGCGTACGGCTCAAATAGAACAGCTCAACGATATATTGCCGCGTGCCTTTCACTTGCTTAAACAGCAGATCGGAAACTTTCCTCAGACAGCCCTGCAGTGCATCGATGTCCTTGGCGGTGAGATATCCAGGCTGAATAACGAGGGCCTGCTGGAGCTGTTTCTGGAGCAGGTGGTGGAGTTTGGTTTTCAAACCCCTGATATTCATGGAGTGGATGCCGAGTGGCACGTGCTTTCCAATCCGGCGCATCTTCAGAATATTCGTGTGTGGCTCAAGCTCATAAGGCAAAATCCAAAGGTGTTCAGCACACTGCTCTCAGCCCTGATAGTGAATCTGTCTCTGGTAGGCACCTGCATAAAGGACACCGACCTTTTTCAGAAGGATGTCACACAGCTCTTAAATGCGGACATAGAGCCGGTCTATGCCCTGGTCAAACAGTTTACCAAGCTGCTGCCGGTTTATTTCAATGAGATAGGTGCTGAAGGCCTTTTGAGGGATGTCTCAACGGAACTGGATGAATTGACTCATCGTCAGGACAGACTTATACATTTTTTGCGCAAACAGGCCCATGTGGAGAGCCACAACCTTATAGTGGATTTTATTGGGGCCATTTTGCATTTCTGGCACACAGGGGACAAATCCGTGCTGCAATCATGGGTGCCGGATGTGGTTCTGGAAGGTGTGACGGCATTCGGTGAATTTTTCGATGAGGTGCATACGATCATCCTAAGATTGGTGGAGAGCTGTTCTTTGACAAGACCTCGAAACAGTTCCGATATGTTGGAGAACCTTTGTGATCTCTCGGAGGATCGCGTATCCACGCTTCTGGATGGAATGACCGATGTGTCTGAGAGGGAAAAAAAACGGGTTTGGCTGCTTTTTAAGATGTATCGCCTGGAGGTTTTGAAATACCGATTGGGTGTGCAGGAATTGGTCGGACATCTGAAAGAGGCCAGGGACTGGGGGTTCAATGGGCTGGACCGTGTTATGGAAATGTTTGAGAAAAATGGTCAAGCAGCGCCCGATGAAGTCGGCGCATTTGGCACTGGTTCAGTGGAACTGGAGGAACGTTTACAGATACTTCTGGAGACACTGGAACAGCTTCAGGCAATTATATTGAGTCGGCAGCAGTTTGAGATTCGTGAAGATATTTACTACAAAAGGCATATCGCCGTAGATATCCCCTCAATGTATGGGAAGTATCACGAAAAGAAATTCGATGCCCTGAGTCTGACTTTTCGTCTGGAAAATCTGGCCCAGACATATTTCGAGGCCATGGTAGAAAATCTGGAGCTCACATTTGTCACCAGGGCGCTTTTTGTAAAGATTGTAAGGTATCTGAAGCTGTGTTACAGGGCCGTTCGTCTAAACGGCGTGAGGTCCCGTGGTTTCGAGTCTCATCTGACCTTGCTGGAACAGTCTCTTGAGATAAGGCGATTCAGCTTCTCGCAATATTTGGATATTGTCAGAGGCCTTTCGGATGGGGTCAAGGAGATGATTCATGTGCATTACATCAGTCCTCATCAGGACAATCTTGCCCGTGTCCTGAAGCAGTTGGGAAAGGAGGGGTTGTATGCAAAGTATCACACCTCTTTTGGCCAGGATACCGCTGAACTACTTTCGCGAGTGTCTGAGCGTTTTTACAGAGACCTCATCGCCACTACCTTCGGAATGCAGGTGCTGGATCGTTTTGTCTCTCGGCTCTATCAGGTCATGGGTGAACAAAAAGAGCGATTGAGTCAGCGAGAGCTGGATCTATTGTTGAGTTACGATATGGAGCGAGTCTTGTGTCCCATACAGAAACCCAATTCTCAGACCAAAAACCTGATTTATCTTGGCAACAAGGGCTTCAATCTCGTGAAATTGGCTGAAGAAGGAATGGCTGTTCCGCCAGGAGTCATAGCAACCACCGAACTTTTCCGTTGCTATTCGGTTTTTCAGGCCTTTCCCAGGGTTTACGAGGACTTTCAGGCGCAGTTGCGTGCAGCCATAACGGATATGGAAAGACAGACGGGCAAACGATTCGGCGACAGCTCCAATCCATTACTGTTGTCCGTGCGAAGCGGGGCCGCCATTTCCATGCCGGGTATGATGGCTACCATCATAAACGTGGGTATGAATCAAGAAATCGCTGAGGGCCTTGCCGTATCTTCGCAGAACAGCTGGTTTGCCTGGGATAATTATCGCCGTTTTCTGCAATCATGGGGTATGGCATTTGGTATGGAGAGGGAGATATTCACTGAGCTCATGATACATCATAAAAAGTTGTATGGGGTCAGTAAAAAACGGGAGTTTTCCGGTGATGCCATGCGGGAACTGGCGTTGTTATACAGAGAGGCGGTGTTATCTCATGGTATGGAAGTGGAGGACGATCCCTTTGAGCAACTGCTGGTATCCATTTGTCTGGTGCTTGGCTCCTGGGATTCCGCTAAGGCGAAGGCCTACAGGGGCATCATGGAGATATCGGACTACTGGGGGACCGCCGTCATAATACAGGCTATGGCATTTGGCAATATTTCGGAAAATTCAGGGACAGGAGTGGTATTTACCGCTAATCCTGCCAAAAAACTGGACAGGGTGTCTCTGTGGGGGGATTTTACGCCAGGAAATCAGGGCGAGGACATAGTGAGCGGCCTGGTGTTGACATATTCCATCTCCAGAGAACAGAAGACTGTGCGGGGAATAAACGGCGAGGTGACTCTGGAAGAGACCTTCCCTGAGATATATTCGGAGCTTTCCGGCATTGCCAGTCGGCTCGTTTATGAAAAAAAGTGGAGTCCGCAGGAGATAGAATTTACCTTCGAGGGTCCGAGCCGTGAGCAATTATACATACTTCAGACGCGCAACATGGCCATTAAAAAACATGATATGGTCAATATATTCGTGCCTGGTAGGTCGCTGGATGCAAACTATCTGGCCCGAGGCATCGGAGTGAGCGGCGGTGCCTTGTCCGGAAAGGCGGTTTTTGGTCTGCAGGATATCGAGAGTTTCAGATTGGAGGAACCGGATACTCCATTGATTCTCATACGATCGGATACAGTGCCGGAGGATATTCGTGAAATATCATTGGCCGACGGCATTCTGACCGCGAGAGGAGGACAGGCATCCCATGCCTCCATCGTGGCCTTCAGGCTTGACAAGGTCTGCGTGGTGGGCTGCAAACAACTTAAGGTGTATGAGGACAAAGGGCTTGCAAAGATAAATGAATTGGATATACATACAGGAGATTACATCAGTATCGACGGCAGATTGGGCATGGTATACTGGGGTAAGCATGCAGTGCAGCGGGAAAAGCGTATCATCTCCGTTTAATAGTGTTATGTAGGGGCACGTTGCGACGTGCCCCTACTCGGGAATAAAAAAAGAACAGGCATTTCTTTTGGGAAAGTTTTGGAACGTCAATTTGGTGGTAACTATTTGTAAATAAAAAATTATTGAATCAGGAGGATTGCAGATGATAGACGTGGGCACCACCCCAAGACCCATTAAGCTTGGTATAAACGGCCTTGGCAGAATCGGGAAATTGAGTCTCTGGCATCATGTGGCTAATCGTAATTTTTCAGAAATCGTTGTGAATATAGGTAGGCAGGCCGGTAAGTCTCTGGCTGATATCGCCGCATATATCGAACGGGACAGCAGTTATGGAAGGTTATCTACATATCTGCATGGATATAAAGGTGGAGTTACTGTGGAAAATCTGAACGATGCCACCGGCTCTATGACTGTAAACGGAATCCCTGTGACCATTTTAAGAGACAAGAGAAACCCCAGAGAGATTCAATGGGCAGAACATGGTGTGCGTTTTGTGTTGGACTCCACTGGAGTTTTCACCGATCCCACCGCACCGGCAGACAGCCCCAAAGGCGCCCTGCGCGGCCACCTGGATGCAGGGGCGTCCAAGGTGCTGCTTTCAGCGCCTTTCAAGATTAAGGATAAATCTGCATCCATGCCCGAAGATGCGGTAACAACGGTCATGGGTATAAACGAAGACGACTACATTCCCGTGAAACACAGTCTCATCTCGGCTGCATCATGCACGACCACCTGTCTGGCATATATGGTCAAGCCTTTGCTCGATTATTTCGGCGTATCCAGAATCCTTACGGCCTCCATGGTTACAGTTCATGCATCTACGGGTAGTCAGGTGGTACTGGACCGTCTGCCGGATGCAGGGGCCAAAGACCTCCGTAAGAATCGTAGTGTATTTAATAACATAATCCTTACCACGACCGGCGCTGCTAAGGCGTTGTCGCTGGTATTGCCTGAGATGAAGCAGATTGGTTTCATAGCCGAATCCGTACGCATACCCACGTCCACAGGTTCCATTGTTATTCTGGTTCTGACCATTCACGACACCAGTCTCGAAACGCCAATAAAGCGAGAGCTCATAAATGGCATCTACAAGGATGCTGCGGAAGGTCCCATGAAGGGGTATCTAATCTTTACGGAGGAACAAAACGTCTCTTCTGATATCATCGGTTATCCGAGGGCTGCAAGCATTATCGAGGGCACCGAGACACATACTCGAACAGGGGCAATCAATGTGGATCCCTCTCTGATATGTTCAGGCCCTGAGGGCGCCAAAATCACCTGCGCCCCCCTTCAGATACCTGTTACGCAGGTTGTGGTATATGGTTGGTATGACAACGAATTAGGTAGTTATGCCAATATGTTGGCCGAACGGGCAGTGACTATAGCGGATGCGATGCTGTAGTAGGGGCACGTTGCAACGTGCCCCTACCTTCGGCTCGCAATGACAGTTTAGGAGCGAGCTCCCTTTACTTGTCATTTTGAGCGTAGCCCTGTAGGGGCGAAAAATTTTTCGCCCCTACTTGACCATGTAGCAGCAGGGTCGTCGACAACACGGACAGGCGAGACGTCTGCTATATTTTTCAGAATAATAGAACAAGACGTTACCATGAGCACGAAAGGAGGTTATGAAGTGATCAGATATATCGATGAGCTGGATCTGGCCGGCAGAAAGGTCCTGATGCGCGTGGATTTCAATGTGCCTTTGAACGACTCATTGGAGATCACCGATGATCACCGCATTAGAGCGGCATTGCCCAGTGTGCGTTATGCCCTTGAAAAAGGGGCGAGACTCATTCTCTGCTCTCACATGGGCAAACCGAAGGGGCAGCGTGTGGAGAAATTGAGCCTTAAGCCGGTGGCCCTGCGTTTAAGTGAGTTGCTGGGCATGCAAGTGCCGCTCCTTGCGGACTGTATCGGTCCGGAGGTGCAGACGGCAGTGGAGGCATTGCAACCAGGAGAGGTGGTTTTGTTGGAGAATCTGCGTTTTTACAATGGCGAGACCAAGGACGACATCGAATTCGCCCAGACCCTGGCAAGTCTGGCAGAGGTGTATATAAACGATGCCTTTGCTGTTTGTCACAGGGCCCATGCATCTGTGCATGGAGTTGCCAGATTTTTCAAGACACGTGCCGCTGGTTTTTTGCTAAAAAACGAAATAGCCTATTTTGAAAGGGCATTGAAGGACCCTGAAAGGCCTCTGGTAGCCATTCTCGGCGGCTCAAAGGTCTCCACCAAGCTGGGTGCCATTCAAAATATTCTTGCAAAGGTCAACAAAATCATCATAGGCGGGGCCATGGCCAATACCTTCTGGGCGGCTCAAGGTGTATCTACGGGGAATTCTCTGGTGGAACCCGATTTATTTGAAACAGCTAGATACTTGGTTTCAGAGGCGAGGCAGGCAGGTGTAAAATTTTATCTGCCGGTGGATGTTGTGATAGCCCAAGAACTCAAGGCGAATGCGATCAGTAACATAGTGCCTGTTCAGGAGATACCTGATGGCTGGATGGCCCTGGATATAGGCCCTGCAACCGTTCAGCTCTTTTGTGAGGCCATTGAGAATGCCAAAACCATTGTCTGGAACGGCCCTGTGGGTGCCTTTGAGATATCTGCCTTTAGTGCTGGTACCATGGCTTTGGCCCACGCGGTTGGGAAATCTAATGCGCTTACCATTGTGGGTGGAGGGGATACGGACGCGGCTGTGGCGCAGGCCGGAGAGACAGGAAATATCTCTTATATCTCAACGGGTGGAGGGGCATTTCTGGATTTGTTGGAAGGAAAGGAGCTACCCGGTATTCAAGCACTCAAAGAGTTTTTTTGAGCCTTTTGGCAGGAGAGATTACATGCTTCGAAAAAGACAAGCTGTTTTTGCCGCCAACTGGAAGATGCACAAGACCATTCAGGAGACAGGGGCCTTTTTAGCCTCTTTTCTTGGTGCATTGAGGGAATCTTCAGACAGAAAAATCGTGATAGCGCCGCCCTTTACCGCTCTTTTAGCAGCTCGGCAGGAAATCGATTCCTGTAAAAGGCAGGACGTCTCCATAGCTGCCCAGAATGTATTTTTTGAGAAGAAAGGGGCATATACGGGCGAGATTTCTCTGCCCATGTTGCAGGAATTGGGTGTTGAATTCGTTATTCTTGGGCATTCGGAGCGCAGGCATGTCTTTGGCGAAACGGATATGGAGGTGGCATTTAAGGTGCGAGCCGTGTGCGAGGCAGGTTTGTGTCCCATATTATGCGTTGGCGAGCGTCTGAGTGAGCGGGAGGCCGAAAGGACAAATATGGTGATAGGCATTCAACTGGCAGCTGCCACGGCTGCCTTGTCGGAGAGTGCGCTGAATGCTTTGATCATTGCATATGAACCGGTGTGGGCCATAGGAACTGGCAAGGTCGCTTCATCAGAACAGATAGCGCAGGTGCATGCCTTTATTCGTTCCTGGTTTGCTGCACATTTCAATTCGGCTCTTGCAGAAAATATAAGGATATTGTATGGTGGCTCGGTTAAATCGAATAATGCAGCTCAAATAATGGCCATCGCTGACGTGGATGGTCTGTTGGTAGGCGGGGCATCTCTTGATGCCGTTGAGTTTTTAAAAATCGTTTCCTGCGAGATATAATGTACACGTTACTTGTTACGATTCATATAATCATTTGTATTTTTTTGGTCTGTATCGTGCTTCTGCAAAAGGGTAAAGGCGCTGAGATCGGAGCCGTATTCGGGTCGAGCGAGGCCCTTTTCGGTGCGGCAGGCCCTGCCACTTTTTTGAATAAGCTGACCACGGTGACAGCGGTATTGTTCATGCTCACTTCGTTGGGCCTTACTTATATGTCGGCCAAGATGAGTAATAAATCCGTTATGGACAGTGTGCAGGTTCAAGAAGGCTCGACAACAATGCCTGCTGCACCTGCTGAAACTCCAGTAGTGAATGAAAAGAAACCTGCTGCGCAGAGTGATGTTGCTGGTAATTCTATGAATGTGGGTACGCAGGCCTCCCCTGTGGAAAATCCCAATAAACACTTGGCGGTATCTATCGACAAGGCTGAAGGCCAAGGGAGTGGTACCGATTCAATGCCTGGTGCAAATGTGACACCGGTTGCAAAACAAAAATAGGTTTTACTTTTGCCGAAGTGGTGGAACTGGTAGACACACCATCTTGAGGTGGTGGCGGGGCAACCTGTGGGGGTTCGAGTCCCCCCTTCGGCACCATATCTTTTTCTATTCAACAAAAAAGGCGCGTTAAAGCGCCTTTTTTGTTGGCATATTCTTTACTTACTTTTAAATTCCGTGGCTGTAATTTTCATGAGACCACCTTCTAATGTAGCCAAAATGACTAATTTAGCTAACATAGTCAAAGTAGGCAATAACTCATATCGGAAAAACTCTTCGCATAGCGAAGCACTTTACCTGTCATTCCGAGCGAAGCGAGGAATCTTAAGATTTCTCACACCACCCCGCCTTTCGGGCACTCACTCCACCGGAGGGGAATTTATTACTCCTTCGAAATGACAGTTGGTGATAGGGTTGTCATTCCGAACCGTTTTTCTGAAGATCAGAGGGGAGGTCAGAATGACAATCTTCTATGTCTATTTTTCGGTGTTAGGCCTGTAGAAGCTTGGCATTTCTTTTGCAAAATCTCTGTCAGATATGCCTCAGATTTTTTGATCTTGCGTATTTTTTGCAAATATCTCTGTAGTTATGTTGAAACTGACAGGAGAAAGGTTATGAGACGGTTGTTTGCATTTATTTCGGTCTGTTGTCTCGTCTTTGTATGGTATGACCATTGTTCGGCTGGCAACAAGATATATCTGACTACGGAAAAGCTGGTTTAT
Organism: uncultured Desulfobulbaceae bacterium; assembly: GCA_964427245.1. Lineage (GTDB taxonomy): Bacteria > Desulfobacterota > Dissulfuribacteria > Dissulfuribacterales > DYLC01 > JAQVIJ01. Next base: position 49,784 of record CAYRSX010000018.1, on the reverse strand, counting down.
GCCTTTCCGCTCAAGGAAGATGTGCAGGTGATGGGCTATCTGAGAGAGGTGGCCGCCGGCACTCCAGTGGATATTGCTGTTAGCCTTATGTTGCCGGATAATACCGTCGTATATTTGACGTCTGTCTTGGAGTTTCACTCTACTTATACATATGTATTGAATAAATTTCCCTTCGTAGCCGTGCCTACCACTAAACTTTTCCCAATAAACGGTGCCATGGTCTTTAAGCTTGGGGCTGTCAATCCCAAGACCGGAGTGGCATCAGAAAGTACAATAGGAGATATGCCGGCAGGCAGATATGTGCTGAAGTCAACCATGTCGGGCTCTGGGGTCAGTGACTCCAGTGAGGAGTCTTTTTGGATAGTGGGTGCTGATTTGTTGCCTTCCATTGCCGAGACACCAAGGCCTATAATAGACGGAGTTAATCCACCTTATGCCGATGTGGGGCAGGAGATCACCATAACAGGCCGAAACCTCAGAGGTAAACCAGGCCTGGTGGATACGAGCCTCATTGATAATTTTCAGATAAATGTGCGAATAGCTGGTAAAGAAGTGCCGGTGGTGGGCATGGATGCACAAGGGAATTGGCTGAGGATTCGCATACCCCAAGATGCTACATCAGGCAATCTGGTTGTTTCACTTACCCTTCCATATTGGGATGAGTCTGCAGGACAGGGGCATCTTGCCATACCGCGTGTGGCGGTCTGGGAGTCCAATGCCTTTCCTTTTTTTCTGGTGCCTAAAATCACAATGATTGCTCCGTTTTCGGTAATGCCAGGCGAGAGTGTGACCATAACCGGTTTGAATTTTAATTCTAACCCCTTGGCGAATCAGGTTTATTTTAATGAGGTTCCGGGGACTGTGACTGCCGCCACTGATACATCGCTGACTGTTACCGTGCCGATGCTTGCAAGTAACGATGCCTGGGTGCAGGTGGTGAGCAATGGCATTCGAGGAAACGCCCTTGTCATATCTATTAGACACCCCACGATCTCCAGCTATTATCCACGCAAACTGATGCCCGGACAGGTGTTGACCATAGCGGGTGTAAATTTTTCAGACAAAATTGAAGAAAATTCTGTTTTTCTCGGCCCCCAATCTCTGAAGGTAATTTCTGCCACTGCCACGGAGCTTCAGGCGGAAACAACTGCCGGCCTGATGCCAGGCCGATGGCCGCTGGTGGTGCAGGTCAAAAACGCCGTGAGCATTAGTGGCGCCGAGGTGGTGGTGTTACCGGGCTGGTAGCCGTAGGGGGACTTTGAAAATTGGTTGTTTTTTGAATCTTTCAAAGTTTCCTTGAGAAATGATGTGTGTAGAGGAGGAACTATGAAAAAAATACCTTTTTATCTTTCTGTGATAGTTTTATTTTGTTTTTGTAGTCAGTTAGCTTGGGCTGTAAAAAATATCTCCATATCCACCTCCAAGGGTGTTTATGTTCAAAATGAACCCATATACATTCAGGCCGCTTTGACAGGTCTTCCTGACAATACCACGCTCAATCTCGCTGTCTCTCTTAAGACGCCTTCTGGTGAGATACTCTTTATGGGAAATAACGGCATGTTCGGCCGTGCTAATTCCTTGTGGTTGTTTACGAACTGGCCATACAGTCCTTTCAATGTGGCTGAGGGAGCCCTGCCATTGATGGTTGATTCAAATGTCTCGTTGACGCCTGGTGAGTATCGTTTGCGTATAGAGATATATGCCGCTTATACCAATGTCCTCATAGATTATGATGAATCCGTATTTTATCTCATAACTGCCCCTTATCTGGATAGAATAGAACCGTCAAAGGGTATAACAGGAGATGTGATTAAGCTTGTTGGCCAGGGTTTTGGGAATCTTGCAGCCAAGGTGAAGATGTTTGTAGGTGGTAGAGAAGCCACTCCAATGGATGTGGCAGACGATGCCATATATACCTGGGTCCCATATGGAGCGGTTTCGGGGCAGGTGCAGGTGAGTGTGGACGGCGCTTTGTCCAATCCAGTCAATTTTATTGTGGGTCCATATATCGACAGCATTTCCAGCAACATTGCGGCACCAGGAGACAAGATCAATATCAAGGGATTTAATTTTGATGTGGATAAGAATAAAAATTATGTCTATTTCAATGGAATCAGGGGGACGGTGAATACTGCCACCGCTACTCAGCTGAATGTCATTGTGCCTGACGGGAATACAGGTCCTTTGACAGTTTCTGCAAACGAGATGAACAGTAAACCTGTGGCTATGACCATTCTTCCTGTTATGGAGGTCATAACTCCAGCATTTGGTGAAACAGGTCAGACAGTGGTGATCAGCGGCAAGAATTTCAGCCCTGTGCCCAGCAATAACTATGTAGTTTTTAATGCAGGCGCCACATCACAGGTGGCTGCAACCGTTCTGGAGGCCACCACTACCACCTTATTAGTGAGGGCTCCGGCCTCGGAGACCGGCAAGGTGGTTGTCTATACCGATGGACAGGCCGCCAAAGGGGCTCTGACCTTCACGTATCCTCCTGCGGTGGATGCGGTTACACCCACTGAAATCGTGGCCGGGGATAACATTACAATATCGGGCCGGAATTTCGATTCAATAGCAGCCAAGAATACGGTTGTCATAGGCGATGAGACGCTTACCATACTGTCCAGTACTGCCAGCAGTATAAGCGCCCGACTGCCTATGACCGCTGTATCCGGGCCTTTGAAGGTGATCGTAAACGGTGTGAGCAGCAAGGAGAGTTTTTTTGTGACCGTCTATGGAACACCGCAGATTCAGGCTGTTACGCCATCCTCCATCTCTGCAGCAAGTTCCACTGAGATTGTAGTGACCGGAGTGGGCTTTTTGACCGGTGTTTCCTTTCAGCTGACAAGTCAGACAAATCTTGTAACCACACTCACTCCAACCCTGGACAGCTACTCGAGGGCCCGTTTCAAGCTGCCCAAGGGTTTGGCCAGCGGGAGTTATCAGCTGATAGCGAAGCGTACTGTCAATGGAAGGACCCTTGTCAGCAATACAGTGGCCATGTCAGTTACGCCATAGGTGCAGTGTCACTGTTCTGAAGGCTTTGAAGCATCTCGATCAGGCCTTCGCCGCCTTCGAAGCTGTGGTCTGCATTCGGGAATTTTCCTTCTCTGACGTCGCTTAAAAATGTGGCCAGGGCATCTTGAATGAGTGGGGCCAGATTTGTATATTTTTTAACGAAACGTGGAGTAAATTTGTCGAAGATGCCAAGCAGGTCATGGGTTACAAGCACCTGTCCATCGCAAAACCGGCCTGCTCCGATACCGATAGTTGGTATCGGTATGGTCTCTGTGATGTGTTTGGCCAGCTCGGAGGGAATGCACTCCAGGACTATGCCAAAGGCACCAGCCTGGCTCAATGCCACGGCATCCTTCAGAAGCCGTTTTGCTGTCTCGGCGTCTGCGCCTTGCACTTTATAGCCTCCAAGAGCAGTTGCAGTTTGAGGTGTGAGACCGATATGGCCCATGACCGGAATGCCGGCTCGTGTGATGGCCCTGACAGTTTCAGCCGTCTCTTGGCCACCTTCCAGCTTGATTCCGTGGCACCCTGCCTCTTTTATAAATCGGCCGGCATTTCTGATAGCTTCTTCTATACTAATTTGATATGACATATAGGGCATGTCGCCGATCACAAAGGCCTTTTCTGTGCCTCGTCTGACTGCCTTTGCGTGATGAAGCATCTCTTCCATTGTGACCGGTATAGTGGAATCATATCCCAGCATGACCATGCCAAGGGAGTCTCCAACCAGAATCATGTCTGTGCCTGTCTTGTCGATGAGTTTTGCAAATTGGTAGTCATAGGCGGTCAGCATGGTGATGGGTTCTTTGTTTTGCTTTTTATTTTGAAAACGGGCGAGTTGCATAAAGGTCTCCTTTTGGCTGCCTTATAAAAAAGGACAGGTATGTTTTTTCCATTTCGATGAAGCGTAAAGACCGAGAAATGACAAGATGAGATCGTTATAACAAAAAATGTTAGGGCTCCTCAAAAGGGTAATTCAGCAATGAATGAAAAAATATGGCATGAGACGGCATAAGCCGGGTTCTGTTCCCTTTACAGGTGACGGTCATTCATCTTGCATGAAGGTCGCCCTTCACGTCACGCGACCAACCCGAAGATGCGAGGGGAACCCTCTTTGGCCGGGCCAGCCTCAAACACCTTCCTATGCGGTCTTGCTTCAGGTGGGGTTTTCCGTGCCCGCGTTGTCACCAACGCGGCGGTGAGCTCTTGCCTCGCCTTTTCACCCTTACCGCAGACTTATAGCTGCGGCGGTATGTTTTCTGTGGCACTTTCCCTGGAGTCTCCTCCGATTCGCATTACGAATCACCTTGCCCTACGAAGTCCGGACTTTCCTCTGATTCAAAAGAATCAGCGACCGTCGCCGTCTCTTACCATACAAAACAATGTAAGATGGTTATGCTTGAAAGGCAATATTTCTGAAGGTCTTCTCTTTGTTATTTTTATTCCGCATCCGATGTTTTTGGGTCGGTGGGATGATATAAAATACGTTGGCATGAAGGGCAGGTGTGTATTTTATTGCCTTTTAGGAGTTCGTTAAAAAGCTGTGGCGGCAGATTTATGTTACATCCTGTGCATGCCGGTTTTTCAACCGTTGCTATTACCATGCCGTTTCTTTTGTCTTTCAGCAGGTTGTATCTGGCCAAAAGGTCCTTTCTGATATTGGGGATGAAATTATTGCGTTCTTCTTCCAGTTTTTGAATCTGGTCGTTCAGTTCAGCCAGGATATTGTCAAGAATCTTCTGTTCGGCATGGAGTTCTTTTTCGATTTGTTCTGTCAGTAGTTTTTTCTGGGTGATAGTTTGTTGCAGATTTTCCATTGTTTCTACAAGTTTTAAGATTTCATCCTCGCGGATCTTGTTTGCAACCTTTAGATCCTCAATCTCTTTTTGCATGGCCTGATATTCCCTATTTGTTTTTATAGCCATGAGTTTTTGTTGCGATTTGTTGAGATGCTCTGTTTCTATGGTCAATTCGTCTTCCATATCGATTTTGTGTCTTTGGGCTTCCTGTAAATTGTTGTTCAAGGCGTCCAGTTCCTGTTCAAGATCGTTTTTTTTCTCGATCAGCATATTTACGCGAAGAGGCGCTGCTGTCTTTTTTTCAGTTAGATTCCGTATGGACAGATCTATCTCTTGCAGTTTTAAGAGGGATTTTATGTGGGTTTTCAAACTTAAAGCTCCTTTCTTTGATAAAATGATTCGGTATAAAGTTCGACGGCCGGGGATTCCTTGTGTATATGGATTGCGATATCCCATGTCCGTTCTTGGGCTGCTTTTTTTAATACTTTGCTCATTTCTTCTATGATTAGATGTTCTGTAAAAAAATGCCCTGCATCCACTACAGCCTTGCCCAAGGCCTGTGCCTCGCGCGCTATGTGGTGTTTGATTTCAGCGCTGATGAATATATCTGCATCGTGCTGAATCGCAATTGGCCATAAATCAGAGCCTGAACCGCTGCATAGGGCCACTTTTTGAACAAGCATTTCCAGGTGACCTGCTGCCCATATTCCTGGTGCTCCGGTGGCGGTCAGAATCTTTTTTACCATCTCTTTCATTGTGATTGCCTTTGGCAGAAGTCCGATTCGGCCCAGTCCTGTGCCTGTTTTTGTATTTGTTACAAGGGGTTGCGTATCCAGGATATTTAGCTTTTTCATCAGGACATCGCTTACGCCTTCAGCCGCTGCATCTAGATTGGTATGGGCTGCATATAGATTGATGCCGGAACGTAAAAAACCCGCCAGCAGGCGGGTTTTATAATATGAGAGGTCGAGAGAAGGAATCGGTTTGAAGATAAGGGGGTGGTGTGTGATTGCCATGTTTGCGCCTTTTTGAATTGCATCTTGCAGAAGGCCTTCGGATGGATCCAAGGCGAGCATAATGCCTCGTACAGGATCCGATGGGTTACCCACTTGCAGACCGCAATTGTCCCAGCTTTCCGCCAGTTCAATGGGCGCCCAATTTAGAATAATCTGCCATATGTCAAAGGCTGAAGGTATCACCACTTGTATTTTTTTAAATGGGCCCACCAGGACTCGAACCTGGGACCAACCGGTTATGAGCCGGTGGCTCTAACCAACTGAGCTATAGGCCCTGAAATGAAACATCAAAATTAGTGTATTTTTTCAGTTTGTCAAGATGTATTTGTACCCTTGTTAGGAGCTATTAAGTAGTATTGCTGGCGTTCCTGAGCTACAAAAAAGATGCTGGTTTGACAACTTTGTTGATTTTGCCCGCAAAATCAGCTAATTTAAAAAATAATAGTATGCCAGCTTTGCTGGCATAAAAATCATTGGCTCGCTTGCGAAGCTGGACTGTGTACACAAATCCCTTTTTAATCGGCAGGTAACCCATCATGTTAGAGATCAAATTTATACGAGATAATGCAGATAAACTAAAGCAGGCCCTTCAAAACCGTAACAATTCTTTTGATCTGGACGAATTTCTTCAAAAGGATGCAAGGCGCAGGGCACTTATTCAGGAGATAGAAGACCTGCGCAATCAGCGCAACAGTGTGTCGGAGACCATAGGTCAGCTCAAAAAGGTCAAACAGGACGCCTTGGAGCTCATGGGGCGCATGAAGCTCGTAAACAGGCGCATAAAGGAGATAGAGACGGAGCTGACGGGCTTGGAGCAGGAGGTGGTGGACGGGCTTTTAAGCATTCCCAATATACCTCATGAAAGTGTGCCCATTGGCAAAGACGACACGGAAAATCAAGTGGTAAAGCTCTGGGGAGACAAGCCGTCTTTTGATTTCGAGCCCCTTCCTCACTGGGATGTGGGGGAACGCCTTGGAATTCTGGATTTTGCACGGGCTGCTAAGGTCACAGGCGCCCGTTTCTGTGTGTATTTCGGCGCAGGCGCTCGTCTGGAGCGTGCCCTTATCAATTTTATGCTGGATATGCACACGAAACGGCATGGTTATAAAGAGGTCTTGCCTCCGTTTATAGTAAACGACGATTCCCTGCGGGGTACCGGCCAGCTTCCCAAGTTCGCCGAAGATCTCTTTAAATTGGAAGGGATTCGTTATTATCTTACGCCCACTGCAGAGGTGCCTGTCACAAATCTGCATAGAGACGAGATATTGGAGGAATCGGCTCTGCCTCTCAAATATGCCGCTTATACCCCCTGTTTTCGCTCTGAGGCCGGCGCTCATGGCAGGGATACTCGTGGAATCGTGCGGCAACACCAGTTCAATAAGGTGGAATTGGTGAAATTTTCTTTGCCGGAGCGTTCCTATGCAGAATTGGAAGAACTGCTTTTGGATGCAGAGGAGATCTTGCAGTTTTTAAATCTACCGTATCGCGTCATCTGCCTCTGTACAGGTGATATGGGTTTTTCATCTGCCAAGACCTATGATATCGAAGTCTGGCTGCCTGGGCAAAATCGCTATTGCGAGATATCCTCCTGTAGCAATTTCGAGGATTTTCAGGCTCGAAGGGCCAATATCCGCTATCGTCCCACAGGTCAGAACAAAACGCGTTTGGTGCATACTTTAAATGGCTCAGGTCTGGCCGTGGGCCGCACCGTGGTGGCCATTTTGGAGAATTATCAGAGGAAAGACGGTTCAGTTGTGGTGCCCGACGCCCTTATTCCATATATGGACGGTCTGGACGTAATCACCGGGCCATAGGGCTTGCCATGACCATGCAAGCGGCTTTTCAGACATGAACGCCTGTGACGGTTTGAACGATGCGCAGCGCAGGGCTGTTCTGGCCGAATGCCCCTTTCTTTTGATTCAGGCAGGGCCAGGTACAGGTAAGACTCGTGTGCTTGTGCACAGAATCGTTCATCTGATTGTAGGCAGAGGCGTTCCTTCCCACACTGTGTTGGCCATTACATTTACTCGTCATGCAGCCCGTGAGCTGGCCCAGCGAGTGCAGGTTGCATGTGACGGTTTGGTATGCACTCGCACCTTTCATGTCTGGGCCTATGATTTTCTACAAAGCTGGCACGACATGGACTGTGAGTCGTCTTTTAAAAGGCAGGTCTCGCTTTTGAGTGAGAAAGAGGCTGTTTCCATCTGTAATGAGCTGGCCGCAGGCCTTGGTTTGAGTAAAAGAAAAAATTGGTATGACCTGATTTCTTCGGCCAGACAGCACTGGCCTTTTTCATTTCCCAGTCCTGATACGCAATTGTTGTATGAGGCCTATGAAAGGCGTCTAAACGAGCAAGGCCGTTACGACTATGATCACTTGCTGCTCAGTGCATTGCAATGCCTTTAATCCCTGAAAGGCAGGCGTTTTTTTGCGAATCACACCTTCCATGTGCTGGTGGACGAGTTCCAAGGGTGTAAACGCCGTCTAATATGAGTTGTTGCGGCAGATGGCCTTTGCCGGTGCGCAAATAACAGTGATAGGTGATGCAAATCAGGCCATCTAAGGCTTCAGGGGGGTTTCTCCTGATTTCATGATGAGATTTCTGCAGGATTTTCCTGATGCCCAATCCATAGGTCTTGAAGAGGTCTATCGCTGCCTCCAGACCCTTTTGAACGCTGCCCATGCCGTGCTTGACGGACTGGGCAGGCAGTTGGTCTCTAAAACAGGCAGGGACGGCCTCATACAGCTTCGTTCTTTTGAGGATGAGTTTCAAGAGGCGGAATGGGTTGCACGAGAGATAGAGGGCTTGGTTGGTGGTTTTTCCATGGAGCGAGTGCAACATGACATGGCTGTGCGGAGTCTGGCGGATGTGGCCGTTCTCTATCGGACTTACAGGGCAGGAGAGTTGATTCGGCAGAGGCTGCATGAAAAGGGGATTCCATGTACATGCTGTCCCAGTGTTACTGATGAACCGGATCTTCAGCGGCTGTTGCAGGCATTGAAGCGAGATGAGTGTGAGCGTTTTTTGAATTTGCAGGCATATCTACACCATCTACTGCAAAGTTTGAGTATAGAGCGGCTATCTGCTGGGCTTTTGGCCTTTTTACAACTGGCGGAAGGGGTGTCTGGTTGGAATGGGTTGCAGGAACTGGCCATCAGCCTTTCCTGCCCGAATACGGCCATGCGTGAGCCCTATGGAGTGCATTTGGAATCTGTTTCTCTGCTTTCCATGCATGCGGCCAAAGGTCTGGAGTTTTTAGCGGTGTTTGTGGTAGGTATGGAGGAAGGACTCTGTCCCATGGTAATGGCCGATGTGCTGGAGGAGGCGAGGCTCTGTTATGTGGCCATGACTCGGGCCAAGGAGCGATTGTATATGAGCTGGTGCAGGCGGCGTAAGAAACATGTCCATTTTCCAAACGAACCCGCCAGGCAAAGCAGGTTTATCGAGAAGATTCTGCCTTATATAGTGTCGGAAGAGATATGTCATACCAGAAAGGAAAGACGGCCGCGACAGAAGAGGCTTTTTTAGTGCTCTTCATTGAATTCCCGACATCCCATCATGAAGCTTGGTAGCGCTGGCTGTCTCGGCAATTTTTTATTTTTTAGGTGGTGATTCAAGGATGCCTGTTCTCTATTGAATTTTATTGGAATGAATAATAATATATTTTTCTTGATATTTTAGGTGTCAGCACAATGTTTTTAGGAGGAATTAAGTGAGAATCACAGCTGATGAAGCAGCCCATGTAGCCCATCTGGCCCGCCTTTCTTTTACTCAAGAGGAATTACAGCGTTATACAGGGCATTTGAATGCCATTTTGGAGTATGTCGCCCAGTTGCAACAGGTGGATACAGAAGGTATTGAGCCCATGTCGCATCCTTTGGCCATCTCCAATGTATTCAGGGAGGATGAACCTGTTTTATCCCTTGCCAACGAGGCTGTTTTGGCCAATGCACCTCAAAAAGGTGAGGCCGCCTTTGTGGTGCCTAAGATCATATAGATGAGTTACATGTTTTGGAGAATAATAAATGTCTGATTTGACAACACTATCCATAAAAGAACTGCATGATGCCTATAAGGCGCGTAAGGTCAGTGCAGTCGAGGTGACGAGCGCATACCTTGAACGTATCGATGCGGTTGATAGCAGAGTAAATGCCTATCTGACTGTCACGGCTGATCTGGCCGTTCAGCAGGCCGAAGAGGCGGACAGGCGGTTACAATCAGGAGAACAGGTGGCCCCTCTTACGGGTGTGCCCGTTGGCATCAAGGACCTGCTCTGTACCAAGGGGGTGAGAACCACCTGTGCATCCCGTATGCTTGAAGGCTTCATTCCACCATATAACGCCACAGTGATTGAGCGGTTGAACTGTCAGGGTGCTGTTATGTTGGGCAAGCTCAATATGGACGAGTTCGCCATGGGGTCGTCCACTGAAAATTCCGCCTTTCACTGTACGCACAACCCCTGGGATTTGACTCGTGTGCCCGGAGGTTCCAGCGGAGGTTCATCCGCTGCTGTGGCCGCGCGTCTCTGTGCCGGTTCTCTGGGTTCGGATACCGGCGGTTCTATTCGTCAGCCCGCCTCTTATTGCGGTGTGGTGGGGCTCAAACCCACTTATGGCCGGGTTTCCCGTTTCGGGCTTATAGCCTTTGCTTCATCGCTGGATCAGGTGGGGCCTTTGACTCGCGATGTGACGGATTGCGCCTTGGTCATGAATGCAATATCTGGCCATGATCCAAAGGATTCTACCTCTGTGGCAAGTGAGGCCATGGATTACACACAATACCTGCAAAATGGGCTTAAAGGCATGAGATGCGGGCTTCCCAAGGAGTATTTTATAGAGGGTGTTCAAAAGGATGTGCGAGAGGCGGTGGAAAGGGCCATAGCAGCCTTGAAGGACATGGGTTGTGAGATAGTGCCGGTGAGTCTGCCGCACACCCCTTATGCCGTGGCTACCTATTACATCGTGGCCACCTCGGAGGCATCCTCCAACCTCTCCCGTTATGATGGCGTCAAATACGGTTTTAGGGCCTCTGACTATGCCAATCTCATCGATATGTATAAAAAAACCCGTTCGACAGGGTTTGGGCCGGAGGTGAAACGCCGCATCATGCTGGGCTCCTATTCCCTGTCGGCAGGTTATTATGATGCCTTTTATAAAAAGGCCTCGCAAGTGCGAACATTGTTCAAAAGGGATTTCGACAATGCATTCAAGGCGTGTGATGTGCTGATAACGCCGGTGGCCCCAACAACAGCCTTTAAGTTAGGGGAAAAGACAGAGAATCCTATTCAGATGTATCTGAACGACATCTTTACGATTCCAGTGAATTTGGCTGGCATTCCAGCCCTCTCCATGCCATGTGGATTTGATGGAAAAGGTCTGCCCATAGGTGTACAGATCATGGCCGATGCCTTTCGAGAGGACAATCTGTTCAGAGTGGCCTATAATCTGGAACAATCTGTGGGTAGGATTCAAAACTGGCCGGAGCTCTGATATGCAGCGCATCCCTCTCAATGCAGCAAAGCCAGGCATGAAGCTGGCAAAGGAGGTCAAGACCTCCGATGGTCAGGTGTTGTGCGGTCCAGGGTTGGAATTGACTCAGGGGCTTCTCGACAAGCTTTATAAGTCGGATATGCATGCCATCGTTGTGGAGGGGCATCCTGTGGAACTGCCGGATGATAAGCCATTGGCACAGCGGATCGTGGAACTGGAACATCGTTTTAGTAAGGTAAAGGATGATCCTGTTTTGCGTGCCCTTATGAAGCTTATCGCAGAACATATGATTGAGCAGGAAATACATAAATAACAGATGGTTATGAGTGACGACAAGGAAGCCAAAAGACAGGAAATCAAGCGAAGGCTCAGAGAGATACAGTCTCTGCCCACGCTGCCGCCCATAGCCGCCAAACTTAACAAGATGGTGGAAGATGAAGACATCACTGCCAATCAGTTGGGTAATGTCATTGAGCGGGACCAGGTGCTGACCAGCAAACTCCTGAAGATGGTCAATTCCTCTTTTTACGGATTTCCTCAGCGAATCAGCACAGTGGCCAATGCGATCGTGCTTTTGGGTATAAATGTCATCAAGACCCTGATCGTCACCTCCTCCATCTTCGAGATGATGCAGTTCTCAGACGTGGGGCTCTGGGAGCATTCTTTGGGCTGCGCCACCATAGCGAGCCTCATTGCCAAGAAAAAAGGCCTTAAAAACCCTGAAGAGGTCTCCACCGCGGCCCTGTTGCACGACCTGGGCAAGGTGGTCGTGAGGGCCGAGCTGCCGGCCGAATACGATAATCTGTTGGCCCTTGTGGAACGAAACGGCATCTCCATGCGTGAGGCGGAAGAGGAACTGCTGGGGGTATCGCATTCAGAGATCGGCGGCTGGCTGGTGCATCAGTGGAACCTGCCTGATCGGTTGGTCTTGCCCATTACCTGGCATCACAGGCCTGAAGATGCCCCTGATCACAGGGATGTGACGGCCATTCTGCATTTTTCGGATATTTTGATTAGATCGGTGGGTTTCGGCTTCGGAGGGGATATCTGGGTGCCTGTTTTGGATCCGGCTGCATGGAAGCGTATCAAGCTCTCTAGAAGCGAGATGAAGGAACTTCTTGCGGAACTGGATGAAAAACTCATAGAATTACAGGATTTTTCTGCCGAGATGCAGAATTTGGGTTGAGGGAGTCTGCCTTGGCCGATATCGCCATCATAACTGTAGAACCGTTTTTTACAACGGAGGAGCTGGCACTTGTAGAGGCCAGAGGCCATAGATGTATGGTCAAGACGGCCCTGTCCAAGGCCATGGAGCTTATTCTTGCGGACCCGCCTGAACTCCTGGTCGTTCAAAAGGATCTGGACAATTCCCTGGATCGTATAGTCATTCAGGCCATGAAGACCAGTCTGCAATTGGCCCTTATGCCCATCATTCTTTCCGTGCCGCCGGCATGTAATCTGATTACGCTGGACTGGAAGGTGTATGTCGTGGATGATGTGGTCTTCTCCAATGCCAATGTCCTGGAGAAGATAGCCCGTGTGGAGCTGGCCATTGAGCGAATGGAACGGGCAGGTGACAACAACCCCCTGACCAAACTGCCTGGGAACTCATCGATTTTGAAATATATTCAAGGGGTTTTGGACAAAAACGAGTCTAAGGCCGTGGCCTATGTGGATATCGACAGTTTTAAGCCATATAACGATCGGTATGGCTTTTCGAGGGGTGACGAGGTCATTCGAATGGTAGCTCGGATTTTGGTGAACACCGTGCAGGAAATAGCTGGGTATAGCGGTTTTGTAGGCCATGTAGGTGGAGATGACTTTGTATTCGTAGTGCCGAGCGAGTGTGTGGAGCGAGTATGTCAGAAGGTGTTGCTCAATTTCGATGCCTTGATACGTCTGTTTCTGGACGAAGAAGACCTGGAGCACGGCTGTTTTCTGTCCGAAGACCGTCAGGGAAACAAGCAGACCTTTCCTCTTACTAGTCTTTCCATTGCTGCGATCCCTTGTGTTGCAAATCGTTATAAACATTATGGCGAAGTGGCTGCTATCGCCGCCCAATTGAAGAAAAAGGTCAAATCCATGCCTGGCAGCAATTATCTGATAGACAGAAGGAGTTGTGAAAAAAAGTCATGAACATGAAACAGAAAGGAATCAAAAAGATAGTCCTGGCCTATTCCGGAGGCCTGGATACATCTGTAATTCTGAAATGGCTGCAAGAGAATTACGAGTGCCCTGTGGTGGCCTATTCAGCCGACATAGGGCAGCAGGAAGACTGGGATGCGGTGCGCCGAAAGGCCTTGGATACAGGTGCATCGGATGTGGTCATTCGAGACCTCAAAGAGGAATTTGTACAGCATTTTGTCTTTCCCATGTTCAGGGCCAATGCTATCTATGAGAGCGCATATCTTCTGGGCACTTCCATTGCCAGGCCTGTGATCGCCAAGGAACAGGTGGCCGTAGCCAAAGAGTTCGACGCCAATGCCGTAAGTCATGGCGCAACCGGCAAAGGTAACGATCAGGTTCGGTTTGAACTGACCTATATGGCCCTGAACCCGGAATTGCAGATCATCGCCCCATGGCGTATATGGGATTTGAATTCTCGGCAAAAGCTCATGGATTTTGCTAAGTCGCACGGGATACCTGTGCCGGTAACCAAGAAAAGGCCATATAGTATGGATGCGAATCTGTTGCACATCAGCTATGAAGGCGGCATTTTGGAGGATCCATGGTTCGAGCCGCCTGCAGATATGTTCGTTTGGACCAGCTCTCCAGAGGCAGCGCCTGACAGCCCCGAATATGTGGAACTTGCCTTTGAACAAGGCAATCCTGTGGCCATAAATGATGAAAGAATATCTCCTGCCGGTCTTCTGGCTCGTTTGAATGAGTTGGGCGGCCGTCATGGCATAGGCCGCAGGGATATCGTGGAAAACCGTTTTGTCGGCATGAAGTCCAGAGGGGTTTACGAGACACCTGGTGGTACTCTTCTGCGCGAAGCCCACATCGCCCTGGAATCCATCACATTGGACAGAGAGGTCATGCATATTCGTGACACCCTGATTCCGCGCTACGCAGAGCTGGTCTATTATGGCTTTTGGTTTTCGCCGGAGCGCAAGATGCTTCAGCGGCTGGTGGACGAGACACAGGTCAATGTCACAGGCGTCGTGCGACTTAAACTATACAAGGGTAACTGTATGGTGGTGGGCAGAAAGGCCGAGAAGTCCCTTTACAGACCGGAATTTGCCACCTTTGAAGAGGACGACGTGTATCGTCAGGCGGATGCCGAGGGCTTTATTCGATTGCAGGGCCTGCGGCTCAAGATACGGTCCATGGTGGACGTTTCGGCGCAGGGGTAATGGCGCACCTTGAAAGGGTCCTCCTGCTCACTCCGACTCGTATGGAGATGCAGGGTATGGGTTTGTCATTGCAAAATATTGGACAGCATACTGGCCATGGGTTCGAGATCGCTGTCTGTGGTTTTGGACCTGTATCAACCGCTGTTTTTCTTGCACAGAGGCTTTGTCGTAGCAGTTACGATATGATAGTGCTCATGGGTTTGGCTGGAGCTTATGCCGGCACAAAGGCACGAGTGGGGGACTTGTGTGTGGTTGAAAGCGAGGTCTATGCAGACCTTGGCCGGTGTATTGGAAATGCTATCGAGCCCATAGAGACCACTGAAGAGGCTATGCCGTTGCGTTTTGACCTCCGCAGCTCTTGGCATTCCTCGTTAAGGGGCTGCATCGATGATGTCGTTGCCGAAACAGGCGCTAAAATGGTGGATATGGCCACGGTTTGTTGTGTTTCATGTAATCAGGAGCGCGCCATGTCCATTGCCATGCGATGGAGTGTGGCGGCAGAAAACATGGAGGGCGCAGCCGCTGCTCAGGTCTGCGCTGGCTATGGAATTCCGCTTTTGGAGGTCAGGGCTGTCAGTAATTGGGCGAGTGACTGTGACAAGTCGCACTGGCGTATTCAGCCAGCCCTGGATCAATTGCGCGATTTTATTAAGTGCTTCAGAGGCAGATTAAACGTAGTCTGATGAACAAATCCATCTCGTTCGGCCTTTCTCCTTGTCCCAATGATACCTTCAGTTTCTATGCCATGCTGAACGGTAGGATTCAGATGCCTTTTGTCATAGAGCCCCACATGGCGGATGTGGAATGTCTGAACAATTGGGCGCTTAAAGGCCGTTTGGACATGACCAAGGTCTCTTTTGGCGTTTTAGGCAACATATTGCAGGATTATGTGCTGTTGCGTTCCGGAAGCGCCCTGGGTAGAGGCTGCGGGCCTTTGATCGTGGCAAAAAAACACTTGACACGCACTGAGTTGAGGGGTTTAAGGGTTGCGATTCCAGGAGACCATACAACGGCCGGGCTGCTGCTGAGACTTTATATGGACGGAGCGGTCAAGACCGTGAGTATGTCGTTTGATAAAATAGTGCATGAGGTTTCTGCAGGGCATGTGAATGCCGGAGTTATAATTCACGAGACAAGATTTACATACGGCAGTTACGGGCTTAAGTGTGTGGCTGATCTGGGTGAGTGGTGGGAGCAGAGAACAGGGCTGCCTATACCATTGGGTGGAATAGTGGCCAAGAGAAATCTTGGGCAAACCACCTTGAATCTCTTGAACGAGGCGCTTAAAATAAGTGTTTTATATGCATTGGAGCGAAAAGCGGCGCCTATGGAGTTCGTTCGGCATCACGCCCAGGAGATGGATGTGAATGTCATAAAAAAACATATCGACCTTTATGTGACTCCCTGGACAGCGGATTTGAATCAGGAAGGCATAAAGGCCATAGAATATCTAGTGCATCTGGGAAGAGAATTGGGTCTTTGGCCCGATTCTTTGAAACATATTCTGGTTTAAGAAGGTAAATGTATATGCAAGTGGAGGCGCCAGCAAGTATTTGGAGCATGGTTCTCGGTTCAGGGCCGGTGGTACAGGGGGTTTTGATATCGCTTATCCTCTGTTCACTTTTGTGCTGGACCATCATTTTTGCCAAGATCAGGCGGTTCAAACAGGTAAACATGGCGGATGAAGAGTTTGAAGATATCTTTTGGAGCACCGACAGCCTGTCTCAGATACAGACCAAGGCCAGAAAGATGTCGGCTGCGCCTATGGCGGGAGTTTTCCTGTCAGGGTATGAGGAACTCAGAAACCTTCAGGACACGGCCAAGAATCTGGGCATCAATCTCAGCCACAAGATATGGATAGATTCCCTGGAGCGCAGTCTTCAGAAGGGGATTAAGGAAGAATTGGCCAGTCTGGAATTTTCCCTGCCTATTCTGGCCACCATCGGCAACGCAGGGCCTTTTATCGGCTTGTTTGGTACGGTTTGGGGGATAATGCGCAGTTTTCACGACATAGGCGCTCAAGGTTCCGCCAACCTGGCCACAGTGGCCCCTGGTATCTCTGAGGCCTTAGTGGCCACTGCTACAGGTCTTGCGGCGGCCATTCCGGCTGTCATTGCCTTCAATATGTTCATGAGCCAACTGTCCAGGCTTGAAGGCAAACTTCAGGGGTTCGCAGGCGATTTTATCAATCTGGTGGAGAGAAGACTGCTACCGCGCACCTCTAGGCAGGCCGCACAGAGTCAAACAGGGGACGAATAATCATGGGGATGTCGTCTCCTTCCAAGAGAGGCTCCTATATGTCGGAGATCAATGTGACTCCATTAGTGGATGTCATGCTGGTCCTGCTCATCATATTTATGGTAACAGCGCCCATGATGACAGCCGGTCTGGATGTCAAGCTTCCCAATGCAACTGCCAAACCCCTGCCCCAGAAGCAGGACTCTGTGGTTATCACATTGAATGCCTCAGGTCAGATATATTTAAACAAGGACATGGTGAATGAGGCCAGTCTTGTGCAGAGACTTTCCCAGATGAAGGCCCGAGGCGACACTTCACAGGTCTTGCTGCGGGCGGACAAGGATGTGACATATGGTCTGGTGGCCTCTGTGGTTGCTGCTGTGCGAACCGCAGGCATACAGGACCTGGGCCTGGTCACGGACCCAACGGAGCATCTGAAAAGGGAGCGTTATGACTCGAAGGGCGTTCGGACGGAGAGATGAGGGCTGGTACCTGGCCCTGGCCAGCGCCGTCTTCATTCATGTGTTTATCGTACTCATATCGGTGGCGTTGAATTTTTTTTGGAAGCGCACGATTACTGTGCCGATGGTGCAGAACGTGACGCTTTTTGATGTGGCTTCCCTGCCTCAGGCCCAGAAAGGGCTGCTTTTGGATCATAAGACGGAAGAGGGCGAGGCTATAAAGGCAAAGGCCGAAGAGCTAGCGGCCCCTTCAAAACAGGAGGCCAGTTCGGAGCCGAAGAAAGAGGTTGTTTCTCCGCCTCCTGTGCCCAAGCCCGAACCTAAGCCCGAACCCAAGCCCGAACCTAAGCCCGAACCTAAGCCCGAACCTTTAAAGCCTGCGCCCAAGGAAGATGTCTCCCTTGCCCAGAAGCCTGAGCCAAAAAAGCCCGAACCCAAGCCCGAACCCAAACCTGAGTCGAAGCCTGAACCCAAACCCGAGCCGCCTTCAAAGGATGTGACAAAGGAGATAGAGAAGTTGCAGCAGAAGGTCAACCAGGAACGGCAGCTTGAAAACAGACTGAAACAGATCGAAAGCGCAGCCAAGGAAAAGTATGTCCTGGACAAAATCGGAGAAATGGAGGGGCAGAGGTCTGAAAAGGCCTTACAGGCCAAATTGGCCGCTTTGGAGGCCAAGGCAGGCGCGCGATTCGGCCAGATGAGTGAGGCCCAGATTCGTGGACAGACAGGGTTTGCATCCAGGGGAGCTGATGTGCTGGCTGCATATGTGGGGGCCATTGCA
Organism: uncultured Desulfobulbaceae bacterium; assembly: GCA_964427245.1. Lineage (GTDB taxonomy): Bacteria > Desulfobacterota > Dissulfuribacteria > Dissulfuribacterales > DYLC01 > JAQVIJ01. The sequence goes on along the minus strand of CAYRSX010000018.1, from coordinate 31,625 downwards.
GATTCTGTGCAGCGACGCTGGGCATTGCCTGACGATCTTCAGCAAAAAGGCGGCCTTTTTTGTATAGTGGAAGTAAAGATCAGCAGAGATGGCTCCATAAAGAATGTGCGAGTGATAGAACGCTCTAAAAATGCGTTGTTTGATCAGACCGCCCTTAAGGCTGTGCAAGCGGCGGATCCCCTTCCAGCACCTCCGGGTCCTCTGGTCAAGGATGCCCTGGAGGGCATTGAGCTCAAGTTTACTCCTATGGGTGTGGCTCGATAACCTATGGTCGGGGTAAGATTTCTCAGTCGCTGCGCTCCTTCGAAATGACATGCAGTCGCTGCGCTCCTTCGAAATGACATGCAGTCGCTGCGCTCCTTCGAAATGACATGCAGTCGCTGCGCTTCCTTCGAAAAGCCCTGTCATTTCGAGCGGCAAAGCCGCGAGAAATCTTATGGAATATTTCGGAATATATTTCGGTGAATGTAAAATTGTAGTAATTATGTGATGCTAAGAGATATGGTCAACCAAGTACTTTTAAGAGGTGTAGTGATGAACAGAATGTTGTCGAGATTACTGCTGTTTTTGGCGGCCCTGTGTTTTGCTGTTAGCGCAGATGCGAAGATATATGTGGATATCACATCCCCTGGTCTGCGAAAGATTCCTATAGCTGCGCCGCCGCTGACTGTCGCCCCAGCCGGTTTTGAATCAGAGTCGTTGGGTCGCAAGATATCTGATGTATTATCTAATGATTTGGATTTTCATGGTTTTTTTGCTGTGCTGAATCAAAGGGAGTACGGTGGCAGAAACGATGCCAACTGGAAGTCTTTTGGTCTGGATTATGTGGCCAAGGGTGGTGTCTATGTGAGCGGCCAGAATATGGTCGTGGATTACCAGCTCCTGGATGTGTTGACCGACAGTGTGGTTTTGAGCCGGCAATACAAGACACAGACAGCGGATTTCAGGCGAGTGGCCCATCAATTCTGCGACGAGATCGTCTTCTATCTTACAGGGGAGCATGGCCTTAGCCTGTCCAAGATCGCCTTTTCCGTGACAGAAGGGCGCTTCAAGGACATCTATTCCGCTGATTTCGATGGTTCCGGTATCAAAAGAGAGACATCCGAGCGTTCTCTGGCCATTTCTCCTCGTATCGCTCCAAATGGCAGGCAATTAGTCTATACCTCATATCGGAATGGTAAGCCTCAGCTGTATCTGAAGGACCTCGGGGTGAGTAATGCTCGTCAGATCAGTGCGCACCCAGGCCTCAATATCTCTCCGGCCTGGTCTCCTGACGGCCGCAGAATAGCGGTGTCCCTTAGCAAAGATGGAAATCCATGTATTTATCTCATCGATACCGCAGGCAATGTTCTGGAAAAGCTGACACATGGCCCTGGCATGGATGTCTCGCCTACCTGGTCTCCTGACGGCACCAAATTGGCCTTTGTCTCAGACAGAGGCGGTTCTCCCAATATATATGTGTTGGATATGGTCACTCGTTCGGTGCGAAGGCTTACCTATTCCGGTTCCTATAACACTGATCCCCAGTGGTCGCCTAAAGGGAATCTGATAGCCTATACCACGAGGACAAATGGGCATTTCCAGATATGCACCATTTCCCCTGAGGGTGGAGACCCCACTCAGCTGACGGACGGCGCCAATAACGAAGCCCCCGTGTGGTCTCCTGACGGCCGTCAGATACTTTTTATCTCCAGTCGTTTGGGACAAAAGGCCCTGTTCGTGATGCATTCCAATGGTTCAAATCAGAGGCTTTTGATGCGAGTGCACGGCGAGGTGAGCCATGTAACCTGGGGCCCCAATGAAAATAGATGATTCAACTGTCTGGTATTTTGCGTCAAATGCAGTATGATAACGTCGTTGGTGTTTGAAATGTTCAAAATTTAAGTGATAGGAGTATGTTCATGTCCCTCATCTTAAACAAAAAGCTATTGAGTGTGATGGGTCTTTGTCTGCTGATTTTTCTGGCCAATTGTGCACCTCAGGATAAGGTCTCCATGCTTGAACGCAGAATAGACGGTCTTGTGCTGGAGAATGCCTCATTGAACAAGAAAATCAATGCCATGCAGGGTGAGCAGACTATGTCCATCAGAAGCGGCCAGGCGGATTTATATAACCGAGTGGAGCAGGTGGAGGCGGAGATACTGCGTTTGAATGGTTTGATCGAGCAGATCGAGTATAGAAACAAGCAGGACAAACAGGAAGTCATGCGATTCGCCAACGAGGTCAAAGAGCAGATAGACAAGATCAACGAGCGTAGCAAGATGATGAATGAAGCCATGGCGCCTGTGGGGCCGGAGATACCGGCTGATAGTAACAAGGCAGTCGCTCCCCCAATACAACAGTCAGGTCCTCCGGTGGTGGCTCCTGCCCCTGCTCCTGTAAAAGAGGTTAATCCCTATGAGCGGGGTGTGGAGTTGTACAAACAAAAGGATTTCAAGGAGGCCAAAAAGTCCTTTCAGGCCTATATCGACAAGAATCCCAATGGAGACAAGCTTGACAGCGCCTATTTCTGGTTGGGAGATTGTGAATTCGGAATGGGACGTTACGAGGAGGCCATTCTGGAGTATCAGAAGGTCATAAGCAAATTCTCCAAAGGTCCCAAGGCTCCGGCAGCTCTTCTGAAACAGGCCATGTCCTTTGAAAAGTTGGGAGACAAACAGAGTGCGAAGATCCTCTATGAGAAATTGCTAAAACAATATCCAAAAAGTGAACAGGCCCCGGTTGCACAAAAAGAACTGGCCAAATTTAAATAAGGGATAGTCTGGTTGCGAAAGGTTCTAAAAAAAGAGGGGCGCTTTTACGGCGCCCTTTGTGTTTTCAGGAGACTGACAGTGAGGGTTACGGCTTTTTTGCTGACGCTTGTCTGTGGGTTGTTTGCTGTGGCATTAAATGCACACGCTGAACCTGATTCAGGGGATGTCATGGGATTTACCGCCAAAGATGACGGCAGAGGGGAGATGCGAGTGGGAGTGACAGCGGTTTCCGAACGGAACGATAGCCTGTGCCCCTTGCTTCAGAAGACCTTGGATCCGGCCATTGCAAGCGTGTGTGTCGTCGAATCCTGTAAAAAGTGCAGGATTAAGCCGATGCTGCGCTGTGTTCAGCCGGATTTGCAGACGGTTTTGAATGAGGCCAAGGTCCTTACCGAGAAGAGCGGTGTCACCCTTTTGATAGGGCCTTTCAATGTGGCTCTGGCGCAATCTTTTGCAGATTATGCCGAATCCGCTTCTGTGCCTGTATTTTTGACGGACAGCACAGGTTTTGCTGTAAAAAACCATGGCTGAGCACTGGGTTTTCAGGCTTGCATCTGACTCGGCACATGAATTCAAATCCTTCTTAAAGACCATGGGGCCGAATCTGGAAAGTGTTTTGGTTTTGCTGGAGGATACACCTGAAGCCCGAAATGCCGAGGTTTTTTTACGGGGTTATGCTACAGAGACAGGCCTGAAGAATATTTACTTTTTCTTTGTTCCAGCAGCCGGCCGGTCTGGTTTTAAGACGAATGAGGTATTCCACGAGACAGATGGTGTTGCTGAGATTTCGCCAGGGTACAGGGCCATTCGTGGCTTTGAGGCCAGAAGAGCCCAAAAAAAGGGGAATTTTCAAAAGACTGCGGTGGTGAGTTTCTTGCCGCCTGGGGTATTGTTTCCAGGTATGCCTGAGGACACGATCATAAGGTCAATTCTGTTCCTGCCGTCTTCTCAACTGGACGAGGGCCTGCTGAACAGATATGGAGGCCGGTTCAGGCTCATGGCTTCTTTGCCTCCTGTTGCCGTGGCAGCCGACCTGCCGCAGGAGCATGCATGTGCGATGGCTGTCATGAAATTTTCTCTGGCCATGGAAGACGATACAGCCGGCCATGATTTGATGCAGTTGTCCTACAGTGCAGTTCTTTGGGATGCGGTATTGCTCGTTGGGAATGTATTGCATCAGGAATGCGGTCTTCCATTAAGCGTGTCGGCAAGCGAGTGTGAGACTGACAAGGAAAGGAATTGGTTTTTGAGTCTCTGGAGGGAATGCAGCAGACGTTTACAGGTGTTAGTGGCAGATTCGCTTTTAGAAAAGGGGCTCACAAGAAATCTGTTGTGGAAACCAATGTGCCGGCGGAGTGGAAAGAAAATGCCTGGCACCCTGTCATGGTAACGGCAGGGACCGAAGGCTTAATTGTACTGCCGTCCCTGCCATGAGATATGAGTCGTGATTCAAAGCTCCTGAAGAATGAATGGGATTTTATCCGCCTCTTGCCGCTCTCTTGGCTGCCTTGAGCGGGTTGACCTTTTTGCCCTTTTCGTCTTTCTGGACTTCCACCTTTACATGGGTTGCAAAATTACACAGTCCTTTACGCCATTTGGCCGCTGGTATCGAATAAACCGAACATAATTTTTTCTCGGCCTGCACTGTAATGCGGCTGCACCCCTCGCATTTATCTATGATTTCCTGGCACAGCACACCATTAAAAAATACGTTATTATTTGTAGATGCGGTTGTTGATTCCATGTGTTACTCCTAAAATAAAACTGGTGCCGAAGGGGAGGCTCGAACTCCCATGAATTTGCATTCACTAGACCCTGAACCTAGCGCGTCTACCAATTCCGCCACTTCGGCAACGGTAATCAGCTATTTTAATTGTATTGCCTTGCCATTGTCAAGCCGTTGATGTAAATTTTTTCTGGGATTTCGTTGGAATTCTTATTTTTATCATTTTTTATTGGGCTAAGGAAGGAAAATGCAAGTATATAGCGGGTTGCACGAAATATGCAAGCCATTTCACGATCCGGCGTTGGTAATAGGCAATTTCGATGGTGTACATCTGGGGCATCAGGCGCTTTTCCAGAAAGTGGTGGAGGTGGCTGAAGACGGAGATAAGCTGGCCCTGACCTTTGAACCCCACCCCATGGTTTTTTTGAGACCTGAAAAGGGGCTTAAGCGTATCTCCACTCTGGAACAGAAAATAGAGATGATTCGGCGTTCAGGTATAGAGCACCTGATCATACTACCTTTTGACAAGAAACTGGCCGATACCACGGCAGATGCCTTCGTCCAGCACGTGCTGTGCGAGAAGATTGGCGTCAAACATTTAATTGTAGGTTATGATTACGCATTCGGCAAGGGAAGACAAGGAGATATACCGTTTCTCAAGCAAAAGGGCAAGGAGTATGGTTTCAGTGTTCATGTGGTGGAGCCTGTCATGGTGCATCATATGGTGGTCAGCAGTACCAGGATACGGGAACTGGTTGCCCGAGGAGACGTCCGCATGGTTTACGACCTTTTGGGCAGATATTATCAGATTCGTGGAGAGGTGAGGCATGGTTACCATCGAGGAGGAAGTCTGCTGGGATATCCTACTGCCAATCTGCATCTGGAAGAGGATTATTTGAGCCCTGCGTCCGGTGTATATGCCGTTCAGGTGATCTGTCTGTTCAGTTGTTTCTGGGGTGTGCTGAATATCGGTGTCAATCCCACATTCAATGGTCAAACAGTGTTTGCAGAGGTGCATCTCTTGGATTTCGATGGTGAGTTATATGGCAAGCAGATCAAGGTGAATCTGGTGGAAAAGTTGCGTGATGAGCGGAAATTTGACAGCGTAGAGGAATTGAAAACACAGATAGGCAGAGATATTGAAATTGCTCGAGCAATCCTGTCGCAGGAGCCTGGGCTTGGGAAAGGGTGTGTGGAAGGGATTATGCCGTGATGATTTTACCTTTATGTGAGCTTATTGAAACCTTTCATGGACATAAAGGTAAAAAACGGTCATGCCAGTGGTTATGTTGGCATGACCGGTGCCAGACAGATAGGTAGAGGTGTGTTGCGTGGAATCTTTATACCTCTTCCACTGTGATTGCGCCTACCGGACAGACCTCGACGCAGGTCTCGCAGCCCAGGCAGTCATCCTGCCTGTTGGGGACTGGCTTGCCGTCCTCGAAGTCATAGACCTGAGCTGGGCAGGCGTTCACGCATTCTTCGTCGCCCTGACATTTGTCGTAATCGATGGTGATTTGGAACATATTTTCCTCCTTGTTGTTTTTTGCCTTTAGGCTGTTCAATGTTCTTCATATAGACCAAAGAGCTGAAGCTTGTCAACTAAAAAAAACGATCGGCTATAATTTTCTGTATTTTTAGATGAGTTGTGAAAAAGGCTTTTTGAAACAGCGTATTATGTTTAAAATTATGGGCTTTTGTCCTATAAATCTTGAGGGGACCTTGAAAAATTGCCCTTTTGCTCTACGGCTGTGTTATTTGTTGGCTGAAAATGCTCACATACAGGTAGTATGAGGCACTTTCAGTTTTCCCATGTCTTATCCTTGAACAACATTTTATTTTTTCAAGGTTTCAGTGAGAATGTCGGGGTTATTTCGTAAAATTTGAGGCCTGTTGCAGCAGACCTTGCGCCCATTCACTGTGGCTCAAGGCGTGTATGTGCAGATATGTGCCAAAGATATTTTTGTGGCATAGTCCATCCGATTTGCCATCGAAACCATGTCCACGCACGACCCTGGCGTTAAGCTTTCCAGGATTTGGTCCATTCAATGGAACAGGTCGCGAGTAGTGGAATTCGTGCCCCTTGAGTACGGTACCTGCCTTGTAAAATGGAGTGTTCTGCATGATTTCCAAAGTGCAGTAGCCATGTCCTACGGGGGTGTCCTGTAGTACAAAATCCCAGTCTATGACTTGAAGCATCGAGTGTTTCATTCCCTTCCAGTGTATGTGCCTGCCCAGATACATCAAACCGCCGCATTCTGCATATACGGGCAACCCATTTTCGATAGCTGTGCGCATCTGTTGCATAAGAGACAGATTTTGTGAGAGCTTTACAGCCTGAGTCTCTGGAAAGCCTCCGCCGATATAAAGCGCATGAAGTGACGGCAGGTCCTGCTGGGAAATGGCATCTATGAAGATCAGATCTGCCCCTCCTTTTTCCAGGGCTTCCAGATTTTCAGGATAATAAAACTGAAAGGCTGCATCTCTTATCACGCCGATGCGTAGTTTTTTTGTGAAAGTGCAAAGGGGAGGTGGTGAGGTAGTGACATAAGTGAGAGGAGGAGCAGACTGTGCTATTTTCAAAATAGCGTTTATGTCTACCTGTTCATTGATCAGCGAGGCGATGTATTCCAGATTTTTTTCTGCGTTTTCGTATTCATTATAAGGCGTTACACCCAGATGCCGCATGGGCATCGGATCTTCTTTGAGGCGGTGAATGGCGCCGATCACAGGAATGTCAGTGGTTTGTTCGATGGTGACAGTGGTCAATCTTTTGTGTCGTGCATTGGCGATGTTGTTCAGCACGATGCCGGCTATGTTCAGGTCAGAATCGAATATTTTGCATCCGAGTGCGAGGGCGGCCATGGTCCGAGTGGTCTTGGTGGCGTCCATAACCAGAATGACCGGCGAAGAGAGCAGTTTCGCCAGCTCTGCGGAGCTTCGGCTACCCTGTTCATCCACGCCGTCAAAAAGCCCCCTGTTTCCTTCCACGAGACAGAAAGAGCCGTTTTGTCTTCGCATGCAGAAGGATTTGAGGATTGTCTCGTTGCTCATGAGGTACGGATCAAGATTGTAGCACGGCTGCCTGGATGCCTTGGCAAGCCAGGCTGAGTCGATATAATCAGGCCCTTTTTTAAACGGTATCACGCAAATTCCCTGATTCGATAGGCATCTCGAGATGCCTAATGAGAGAATGGTCTTGCCAGAGCCACCTCGTGTGGCTACTATGGTGATTCGTGGTGTAGAAAAAGACATTTTATCAACCTCACATTCCTATGATTTTTTAGTTTAACACGGATTTCGTGCCACAGATATGGATTTTGTGAGATATGGGAGCTTTGCGACATTGTGGAACTAATTGAAGCCGGCGCGTGGATAGCTGTTTCGTTGAGTAAATAACCTTTTTCATGGAGGTGGGTTTGCCGACGGCAGTCCTTCGTGGCTGCCTCACGTTAACGAATATTCGTGCTTCGACTTCAATGTTTTTTGAATTTTCCAAGGCTGCAACATGTGAATTAATATGGAGAAACAGTATCTATGGATATAGAATTGGCTCGTGTAGCAGGATTTTGCATGGGTGTTAAAAGGGCCATGGAGATCACTCTGGCCATGGCTGAAGGGGCACAGTGCCCTGTATTTACTTATGGCCCGTTGATACACAACCCTTCAGCCATAGAATTATTGGCTTCCAGGGGTGTCGGCATATTGAATGAGATACCTGAAAGAGGTGCCGGCATCGTTATTATTCGTGCCCACGGAGTGCCGCCTCGTGAAAGAGCAATGCTGTTATCAGCAGGGTTTCAGGTGGTGGATGCCACATGTCCAAAGGTGGTAAAGGTACAGATGCTGGCCAAGCACTTCGCTTCCAAGGGATATCTGTGTGTTCTATTGGGTGACAGAGGGCATCCGGAAGTCAAGGGCATCATGGGTTATGCAGGAGAGATGGGTTACCTGGTCTCTGATTATGAGAACGAAAGCCATCTCCCATTCATTCCTGAAGGACGTAAATACATAGTGGTGGCCCAGACTACGCAGGATGAGACTCGATATAATGCCATGGCAAGGGATATTCTGGCCAGAAATTCAAATGGCCGTGTGTTTAATACTATATGTGATTCCACGCATCTGAGGCAGTCGGAAACAAGGCGTATCGCCGCCGAGGTTGATGCAGTGGTGGTGGTTGGGGGCCGGAACAGCGCCAACACCCGGCGGCTTGTTGAGATTGTCAGGGAGGAAGGCCGTCCTGTCATTGCCATCGAGACCGAAAATGATCTGGATGAAGGGATGTTCTCAGGGTTTCGCCGTATCGGTATCACGGGCGGGGCTTCTACTCCGGATTGGGTTATAGACAGAGTAGCTGATCGCATAAAAACCTTTTAGGCAGAATAGATGGACGGCATTCAGGGACTTTTTTATCACGATTTTCTGGTTAGGGGAGACACGCTTCAGAATTGTTATGAACAGGTGTACAGTTTTTTGATAGGATATACCCTCGTGTCTTATGAGCGAATTCAGCTTTTAGAAACTCGATCCATTTCCTGCAAACACTCTGAGTTTCCTGCAAGATTACAGACAGTAGTGCAGGAAAATGAAACTTTTCTGAAGACACTCATTCAGGAATTGGCGGACGAAGGTTTTCACAGTATGGATGATATCATAGGGTTGCCTCCAGGTTATGTCTCCAAACTGTTCCACGTGATAGCTCACATAGTGGACGGTTTTTTTGGTATCGATTCTCGTTTCTATAATCTAGTTGAAGGGTCTCATGGCGTCAGTCAGTCCCTGCATATGAAATTTGATTCGCCTGATGCCGGCGAGGACTATTGGTTAATAGCCGTGGAGTGTGCTTATTCAGACGCATTGGTGTGGCAGGAGCGTCGTGCCTGAGGGGCCTGACTGAAAGATTCTGATGGGCAAAGTGCAATTTTGGGGCTTGACATGTTTTTGTATCGAGTTTATACATGACAAAACTGAATGTCTGTTCAGAAATTATAAGTCTTGTATATAGGTCATCACAATGGACTGGAAAGAATTATTGATCAACCATAAAAAAGATATTTTCGAAGATTGGTACGACCTGGTGATTGCAACCTATCCGGAAGAGACGGCTAAATTTTTGAAGAGTCAGCAGGATCAATTCGCCAATCCGGTGGGTTCTACCTTTCGCAGGAGCATGATGGGAATGCTGGATGGTCTTGTAAACGGTAAGCCCCCCGAGGAATTAGCCGGTCTTGTAGATGATATGATGCATATAAGGGCAGTGCAGGATTTCATGCCGTCCAGGGCTGTGGCTGTCTTTTTGTTGCTGAAGGAAGCAGTTGGTCATGTCGTCGCTAAAAAACAGATAGATGCCTTTGGCGCCTTGATTGAGTTTTCGAGTCTGGTGGACAGGCTGCAACTCATTGCCTTTGACACCTATATGAAATGCAGGGAAAAATTGTGGGAGATCAAATATAACGAGTTCATGCATCGGCCGTTTTTTGCAGAGGTTGGTATGTGTCCGTCATACCTGCTCAAGAAAGGTATTCTTGGCAGACAGGCGGACAAGAACAATATAAGTTGAGAGGTGTGCAATGGGAATTCAATTCTCTCTTGGTGTGGTTCTGGCCATTGCCGTAGCGGCCTTGGTTGGGGCCCAGGTCAAAGGGTTGCAGTATGTGTTGGGTGTTTTTCTGCCATACGCTGCCTTTGCCACGTTTCTCGTGGGTTTTGTGTGGAGGGTGTTGTACTGGGCCAAGTCGCCGGTGCCGTTTCGTATTCCTACGACTGCCGGTCAGGAGTTCAGTTTGCCCTGGATCAAGCAAGCCAAGCTGGATAATCCCAGCACCTTGCCTGGAGTGCTTGGCCGTATGTTTTTCGAGGTCTTTCTGTTCCGGTCGCTTTTTCGGAATACCAAGGCCGAATTGAGAAGCGGCAATCTGGTCTATGGCCCGACTAAGTGGCTTTGGCTTTTTGCCTTGCTTTTCCATTGGTCGTTTTTTGTCATTGCTGTAAGGCACTTCAGGCTGTTTATGGATCCAGTGCCGGGTTTTGTACAGCTGCTCGATCGCCTGGATGGTATCCTTCAGGTGGGTGCCCCTCCTTTGTATCTGACGGATGTGTTTTTTACTTTGGCCATCTTATTTCTGCTGGGCAGAAGATTTTTGGATGTCAAGGTGCGGTCTATTTCGCTTCCAGCCGATTATTTTCCATTGTTTCTGATACTCGGTATTGCTGTCACAGGCATTCTGATGCGTTTTTTTGTGCGAGTGGATATCGTCGGTATCAAGAGCATTCTGGTGGGTCTGGCTACATTCCATCCCACATTACCTGATGGTATAGGCGCTATCTTTTTTGTACACGTAGCATTTGTGAGTACTTTATTGGCGTACTTCCCCTTCAGCAAGCTCATGCACTTCGGCGGTGTGTTTCTGAGTCCCACGCGTAACCTTGCCAATAACAATCGTATGGTCAGGCATGTGAACCCCTGGAATTATCCAGTCAAGGTGCATACCTATGAAGCTTATGAAAATGAATTTAGAGATCTTATGAAAGATGCCGGCATTCCGGTGGAGAAGGAGTAGCAATGGCTAAAAATCTTAAACCACAAGAGATGCTCAGAATAGATTTGAACCCTTCTGGGCCTGGTTGGCTGGAAGAGCCTGTTAAAATCAAGCCAGGCATGTTTTGCCACCCCGCCAAACCGCAGAAGATCATAGATGTTGGAATGCCCAATCCCCATGAATGGGCGCCTACCAACGAGGACTGGAATCTGCCGGATGGCTGGAAAGAGACCTTTCTTGAGGGCATGCGCGAGAGGCTCGACAAGCATCGTTCCTTCAAGATATTTATGGACATCTGTGTGCGCTGCGGTGCATGTGCAGACAAATGTCATTTCTTTCTGGGTTCTGGGGACCCTCGCAACATGCCTGTGGCCAGGGCCGAACTGTTGCGTTCTGTTTATAGGGGCGAGTTCACCAAGGCAGGGCAGATACTCGGCAGATTGGCCGGCGGCCGTAAGCTTACGCCGGATGTAATCAAGCAGCTCTGGTATTATTTCTTTCAGTGTACAGAGTGTAGGCGGTGTTCCCTGTTCTGTCCATATGGAATAGATACAGCGGAGATCACCATAATAGGTCGCGAGCTTTTGAATTTACTGGGTCTGAATATCAACTGGATTCAGGAACCTGTCTCCAATTGTTATAGAATAGGTAATCACTTGGGATTGCAGCCTCACACTTATAAGGGCAATATAGAATTCCTTTTGGACGATATAGAGGCCAATGTGGGTATTCGTATCAATCCAACCTTCAATCGCAAAGGTGCAGAGATTCTCTTTGTAACCCCGTCCGGTGATGTCTTTGCCGACCCAGGTATCTATACGCTCATGGGCTATTTGATGCTTTTTGAGCATATCGGTTTGGACTACACATGGAGCACCTATGCCTCTGAAAGCGGCAACTTCGGTTTCTTTACGTCTCTTGAGATGGCTAAACGTTTGAATTATAAGATATATGCCGAGGCTAAAAGGCTTGGGGTAAAGTGGATACTGGGTGGAGAGTGTGGGCATATGTGGCGTGTCATACACCAATACATGGACACCTTCAACGGTCCTGCCGATTTTCTTGAGGAACCTGTGTCGCCTATAACCGGCACTAAGTTCGAAAATGCCAAGAGTTCAAAAATGGTGCATATAACCGAGTTTACGGCTGACCTCATAAAGCATAACAAGCTCAAGCTGGACAAGAGCAGAAACGACTATTTGAAGGTCACCTTCCATGATTCATGTAATCCTTCAAGGGCTATGGGCATGCTGGAGGAGCCTCGTTATGTTATTAAGAATGTGTGTAATTATTTCTATGAGATGCCTGAAAATACCATTCGCGAGCAGACCTTCTGTTGTGGCAGTGGTTCGGGTCTCAATGCCAGTGAAGATATGGAGTTAAGAATGCGCGGTGGATTCCCCAGGGCGAATGCGGTCAAGTACGTAAAAGAAAAGTATGGCGTCAATACGCTGGCCAATGTATGCGCTATCGACAGGGCGGTATTGCCGGCGTCCATGGATTACTGGGTGCCTGGAATGCGAGTGGCCGGTGTCAGCGAGTTGGTAGCCAACGCCCTGATAATGGAAGGAGAAAATGAGCGCACCACCAATCTTCGCGGCGAAGAAATAGCCGATTTGATGGAGGGTTGATATGTACGATCTAAACAAGATTCTAGTAGGATTGGCGATATTCCTGCTGTTTTTTACCTTTCCTATATTATATGGCAAGGGTTCGACTGTGCCTGCTCCCAAGCCCAAGCTGGATACTCCAGAGATTCAGAAACTTACAGACAAAAAATGTGTGGAAGATACACATGTTATGAAGACTTCCCACATGCAGTTTTTGAATGTATGGAGGGATAAGGCGGTCAGGGAGGATCATCGGACATACGACAGCAAATTGAACGGTAAAAAATATGATATCAGTCTGCAGAATACCTGTATGAAATGTCATTCCAATAAAAAGGAATTCTGTGATAGTTGCCATACATATGCAAGTGTCAAGCCTTATTGTTGGGACTGTCATATTGAACCGAAAGCTGCAAAGGAGTCTATGTGATGAAAGCATCCAGGAGAGAATTTTTGAAATTGGCTGGGGTTTCGGCCCTATTTGGTCTGGGTGCCAATGCTGCCTTTGAGTTATTGACGCCTGGGGCATTGGAGGCCTCATCCGAAGTCGCTCATGGAGCGGCGGCCCATGGCGCGGCTGCCGAAGGCGTTCAGGCCGCAACGAGATGGGCGATGGTGATTGATGTCCGCAAGTGTATTCTGCAGGAGGATTGCAATGATTGTGTTTTGGCCTGCAATTCCACTCATAATGTTCCGACGGTGGGCAATCCAAAGGAAGAGATCAAGTGGATCTGGAAAGACACATTTGAACATCTCTTTCCTGACCAGCATAGTCAGTATGTGGATGAGGGACTGGAAGGTAAATCATTTCCTGTGATGTGCAACCATTGTGAGCATCCGCCTTGTGTACGTGTCTGTCCCACCAAGGCTACATTTAAAAGACCGGATGGCATTGTCATGATGGATATGCACAGGTGTATAGGCTGCCGTTTCTGTATGGCGGCTTGTCCATATGGCGCCCGTAGCTTCAACTGGCGTGATCCCCGCAAGTATTTCGAGGGCAAGGAGGCCATGTTAAATCCGGAGCAGCCCACACGTACAAAAGGTGTGGTGGAAAAATGCACCTTCTGCCCTGAAAGATTGGCAAAGGGGTTGGAGCCGGCCTGCGTTGAGGCATGTAAAAAACGCAAATCTGACTGCCTGATTTTTGGCAATCTGAATGATCCTGAGTCTGAAGTGCGTAAAATACTCAGAAAGAGAACTTCTATTCGCCGTAAACCCGAGTTAGGCACACAGCCTTCGGTATTTTTCTTGGTGTGAGGTCCATATGATTGAAAGGGCATTGAAGGGGAATGAAAAATATTGGGGTTGGATCGGTCTGCTCCTGCTCCTGATTGGCGTTGGTTTTGCCTGTTATATCTATCAGCTCTATACTGGTTTGGGTATAACCGGCATGAGTAGAGACATATCATGGGGTGTTTATATTGCGCAGTTCACCTATCTGGTAGGTGTAGCCGCTTCAGCGGTTATGCTGGTTATTCCGAAGTATCTGCACAATTATAAAAAATACACCAATGTAGTTATCTTCGGCGAGTTTCTGGCAATCGCCGCCGTTACAATGTGTATGTTATTCATTATTGTGGATATTGGTCAGCCTGCTCGTGTTTTGAATGTGCTTTTACATCCGACTCCCAATTCCATTTTGTTTTGGGATATGATAGTGCTGAACGGCTATCTGATTATCAATGTAATCGTTGGCTGGAATACCTTGTTGGCCGACAAGAAAGGCGTTCCATCCCCAGGATGGGTCAAACCATTCATATACCTGTCTATTCCATGGGCTGCCAGCATTCATACAGTTACTGCCTTTTTGTACGCAGGTCTGCCAGGCCGTCATCTGTGGCTTACTGCTATCATGGCCCCTCGTTTTCTGGCATCGGCCTTTGCATCAGGCCCGTCCTTACTTATTCTTCTACTCTTGTTGGTGAAGAGCGTGAGCAAATTTGATCCAGGCAAAGAGGCTATTCAGTCCCTTGCCAAGACTGTGTGCTATGCAATGATTATCAACGTATTCTTTCTGTGCATGGAGTTCTTTACTGCCTTTTACAGCAATATCCCCGGTCACATGTACAGCTTGCAGTATCTCTTTGCTGGATTGCATGGCCACGATAGACTGGTGCCATGGATGTGGACGTCTGCATTCCTCGCTGTAGTCGGTATCTTCATCATGCTGGTCCCTGCATTGAGAAAACAGACGGCTTATTTGGTGCTGGGTTGCGCCTCAATATTTATTTCTACATGGATTGATAAAGGCGTTGGCCTTGTCATAGGAGGTTTTATTCCTAACCCGTTCGAGACCGTAACAGAGTATTATCCAACATTTCCTGAGATCGCTATTTCCATTGCCATATGGGCCATTGGCGCTCTGGTGTTGACGATTCTGTACAAGATTGCCATATCTGTCCGTGAGGAACAGCAGATTGCATGATGTGATGTATTGTTTTTTCATGTAGTGTCACGTATATCCTTTTTGAAAGGCTGCCAACAGGCAGCCTTTTTTATGGAGTCGAATATGTTGGAAAATCGTTATATGCAGGTCTTTGTGGCGGTCTTCAAGACGCGCAGTTTTTCCAAGGCGGCACAGCAACTCTATATCACGCAGCCCACTGTCAGCGGTCACATCAAGACACTTGAAGATGTCCTGGGAGTGGTTTTGTTCGATAGGACAGGAAAGTCAGTCATTCCTACAAAGGCTGCCATGGTCTTGTTCCCGTTTGCATCCCAGATAGTTTCCCTGACATCCCAGGCCGTAAAGGAATTGAGCCTTTTCAGGGATCAGCAAATGGGCAGCATAGAGATAGGCGGCAGCACCATTCCTGGGCAATATATCCTGCCGAGGCTTATGAGTCATTTCAAGGCTACAAGGCCGGGTATTCATCTCGTTATAAAGATTGGTGATTCAGCAGACATAACCGCAAAGGTCATGGCAGGTGAGATAGAATTGGGTGTAGTAGGGGCATTTCAGGGACAACGCTGGCTGGTAGGTCAGGAGTGTTTTCGAGATGAGCTTGTCTTTGTAACACCGAAAGATCATTCGTTGGCTGGAATGGCATCGGTGACCTTATTCGATATACTCAAGACCAATGCAGCGTTTGTTATCAGAGAGATGGGTTCAGGGACTCGAAGGATTATGGAGCAGGCGTTGAAAAAGGCAGGCTTGCGCCGTCTGGAAGACCTGAATATTGTTGCTGAAATGGGCAGCTCAGAGGCAGTGAGACAAGCGGTTCGCGAGGGCGTAGGGTGTTCCATTATATCCATGCGGGCGGTGGAAGAAGATATTCGCAATGGTTCCATCTCATCCCCAAAATTTTCAGGTGTGGAATTGGCAAGGAATTTTTATTTGATCTGGCATGAAAAGCGACCGCTTTCTCCATTGGCGCAGTCATTGAAAGAGTTCATTATGGCATCTTGTGAGATTTAATGAGTCATCTTTTAAACATACCATATCTCACCAGTAGAAACCTTAATTATTTGATGGTCATCGGTCGATAGTAACAGATTTCCATCGGGAGCAATCCCTACGGCGGTGGCTCGCAGTTCAGGACAGTTCATGGCGTCATTACCATATAGACAGGTTTTACCTATGGTATCGGTCACGGTCTGCCAGTTCAGCAACACGGGGTTGGTGTGACTGGCAATAAGGGGGGCCTCCATCAGATTTTCTGCCTCCCATTCCTCTATTTTGCCAAAAAGCCAACATATTTCCGCCAGAATAGCGCCTGTTAATTCGATGAGGTTCCATTTTTGACCTGTTTCTCTCAGCAGTGAGGTGGCAAAGGGTAGGTTGGCAGGAAATGAGTCTTGATTTACGTTGATACCTATTCCGAACATGAGATAGATTCCATCCTGCGAGCGCACCGTTTCACTCAAGACTCCAGCCAGTTTTCTGCCGTTCAGAAATACATCGTTGACCCATTTCACAAAGACCGTTATACCCAGATTACGCAGGGCATTTGCGATTCCTGCGCCAATCGCCAGATTGTAATGTGCCCAATTTCTGTGTAGTAACACCGGGTGAATGGCGAGGCACAGATAGATCCCGCCTTTTGGAGCCCACCATTGTCTGTTCATGCGGCCTTTTGCTGACACCAGCTCTTCTGCTATCCATAGACATCCTGATGGAAGGCTTGTGCCCATTGATTCGGCGTTCAGAATGGCTTGTTTGGCCAGAGGCATCAGCCGTTCAATGTTTTTCAGATGGTATATACGCCGACAGGCGTGGTTCAAGGCACGTTGAAGAACGGAGTCATGGGTGTTTGCCTTGTCCTGTTTTTGTAACAGGTAGTCATTCACTACTATTTTGAGGTGGTTTTCCATTTTTGAAAGTTGAAAAAGGCTGTCCAAAGTGTTGAGGTCTGACAGAGAATAAGTATGGAATTTTTTAACAGAAAGGGTTATGGCAAGGAAAATCTATGATGTCTTCACGCGTTTTATGGCGGAACGGGCATGGGCGTCAAGACCTTCTGCTGTGGCCAGGCGAAGGATGTCCTGGGCGTCTCGTTCCATGGCCTGTTGAGTATAGGACAGAATATTGGAGCGTTTGAGAAAGGTGGCGACTCCGAGACCAGATGAAAAACGTGCAGTGCCCATTGTAGGCAGGACGTGATTGGGGCCTGCAATATAGTCTGCGGCGGCCTCTGGTGTCCATGTCCCGAGAAATATGGAGCCGGCATGTTTTATAAGAGGTAAAACCCCCCATGGATTTAAGACCATGATCTCCAGGTGTTCCGGCGCCATGCGGTTTGATATGTCGGCAGCTGTAGATAAGTCTTTTGCAATCAACAGCAGGCCGTTTCTGGAGAGGGATTGTGTGGCGATGTCCTTTCTGGAGAGGTCATTTAGCTGTTTTTTCAGTTCTTTTTGCACAGTCTCTGCAAGTGAACGGGATGTGGTAATCAAAATGGAGCTGGCCATAGGGTCGTGTTCCGCTTGAGAGAGCAGATCGGCTGCCACAAAGGATGCATCGGCTGACTCATCGGCTATGATCAGTATCTCGCTGGGGCCTGCCACCATGTCGATTCCCACCATACCCGAAAGCAGCTTTTTTGCCAGGGCGACATATATATTGCCTGGCCCGACAATGACATCGACTGGTTCTATGGTGGCCGTGCCGAAGGCCATGGCTGCTATAGCCCATGCGCTTCCCATCTTGTACATCTTTGTGACCCCGCATTCCTTGGCTGCCACTATAAGATGTGCGTCAAGGGTGCCGTCTTTTCTGGACGGGGATGCAAGGATGATCTCTTTGACTCCAGCTATCTTGGCCGGAATGGCGCACATGAGTACTGTGGAGATAAGGGGGGTAGTGCCGGCTTTGCCGCCTGGCGCATAAATGCCCGCACTGTCCACCGGCCGAACCATCTGGCCCATCACCACACCGTCCTCTTTGGTCATGAACCAGGAATTTTGTATTTGAGGAGAGTGAAATTCCTTTATGTTGGAAATAGCCTTACGCAGCGATTTCAGGAACTCTTGAGAGATGCTAGAATATGCCTCTTGAATCTCATTTTCCTGCACTATAAGATTTGCAAGGGATATGGAAGGCGAATCAAAGGTTTGGCACCAGTGTATTACCGCTTCATCGCCCCTGGCCCTGACGTCCTGTAATATCTCCTCCACCTTTGCTTCCATATCCTTGGGCAGGTCGAAAGGACGATTTTTAATTTGACGAAGCCTGGCTTTCGCCTCTGCTGTGTTATATTCAAGTATTGGAAGCATTTGATTGTCCTAACTGTAAAATTATATGCGCTTGGCTGTTATCATCATTGAATGAAGTCGAGCCAGGCGGTTTATTGTCATTTGTTGTTGGGGCACGGCATGCCGTGCCCGTACCTGTTGTTATTTCAGCCGAATGGCCACAAATCGGCTCATCACTCCGGCACGTACCTTCAATACCAGAACGTCTTTGGCTGAGGATGCTATGGCCTTATTAAAATCCGCCTGGTTCTTTACTGGTTTCTGGTTTACTGATTCGATGAGCTGACCTGGTCTGAGGCCTGCTCGATCCGCAAGGCTGCCTTGTTCCACATCTGAGATGATCACACCTTGTCCTACTTTATAGCCAAATTGTTCAGCCAATTCTGGAGTGAGATTTTGCACGGTTATTCCCATATCCTGAATGAGCTTTGGAGTATCCAGTTTGGCCATCTTGTCCGGATTTTGTTCTCCTACGGTTACAGATATCGGCATCTGCTTGCCATCCCGCAGAACCGTGAATTTTACCACTGTATTGGGGCGCATCAAAGCGATTTTGTTGCGCAATTCCCCGACATCAGTGGTCTTTACACCGTTCATGTCCAGAATGATATCACCTTCCTTTAGGCCGGCCTTTTCAGCAGGTGAATCCTTTGCGACCTCTGCAATCAATATCCCGTCTTTTGCGGTCTTCAACCCAAAGGATTGAGCGATATCTTCGTCGATTTCCTGAATGATAACGCCAAGCCAGCCGCGCGTGATCTTCCCTGATTCAAGCAGCTGATCCTTGATACTCTTTGCCATGTTTATGGGAATGGCAAAGCCTATGCCCATATAGCCACCGCTTCGAGAGAATATGGCGGTGCTTATGCCCACTACCTCGCCCTGTATATTTACCAAGGGGCCACCGGAATTACCTGGATTGATGGCCGCATCTGTCTGAATAAAATCCTCATAATCGTTGATTCCTATGCGGCTTCTGCCCTTGGCGCTGACCACACCGACTGTGACCGTATGCTGCAGGCCAAAGGGATTGCCTATGGCAATGACCCATTCACCCACCTCGAGTTTATCTGAATCCCCCAGGGTCAGGGCATGGAAATTGTTTCCCTCGATCTTAATGAGGGCCACATCCGATTGTGGGTCGGCGCCAATGAGTTTGGCCTTCAGCTCGCGTCCGTCGGTCAGTTTGACCTTGATGTTGTCGGCACCGTCAACCACGTGGTTGTTGGTGAGGATGTAGCCGTCTTTTGATATGATGAAGCCTGAACCCTGGCCTATGGATTTGGGCTGATTGTGAGGCGAACGTTTTGGGCGAATTCTTGGGCCAAAGAAGTGTTCAAAGAGTGGATCGTCGAAGAAACCGAAGGGATCACCACCGTGAAACTGCATCATGCCAGCGGAGCTTGCCGTCTTTTCCACCTGCACTGCCACAACACCTGGTGTCACTTCCTTTGCTATGCTTGCAAATGCCTTGGATGTGCGTTGAAGCAAGACCAGGTCTTGGTTCGACAGATCTGCGGAAAGCGCTGTCTGGCCTTGAAGCAGAATGACCGCCAAGAGTACAAATAGTAAATAAAAGCCGTTTTTGATACTTCCCGTCATTTTTCTACTTGCGTGCCCTTTGTGAATCGTATGTGATGATCGAATCATTGCCATGTGTTCCTCCTGTTATGAGAATTTGAAGATGCAAAAACGTTTTTCCTACCCTCTCCGAGCCTGTCATTTCGAGGGAGCGCAGGTACGGGCACGGCATGCCGTGCCCCAACAAATCTTAAGATTCCTCGCTTTGCTTGGAATGACAGCGTGTCTTTTTTATTGAGCAGCCAGTTCCTTGAATTCCTCGGCGCTCATCACCTCTTGCTGTAACAGTTTTTCCGTGACAATCTCAAGGGAGTTTTTCTTGTTTATTAAGATAGCTCTGGCCCGTTCCTGTTGCTCCATCAGAATCCGTCTCACTTCTTTGTCAACTTCTGTGGCCAGTTCAGGGCTCATTGCCTCTGATTGGCTGGGCATGCCCTGAAGCTTCAGGAACGGATTGGTCTCATGATAAAGTGAAAGTGGGCCTATCTTTTCACTCATACCAAAGCGGCATACCATGCCTCGTGCCATCTCAGTGGCTACTTCCAGGTCATTTTGGGCCCCTGAGCTGATTTCATTAAAGATGACATCTTCCGCCATTCTTCCGCCGAGGCTGACGCATATTTTGTCCAACATCTCACTCTTTGTGAGTAAAAATTGTTCCTCTTCCGGCAATTGAAGTGTATAGCCTAAGGCCGCCCTGCCCCTTGGTATGATGGATATCTTGGCGACAGTGGGCGCAGTAGGACAGTTGAATGCCACGATGGCGTGTCCGGCTTCATGCACCGCTACGCGTCTGCGTTCCTTTTCGCCGATGCGTCTGCTTTTTCGTTCAGGGCCTGCCATGACCTTTTCAACTGCATCTTCCATATTTTTTTGATGTATATCAGAAAGTCCTTCGCGGGCCGCCAACAAGGCCGCTTCATTGACCACATTGGCCAGATCAGCCCCTGAAAATCCGGGTGTTCTCATGGCAATTGCCTTCAGATTGACATCAGATGCCAGGGGTTTGTCCTTTGAATGGACAGCCAGAATGGCTTCACGTCCTTTGGCATCAGGGGCATCTAAAATAACCTGTCGATCAAACCTGCCTGGTCGCATGAGGGCAGGGTCCAACACCTCCGGACGGTTTGTGGCTGCCAGCAGAATCACGCCGATATTGGGCTCAAAGCCGTCCATCTCCACCAGAAGCTGATTCAATGTCTGTTCCCGTTCTTCATGTCCACCTGCCATCATACCTCCGCTTCTGAATTTGCCGATGGCGTCTATTTCGTCTATGAAGATGATACAGGGGGCATTCTGTTTGGCCTGATTGAACAGATCGCGCACGCGGGCCGCGCCAACCCCTACAAACATCTCCACGAATTCAGAGCCTGATATGCTGTAAAAAGGTGTGCCAGCCTCACCGGCAAGGGCCTTGGCAAGAAGTGTTTTCCCTGTCCCCGGAGGACCGAGCAGCAATACGCCTTTGGGGATTTTAGCGCCTAATGCCTGGAATTTTTGTGGTTCTTTCAGGAATTGTACTACCTCCTTGAGTTCTTCCTTGGCCTCTTCACAACCCGCCACGTCTTCGAACCTCACTCCAGTGTCCTGTTCCACATCGATTTTGGTTTTGGCCTTGCCTATGGACAACAGGCCTGCGCCTGGTTTTCCCATGCCGCGCAGAATCAGAAACCATAGCCCCACCCAGAACATGATGGGCAGAAGGGTCCCCCAGAAAAGTTGTCC
Organism: uncultured Desulfobulbaceae bacterium; assembly: GCA_964427245.1. Classification (GTDB taxonomy): domain Bacteria; phylum Desulfobacterota; class Dissulfuribacteria; order Dissulfuribacterales; family DYLC01; genus JAQVIJ01. Next base: position 9,991 of record CAYRSX010000018.1, on the reverse strand, counting down.
GAGCAGGCTTTCCTGAGCGCCTGAGTAGTCTATGTTGTTTTGATCCAGCAGTTCTACCAATTTGGGGTCTTCTACCTTGACTGTCTGAAACAGAATGATACCAGCCTGCTTTTCCTTGTTGCTGTCCAGTTTCTTCAGCCACTCCTGGAAAGAACCTGTTTTGATAGAGTTGAAGACGGCTGTGACATCCTGTTTGTCTTCGATGTTTTTAAGCAGACCTTTGATGCCCGGTAGCCCTTCCATCGGGCCTTTATAGGCCAATCCACGAATCTCTGACGGCCGTATCTTGAGTTTCAGAATGCGGCCATCCTTGAGCCATGTCTTGAATTGGGAATAAGAGATTTCCTGAGTCTGTGAATGCAGCCACAGTTGAGGTAGACCAAAGATTATGAATAGGCCTATAGCCCAATAAATGGCGTGAAAGATCAGCCGTTTTTTGTCTTTGTTCATTCAAAGGCCCTTTTTATTGTGATTTGATAAAAATTATTATAATTTGTCGTGGTCATTCCCACCGTATGACACTTGCAGCAAATATGTATCTGAAAGATGTTATATGCAATGGGGGCGCAAAAAGTAATCACCAGTGCGCTCCATTTTGTTTGCAAACTGAAAGCCATTAGAGCATCTTTTTGACCGCCAGTTTGCAGGCCATCAACCCGTTGAAAAAATCCATTTTTGGGCATAGGCAAAGAAAAACTACCTCACTCTTTGAGCCTTAATCCACTATCTAAAATGACATAAACAGTTTGTCATTGCGCGAAGCGACAAAGCGATTCAAAGCGTTAAAGCAGACTCGCTGTCAAGGAAAGACAGGAGGACAGACTCGTGTATCTGCCCCATATAACAGCCCATTGCTTTCACGCATCGCTATTCTTGATGGTATTTTTCAACGGGCTGTTATGTATTACGGAAACAACCACCATGGTGCTCTTAATACCTATTTCTTTTTGGGAGCTGGAGCTGCCTTTGGTTGAGCGGCCGCCGGAGTTGACGAAGGGGCCTTTCCTGTTTCATCGATAGCGGCTTCATTTATCTTGACAGGGTACTGTTTTTTAAGATTCAGCAGCAGGGAGTCCAGTGCCTCTCTTCTCTTCTGATTCAGGAGGTTCTGTTTCACCTGGTCCTTGACCTCGTCAAATGACTTCTCATGAGCGTCTTTTTTCTCGACTACCTTTATGAGGTGGTAGCCGAACGGAGTCTTGACAGGCTGGCTGACTTCACCTGGTTTGAGTGCAAAGGCGGCTGCCTCAAACTCCGGCACCATGCGGCCCTTGGAGAAAAAGCCCAAATCACCACCTTTTGCCTTGGAACCTGGGTCATCGGACATCTCCTGGGCCAGTTTAGCAAAGTCCGCACCGCCATCCAGCTTCTTTTTGATGTCTTTGATCTTGGCCTCTGCATCCTTCCATGCCTTTTCATCGGCATCCTGTGGAACCTTTACGAGTATATGGCTTGCCTTGACTGACTCGGGTTCACTGAACTCGGCCTTGTTTTTCTCGTAGTATGCCTTGACATCGGCATCCGTCACATTGATCTTCTTTTCAATCTCCTTTATTACATATTCCTGAGCGAGAATGAAGGTTTTTGCCTCGTCCAGCTTGTTTTTGACGGAAGAATCCTGGTCCAGTTTGGTCTTCTGGGCCTCCAGCGCAAGTAGATTGGTGTCAACCCATCTTTCCACAAACTGTTTCTTGATCTGTGGATTTTGAGCGAGCATCATCTGCATCTGTGGTGGAAGATTGGCGATCTGTTCCTCCAAGACCTTTGCCTCCAACTTCTTTCCGCCTACTTCGGCCAAGACAGCATTTTTGTCCGCTGCGATACCGTGAGTTGAAACTGTGGCTATGCACATAAGCGCTGTGCAAGAGATTGTAAGGGGTTTGAGCCAGGATGTTTTTTTCATTTGTTCTCCTTTATTTTATGCTGATCTTTCAGCAGATTTTGATGCGTGTTTCATATATGCCGGGCCCTGCCGTGGTATTGGGATAAATTACGGAATGTGGCCCTATAACAGTGCCGGGATTACATACTGTATTGCAGCCTGTCTGTACTCCGTCGGCTAAAATAGCCCCCAGTTTTTTGAGGCCGGTATTCACTATCTCTTGATTTATTTTAATCCGTACTGCGCCGGATGTAAAACGAAAATTAGCAAGTTTTGTGCCTGCGCCCAAATTTACATTGCCGCCCAAAATGCTATCTCCAATATATGCGAAGTGTCCTGCCTTGGCGCCTCGCATAAAAATGGAGTTTTTGACCTCTGTGTCGTGTCCCACTACGCTTTCAGGCCCGATAAAGCAATTTCCCCTTAAATAGGCGCCATGCCGAATCTCCACATGGTCATTTAAGATTATAGGGCCTTTTAAAAAGGCGCATGGTTCTATGGTGACGCCTTGGCAGATTTGAATGTGTTCATCTGCAAAAATTGCACCTGCACACAAAATGCTTGCATTCGTCACAACTTCTTCATTGGAATTCAGAACTACGGGTCTGCCCTTTTTTGACCACGACAGTTTAAGGCCGGCTTGGAATAGCTCGTCTTCTGTGAGCCATTGGCCTTGAGGCATTAAGACCAGGGTGCTGGTCAGCGGTCTGCCTGTCCTTATTTTGCCTTTTATGTTGGGATTTACTGTGTATGCCAGGTATTCAGAAAGCCTTGCAAGTGGTTGCCAGACATCGTGCCAGTCTGGCCATTGCGTTTTTTCATTAAAAATAGGCGCCAGGGCCGCTGGTATCTCTGCAAAAAATGATGCTCTCATACTATTCTCATGGTAGGCATAAGCCTAAAACCTTATTTTTATGCGGTCAATAGTTTTTTACATGTATTTTTTAATCAGTAACCAGCTGTAGAATGGATAGTTTTTTATAGCTGCCTCTGTCTGCGACTCGTATGTCATGGGTCAGCAAAAAGTCCCTACACTCCCTTTCTAATGCCATGGGCACCAGCAAGAGAATGTTTCTGTTTAGTAAATTCTTCTGTTCTATTTGCTCTTCAAGACTGGCTTCGGATATTTTATTTGCTGTGCGCCATCTTAGATACAGAATATTTTTGTCTGTATAAAATGGAATACCGTCTATAAAGGTGTCGGTGAGGGACCATATCTGCGTATTCGGTTGCGAAAACGATGTGATGTGTTGTGCAAGTCTGCGCGCATCCTGTGGAAAAGGCAGAAAGGCTATGAGTGTCTTGAGAACTATCAGCAGACAGAGCCAGGACGAAAACCACTTGAACGGTGGAGCCCAAGACCCTTGTGTGGTTTTTGTCAGGTGTCTGGCAGTCAACAGGCTGAAAGCGGGAAAGATGGGCAAAATGTATAAAGGGAGTTTGGAGCTGGCTAAAGAAAACACGACAAGGGGGAGTAAAAAGCAGACATAGGCCAGAAACAGTCCTTCATCCTTTAGGGAATCCCTTGTAAAAGTAGAAAATTTTGTACGTTTGAGCAGAATCGCCAGCCACGGCAGAGTGCCCAGCAAAATCACGGGCAGATAGATATAGAGGGAGGCGAGAAGGCCGCTGTTTCGATGGTGCACGTTTCCAACCAGCCTTCCCGTGACCTGTTCGGTGATGAAAAACTGTAATAGGCTGAAGTCATTTCGAATGAGCAGACCATACCAGAATCCGCCAGTTAAGAGAAAAATACATAGCATTACAGGATTAAACGGAAAGATTTTAAAGCTGCCGCGATGAAACCACCAAAAGACAAGAATGGCTGTAAGCACTGGCAACATGGCAGGTCCTTTGGTGAGAAAGGCTATGCCCCAGAATAGGCCCATGGTGTATGACCAAAGCCTGGCTTGATTTCGTGTGTCTGCCTTAAAAAGGTGTACAAATGTCCAGATGGCCGCAGTCTCCCACATCACCAATGGAGTGTCCGGGGTGATGATGTTGGAGGCTGCGAAGGGTATGAGACTGGACATGTAGATAAGCCCTGTGAGTCTTCCTGTCTGCCAGTTCCAAAGTTTTGTGCCTATGAGTGTCAGTAAAAAGGTGGTCATGGCAAAGGCAAGGGCATTGGGTAGGCGTGCTGCCCATTCGTTTATGCCGAATACCTTCATGGAGGCGGCGATGGTCCAGTAGGTAAGGGGTGGTTTGGTGATGTGAGGTCTGAGATCCCGTTGTGGCACTAGAAATTGGCCTGTGATCAACATTTCACGGGCGCATTCCGCGTATCGAGTCTCGTCTTCATCAAAGAGTCCGCGCGTGCCTTGAAAGCACAGGGTCATTATCAGTGCAAGTAGTAGGATCTTGAGGGGGGAGTTTGTGAAATTATGCCAGTTGTTCAAAATATACTGCAAATTGGCTGAATTTATTGTGTTCATACAGGTGTTCTTGAATTGCAGATGGGGCAGTCTTGAAGGCGTAACGGTCTTTCCAGATGACTGTTTTGCAGTAGGGAGTCGTCTCTGAAGATTGAATGTGTAGAGCCGTCTGCCACTACTTGGCCATTGTGCAGGACTATTGTGCGTTCGCACAGGTCCATGGCCATGTCCAGGTCATGGGTTGCCAGAATTTTGGTGTGTTTAAAGGATGCCAAAAGTCCTATGAGCAGCCTGCGGCCGCGTGGATCAAGACCTGTGCCTGGTTCGTCCAATACCAGAATATCTGGTTCCATAGCCAGCACAGAGGCGATGGCTACACGACGTTTTTCGCCTCCCGAAATGCGATGAGACGGGCGTTTCCGCAGGTGCAGGGCTTCTACCTGCATCAATGCCTGTTCCACTCGTTCTTGGACATCTTCAGGTGGCAGACCCAGGTTGAGAGGGCCGAATGCCACGTCTTCTTCCACTGTTGGCATGAAGAGCTGGTCGTCGGGGTCTTGAAACACCATGCCCACGGTGCGGCGTATGTGCGAAACTGTCTGTGAAGTGAGGGGCAGATCACCTATGCGAATTCGGCCGTTTTGAGGCGTGAGATAGCCGTTTAGATGCATGAGCAGCGTGGATTTGCCGGCGCCGTTTGCGCCCACAATGGCCACTGATTCGCCGTGTGTGATGCGGAATGATATGCTGTTTAAGGCTGGAGTGCCGTCTGCATAGCGATAATGCAGGTCTTTGACCTCTACTAGGTGGTGGCTCATGTGAGAAATAATTCTCCAATCCTTTGCATAATATGTGATGGAAGGTCTGTGCGCAACAGACAAAAGATTGCCGACCAGACTGCAAGAAAGGTGATATCGGTATATTTCATGATATAAGGTCTCATAATGTGTATCTCTCCGGTAAATCCTCGTGAAAGCATGGCTGCATGTACGCGTTGAGCCCTGTCCAGAGAGCGAAGCAGAAGTTGCCCCAACATGGGTATGAAATATCGCAATTCGTTGCCTCTGCCGTTAAAGCTTTTGAGACTTCTGGCCTGAATAAGTCTTGCCGCTTCTTGTGTGAGTATGAAGATATAGCGATGCAACAGCATGAGCTGCACCACAAATGGTTTGGGAATGCCCAATCGTCTGAGGCTGTGGCAGATCTCGTGAAAAGGTGTGGTGGCTATCAGAAGAATCGTAGCGGTTATGCACAGCAGCATGCGTATGAATATGGATATGAAGGATACAACTCCGCCGGTTATGTGAATATTGCCTATCTGTAACATTGGTGTTGAGTCAAAAAACGGGTTCAGGATGCCTACGAATAGCGTGAAAGGCGCTGCTAATAACATTTTTTGTAGAATCACGCCTGGTGGTAGGTCAGCCAACACCAACATAGTCATAGGGAATATGGCGTAGGGAAGCAGAGTCAGAATGGCATAGCGGTCGTGAGAGGTCACGAGACCGATGAATACAAGAGTGGTCAGGAGTTTGGCCAGGGCATTTATCCTGTGTATGGCGGTATCCTTCTGTGCGAGCATGTCGAGAATACCGAAATTCAGAAGGTTGGAAGAACCGATTGACATATCTTATTGGAATATTCAGCTGTTAAGCACGTTTTTTATCGTTTAGGTGTGTTGAAGCATTTTTCAACGTCTGACATTTCAAAATACTATATAACCCATAGTTATAAATTTTGCAAAAGAACGCATAACAATGATGCTGTTTTTTTTGAATCTCGCCATTTTATTAGGTTTTGAATCTTGACCTTATGGTTTTGGTGTGATATGAAAAAAAATAAAAACGTATTACAACGAAATTATGAAAGGAGAGTTGTTATGCACATGGCGGATGCCTTGGTCTCACCAGTAGTGGGTGGCGGAATGTGGGCTGTGTCTGTGGGCATTATAGCCTACTCATCCAGACGCATAAAAGAGATAATCAATGATAAAATCGTGCCTTTGATGGGAGTGTTGGGTGCCTTTGTATTTGCCGCGCAAATGATCAATTTTACCATTCCGGGTACGGGCTCCAGCGGTCATCTCACTGGAGGGCTGCTGCTGACCATACTTTTGGGCCCTTATGAGGCCTTTTTGGTCATGGCATCCATCCTTACGGTTCAAGCCTTGTTATTTGCTGACGGCGGGCTATTGGCTTTGGGGTGCAATATCTTCAACATGGCATTTCCTGCCTGTTTTATAGCATATCCCTTTATATACCGTCCTATTGCCTTGGTATCGAAGCCTTCTACGCTGCGTTTGTTAGTGGGTTCTGTGGCTGCTGCTGTGATCGCTCTGCAGATAGGGGCATTCGGCGTGGTGCTGGAGACATTGCTCTCCGGAATTTCCGAGTTGCCTTTCAAGACCTTTTTATTGTTTATGCAGCCCATTCATCTGGCCATAGGGCTGGTAGAAGGTGTTGTGACAGCAGGGGTGATCAGTTTTCTGTATCGAGTCAGACCGGAGTTTTTTGAATCGGCCATTGACAGACCTGCCAGCCATGGCTTGAGGCATGTCCTTGTGGGTTTTGGAGTGTTGGCGTTGATTACGGCCGGTGTGTTTTCATGGTTTGCTTCCTTAAATCCTGACGGTCTGGAGTGGTCGGTGAGTCGTGTGACAGGTCAAGAGGAGCTGGAGGTTGCGCAAGATGGTATTCATGACGTATTTGCAGCCATTCAATCAAAGTTGGTCTTGTTGCCTGACTACTCCCTTCCTGAACCGCAAACGGGTCTAAAACATGAAGAAAATGCATCATGGCCTGCCGTGAACCCTGGTACAAGTTTGGCGGGTATCATTGGCGGCATAGTCACTTTGTTGATTGTAGGCGCTGTTGGTTTCATACTCATGAAGCTGAATAAGATTAGAAACGCATGATATTTTTACTATACTGGCGAATACCCGTTCCACTTATAGCCTTCAGCTCCTCACCTTCAGATTGTAAGGCTTTCTTCAGCAGAAGTCTTTTGTTATCTACATGGTACGCGTCTTCTCATAGGATAGTCGTATTGATACCAGTAGCGGTAGCCGTAGGCGTCTATTCTCCACTCACCTTCCATTACTTCATAGCATATCTCATGAGGCGGCGGAGGTGGTGGAGGTGAGTAATACGACGAGTAATAATTTGTCTGATGATATACCACCGGCGGAGGCGCTGCATAATAGGGTTGAGGTCTGACGATGTCATAAATCAAACTGCCTACCACGACGCCGCCCACAATGGGCCAGAATGCCCCACTTCCTCCATGGTGATGTCTGTGCCAAGCCAATGCAGGAGTGGTATTGACGGCAGATATGATACTGGCCATCAAGAGAATAATGAACATTTTTTTCATGGTTGTCTCCTTAAAGATTTTTGCATGTTAACTGCTGTTTAATATCTTTTCCCGATGCACTCTGTGGCATCTTTGACAATTCAAGCATCTTTCATTCCATGTCTCTTAGTTCCTTTGACGAAATGAACGCTTAGGCCTTTTTGTTAACAGTAGCGTCAGTGCTGGCCATTCCAATTAAAAAATAATCATATTTTGAGAGAATAGAACATAATTTTCCCAATGTTTTTTGTTTGAGTTTTGTAAAACAATGTATATTTTTAGCCATTAGTGGTTAAAAAATAACATGTTATTTTTGTTCAGTCACAAAAATAAATTGAAGGGGTTGAGGAGCATATTCCTTGCATTTTCTCGACAATAATGCTGTAATGTACAAAATATTTATGGGAGGCGTATATGATCATTGAAGAGCAAAATGCCATTTTTCAGGTCATCAGACAGGCTAATGTCATCGCTGTCATGGGTATATCCGACAATCAGGAGCGGCCGAGTTATCTGATTGCTCAACGTATAATGTCGTACAAGCGTTTCAAGATATACTTAGTTAATCCTGTATATGCTGGTCAGGAGATCTTGGGTCAGAAGGTGCTTGGAAGCCTTTTAGATGTGCCGGAGCCCATTGACATCGTGAATGTGTTTCGCAGGCCTGATGCCATAGAGCCTATATTTGCTGATGCCGTTCAGTGTGGTGCCCGTCTTGTGTGGCTTCAGCCCGGTACAGAGAACTTAGGTGTAATAGAGAGATACAGTGCGCAAATAGACATCATATTCAATGCATGTCTTGGTGTGATGACAGCCGGGGCTATAGGATGATTGAGGTGCAACAAGAATGTAGTTTTCCGGATGGGTTTGTGACTGGGTGCTTTCATGCTAGAGAATCAGGGGCCAAACAGAGAAAGAATGGCTGGTGAATGGGGATGGGAAAAAGAAAACCCGTCACTCAGGAGAATGACCCCAGAGAGACGGCTTAATCTTTTTTAAATGGTGGAGGCGGCGGGAATCGAACCCGCGTCCGCAAGTCCTCTACAGCAAGATCTACATACTTAGTCCGGTCATTTGGGTTTTAGCCCTGATCACGCCGGCCGAACAGGCTGGATCCAGGCGAGCCACCTTGGTTTAACGCTGCGCCAAGTGGCCCGGAGCAGCGCGATCCCGTGTGAATGACTCCTCAGCTGGTTGCCCAGCCCGACCCACGGGAGAGCCGGTGAGGAGTCTGGCCCTTAGGCGGCCAGAGCGTAGGTTTCGTCGTTGGCGACTATTGCTTTCCAGTTGATTTGCGAGGTGACTGGTCCTCGGTATGCCCTTGTCTGCTTTGCAACCCACGTCGAAGCCAGGTCGCCCCCAAGGTTCACATATGATAACAGGCAGGAGAAAAAGTTCATTGCCGTTATGGGTATCGAGGATCGATATCCAGATACCCGAGCAGGTCCAGCGGCTGATCAATGAAACCTCGGGCGCCCCACTCGCGGGGATCGTCATCCTCGGCGATGTAACCGTACATGGCCACCAGGGTGGGCATGCCGGCGGCGGTGGCAGCCTCGACGTCGCGCCGGGCGTCGCCGACGTAGAGGCAGTCCTCCGGACGCGAGGCGGTCTGCCTGCAGGCGTGGAGCAGCGGGCCGGGATGGGGCTTGGATTGTGGACAGGTGTCGCCCGAGACCACGCAGGCCGCACGGGCGCTGAGTCCAAGGTGGTCCAGCAGCGGCTCGGTGAAGCGGGCCGGCTTGTTGGTCACCACGCCCCAGCGCAGGCCGCGTGCCTCCACGGCTTCGAGGACATCCACCATGCCGGGGAAGAGATCGGACGAGTTGGTCAGACAGCCAGCGTAGATGTCCAGGAACTCCTGCCGCATGACCTCATAGCCGTCATCGCCGGGCAGCAGGCCGAAACCGATCCCGAGCAGTCCGCGCGCGCCATGCGAGGCCCGTGACCGGATCGATGCGCCCGCAACCGGCGCCAGCCCCCGCCTGCGGCGCATCTCGTTCAAGGCTAGGCCCAGATCGCCGGCGGTGTCGACCAGGGTGCCGTCCAGGTCGAACAGCACGACCCGTGTCACGCCTCCTCCGGCTTGCGGCAGGCCATCAGGTAGTTTACGGCCGTATCCGGTGCGAGCCGGTAGACCTTGGTCAGGGGGTTGTAGGTCATGCCCGTGAGCCGCACCGGTTCCAGCCCTGCCGGGCGGGCATGGGCAGCCAGTTCGGAAGGTTTGATGAAGCGGTCCCAGTCGTGCGTGCCGCGGGGCAGCAGGGCGGGGAGGGATTCCGCCCCGACGATGGCGAACCGAGGGCTCTTCCGTTTGCGGTTTAGGGTGGAGAGGAAGACACAGCCGCCGGCTTTGCCGAGGTGGGCACAGGCGGCCCGGGGT
>CAYRSX010000017.1:0-68259 GCA_964427245.1 uncultured Desulfobulbaceae bacterium | reverse complement strand
CGCCTGTTCCGTGGCGATGCCCAGGAAGTCCGCCAGCTTGCGGGCCGCCTCCCCCTGGGGGCAGCCGTCCACATAGGCCACCAGGGAAACCAGGTCCCCACCCTTGTCCCCGGCCGCGAAATCCGCCCACCGCCCGGCCTTCGTGCCGGTCAGGTGGACTTTCAAGGACTTGCCGGCCGCGCCGTGGCGGTCCCCGATTTCCCACTCCGGGCCGGACTTCTTGCCGGCGGGCAGCCAGTGGGCGCAAACCGCCTCGATACTGTCCAGGGCGCGGGCCGCGATGGTCTTGAAGTCAGGGCCGCCGGGTTTCATCGGAACCCCCTCAGCGCATCCGCAAGAATCTGGCGAAGAATGGCTTGCTGGTCCGGCGGTTCAATGTGGGCCGCCAGCGCCCGCAGGGCGTCGGATTCGGCGTCCAGGGTGTCGCACATTTTCAGGAATGGGCTATCCGCCACGGATTCCGCCGGCAGCGCCTTAGTCAAGTCCGCCGCCGCCCATAGCAGGGCAACATGGGCGCGATACAGGGCGAGCATCGCCGCCCGGATTTCGGGATGGGCGGCCGTGATTCGAGTGCGTTTGTGGGGTGTTTTGACTTTGCCCGGCCGCATCAAAGCGCCGGGCTTATTGTTTGTGGGGGTCATGTCTGCCCCTTATGCCGCCAGCTTGCCGGCTTGGGCACGGGCCGCCACCAGGTCCCGGACCAGGGCGCGAATCTCTTCTTCACTGGCCCCGCGAATTCTTGCCGCCGCCAGGGTGTCCAGCTCGTGCTGGGGCCAGCCAACAGACCGGACCCCCAGGGCGATTCCCGGGGGCATCAAGCCGTTCTTGATGAGTTCGTAAAACCCGCTTTGGGAGTAGCCGAATTGAGCACGGGCATCCTTGGCCCGCTTGATGATGAGGGGGTGCATGGTTCACCTTTCTGTGAGTTCTAGGAAAACCGCCGGGGATATGCCCGGACAGCTTAGAAGCCAGAATAGGTGCGGGAGACGGGCGACACAGCCCGGAAGAATTCGGCAGTTGCCTATGGAAAAAACAGGGGGTGGTTATTCAGGCTCGATTTCCAGCGCCCGCCGCACGTCTTCCGCGTCGAAGGGCTGCCGGTGCGGATAGCCCGGCGGTTCGTCGGGCAAATCCAGCGCCGCCCGCGTGACGCGGGCCAAGTTGTCGTAACTCAACAGCCGCCCGTGGGGCGGGACGATGCCCAGCAAGACCGCCCGCCGTTCCAGGTTTTGGGACAGCGCCCGCACATAGACTTGCGGGGGCTTTCCGCCTTGGGTTTGGCCGGGGAACAGGTCCCCATCCGGCCCCGGCTCCCAGGCTTCCAGGGTGGCCAGCAGGGCCGCCAGCAGGTCCGCCACAGCCGGGGGTTCGGGGCAGTCCGATAAGAGGGCCAGATTCGGGGCGTTGCCGGCCGATCTGGACTCGGCAATCATGGCTTGTGAAGCGTTGATTCTTGCCGATAACCTATGAAGGGCGTCTTCCACCAGGGGTTCGGCCAGCCGGCGGGCATCCTTGTGCGAGTATCCCTTGCGGATGGCCGCCCGTTCCAGCAGGTCCGCCGGTCTTTCCAGTTGGGCCGGGGTCAAGAAACCGTGTTGCCCATCTGTCAGTTTCGCCAGCGCAGCAGCCAGGTCCCGGCCCGCCCGCAGGGCCGCCGCCCGGTCTTGCTCGAAACGCCGCCGGGCTGGGCGGATGGTATTCGCCCAAGTTTCGGCGGGCAGGCTTGCGAGCATGGCTTCCATGAGGAAATTCCGCCAGGACTCCGGGTCGGGAAGCAGCGCCACCAACGTCCGAAAAACCTTCGCCATGCAGGGGCGATGAATGAGCCGGTCTAGGCGATCCAGGTCTTCGGCTGGACATTCATCGGCCGCGAGTTCCGCCCGCAGTTCAGCATGGGCGCGAGCCAAAGCTTCCGGGACGTGGGCCGGCAGGTTCGCCACGGTTTAGCCCACCTTCGCCTTCCGGGGCCGCTCTCGCATGGAAGCCATCCCGGCAGGGTCAGGCTGTATTCCGACCGGCCTTCGCCGCCGCCGCTTCCGCTTGCCGGCCCGCCAGCATGAACAGCACATACTGATTCAGGCTCACCCCTTCCCGCTTGGCGCTCCGGGCCAGTTCAGCGTGAAGCCGGCGAGGCAGGCGCACCAGGAAGCGGCCGGAGAAGGCGGAATCGTCCTGAGGCGGGGTGGCTTCGGGGATGGCGCGGCCGGCGGCCTGGGCGGCTTCCAGCCATGCGGCGATGGCCTCGTGGGTTTCGCGGATGGCGTCGGCTTCGGTTTCGCCCCAGGCGGAACAGCCGGGCAGGTCGGGGACGGTGGCGATGTAGCCCCCATCCTCATCGGACCAGAAAACTTCAATCGGATAGCGGTTCATGGCCGTACCTCTCAATCATGGCGACAAGCTGGCGGGCCTGATAGGGCGGGATGTAGCCGGCCCTGTTCTGGAAGTTCAACAGTTCCGGCTCGTCCCGCCGGGCAAAGGCCCGGTGTGAACCCTTCCCGCCCTTGTGCGTGAATCCCAGCAGTTCGGCGGCCTTGCAGGCATCCTCGAAGCGCACGGCCTTGGGGTTGGCCTGGATGGCGGCCAGCAGCTTGCGGGCTTGGTTCATGGCTGGATTATATCGCCGATGGTATCAGACGCTAGGGGGCGTTGCTTTTCGTGGCCGCCCCCGCCTGGGGGCGGGCTTGCCGGGGGGCGCTTCAGCCGGGGCCGGCTTCACCTCGGGCGGCCCGTCCATCCAGCCCCGTTCCGCGAAGGAAACCGCCTGAGCTCCCGCGACGATGAAATGATCCAGCGTCCGCACGTCAACCAGGTCCAGGGCGCGTTTTAGTTGGACGGTTATATAGTGGTCCGCCTGGGAGGGTTCCGCCACGCCGGAAGGGTGATTGTGGGCCAGGATCAGGCCCGCCGCGTTCAGGGCCAGCGCCCGTTTCACCACTTCGCGGGGATAGACGCTCGTTTGGGTCAGGGTGCCCCGGAATAGCTCTTCCGTGGCAATGACACGGTTTTGGGCATCCAGGAAAACAGCCGCGAAGACTTCATGCTCCCGATCCCCCAGGCATAGGGCCAGGTAATCCCGCACGGCCGCCGGGCTGCTCAGGGCTGCCCCCGGTTCCCGCAGCCGGGTTTCCAGGATGCGAAGCGCCCGCCGGATGGTGGCGTCTTCCGCCTTGACGCGCCGGGCCAGGTAGGGGGCCGCCGCTTCCATCATGAAACCCGCTCCCGCGTGGAAAAATCCGCCGTCGCTGGGGGCCGGCAGGGGGAAAGCTTCCGCGCAAAATCCGGCTGGAAACGCCGGCCCGGTTTTCGGGCCAGGATTCCGGGGCGTTCCGATACTGTCCGGTTTTCCCGGTTTCCCGGTTTCGGAAATGCCTTCCCGGAAATGCAAAACGGCCCGCAAACCCGCATGGTTAAGCCATTTTCCCGGTTTCCCGGTTTTCCCGGTTTCAAAACAGGGGGTAGCCGGAAAAGAACGGGGAATTTCATGCCGCCTTCGCCTTGAAGGGGATCACGTTTTCCGCCTTGAGGGTGTCCAGGTAATCGGCCCATGCCTGCATCATCTTCCGCCGTTGCGGTAGGTGGGCCGTCCGGTTGTATGCGCGGCCGTTCGGGTCCCGGACAGCGTGGGCTAGCTGGTGTTCGATAAAGTCCGGCCGGAAGCCCAGGACTTCATCCAGGACGGTGCGGGCCATGGCCCGGAAGCCGTGTCCGGACATTTCTTCCTTGTCGAAGCCCATCCGCCGCAGGGCCGCGAGAATGGCGTTGTTACTCATGGGCCGGTCATAGGTCCGGGCGCTCGGAAAAGCGAAGCGCCGGCCGCCGGTCAGGGCGTGAAGCTGGCGCAGGATTTCCACGGCCTGGGTGGACAGGGGGACCACGTGGGCTTGCTTCATCTTCATCCTGGTCGCCGGGATTTCCCAGGTGGCCGCGTCCAGGTCGATTTCCGTCCATTCCGCTTGCCGCAGTTCTCCGGGCCGGACAAAAACCAGGGGAGCCAGGCGAAGGGCGCACTTCGTGACGAAGGTTCCCGTGTAGGCGTCCATGGCCCGCAGTAGCGGGCCGATGGCCTGGGGTTCGGTGATTGCCGCAAGGTGCGTTTTCCGGGGCGGGGGCAATGCGCCCCGCAGGTCTTGGGATGGATCCCTTTCCGCCCGGCCGGTGGCGATGCCGTACCGGAAAACCTGCCCACAGTTTTGCAGGGCGCGGTGGGCGGTTTCCAAAGCGCCGCGATCCTCGATCCGCCGCAAGACGGCCAGCAGGTCGGGGGCCGTGATTTCGGCAATGGGCTTGCCCCCCAGCCAGGGGAAGACATCCCGCTCAAGCCGGCGAAGGATGCGCTCCCCGTGGGCGGATACCCAGGTGGCGGAATACTTCGTGTACCACTCGCGGGCCACGGCTTCAAAGCTGTTCGCCGCCCGGTCCGCTTGCATGGCCTTCGTGGTCTTCCGGTGTTCGCCGGGGTCAATCCCTTCCGCCAGCAGCCGGCGGGCTTCGTCCCGCCGATCTCGGGCCGCCGCCAGGGCCACGGCCGGGTAATCGCCCAGGCCCAGGGTGTTTCTTCCTCCCGCCGGGCGGGTGTACTGGAAGCGCCAGCGTTTCGAGCCATCCGGGCTCACCAGCAGGTAAAGCCCCTGTCCGTCCGATATGCGGTAGACGGCATCTTTCGGCTTCGCGGTGCGGTACGTGGTTTCTGGCTTCTGGCTGGCTTGCCTGGGCATGATGCATTACCTCCAATGCATTACGGCTTTCTTGAATCGTAGTCGTAATGCATCACGTAATGCAAACCAAGGCGGATTTCCTGGGAATTCCTCGGGCCACTCAGGAAATAAAAAACCCCGTAAGCCTTTGTTCTTACGGGGTTCTTTGGAAGTCTCCGGACTTCTCCGGAAGGGTTATTGGTGGAGCCGGCGGGAATCGAACCCGCGTCCGAAAGTATTCCACTCAAGCTTCTACGTGTGTAGTTCGAGAAAAAGATCTCGCTCAGCCGTTTCTTCTCGAACATGAAAGGGCCAAGCCAGCCTTTTTTGTTTCGCCGCCTTGCGCAAAGGTATCGCTAAGCGACTATCCCAATTCAATGACACCTAAATGAAACCCTTGGGAGAAGTTTCATCAGGCGCCAGCCGCGATTAAGCGGCTAGAGCTAACTCGTAGTCAGAGTCGGCGTTTGTGTTTTTTCCCGCTTTTTACGAGGTGCAGGGCCTCGACACGCCACTTGAGCTTCCACACCCCCGTCGAGACCGGTTCGCCCCCAGGAATGTATCGCTTCAGTGACTATAAAAATAATCCTGTTTGCCCCAATGTCAATGCCGTTATGTTTTTATACCAGCCATCTTTTGACCTTACTCGCCAGAAACAGGTCTTTTAGAGTATGAAAGCCGTATTGTTGCAGTTTTTTGACGAGAAAAAGAAACAGGTAAGCGGTTTGCATGGCATCTTGCAGGGCATCATGGGCAACAAAATCTGGAAGGCGGTACTCCCGCGCAAGGTCATTTAATCTGTATGAAGAATTGAAGCAAAAGCGTTCATTCATCAGACCGCAGGCCTTTTCCTTGTAGCGCTGCACCAGTCGTAGTGTGTCGATAGCTGGATTTGCCATGGTGCCGCCCATGTATCGGTGAGTCTCTCGATTGATGAAACTCATGTCCAATTCAATGAAATGGCCCACCAGAAGCCCTTTTGAACAAAAAGGTACAAATGAAGGCAGGATATCCTCGATAAGTGGAGCTGTTTCTATGTCTTTGGGTGTTATGCGGTGTACCAGTGTGCTGTCTTTGGGTAGACTGTGTTGAGGCCGCACTAACGTATAGAAGTTTTCACTTGGCACCAATTTAAGCCCTCGAATCTTTAAAGCGCCTATAGAGACGATCTCGTCTTTTTTTGCATCAAAGCCTGTCAATTCCGTGTCGAGCACTATAAATTCGTAGGATTCAATAGGCTGTGACTGATTAAGATTTTTAAAAAAGTGTATGTTTTCCTCAATCAGCGTATGCAATTGAGTGGATTTGTTAAAAATACGTCTGGTTATTCCATGCAGAAATCCGGTCATGTTCAACTGACTCTGAAGAGATTTTTCAGCACGCTGTGCATGCGACCTATGACGCCGAAGGCCTCTTTCAGCGTCTGCTTTTCCAACTCGGAAAGGCTTGCTGGGTCGATGTAGTTGTCAGGGGACTGGCCCTGCTCTAGAAGCTGTAGTTGATGAACGAGTCGAAGCTGCATGAGAAATTCGTAGGCATCCTGCATCTCGGTGTAGAGTTCGCGAGAGAGATGGCCTCCTTCGTGCAGCAATTGCATTCTTGCGAGGGTATTGGTCTCTTTTATGCCGTTTTTTAGGGATAAAAGCCTTGCAAAGTCCACAAACGGCGTTATTCCCCGTTTTTTGATGTCCAATTGATTCTTGTGCTCTCCGTCTTTTTCTACAATGAAATTGCGGAAAAAAGACATAGGTGGGGGGCTGGAGATGCAGTCTTGTGCAAGAAAGTATAGAAATGCCGTGTTTTTCCTGCATTGTTCAGTGAGATACTCCCGCAAGACTTTACCAAGCTCCGTGTGACCATAAGTGGGCCTGAAATCAAAAAAAATGGTGGCATTCAAAATCTCTTGAGGATTTGGTTCAGATATCCAGCGAGCAAAATAATCCTGCCACGTTCGAAGACTGGTACGCCATTTGTCATTGGATGCCATGATATTTCCAGGGCAGGGCGGATAACCGCAGGCCACCAGGTGATCTATGGCCTTTCGTGCAAATTCAGAGGAATATGCCTGTGCGGTTCGAGCCTGTTCTGGATTCTGAGGATTCGCATATAGAAGGGCATTGTCCTGATCTGTATGAAATGTCTGCTCTTTGCGGCCTTCGCTGCCCATGGATAGCCAGCAAAATTGAATAGGTGGAGCCCCTATTTCCTCCTGTAGCAGTGTTAGAAGTCTGTCCAGCAGGTAGTCGTTCAAAATTGTGATCATGCGCGTGATGTTGTTGGCCTTGGCCCCTTCTTCGATGAGATTGCGAATTACGGAATGCATCTGTCTGGCAAGGGGATAGAGCCCTTGTATGTGAGTCTGAGCCATGATCTCTCGAAAGAGGTAAAGAGGGGAGGAACCCTGCAGCACCATGATATCGTGAGCTGTAACCACGCCTGCCAGCTCCTTTTCGCGTTTTACAACCAAGTGATGTATGCGCTGTGACATCATGGCGATCAGGGCATTGAAACATATCTCATGCGCCTGAATTTCGTGTAGATGAGTGGCCATTATGGTTGAAACAGGCGTCTCATAGGGCAGACCTGCTGCCACTACCTTTGTGCGCAGGTCTTTGTCGGTCACTATGCCGATTACCTCATCTTTTTCATTGGTTATCAAAAGAGAGCCTATGTGCAGTTGGGTCATACGAATAGCTGCCTGCTGCACAGTATCGTCAGGAGAAATGGTTTCTGGCTTTTTTTTAATTATATCGCCAACTTGTACACTAAAAAGATATAGCGCGCCTTCACTTCTCGGCATCACCCTGTTGTGCCGCAATTCTGTATATGCGGTGCGAATGAGCTTTTCAGACATGCTCTTCAGATAATAATTGGCCACCTGTGGATTGGTCTGAATCAATTTCAGAAAGGAATCTTTGGGCAAAAGAAAACAGAATGTGTCTTCCACTGTTTCCACGTTTAGATTTGCTTTTGTGCCCTGAATGATGGGTAGGGCACCGATATAAGAGCCTTCACCGCGAAAATCTTTGAGTATGCTCTCTCCTGTTTCGTTTTTTAGATATATCTTTACTCCACCTTTTTGAATGAGGTATAGATAGTTGACCTCGGTTTCGTCCTGACGGAATATGAGAGTGCCTTTGGGATAAAAGTCGATAAGGCATTTGGATGCCAGTTCTCTTAGGACCGACTCGTTTAGTCCGTTGAAGGGCATGATTTTTGTGAAAAATTGAATTATGATCTCAGGGGATACAGTGTGAATGTCTTTTTTTGTGATGTTCATGGCGGACCTTTTGAAATGTATTATATATTGTTTGACTATAGGCAAATGATTATGAAAAGGCAATAGAAGGTTGACCTATGATTCGGCCCTGCGTTCTGATAGTGGATGATGACTCAAGCATGTGCGAGATGTTGCGCGGTGTGTTGACACGCAAGTGCAATGCCGAAGTGGATACCTCCACCTCTGGCAAGGATGTGCTTGCTTTGCTCAAAACGAAAGAATATCACGTAGTCCTCACTGATATCCGTATGCCCGTAATGACCGGCATGGAGCTTTTGCATCACACCCTTCAACTGGATTCGGATATCTCAGTAATCATAATGACCGGTTATGGAACAGTGGAACTGGCCGTGGCCGCCATCAAGGAAGGGGCCTATGATTTCTTACAGAAACCCTTTGACAACGACCAGATCGTCAGAACTGTGCAGCGCGCAGCGGAGCGCACCGTCCTTCGCAGGGAAAATAGACAGCTTAAAGGTTCCATTTCTCATGGGACTGAATTTTGTGGATTTGTTGGTAAAAGTCAGACCATGCAGCGGGTCTATGACCTCATATCCCGTGTGGCTGATACAGACGTAACTGTGCTCATTCGCGGTGAGAGTGGTACAGGAAAGGAAGTCGCCGCCCGTTGCCTGCACAGCCTGAGCAGCCGTGGAGAAAGGGAATTCGTAGCAGTCAATTGTCCTGCCCTGCCTGAAAATATTCTGGAGAGTGAGCTGTTCGGCTATGTGAAAGGGGCGTTTACCGGTGCTGTAAGGGATAGAAAAGGGCTTTTTATAGAGGCGGACGGCTCTACCATACTTCTGGATGAAATAGGCGATTTGCCCCTTCATCTTCAGACCAAGCTGCTGCGAGTGCTGCAGGAGAAGGAAGTACGACCCTTGGGGAGTGGTCAGAGTTTCAAGGTGGATGTGAGGGTATTGGCCTCCACCAATCAAAATCTGGAGACCAAGATTGTAGCGGGCCTATTTAGGCAAGACTTGTTTTATCGACTTAATGTGGTCACTCTGACCATGCCGTCTCTGAATAGTATTCCAGAAGACATACCTGTCCTAGCCGAGTTTTTTCTAAATAAATTCAACGTGGAATATGGCCAGAACAAGAGTTTGAGCCAGGAGGCGGTTAAATGTCTGATCCGCAGACCATGGAAGGGCAATGTGCGCGAACTGCAAAATGTGATAAGGCGCGGAGTGCTTTTGAGTCCTGCCGATGTCATTCAACCGGAAGACCTGATAGAGTCAGTTCATGAGGAGGAACAGAAAGAAACAGTTGTGAAGCTGAGTAGTGATTGTCTGGAAAAATTGCCTTACAGCAAGGCAAAGGAGGAGGTGGTGGCCAGATTCTCTCGCGCATATCTCACAAGTGCACTCAAGCGGCATGGCGGCAATGTGAGTGCTGCCTCTGTATTCAGCGGCATAGAAAGACAAGCATTCCAGCGCCTTATGCGTAAATACGGTATAAAATCCGCTGATTTTCGAGAAGAAGAGCAATAGGGGCCTGACGAGGCGATTTGAAGGAGTGTTTCCTAATAGAGGTCCTTCATCAGGCTACGCAGATATGCTGCATAGTCTTCGGGATAGTGCCCTGTTATCCATCGTTCCTGTCTTTCGCTGAAGGCCCCTGGAGAATCCGGATGCCTGGGCAGAAAACAATAAAACAGCAGCTGTCCGTTTTTCCGGTCAAAACGTTTGGATATCTCGTAGGCGGTGTTCATTTTTACCCCCATGCGATGGAACGCCTTCATTACTAAATAGATGGCCTTGTTTACGCTTTCTCTGGCAGTTTCGTTCAATTCCAATATGTTGCCGGCTGTCTTGGCCATGACCTGTACTTCACCTTGAGAGCGTTGGGCCTTGGGCACATGGGCCATTACATGTTCATCTTCATAAAGGATAAGGTTTGACGGCCTGTCTGTCCTGCTATCCATGCGTTTGTTGCCATAAACGGCCTTGAGATAGGCGGAAAAGAATGGGACGGCGTGGAGTCTTTCATATTCTTGAATGAATACGGCCACAAGATCGCCGACCACATATGCCGGCATGGTCCTGCCGTCGAGAGTCTGCATGGATGCAGGGGCCAGTGCGAATTGGTGGTGTATCTGCTGATGAGATGCATTTAGGCGAAAACCTGAAGGAGAGTAATCGAAGCCGTAGTTCCAGCCCCAGATGGTGGAGTTATGGGCCGGCGTTGTACCTTGTTCAATCCGTTCGAGCACGGCCATTCGCAGGTCCTCCATGGAGCCCTTGCAGGAAAGGCCCAGTTCTTGAGCGAGCTGGGTATATATGCGCTGGTAATATAGGCCGCGCAGGCCTTGCATGTCCTGCCAGGTTAGGTCGTTTAGTGAATACCGAATGCTGTCCTGGGCCATATTGGAGGCATAGTGACCACAGGGGATGTAACTGTTGGACCGCAGGTATTCCCATATATGGGTATTTCCTATGGGACCGTATTCACCTACTATGGGATTTGCCCCCTGAATGCCGGGTTTGAGCGCCATGGCGAGCTTGTATTCGTTCGGTAGGGCCGGATTGTTGATTACGACTTCAAAAAGCTCTCTGTCCGTTATGTTGGGCCGTTTGCCCTTGTTTTGGTCCTGTATGAATACAAGTCCAATGGGTCTGTTGTCCTGGAATATCAGTTCACAGCTGATGCCGGCGATAAAGGCCAGGATCTTCGCATTCCTTGAGTTCTGCGCAAGATTCAGCCATATATGCCGAGGAAGATAGGATTTGATGTATGTTGTATCTTTAGTTTGAATGAGTTTCTCGAGGTGGATATAAAATTCAGCGTCTTCATTTTGGTTTTCAAAAGAAGATGCGAAGCTGAAATCAGGAGACTGCGCCATGCGGTCGGCAGGTGTCTTCAGAATGTAGGTGGCTCCCCAGAATGGAAATGGATTGGGTATCTCGAAGACCTCTTCGGTGTGCTGAAATTCCAGGTCTGCCTGAGGATAATTGACATGATTTTTCACAGGCAGGCCGTTTAGAGCTCCCAGTACTTGAATATTGGTGCTGTTTCGCAGGTTTTTCACCGAGAAACAGGGCTTATGCAGCCCCACTTGAAATACGCCTTTAGGTGAGATGCAGGTTGTAAGCTGATGCAGGGAAACCTTCATGTGGAATGTGAATCAATCTGTTTCCTTTTGTGTTTCCTTGGAATAACTGGGCGTAAACAGGCCGTAATCCTTCATCTTGTAAAGTAGTGCCGGCAGACTGATCTCCAGAATATGAGCGGCCTGTGTCTTGTTGCCGTTGGTTTTGACGAGGGCCCTTTGTATCAGCTCTTTTTCCAGCACCTTGGAACGTCTTTTGATGGAGAGGTCACGATCGTCTATTGTTACTAAAGTCTCCTGAATGTCTTTGGGTTTCAGATCGGCAAATATCTCAGGCAGAATGGTGTCGCCTTCAGTAAGCGTGATGGCCCGTTCAATGGTGCTTTCCAGTTCCATGATGTTTCCAGGCCAGTTATATTGCTGCAGTATGGCCATGGCATCAGGATGTATCGTCTTTATTTTGGCTCCAAGTCTGGCATTTTGTTTGAATAAAAACATATTGGCCAAGGCTGGAATGTCTTCCATTCGTTGACGCAGCGGCGGCATGGCCACTGACACCACATTGATTTTATAGAAGAGTTCTTCCAGAAACTTACCGGCCCGCACTTCCGTGGAGACGTCTTTGGAGTTGGCGAAGATGAAGCGTACATTGAAGGGTGTAGGGGTATGACTGCCTATAGGAGTGAATTTTTCATCCTGAATGATCTTCAGAAGTTTGAGCTGTAAGGATAGAGGCATCTGACATACCTCATCTAAGAAGAAAGTACCGCCTTCGGCATCGAGAAGTAGTCCTTTTTGTGGCTTCAATCCTTCATCGTCTCGAATGACGCAGCCGGTTATGGCGCAACACATTTCTTTTTCTGTAAGGCTGTTGCAGTTGAGATATAAAAACGGTTTGGAGCTGCGGTTGCTGTTAGCATGAATGGTTTTTGCCAGAAACCCCTTGCCTGTGCCTGGTTCACCAGTGATGAGAATGGTTGTTTTGTAGTCTTTGACTTTTTGCGCTATATGCAGGATTTCTTTCATGCGAGGGCTCTCTCCGATGATTTTATTGAAGGAATAGATGTCTTTGGTGAGCTCGGAGTCCAGATCGAGGATCAATGCATTTTCTTTCATAGTGTTGTATTCCCTTGAAAATAAAAAAAATAATAAGAAGAATGAAAATAACTCTTGTTAAATTAGCCTATTATACTATAAATAAATTAATATACCACGCTATTATAATCTGTCCATAAAAAAGATAACAGATTGCCGCTCCAGCCAGAAATGGACCGTATGGTATGTGGGCGTTTTTGTCCTTGCTGTAAAGCCTTGTATATATCAGGCCGGCGACTGCGCCCACGAGTGCACTCAGGAATATCACGAATGGCACGGCCTGCCAACCCAAAAATGCGCCGATCATGGCCAGCAGCTTGATGTCGCCACCTCCCATGCCCTCTTTTTTTGTGACAAGACAAAAGATGAAGGCTACTGCATAGAACAGGCCCCCTCCCAGCAGAATCCCCAAAAGCGACTGCTGCCAGTCTATGTAATTTAAGATAAATGAGGCTGCAAAGCCTGTGGCAATGCCGGGAAGAGAGATGATGTCCGGAATGATCATGTGATCGAGATCGATAAATGTGATGACAACCATTGCGGCGCAGAATCCGAGATATATGAGAAAATCCACCTGAAATGGAAATTGATGCCAGACAGCTACAGCAAGAATGCCCATGATCAGCTCCACGAACGGATAGCGGAGGGAAATGGGCTGATTGCAGACGCTGCATCTGGCCTTCAGCAATATGAAACTCAGAATCGGAATGTTTTCAAACCAGCGAATTCTGTGGCCGCAGTTAGGACAGGCTGAACCCGGCGTTACGATGGAACGGCCCAGGGGAAGCCTGTAAATACAGACGTTTAAAAAGCTTCCAATAGCTGTGCCGAGAAAGAAGACAGTCGCTGAAATGAGTGCGGCAGGCATGTCTGTTAAGATCATAGTCTCTCTCCTTATGTTTTCAAAATGCTCAGAAAGGCCTCCTGGGGTATCTCCACCTGGCCTACCTGCTTCATGCGTTTCTTGCCTTCTTTTTGTTTTTCGAGGAGTTTGCGTTTGCGTGTGATATCGCCGCCATAACACTTGGCTGTGACATCTTTGCGCAGAGGCGCTATTCGTTCCTTGGCTATGATCTTGCTTCCTACAGCCGCTTGAATCACCACTTCGAAGAGCTGGCGTGGTATCTCCTTTTGAAGTTTTTCCACGATCTCTCTGCCTCGATAGTATGCCTTGTCTGCATGGACGATGACCGACAGGGCATCCACCGGATGTTTGTTGATGAGGATGTCCATCTTGAGCAGTTTGGCCGGTTTGTAATCCTGAAAGTCGTAGTCTATGGAGGCATAGCCCCGTGTTACGGATTTCAGGCGATCATAAAAGTCCAGGACGATTTCATTAAATGGCAGTTCATAGGTCAAAATGGCCCTTGTCTCGGAGATAAACCGCATATCCCGCTGCACTCCGCGTTTTTCATCACACAGCGCCATGACAGCGCCGATGTATTCACGCGGCAGATATATCTCCATGCGTACGAAGGGCTCGGCTATATATTCAATTTGGTCGGTCGCGGGCATCTGCGACGGATTATGTATCTGCAATACATCTCCGTTCTTCAATTGAATCTCGTAGGAGACGGCAGGGGCCGTGCTGATGAGTGACAGTCCGTATTCCCGCTCCAGGCGTTCCTTGACGATTTCCATGTGCAGTAGCCCGAGAAAACCGCATCTAAATCCGAAACCAAGGGCTGCGGATGTCTCCGGTTCATAGGAAAATGCCGGGTCATTGAGCCAGAGTTTTTCCACTGCCTCTTTCAATTGGTCGTATTGAGCCGAATCCACTGGATAGAGACCACTGAAGACCATGGCTTTTACTGGTTTGAAGCCTGGTAGAGGGGTTGCGGCAGGCCGTTTCTGTTCCGTGATGGTATCGCCTATCTTGGTGTCACGCACCTGCTTTATACCGGCTGTTATGAAGCCGACCTCGCCGCATTTCAATTCTTCGACGTGCTGAAGCCACGGTGTAAACACCCCGACTTTGTCCACTTCATAGCTTTGACCGTTGGACATCATGAGAATACGCATGCCTGGCGTCAGTTTGCCGTCCATGATGCGTACCATTACTACAGTGCCTTGATATGGGTCGAACCACGAGTCGAAGATAAGGGCGCGAAGCTCGGCATCGGAGTTGTCGTTTGGTGGAGGAATGCGCTGCACAACGGCCTCCAATATTTCAGATACACCTATACCCGTCTTTGCGCTTGCATTTATGGCATCAGAGACATCTATGCCTATGGTTTCTTCTATTTCCTTTTTAACTCGTTTTGGATCTGAGCTGGGCAGGTCTATTTTATTCAGCACAGGGATGAGTTCCAGGTTGCTTTCTATGGCGAGATATACATTCGCTAAGGTTTGAGCCTCCACGCCCTGGCTGGCGTCAACTACGAGAATTGCGCCCTCACAGGCAGCCAGACTGCGAGATACTTCATAAGAGAAATCTACATGACCTGGTGTGTCGATAAGATTTAATAGATAGGTCTCTCTATCCCGTGCCTTGTAATGTAGTCGCACAGTCTGCGCCTTGATGGTGATGCCGCGTTCTCTTTCTATGTCCATTTTGTCAAGGAATTGCGACTTCATCTCTCTGCTGGATACGGCACCTGTTATCTCCAGAATGCGGTCCGCCAGTGTGGACTTGCCGTGGTCTATATGGGCTATTATGCAGAAATTACGTATTCTGCTCGTGTGGTTCATTTATTCCTCCGATGATTTTTGAGTGACTGCATATGGTTTGTTATTTTTTTATTGATTTTTAATTTTACTTCATGCTATGATTTGCCGAAAGATTATATTGAAAGTTATAATAAACAAGTTATAAATATAACGTAGTCATAAAACATAAATAAAACAACTTTTAACTGATGCCAAATTTATACTCAAGGACTTTATAAATCTAACGACATGATAAAAAAACTCTTTGGTGGCATGCAATGGACGGAACAGCCGACCATCGGCTTGGATATAGGCTCTTATTCTGTAAAGATGGTGGAGTTGTCCGGAACTTCGGCCAGAACTCCAGGTAATCAGTCTCATGACTTAACCCTTCGCAGAATAGGTATGGCTCGTGTGCCGGCTGGGGTAGTCTCCGAGGGTTCCATCAAAGAATACGATACATTGCGCGATATTCTATCATCATTACTGACCAATCTCCAGCCCAAAAATAAAAAAGTCACATTATCCATCTCGGGTTATTCGGTTCTTGTCAAAAAAATCACACTTGCTTACAAGACAGAGCAGGAAATAGAAGACAACCTGGCCATGGAGGCGGAGAATTATATCCCCTTTGATATTCAAGATGTCTTTATGGATTTTCATATGCTTAAACACGGCGGTTCAGACAAGACAACAGATATTTTGCTGGCGGTCGCCAAGAAAGACATCGTCAATCTGTATGCCAATCTCATTCAGGATATTGGTTTTACGCCTTCTGTTATAGATATTGACACCTTTGCATTGAACAATGCCCTGGAGGCGACTGTTGCCGGTAAATCGAATGCAACGGATGTCGTGGGCATCATAGATATGGGTGCAAGTAAAGCCAATGTGGTGATAACGGCCGATGGTGAGCTCGTTTTTATGCGTGACATGGCCATAGGTGGCAATCAGTTGACAGAGGCCATAGCGGAAGCCACCGGCATGAGTTTCGAAGATGCCGAACGCATTAAGCTCCTCGGCACAACCGACTCCGGTCTTGCCGGCGAGATATCGCTGGTCTGTCTGGATGTCTGCCAGGTATGGGTGGAAGAGATTAAGAAGGCATTGGAGTTCTATCAGGCCAACACCCTGTCCAGTCAGGTTTTGCAAAAGATCTTCCTGATTGGTGGCGCTGCTATGTTGTATGGTTTGCATCAGAAGATCTCCGCAGTTATCGGCGTTGAAACCGCGCTTTTAAATCCTTTTGAAGGTTTCTCTCTGGACAAAAGCATCAATCCCCGCTATGTGCAAGCCATTGGCCCTCAATTCGCTGTGGCGTTGGGATTGGCCTTGAGGACGGTGCAAAAATAATGATACGCATAAATCTATTGCCAGTCAGGGAATGGCGTAAAAAAGAGATTTTGAGGCAGCAGATATCCATATTTTTTCTCTCTTTGGTGCTTGTTGTCGTGGGGTGTTTGGCGGTGGGCATAACCTTGCAGGCCAAGGTGTCTGCTGCCCGTGAGGCTTATGCCAAACTGGAAGAACGTAAAAAACAACTTGATTATGTGGAAAAGACCATTAAAGATCTGCAAGCCAAATCTAAAGAGATAGACAACAAGTTTGCTACCATCGAGGAGTTGCAGAGAGGAAGAACCCTCACTCTCGAGATATTGGATTACATATCCAGCGTGATTCCAGGAGAGCGCATGTGGATATCCAAGGTGGATTTAAAAGGGAATCGTTTGGTCCTGACAGGTTTTGCGCTGGACAATCATACCGTTGCATTTTTTATGAGCCGTTTGGAGTCGTTCAAACTCTTCAAGACAGTCACTTTGACCAGCATCGCTAAGAGACCATACGATGAACACGAGGTCAAAAACAGAGGTCCGAAGCAGAATACTGATGTTCAAGAGCTTATGAACTTTGAAATTGCAGTGAATATCGAGGTTCCCAATGAGCTGAAGCCGGCTCAAAAAGATGTAAACAACCCATTAAAACAGCCTTCAGGCGCTGGTGATAAGGTTAAACAGGGCGAAAAGACATGAACATTGCCTTTCAACTCAATAAAATAAAGATACCGGCCAATCTATTTCAAACCCTCTATGCCATGCCTCTGTGGCAGAAGACGGCCATTTTTGGTGTGAGTCTGGCCTTGCCGATTCTACTTTTTTCTGTGCTGTTTGCATGGCCGGCCATCGAAGAATTGCAGGAAAAAGAAAAGGCTATTGCTAAAATGCAAGAAGAGGTCGCTTTCCTTGAAAAACGTGCCCAGCTCATTCCTGTTTTACAGGAAGAAAATAAGACCGCCAACGAGATTCTGGGGGTAGCTATCAGATTGCTTCCAGAGACACAGGATATTCCATCAATGCTATCCGAACTGGCTACTTTGGGTAATGAATCACGTGTAATGGTGCTGAAAGTAAAGCCTGAACAGGAGCAAAAAGCCGTTTTTTATGCCACCATTCCTATTACTATAGAGTTGCAGGGTGGTTTTCTTAACATTTTATCGTTGATGGATCGCATAGCGCATATGAACCGCATAGTGCGTATAGCCGATATTCAGATGGATGGTGCTCAAAAGGTTCAGGAGATTTTCAGCCAGACAACTGAAGGTCAGGCTGGTGATGCAAGTGGAAATGACCGCGGCATCGGTTCTTCCAATTCCGAAGGGGTATCTGAGTCCGTAGGTCTCTGGCAAATCAATGCCAAATGTAATGCCATGACGTATCGTTTTCTTACTGAAGCGGAGATAAAGGCTGAAAAGGCCAAGCAGGCTGAGGAAGACAAAAAAAAGGCAGGTAAGAAATAGCATGGGGAATAGTAGGACTGTGCTTATGACCTTGTTAAAGACCGTGCGAAAGATTTTCATGCATGAACATGGAATGCCCATGAAATGTATTCACATTGCGATCTGTCTCCTTTTGATGTGGTTGTTGATTGCCGCCTGTGAGGGTGAACAGACGACGTCGGTTTCTGCTTCTGTAGCACAGCAGCCTTCGGTTGGCCAGATATCTGAAAAAATCAGCCGAATGCAGGAGAGATTGCAGTCTCTTCTGGAGCCGATTCAATACAAATATGTGTCGAAAGGCAAATATGATATCTTTCAGCCCTTTATAAAAAGTGCGGTTCAACAGTCACAGACGCCATCCGGCCCGGTATCCTGTGCCACTGTATTGGAGTGCATGGATGTGGGGCAATTGACATTGGTCGCCGTAGTCAAGCGGGCCGACAAAAATTATATGGCCATGGTCCAAGATGCGTCAGGCGTGGGTTATCCATTATGGCTTGGGACTAAAATAGGATATAAAAAAGGTGTAGTAGCCGATATCAGGGATGATCGCGTCGTCATCAGGGAAGAGGGTCAGGACGTGCGAGGCAGGAATATATCCGTGGAACGAGTTCTTTTTCTGCATTCGGAGGGTAAATAATGAGGCATCGTGTGTGGTTTGGATGGATAACAGCGTGTTTTTTGTGTCCTACTGTTTTTTGGGGAGGAGCCGAATCATGGGCCGCCGAATCGGCAAAGGCAACCGAGCGTGCCGATGTTCAAAATATGGTCAAGGATATAACTTCTGTTCAGCCCGGCGGAGTCGTCACAGGGTTGGAGCCGGTGGGTGTTGTAAAAGAAGCGGCGTCAAGTGCTACGGATGTGGCAAATGCGGCATCGAGTACTATGGATGCACCCAAGGCCAAGGTGACGGCCAAGGATGCAGAGCGTATCAGTGTGGATTTCTATAAGGTCGATCTGCACAATGTCTTCAGATTGCTTGGGCAGGTCAGCCATAAAAACATCGTTGTGGACGAAAAGGTAAACGGCACATTGACACTGGCGCTTCAAGAGGTGCCGTGGCCCTTCATACTTGAGGTCATCAAGAATCTCAAAGATCTGGACAGCGTGGAGAGAGAAAATACTATCCTTATATATCCTCGGGATAAAAAAGTGGATTGGGCCAAAGAGGAAACAGGAGATATGGGTAAACTGGAGATGGTTGACAAGTCTCTGGAGTTCTCGCAGAAAAAGATTGAATCACCCCAAGAGGCCGAGCTCGTCATAGACACACAAGATATGATTCAGTCTCCTCTTGAGAACATCATGAAGGCCCAGGAAGTGATGGAAAAAGGGGTGGCTTTGGAGGAAAGAGGGGATTTGGGGCAGGCCAGAGAGTTATACGTACAGGCATCTGAATTGTGGCCGGAAAATACCTACCTTTCCAAAAAGATAGCCGTATTGGCCCTGGGCAGAGGTGGAGATGAGATAATGGCCTTGAATTACGCCAAAAAGGCCTTACGCATAATGCCTCGAGACGGAGATTCCGCCACCTTGGCTGCGGTGGCCATGGCCAGAATGGGAAAGGCCGAGGAGGCCCGTATCTATTTCGAGCGGGCCATGAATGCCGAGAATGTATCACTGCAGACCCTTTACAATTATGCCGTTTTTCTTTTTTCGTCCGGCGCTTACAGGGATGCCATGAGAGTGACAAACAGGATCGAAACCAATTTCACCCTTTCGCCTGAGGTCATGCTGCTTAGGGCCATGTGTCTGGAGGCCCTCAATAATAAGGAACAGGCGGCAGCGGAATACAGGGCGATTCTAAACGCAGGCAAAGGTGTGCCAGCGGAGATGTTACGTGCGGCTGAACAGAGATTGCAGGAAATGGGCCGCAATAGATAGGTGAAAAACGTGAATCAGGAGGCGAGGAGAATGTCCATACAAAGATTGTGCAGCGAGTCTGTTGTCGTGCTGATTTTAAGTGTCTTTTTGCTGGTAGGTTGTGCATTCCAAAGGTCTGCATCGAAGACAGAAGAAGGGCCACGGGAAAAGGTGCAAATGCAGGAAGGCCTTTTTCAGGGAATGCAGAGCAAGGGTGATAATGCTTCAAACCCTGCCAGCTTGACACAGGGTGCGCCGTATAAGCCGAGTATCGAATGGCGTCCATCCTATGCAGTTTCCGATATGGCCATTCAGGTGGATGCAAACAGACTGCCCAGAATGAAGGTCGGTGCAGATATACATACCACAAAAGGCAAGGTGCCTTTGAACGAGGCCGTCAAGAAGATGGCTGATCTGAAAGGTCTAAATGTGAGCTGGAATAGTGATGTGAACCAGACATATATGGTGGATGTGCATGTAAACGCCGATGATGACTACTGGTCCGCGTTGAGTAATATACTGCGTCAACTGGATTATGGTTTTGAGTTGCAGGGCAATACCATAATTGTGCGATACAAGGAGACTCGCAAGTTCTATCTGTCCATGCCTTTTATCTCAGCCAGTTACAAAACTGCAACCGGTGGAGATATGCTGGGAGGCAGGGATAGTTCAACAGGTTCTGCCTTGAGCACGGCTACAGTGGGTAAAACCAGCGGCTTGGTGGCATTGGAGCACAAGGCGGATGGCATAGATCTTTGGGCATCCATAGAAAAAAATCTGGACAAAATCCTTAGAGTTCAGAGCATACAGGTAGGTCAATCGGCTCCTGGTCTTTCTGCTCCAGAGATTGCCGCCATAGAGGATGAATGTATTCAAAAATATCCAAAGGATGAGGATAAAGATAAACGAGCTGCCTGTATAGATACTGCAATTCAAAGATCCGCTACAAAGATGGTGGGTGGTGCATCGGTCAGCAAAACAGTGGAAAAGGATGCCTCAAAAAAGCCCCAAGAAAACGCTAAGGACAATGCCGGTCAACAGGGAGATCGTGAGGGCTTTTTTTATACCATCGACAGGCCGCTAGGTATCATTACGGTTACCGCGCCCAAGTCTCTTTTGGATCAGGTGGATGCCTATGTAAAGATGCTGAAGACCGAGATGTCCCGTCAGGTGGTGATAGAGGCCAAGATACTGGAGGTCACTCTCAATACAGGATCGGAAAGAGGTGTGGACTGGACGCAGTTTTTGAACAATGCCAAGAGTGAAGGTTTTAATATAAAGGCCAATTTCGGCAATAACGGCATGTTCTATCCCCATGGCGCCAATCAGTTTCTGGCGAGTTTGAGTCTGGATCGTCCCCGGTTTACGCTTTTGTTGGATTTTTTGAATAATTACGGTAACGTGCGTGTTCTTTCCAATCCCAAACTCTCTCTGTTGAACGGCCAGCCCGCTATGATCACCGTGGGGAATACGGTAAAATATATAGATGAGGTAAAGGTAAACGAGACCAGCAGTGCTGGTTCGGTAACCATCACCTACGACATCAAAACAGCCAATATCCTTTCAGGCATAGGTCTCAGCGTAATGGCCAGCATTCAGGGTGAGGACGAGGTATTGCTGCACATCACGCCTATCACCACGGAATTGCAGGAGCCCATAGAATATAAGGACTTTACCAGTTCCACAGGAAGCCTTGCCAGCGTGGGGCTGCCTCGAGTGGCCATTCGTGAGCTGACCACCATGGCACGCGTCAAAAACGGTGAATTTCTGATTGTCGGCGGCCTGATAGACAAAAAAGAAGGCAATGACGACAATGGCGTACCCTTACTCGAGAAGTTGCCTCTCATAGGTTATGCCTTTAAACACACCAAGGAATTCACCAACAAACGTGAGTTGATTATTTTGCTGCGGCCGGAGATCATCAATCTATAACAGTCTGTGGAAAATGCCACAAATAGGGCACACCCAAATCTACCGCCCAAAAGAAACAAGCAACCTGTTGATACTGAAAATTCAGTGAAAGAGGCTATGTTTGTTCATAACAAACCATCACTCACGAGTGAAGTGTTGTGTGAGATTGCGGGGCCTGCCCTGAGCCTGTAATTTCGAATGAAGAGCAGCGACAACGAGGCAATCACGGCTAAACAGTGCAGAATGGCAGTGACTACATGTCATTTCGAAGGAGTAATAAATTCCCCTCCGGTGGAGTGAGTGCCCGAAGGGCGGGGTGGTGTGAGAAATCTTAAGATTCCTCGCTTCGCTCGGAATGACAGGTAAAGTGCTTCGCTCGGAATGACAGGTAAAGTGCTTCGCTCGGAATGACAGGTAAAGTGCTTCGCTCGGAATGACAGAAATGACATGGTTATGCTCGGAATGACAATTGCACCACCGGTAGGGCTATGCTTGGGACATGACAGGGCTACGGAATGACAGGGTTATGCGCTGAACTACAGTATGTTGCTTGGGATGACAGCGCTTATTCATGAAATGTCCCTTGCAATGACAGGCGAAGGAATGACAAACTGTGGTGCGTTATTTAGATGGTGGGTTAGGTCAGACATACAGGTCTGCCTTTACAAATTGTACACAGCGAAGCTGTGTCGCAGAATCTATAAAATTTGACTTGGCTAGAATTACGACTCATGTATGGCCTGCGACTTCATGCCTAATGACAGAGTGTGTGTTGCGCAGGGAGTTCTAATGGAGTTTTGTAACGGGATGTGAGGGGATAAACATGTCTGAAAGCAACATCACAAGAATAGGCGTCTCGCTGCCGTCCGATCTGTTGAATAAGTTCGATCTATACATCGAGGCCAGGCAATATACCAACAGATCTGAGGCCATTCGAGACCTTATCAGAGACCGTCTGGTGCAACAGGACTGGGAGATGTCGGCCGATAAGGAAGTAGCTGGAACCATCACTTATGTCTATGACCACCATAAACGTGAATTGTTGGATGAAATCGTAAATATTCAGCACGATTACAGTCAACATGTCTTGGCGGCTCAGCACATACATCTCGATCATCACAATTGTCTTGAAGCCGCTGTAGTTAAGGGTACTCCTGCTACACTTTTTGAACTTACCAACAAATTGACTGCCCTGAAAGGTATCAAGCACTGTAAGTTGGTCATGACCACTACCGGAGCGGAGCTGAGTTGATTTTCTGGCATTCCTCCATTTTACCCAACTGCTTTTCATAATACGTCTTTTCAGCTGAAGCAGCGAGTTCAAGGGCCTTTTGTGCATACGCCCTGGCCTCATGGCCTTGTCCCAGCCGGCAATAACACTTGGCGAGTGTGTCTGAGACCGGAGCGCTGGGGCGTAGCTGGAATGCCTTTTGAGCATACTTAAGGGCCTTTTCAAGCTCTGTATATGTTGCATTCGTATTCGTTGCTGTAATCCATGCCCAGTTGTTCAGTGCGTCGGGTTGATTTGGATTTAATTTCAGGGCTTGTTTCAAAAGCTCCAGTGCCTTTGTTCTGTTTCCGCGTTCAAAGAATATCTGACTGACAATAATATATATTTCAGGTCGTTCCTGTTCTTTGTGTAATATTTTTTCGAGATAGATCTCCATTAGATTGATCTTGGTGTTTTCCTGCCAGATGCTTATGGGCATCCATTGCGGAGACAATGCAAGCAATCCCAGAGTAACCAGCATCAGCATCTTGTAAAATTTGAGTTTTTTCTTGAATTGGTTCAGTATATTCGGTGAGTGGGCTACATCTTGTAGAAATTGAGTGCGTTCCGTAATGCTGTAGTGATGCCAACTGGGTTGATTGCGTATGTTTCCTGCAAGAATGCCAATCTTTTCCAATGCATTTATCAGGTGCCATGGGGCTCCATGTATTTCAAATATGGCGCTATCCGCTTCTCTTTCAAAATTTCTCATGAAATAGCCCATAAAAAAACGAAAATATCCTACAATAAAGAGCATGAACGGTAGGACTATCAGAATGCTGGACATTTTCGGGTGTTCCGCATTTAGCCAAAACGCTGTTTGGGCCAGGTCTTTGTGGCTGAAGATCCATGCTATCAGTGGATCGGATAGATTGAACAAAATCAAGCTGTAGCCCAGCATGAATATGATATACCACAACATATGCCTGTATCTGATATGAGCGATTTCATGGGCGATAACAGCCTCCAATTCGGCTGTGGAAAGATATTTCAACAAACAGGGTGTGATGAGCAGATAGCGGAATTTTGATATAATACCTACTACTGCAGCAGTACAGTTTCTGTCATCGGATTGCGGCCATATCAATATGTTACTGAATCTTACTTTGAATCGTTGTAGAATCGCTTCAATGACATCTTTGAGATATATTTTGTTGATTGGAATGCAGCCCCAGCTATATTGAATGAACCACGGTATAAGCGTGAAGGCCATTCCAAGAAAGGCGAGTAAAAAGATAAACGATGCAGCGGTAGTTGCCAGAAATGCCTGTATGCCGGGTACAGGGAGTATTTGAAGAATGGCTTCGAGAACGGTGAGAATCATATACGGCAGAATGGCAGGGAGTAATATTCTGAGCCGTGTCGCCATAAAGGAGATGGGTGATTGTAAGGTCGCAGTGGACTGCATGTTTCTGACTGCTATATACCAAAGGGAAACTATATAAAGCATGTAAAGCAGCAGTCCTGCCAGATCCCCTATACTTGGTACTCGTTGTATCCATTGGAACTGAAACAGACATGCCTTCAGCTCCAGTAGATAGAGGTTGATGCCAAGAAATAGCAGGCTAACCCATTGCAGCCTTTCCATGAGGGCAAAAGGGTGATATCTTCTGATTGTTTGGCGTGTAATTATGTGGATGATGAGGCACCATGCAGCAAAGACAAGACCTACCATGCCTAGTGTCTGATGTATATCGAGCTGAAAGGCAGCATAGTCTTCTTCAAGCGGTTTCACAGGGGCACCGATGATGATGACCAGGGCCAGCATTAGATTTATTATCTGATTGTATGGCATGGAATCAAGAATAGCATTTCTGCAATATAAATGAAAGTCAGGAGGTGTTTATGGATGGAGCGCAAGTGCTGAATGCCCTGAAAACAGAGAATGTGATGGAGCAGCTCCATGGTCTGGAACCCAAGGCAGTTTTGATACAGACACTATGGGGTATTCCCTTTTTCTGGAGCATTCTTTTCGTATTGGCCTGTCTTGTTTTTTTGTTCTTTCGTATGTTTCGCACTGCAAGTGTGCTGGTTAGTCTGCTCATTCTGTGGTTTGGTGTCTATTACATGCGGCCCGACATGAGCCAGCCCCTTACGCTTTCTGATATAGCCGGCTTTGTGGGCGTATGCGTGGTTGTAATCGCTCTCAATGCCTATGTATTCTTCGTAAAGGGAGATTGATGCGACAGAGGCTCACGGAAATATATGAACGGCTCTTTTATCACTTCGGGCCCCAGGACTGGTGGCCGGGAGAGACGCCGTTTGAAGTCTGTATAGGCGCTATCCTTACGCAAAATACCAGTTGGCAAAATGTCAAAAAGGCCATAGACAATCTGAAGGCTGCAAATGTCTTGAGTCCTTACGCCATGTTTTCCATGCATGAGTCTGCTCTTGCCCAGCTGATTCGTCCTGCCGGTTATTACAATATCAAGGTAAAGCGGCTGAGGGCATTTATAAATTTTTTGATTCAGGACTTTCGGGGTGATCTCGATGCCATGTTTCAGACAACACTTGAAGAACTCAGATGGCGTCTATTGTCCATTAGTGGAATTGGGCCCGAGACAGCGGACAGTATTCTGCTTTACGGAGGCAGGCTTCCCACCTTTGTGGTGGATGCCTACACCATGAGGGCACTTTTACGTCATGGTTTGATATTCGAAGACGCTGCATACGAGGATGTGCGTTCCATGTTTATGGACAATCTGCCGTTCGATGTGCAATTATACAATGAATTCCATGCGTTATGGGTGGCGCTGGGGAAGCACTATTGCAAGAAAACGAGGCCTCTTTGCAGTGACTGCCCACTTTTTGAAGTCAAGCAATAGCCCTCTGTTTTTTTAAGCCTTGGTCAACAGCCAGTTGGAAGAAGATTCCTCACGTAGTGTTGTCATTCCGAACATAGCGAGGAGTCTTAAGATTTCTCAGTCGTTGCACTCCTTCGAAATGACATGTAGTCGTTGCACTCCTTCGAAATGACAAGCAGTTGCTGCGTTTCTTTCGTTAAAAATTTCTTCTGTCAGTCCTCACATCGTGTTGTTATTCCTTGGGTAGTGTTGTCATTCCGAGCGTAGTGAGGGATCTTTGCTGCTTCCATGTGAAGTGCAGGGCATTGAATCTGCACGCGTCTACGCAGTCGCCGCAGTTCCAGCAATATATAGAGGCACTCTCACCCGTTGAGGGCTCAAGGCCCAAAGGACATGCCCTGTCGCACTGCCTGCATTTCGTGCATGCCGTTTTATCCTGTTGCACCTGAAGCCGTCTTTTGGCACCCAAAATGGCCAGAAGTCCTCCTAATGGGCACAGATATCTGCAATAAAATCTACGTGTTATAAGATTAAGCGTGAGCACGATGAGAATGATAAGCCCTTCAACGGCCACAGTGTGAAAGAAGACCAGAAGCATCAGCTCCCTTCCTACCAGTCCAGGTGGAGACATGAACACGAAAAGTGGCGCGCCCATCACCATGGCCAGGACTATCTCCAGCAAAAGCACAAACCACAGTACATAACGCGGCAGCAACCAGACGTCCTTTTTCCCTGCCCTGGCAAAAACAGCCGCCAGCCTGTCCACAATGCCTGAAAGGAAATTTATGGGGCAGATCCAACTGCAAAAGACTCTGCCCAGCAGAAGAGCCAGTATCACTGGTAATAGCATTCCGATAATAAGTGGCAGATAGAATACCTTTGAGACCAAAATGCTCTCCAGTCCTTCCAGCGGCGATACAAACCAGAGCCTGCCTATTCCCAGAGATTGATACCAGCCCTGCACAAAATTGATGTGTAGGTAATAATTCAG
Organism: uncultured Desulfobulbaceae bacterium; assembly: GCA_964427245.1. Classification (GTDB taxonomy): domain Bacteria; phylum Desulfobacterota; class Dissulfuribacteria; order Dissulfuribacterales; family DYLC01; genus JAQVIJ01. The sequence goes on along the minus strand of CAYRSX010000017.1, from coordinate 41,877 downwards.
AAATGGATTTATGAGAATGAGAGAAAAGGCCAGTATCTGCACACAAAGGCGGCTTCTGTTCCAAAACAGCTTGTGTCGCAGTGTGCCGCCGGCAAGCAAGTTGTCAGGTTGTCTATCAGCTTCGTTCTTCACGATTTGGCTCCACTGTAGATGGGCTCTATGTTTATTGCCTTACGGCCTTCTTCAATGCTTATGGGACAGCCATGGGTGCAGATGCCGCAGCCTGTGCAGGCCTTTTCGTTTATCACAGGCCTCAATTCGTCGAGGTAAATGGCCTGTTCCTTGTATGGACAAACGTTATAACAGGTATGACACAGGGATTCACCGTTCCATGTGACGCAGCGCATTCGGTCTATGACCGCAAGACCCATTCGAGTCTCATCCTTGGCTATGGGCAACAGAGTGCCTGTTGGGCAGACCTCCACACACTTCATGCAGAGGTAACACGGAATCTCTGCTACAAAGACCATGGGAGTTCCGGCATAGACCCCATATTTGAGGCCCAAGGGACGAATGGAGCAATATGGGCAGACCTCAACACATCTGCCGCAGCGAATGCATTTTCCCGCGAAGCTGTCTTCCTTTACGGCACCTGGAGGCCGCAGCATGTTGGTGGCAACAGGCGAGCGAAAAAGAGAGGCGGCTGCGGCCTGTTGCGGAGTCAATAAAAGACAGCCTGTAATGGCCAGCCCTGCATTTAAAAAATATCTTCTGGAGATCTTCATGAACAGATCTCGTCCTCCACGTTCAGGTAGGTGAGGTTTACGGAAAGTACTCCAGGCTGCCGTTGAATATCCTGTTGTATTTGCTCCACCTCCTTGGATGTGACAGAGTCCACCACTGCTATGATGTTGTCTTTGTTACAGCCGTATATCTCTATGCCTTTAAGTGTTGAGATGGTCTGTTTGGCCTGGTTTAGGCAACTCGGCTCTATTTCTATTACAAAACCGGCTATGGGCATGATATTCTCTCCTTGTCATTTCAGATTCAACTCTGTCATTTCGCAGCAGTTTGCGTTCCCTCGAAATGACACTGTCTTGTTGTGCAGGAGGCGAGTAAGACCAAGTCCGCCCCCTGCTGTCTATATTTTTTGAGTATTCTGAGCGTAGCGTTGTAATTTCAAGCAACACGTTGTCATTTCAATAACACCCTGTCATTCCGAGCGAAGCGAGGAATCTTAAGATTTCTCACACTACCCCGCCCTTCGGGCACTCACTCCACCGGAGGGGAATTTATTACTCCTTCGAAATGACACTCGTTGTCGTTGTGTACAGGCGAGACGCCTGTCCTCCTTCGCAATGACAAGCAGTCGCTGTGTTCCTTTCGTTAAAAATTTTTGCTGTCATTTCAATCAACATACTGTCATTTCACCAGTGTTACAGGCGAGACGCCTGTTCTACCGGTGGTGCTGTTGTCATTCCGAGCGTAGCGAGGAATCTTGTTTTGAAATAGCTAGTTTCGCCTTTGGCTCGCAATGATATTTCGAGCGCCTCTACATGGTCACTACAAAAGGCTTCAATGCTTGTGGGCCGGATACACGTTTTATGCGACAGGCACATATTTTGAATTCCGGTTCCTTGGAGATGGCATCAAAGGCGTCTTTTGTGACCTTGTTGATCATGCGCTTTTCGAACATATCGTGCCAATAGACAAAGACCATGCCCTCGACAGGGCCTTCATATACCTTTGCAGGCAGCAGACACCTGCCCCTGAGTGACTCTACTTCCACCATGTCATTGGGGGCGATACCCATCTTTTGAGCATCCTTGGGATTGATCTCCACAAAGGCATAGGGATTGGCGCGCATGAGTTCAGGGATGCGGCCTGTCATACTGGAGGTATGCCAGTGATCGATGATGCGGCCTGTGGATAGATACATGGGGTATTCAGCACTGGGCTCCTCGGCAGCAGGTTTGTATGGCCGCAACCACACATACAGTTTGCCATCAGGTCTGCCGTAGAATTGATACGGCCTGTCGTCCTTGGCCTCTTTGTCCGCCATGGGATCCACTCTGCGCACGAACTTCATCACAGTGCCGCCCTTTAGGGCGAATTCCTCTGTAGGTGCAGGCCACTGCACTCCATCAGGCATCTTGGCAAGCACTTCATAGGTGGCCCCACGCAGGTCGTTATCCTGATTGGCGGTGATCTTTTGGCTGTATTCCGTCCAGATGGCCTTGGGCAGGTCATAGTCTTCGTTGAGTCCCACAAATGGTTCCACACATTTGGCAATGATCGAATCGTTCAGCTTTTTCGCCAATCGCAAGGCCCACTCGCGCACCATCCATACCTCAGGTTTTGCCTCACCCGGCGGATTCACCGCCTTGGGTGTGAGCTGGCTTCTGCGTTCTGTACAGCCATAGACCCCTGTCTTTTCAAAGTGAAATGCGGCCGGTAGCACAAGATTGGCCAGTTCCGTGGTTCGAGTGGGGAAGATGTCAGAGACCATGACAAATACATCTTCTCTGGCCATGCCTTTTCTGTATAGATCCACATTGGGCAGGCTCTGAGCAGGACTGGTGCAGTTGATCCAGATGGCCTTTATTTTGCCTTCATTTATAGCTTGAAACATGGCCATTGTGTGTAGCCCTGGTTTTGGAGGAATACGGCCAGCAGGCACACCCCACAGCTCCTCAACCTTTGCTCGTGCTGCATCGTTGTCCACCGGTCTGTGTCCGGGCAGAATATGGCAGAGGCCGCCTGCCTCGCGCACTCCTCCGCATGCATTGGGCTGGCCTGTAAGAGACAGGCTGTCGGCCCCGGGTTTACAGAGCAGGCCGGTCAGAATATGCAGGTTGTGCACCATATTGTTGGCCCAGACGCCATGTAGGCGTTGATTAAGTCCCATAGTCCACATGCTGACCGTTGCGCCCGATTGAGCAAAGGCGCGAGCCACCTTGCGAATCAGATCAGGTGTGACGTTTCTGCCGCATATCTTGGATGCTTTTTCCGGCGTATAATCCGCTAAAAATGCCTTGTATGCCTCAAAGTCCACGTTTTCAGGGCCTTTTTCGCCCTGTTTTTTAAATGCTGCATAATCCTTCAAAAATTTTTCATCATAGAGCTTTTCTTCGATTATTACATAAGCTATGGCATTCAGCAGGGCTAGGTCAGTACCTGGTTTGAATTGAACGTGTATGTCGGCTATGCGGGAGGTGGGAGATATGCGAGGATCCACGTTTATGACTGTGACCTCTTTGGGATTGTCCAGCTTGCGGCGCATCACTCTGCGAAAAATAACCGGATGCGCCTCGGCCATGTTGCTTCCGATGATAAAGAAACACCTGGCCTTTTCTATGTTGGCGTAGCCGCCTATGGGTTCATCTGCGCCGAATGATGTCATATAGCCGGCTGCTGCACTGGCCATGCAGAGCCTTGGATTTCCATCTACGTTGTTGGTGCGAAGTCCCGCGCGAAAGACCTTCTGAAAGAGATATGTCTCTTCGGTCTGCGCCTGGCCGGAACCGTAATATGCCACAGAGTCATTGCCGCTGGTCCTGACCGTCTTTGCAAATTCCTTGGCCGCTATCTCCAAGGCCTGATCCCAGGATATCTCTTTAAATTTTTCCGTCTTTTTGGCTCGATACAGGGGCTTTTTGAGGCGGTCAGGGTGTCCCATCACCTTATAGAAAAGCATGCCCTTCATACATAGATAGCCTAAATTTGTGCGGGAGTCTGCCACTCCTCGAATCACCACTGGTTTTCCGTTTTTTAGCCCCAAATCTACGCGGCAGCCGGTTCCGCACAGGCGGCAGGTGCCTCTGACCCATTTGTCGGCCTCGGTTTCTGCAAAGGCCTTGTCCAATTGAAACGGCAGATTTATACCTACGAAAGAAGCGGCTGTAACAGCGGCACTTTTCTTTATAAATTCTCTACGAGTAAGCATTATTCTCACCTCCTCTATTTCGATACCTGAAACCGGTGTGTTTTATGACACTCCCAACAGGGTTTGTTTTCAGAATGACCGAACGCCTCGGCATGACACACTGCACAACGGCTTACATCAGGTACTCGTTGCATGTTTTCAAATGTGTCATGACATTGATAACACTTGACATTTCCTATGCCATGCACAGACTCGAACCATTCCTGATATATTTTGGGAGTGGCTGTCTTGTGGCAATCATGACATGGCATGAGTTTGTCTTGCTCGGTAACCTTTGGATGTGTGCCTATCGTTGTGACAGTCTGTTTTTTGGCCTCTGCTGCAAAGGCGAAGACCGACAGGCCGATTAATAGGCAAATAGCCAGAAATATGTCTTGTTTTTTGTTTGAAATATGCATAACCACCTCTCGATGAATTGTGTATGAGAAATAACTGGTTCACTATTATTCCGAGCGACAGGCTGTCATTCCGACAGTGTCACAGGCGAGACGCCTGTCCTACTGGTGGTGCAGCTGTCATTTCGAGCAACATACTGTCATTCCGAGCGAAGCGAGGGATCTTAAGATTTCTCATACTACCCCGCCCTTTGGGCACTCACTCCACCGGAGGGGAATTTATTACTTCTTCGAAATGACATGTAGTCGCTGCGCTTCATTCGAAATGACACTCGTTGTCGTTGTGTGACAGGCGAGACGCCTGTTCTCCTTCGCAATGACATTTTTGTTTCAAATTAGAATGGGAAGGGCGGGTTTTATGCCGCCCTTTCAAAATTCAGCCCAGTGATTTACAGCCTGTCTTGTGTGCCGAATGGATCCTTCAGCTCCTGTTCCGGCCTGAAGTTCAGCTTCTTGTCTCCGCGATTGTTCAGGTACTTGGGCAGTTCCAGGTCGATCTTTTCTGGTACAGCTATTCCTGCCTTGGCCATTGCATCCCTTAAAAGGACCTCTGCCTTGAAGCCGAATGTGGTGGCATCCCCTGCCACGCGCATGGCCTCAGTTGGGTTATGGAAGCCCAGTGAGTTCTCTGCCCCCAAGAAGATGGTGCGGTAGAAGGCCTCCAGGTAAAGGTCCTTGGCCTTGTCATAGGCGGCTTGGTCTATGTTTTTGCCTTCCTCTTTGGCCTTATTGGCCATCTCAAAGAGTTTGGCCACAGTGGCGCTCTGATAACCTGCACGAATGATCAGAGAAGCGGTGCGATCCTGTATCTCAAACACCTGCTGACGCAGCCATTCGGGGCTTTCGGCATGACACTGTACACAGCCCTTGAGGTCGTTTTTGAGGGGGCTCATGATGCGGTGATCCGAGACCTTGGCGGTCCCCACCTTGGTGTAAGGCATGTGGCAGTCAGGGCAGGAGACGCCGGCGTTCCAGTGCACGCTGTTATTGGAGTAGAGTTCAAATTCAGGATGGCGTATGTATGCCACCTTGAAGCCGGTTACAGCCTGTTTCCATTCCAGATAGGCCGGATTGCTCTTCATGACCTTGATGATGTTCTCAATGGAGATATTGTTCATTTTGCTGCCATGCCATGGAAAGAATACGCCCTCTGTCTTCATGTCTTTGTCTTTATTCATGATGTAAGTCACATGACACTGGGCACACACCAGGCTGCGCATTTGAGTGTGTGTAACGTTTTTTGGATCGGTTCCCATATCCTGAAGGGCTTTAGTGAGCGTAAAACCACGAGAGATGTGCAGAGACATGTCTTTGTTGTCGTGACAATCTATGCAGGCTGCCCCCAGTTCTCGATGCTTTTCAGGGATCTTCGACCATACTTCTTTATAGGATTTGGCATAATAGTCTTTGCCCAGCTCCTTCTCCAATACAGGCGCATATGGGCTTTTGCAGGTTAGACAAGATCCTCCTGCTTTAACTCTGGATTGGTCTATTTCCAATTGATCCGTAATCATATACCAGTGTCCGCGGGGTTCGTTGTATTCTATGCCAAAGCCCCAGCCCTTGAAGAGCAGGGCCATGAATGGGTATTCTGAGAGCTTATCATAGACGATTTTGTCCGTATCCCAGCCCTTTTTCCACTTGCTTTTGCCGGTAGGTGTGGGTTCCTGCGTCTTTTTCCAGAGTTCGTATTCTATGGGAAAGGCCTTGCCCCATGCCTCTGGATCAATCTCGTTGTCTGCGATCTTGACCGGCCTTACCGCCTCTATTTTGGGGGGGTCACTACATGCGGCCATGAGCACACCGGCCAAAAGCCCTGTTCCAACCATCAAAACCGTCTGCCATTTTTTCATCTCTTCATCTCCTTTCATAAAAACGATTAAATAGTATCCCTCATGCCGGAATAGCGATGAGTGATACGCTTGTGACAGCTCCAGCACTGCCGATCCGTTTGAATGTGCGCCACCGCCTCTGAATGGCAGCGGATACAGTTGGACTGCAATACCTCCCTGGCGTGTTCGGACGCATGAATCTCGTCCGGCACTCTGCCTGAATGAAATATATACATGTCCTTCATGCCGTCCAAAGACTTCCAGACATAATAAGCCGCCTGGTTAGAATGGGGCAGATGGCATTCCACGCACCATTTGCGACTGTGTGCGCCTGCCTTGCCCCAGGCCGTGTACTCCGCCTCCATCACATGGCAGGATGCGCAATAAACCGGCTCACTGGTCTTGGCCATGATTCTCGGAACGGTCATCAGCACGACCAATCCGGTAATGGCCACTAAGATTACACCTGCGGTTAAATAGACCTTCATGCCTTCCTCCTTTCGTTAGTGTATGAAATAAAAAACGACAAAAACGTATTTCCCCCCCCTTATCATGGATTTTTGAAGACGTATGCCTTTTATAAGGCATCATAATATGACAATGAGTAAATGTGTATTTAATGGAGTTGCGTGTTTGTTAAAGATCTTACAAAGCTGTAACCATAAGAGAGGTGTGCGGGGAGCGTCGGCAGAATGCCGAGGCCTGAAATTGCATAAATGGAGTTTTTTGACTGGCTTTAACTTTGTAAAAATGAGTGTTATTTCGAAGGAGTAATAAATTCCCCTCCGGTGGAGTGAGTGCCCGAAGGGCGGGGTGAGAAATCTTAAGATTTTTCGCTACGCTCGAAATGACAGATTACCTTCTCCCAATCCAGTACAGTATCCGAAGGATCTTGCAGGGTTTCAGTGGTATGCAAAATATCCTCAAAATCGTCGAGATAGTATTCGATTGCCTGGCGCACTACCTCGCCCGTGAGCGCCGCAAACGGTCTGCAGCCAGATCAAGGGAAGTGATTAGCTTATTCGGCAAGCGTGCAGTAATTTGAGCCATGGGGACCTCCAGCGATGTTAGTTAATGTCAGAGAATACGATTTCAAACGGAGACGACTCATGGGTCAATTACAATAAACAGCCCAAATCCACCGTCTAAAAGAAACAAACAAGCCGTTAATACTGAAAATTCAGGAAGCGGGCAGGCAGGCCTTAACCGCCTCTTCAATGCGTCTTACGAAGATTGCATGGGTTGTGGCCTTGGTCTTGATGTGTGGATTGAAGGGCATGATGCAGGTCTTGAAGCCCATGCGCACCGCCTCGTTCATGCGGATCTCCCATTGGCCTACCGGTCGTATTTCGCCTGTAAGCCCCATCTCTCCGAAGATGACGCAATTCAAAGCCAGGGGTATGGCCTTGAAACTGGAGAGAATGGCCATGACCACTCCCAGGTCTGCCGCTGTCTCGGTGATGCGAAAACCGCCTGCCACATTTATGAAGACATCTTGGTCGTAGAGCCGCAGGTTCAGATACTTCTCGCACACGGCAAGCAACATGGCCAGGCGGTTGCTGTCAAAACCTGTGGAGGTACGCCTGGGGTTTACCAGATAGGAGCGAGTTACCAGGGCCTGTATCTCCACCAGAATGGGTCTTGTGCCTTCGAGACAGGGTGTTATGACTGAGCCGAAGACATGTGGCTTGCGTTCACTTAAAAAGAAGTGAGAGGGGTTGTCCACATCCTGGAGCCCCCTTGATGTCATTTTAAATACGCCGATTTCATGTGTGGGGCCGTAACGGTTTTTTACTGTGCGCAGAATACGAAACGATTGGCCCCTGTCGCCCTCGAAATAGAGTACTGTGTCTACTAGATGCTCCAGCAATCGAGGCCCTGCAATGGTGCCGTCTTTGGTGACATGCCCCACCAGAAACAACGATATTCCAAGGGCTTTGGCGAACTGCACCATGCGGAATGTGGCCTCACGCACCTGGGCCACACTGCCCGGAGCAGAAGAGATATCCGAGCAGATCAATGTCTGTACCGAGTCGATGACCATAACCTGGGGTTTAATGCCTTCGGCCTCCTCCTGTATGTGTTCAAGGCGTGTGGCGGAGAGCAGCCATGGTTCGGCGTTTAGTTTTGAGCCCTTTTGGTCGGTGTGCAGGCGTTCTGCCCTGGCCTTTATCTGCGACATGGATTCCTCGCCGCTCACATATAGACAGGAGACATCGCTGGCCGCCAGGTTGCACAGGATCTGTAACAGCAGTGTGGATTTGCCGATACCTGGTTCTCCGCCTATGAGCGTTACTTCGCCCTGCACCAGGCCGCCGCCCAGCACGCGGTCCATCTCCAGACTGTGCGTGCTGATTCTGTGGCCGTTTAAATCACATTGAATGTCCGAGAGTTTGACGGCATGTTCATTCTTTTGGCCGATGAAAGACAGGGTCGCTGTGGGCTGTGATTGCTCTTCAACCATGGTGTGCCATGCCTCGCAGCCTGGGCACTGACCGAACCATTTGGGCGCCACATAGCCACAGCTTTGACAGACAAACGTGGATTTAACCCCTTTGCTCACTGAGTCCCATCCTTTTCGTGTACAGGAGCCTGTTCCGGAAGCGGTAGTTGTACAGTGACATCAAGTCCTCCAGTCTCGTGATTGCGAAAGACGATGCTGCCGTTCATGTCCTCCACAAGGCGTTTTACGATGGCAAGCCCCAGTCCTGTGCCTCGTGTCTTTGTGGTGACAAATGGTTCAAATACGCGCTCCTGCATGTCCGTTGGAATGCCTGGACCGTTGTCGGTAACCTTCAATTGCAGGAGGTCATCATGCACTACGATCGACAGCCGCACCTCTGGATTTTCCTGGTCCGCCACTGCATCACATGCGTTGTTCAGCAGATTGGTTGCGATCTGTGTAAGTTTGGCCCAGTCAAAGAGGATTTCTGGGCCTTCGCACAGGCAGATACAATGCCTGTGTGGTCTGGAGATGGCCATTTTTTTTGTGAGTTCTTCGCAGAAGGCCGCCGGAGTCATGTGGTGTAGGCCGGTGTGTGCAGGTCTGGCATAGGTGAGCAGGTCCCATGTAAGCTGTTCCAGGCGCTGCGCCTCTCTGACTATGATTTCCAGGTCATCCCGCATTTCCTGTGGAATATTCTCCATGAGATGGAGTTGAGCAAAGCCCTTTATGCTGCCCAGGGGGTTTCGAATCTCGTGGGCCAGTGTGGCCGCCATTTCTCCCAGAAACGCCATCTTTTCCTGCTGTTGAAGCCTGGCTGTCAGATTTTCGTTGCGTTTCCATTCCAAAAAAAAGATGAGTGTAAGGGCCCAGAGCGTGAGCAGCGAAAAGGACATGAGTATGAGCTGCATATTGGCCCTGCGTGTTATATTTTCCGCTTCATAGGGATGAATGGCTATTCTCAGCACAGCAGTTCTTTCGCGAGTTTCTATTTGTGCCGATGGGTTATTCTCTGTTTTCTCTGTATCCAGATTGGAGATGGCGGCCTTTTTATAAACCGTATCTGTTATGCTGACCGGAAAATCCAGCACAAAGACCATCTCTCCTGTTGCCATGGGCGTGTAATAATACAGCGGCTGTTTGCGCTCCACCACTTTTTCTATGTTGTCGTCGGCTATTTTGCGGCCTCGTAATTTTTCGTTGGAATGCAGTATGGTGGTGCCGTCTTCATCATAGAAGGCGAGAAAGGCGATCTCTTCATTTTTGGCTTCTTGCAGGAATTGTTTGAGCACATCGGGTTCCACTCCTAATTTTTCTAAAGTGATGCCCACGTTTACGGCTATACCCAGGGCACTCTTTTCCAGCAGATTACGAGAGGCCTCTCGCGAGATGCGGTGTGTGCTGATTGCGCTCAGTACGGTCAAGGCCGAAAAGAGTGCCAGAATGATGAGGGCCGTGATGCGATATATGGAATGCCCCTGTAATGTAAGGGTCCTGAGTTTACGCCACATGGCCGCATTTTAAGTCAAATTCCAAAATGTTCCATATAAAATCGACAAATGGACATAGAATGAGAAATTAAAAAATCGCTTGCAAAAAAGCAGCGATGCGTTATGGTCATTTATATACAAACTTCAATCGTGGGAGGTTTTTTATGCGGAAAAATCTGAAAAAACAGTTTGTCGCGGTGTTATCCGTTGCCTGCATGTTCGGCATGGTGAGTACTGCCTTGTCTGTATGGTCAGCCGACAGCGCCGTGCCGGTTGTTGCTGACGATCCGGTGGCTGCTGAAAAGGCCGTGTTCGCTCAGCTCAAGGCGGAGTTCTCCAAGGATCACATCATAAGCGTCGAGCAGTTCAAAAAGGTCTGGGAGGATGTCCTGGCCGGCAAGATGCCCAATACCTATCTGTTGGACCTGCGCACTCATCCTGAATTTAATGCCTTTCATATCGAAGGTGCGGATCATATACATGCAGGCCATGTCTATACCATTCCGGGCAAGATCAAGGACACTAACGCAAATATCTATCTGCTCTGCCGTACAAGCCATAGAGCGTATTATGTCGCCCATTTTTTGAGGCAGTACGGCTATAAGAACCTTTGGGCAGTGGATGGCGGCATGGTGGCTTGGATGAAGGCCGGCTATCCTCTGGTCAATCAGTTTATGGGGCGTTTTACAGCCCAATATGCGGATTTTCAAAAGGACTATGCGCCTGATTTCAGAGAGGACGGCAAATATCGCGTAAGGGAGTTCCATCCATATTGATGAATGATGAATCAGCGTCTGAAATACAACAGGGCGGATAACCGCCCTTTTTTGTTGTCTCTTGTCAAGTAGTTGAACAGATATCTAGCATTATCTTGGAATCAACTCGTAGTTGTCGCAGATGCCGTCACCGTCCACATCCACGAAGTTATTCAGATGCAGGGCCTGATATATCTCTCGTGTCTGAAATATGTCGCAGATGCCGTCGCCGTTTTCATCCACAAAGGCTACACCGAAGGAGTGATACAGCGGAGTATCCTGTACGATGTCGCAGATGCCGTCGCCGTTTTCATCCACAAAGTTCATACCGCCTGTAACCTGGCGAAAGGTATCGCGATTCACAAACGGGTCTTGTGAGGTATCCACGGAGAATGCCGGGTAATTTTGGGGGCCATTTGCCCCGCGAAAGTTGTGCATGGCCCCCATGCCGCTGTTCTGCTGCCACATGTTTGTGGTCTGATCCATGGTTGTGACCTGTTGAGTGGTGCCGCTTCCTGTGTTCGGGACATAGGGTGCCATGGTCGCATGGGCGTTGAAGGCCATAGTCATCAGGCCTACTGCAATACCGCCGAAGATAACATGAATACCATTTTTCATAAGAGGTCCTCCTATTGATTTATTTTTGTTATTTTTTATAAAGCCAAAAACGTGCCAAGATAAAAAAACAAATAAAAACAATGAGTTGAAGATTGGGATGTTAGAGCTGTTCGACAATTGTCTTGTTTTTTCGACAAAAACGTCGTTTTATAAAAAGGGCAGGCATTTCTTTTGGCATGGTAACCGCAAGGGTTGTCCCTACATTTTTAGCAATATCGATGAGATGGAATGATACAGGTGCCGGTTGGTGGAGTGTGTGAATCAGAGACTGATGACTCTCAGCACCTCTTCGGGTGTGGTGATGTGTTTCAGGACCTTTCGCAGGCCGTCATGCTGCATAGATGTCATACCATCTTTGATAGCCTGTGTATAGATGGCCTGTTCGCTGGCATTGTTATGAATGAGCGTCTTTACGGCATCAGTAACAGTCAATATTTCATAGATGCCTATTCTGCCCCAAAAGCCGGTATTGCGGCATTTTGTACAGCCTTTGCCGCAAGTGATGGTGATCTTGTTGTTGGTGTGTTGAGGATATTCGTTCAAATAACCTAACTGCGCCAGGTCCTGAGGTGTGACAGTGACTTCGGTCTTACAGGCTGGGCAGATCATGCGCACCAGGCGCTGGCCTACCACGCCGATCAGGGTGGATGAGATGAGATAACTCTCCAGCCCCAGGTCTTTGAGCCTTGTGATGGCACCTGCTGCATCATTGGTGTGCAGAGTGGAAAACACCAAATGGCCTGTAAGGGCTGCCTGAATGGCATAGCGGGCGGTCTCCAGGTCACGAATTTCGCCCACCATGATTATATCTGGGTCCTGTCGCAGTATATTTCGCAGGATACTGGAAAAGGTCACATCTATGTGGGGTTGAACGGCTATCTGGTTGAATTCCTCGTGAATCATCTCCACAGGGTCCTCAATGCTCACGATGTTGACGGCAGGTGTGCTCAGATATCTGAGAGTGGAGTAGAGCGTGGTGGATTTGCCGCTTCCAGTAGGGCCTGTCATGAGTACGATGCCGTGCGTGTGCTGCAGAATTTTTTGATAGCTCTGAAGGTCATGTTCCGAAAACCCCAGTTCCGTCAGGTCCTTGAAGAGTATATCGGCGCTTTGCAGCCTCAAAACCACCTTTTCACCAAAGGCCACCGGTACTGTAGAGACACGGACCTCCGCCTCCTGGTCCTTCCATGCGATCTTGAGCCTGCCGTCCTGGGGTCTGCGTTTCTCAGCTATGTCCAGGCGGGATATAGCCTTTACGCGAGTGGAGATGGCCTCATGCACTGTGCGAGGCAGACGATAGACAGTGTGCAGCATGCCGTCTATGCGCAGGCGAATCCAGGTCTCGTTTCGTTTGGGTTCTATGTGTATGTCGCTGGCCCGCTGTTCCAGGGCATACTGCAGCAGGTGATCCACCGCCTTCTGAATGTGTTTGTCTGATGCAGCTGTCTCTGGCGATGCAATGGAGATGTATTGCTCCAGATTGGAGATATCCACGGCGTTTGGGTCATGGAGTGCTGTCTCGGCGGCCAGAATGGAGCGTTTGAAGTCAAAGAAATCTCGAATAATGTAGTCGATGTCGGCCTTGGGCACTGTTATCAGATGTATTTCACCGTGAAAGACCCGTTCCATATCGCCCTTGAGTTCTTTGTCCAGGGGGTTGTAACAGGCCAAGGTCAAGAGATCGTCTTGAACTTTTATGGGTAAGACCAGTCGTTTTCGTGCAAAAGAGGCAGGCAGCAGCCGAGTGACCGTATCCATCTCCAGTTTCAAGGGATCGAGTCTCATGAAGGGCCAGCCCTTGTCCTGAGCGATCAGGCTCAGCATATCGGTCTCTTCGAGAATGCCTTTGCCGTTGGCCTTGTTTAAATGCAGTCCGCTCAGCCATTGAACCAGGTCCTGCCCTCTTCTTTTGGCGACCACTGTGCGTGGAGTCAATTGCATGATCTGTTCATGTGTGAGCAGCTTATGCGTACGTAGCAAGTTGAAGATATAATCTGCGTCGTAGTAGGGATGTACTGCGCTAGTCATAGTTTTCAGGCCTTGTTGGGTTTGAGCATCAGAGTGACCTCGTTCAGCACGGTATATCGCTCCAGTTCGTTTTCCAGCAGGCGCACGTATGGACAGTCGGTGACGGCAAGCAGCGTGTTTCGTTCCATGGCGATATGGGGTTTGTCAGGCAGTTGCTCCATCACATAGGCGAAGATTTGCGGCCTTCTACAGACATCGGGGCGTTTTTCATAGATATTACAGCGCATCTGCGTGAGATGAGGGCATGTAGCGCCTTTGGGAAGAATCAGGCTGTAGCCATGCCTCCAGTGATAGATGGCAGGCGGCAGAGTATAGAAGGGTTTTCCGTCTATTTGAAATGTATCGGCTGAATAAGGGTCAAAACCGCCTTGAAATGGGGTTTCGATGGTATTTAATGCAAAAAGCAAAAGTTCTTTGGGCAGAAGTGGAATTTCGAAGAATTCCTGAACCGCATTGAATTTTGGTCCTTCGCAGCACAGGGAGCATTTCATGGAAGAACAGAACAGGGAATTGACTGTTTCCAGTTCCGTTTGCAGGACCTGTTGTTTGAGCAGGCACAACACGGTTGAGAACATATCCAAAATCTCATTGCTTTCGTTTAGAATCGTTGGAAGTTCCTTGCTGTTTCCTGCATTTTTTAGCAGTTCCAGCCACTGAGTGTTTAGGCGTAAGTGAGCGAGTTTTGAGGCTGGCGCTTCATAGACCGTGTTGTCCACGCTAAATTCCTGCGGCAATGCCTGAAGGAGTTTTTCCCATGTCTGATATGGGCTGGTCAGGTAGAGAAGGATGCAGAGTTTTGTAAGGGGCCAGTAAGGGGTCTTCAGGTGTTTCAGGCCGGTCTGCCACTCAGCGCTGTTCATGGAGTCACCATTTGAAGGCTGGTCTGCACTATGGAATCACAGTCAAGGCCTATGAGCTCTCTGAGTTTTGCGGGGCTTCCATGCTCGATGAATCGGTCTGGAATGCCGAGCCGTTTCACTTTCGCCGTTATGTTCATTTCGTGCAGTGCCTCCAGAACCGCTGAACCAAAGCCGCCCATCAGGGCGTTTTCTTCCACTGTCAGAAACAGGGGCTGTTGTTGAGCGAGGTTTCGCAACATTTGAGTGTCCATGGGTTTTATGTACCGTGCGTTTATGACAGAGGCGGAGACACCATGTTTTATGAGGATGTCCGCTGCCTGCAAGGCTGTGTGTGACAGCGGCCCTGTGGCCAGAATGTGCAGGTCTGATCCGTGTCGAATCTGCTCCCAGGTTCCATGTGTTATATGAGTGCAGCGCCAGTCCAGGCTGACTCCGATGCCGGCGCCTCGCGCATAGCGAATGGCGGTGGGGCCGTTGTGTTGAAGCGCGGTGTAGAGCATGGATTGCAGTTCGTTTTCGTCCTTTGGAGTCATGACAGTGAGGTTTGGAACGATACGAAGAAATGAGATGTCAAAGACTCCATGGTGTGTCGGGCCGTCGTCTCCCACAAGTCCGCCTCGATCTATGGCAAATATGACAGGCAGATTGGAGAGGCAGACATCGTGAATGATCTGGTCGTATGCCCGCTGCAGAAATGTGGAGTAGATGGCCACTACCGGCCTCATGCCCTCCAGTGCCAGTCCTGCCGCAAATGTTACTGCATGCTGTTCGGATATGCCCACATCAAAGAAACGGTCAGGGAATTCCTTGGCGAAGAGAGAAAGCCCGGTGCCGCTGGGCATGGCGGCTGTGATGGCCATGATGCGATCGTCGTCTCTGGTAAGCCTTACCAGAGTCTGGCCGAATATCTCCGTGTATGAGGGAGGTGTGGCCGTATTTTTTGTTTTTGGTCTGCCGGTGGCGATGTCAAATGGCCCTATGCCGTGAAATATTTCAGGATGTTCTTCCGCCGGACCGTAGCCCTTGCCTTTTTTCGTGAGCACATGCACCAGTACGGGTCCATCGATTTCCTTGACATTTTTGAGGGTTTCTATGAGCACTTCCAGGTTATGGCCTGGAAGCGGGCCGATGTATTCGAATTGAAGGGCCTCAAAAAGCATACCTGGGGTCAGCAGCGCCTTCAGGGAGTCTTCGCTGCGCTTCAGCAGGCCCCAGATCTGTTCTCCCATGTCTGAGCGTTTCAGAAAGCCCTCCATATCCCGTTTTATGCGGGATGCGAACTTACCTGTGAGTTTTCTGCTGAGAAAGGAGGAAAGGGCGCCTACATTGGGAGAGATGGACATCTCGTTGTCGTTTAGTATGACTATGAGGTCCTTTTTGAGGTGCCCCGCGTTGTTGAGGGCCTCGAAGGCCATGCCTGCGGTCATGGAACCGTCGCCTATCACAGCTATGACGCGATTTTTCGCCTTTTTGTATTGCAATGCGGTGGCCATGCCCAGACCTGCTGATATGGATGTGCTGGAGTGGCCTGTGTCCAGGCAGTCGTAGGGGCTTTCGGCCCGTTTGGGAAAGCCGCTGATGCCGCCGTATTGGCGCAGCGTGTGAAACCTGTCCAGGCGGCCTGTGAGCAGTTTGTGGCTGTAGGATTGATGCCCTACGTCCCAGATAATGCGATCAAATGGTGCATCGAATACATGGTGAAGCGCTATGGTGAGCTCCACCACGCCCAGATTCGGCGCCAGGTGGCCGCCGGTCTCAGCCACTGTTTCCACGATTTTTCGGCGCAGGTCTTGGGCCAGAAGTGTCATCTGTTTGATGTTCAGGCCCTTGAGATCGTCAGGGGATTTTATGTTCGAAAGTATTTCATACATGTTAGTGGTCTCGTTTCATTACATATTCCGCTATGGCCTTAAGTGGTGTAGCTCGTTCGTTTAATGTTTTGATGTCCTGAATGGCGCATTCACAGAGTTCTTTCATCTTTTCTTTTGCCTGTTCCATGCCGTGCACCGCAGGCCATGTGGCCTTTTTTTTGCGTTCATCCGAGCCTCTGGCCTTGCCCATGGTCTTTTCGTCACCCTCGATGTTCAGTATGTCGTCGCGAATCTGAAATGCAAGGCCTATATGTGTACCGTAATCTGTCAGTGCCTGTAGGTCCCGCGGTCCTGCCTCTGTCAGTATTCCGCCCAGTACTACGGATGCCCGAATCAGGGCGCCTGTCTTTCTGTCGTGAATATAGGTCAGTTCTTGCGAGGAGATATTCCTGCCCTCCAGCTCCATATCGGCGGTCTGGCCGGCCACCATGCCGTTCATGCCTGCGGCTTGGGCAATGATGTGTATGGCCTTGAGCCTTACTTCAGCAGGAGTGGCATGTTCCTTTTCAAAGGAGGAACAGATTTCAAAGGCCAGAGTCAGGAGCCCGTCTCCAGCCAGGATTGCGATGGCCTCGCCGAATTTTTTGTGGCATGTGGGTTGCCACCGTCTCAGGTCGTCGTTGTCCATGGCGGGCAGGTCATCGTGTATCAGGGAATAGGTGTGAATACATTCCAGTGCACATGCAAAGGGTAGGGCGGTCTCCAAGGGTAACCCCTTTGTATTGGTGGCATCGAAGGCAGCCAGTGTCAGAATAGGCCGTAGCCGCTTTCCGCCTGCCATGAGGCTGTAGTGCATGGCCTTAAAAAGCCTTGCAGCCGGTGAGTGGTCCTGGGAAATTAGTCCATCGAGAAAGGCGTTTATCAGGCGTTTTCGCCCTTCCAGATATGTCTTCAGTGAAAAGTGCGTGCCGGTCATGACTGGTTGGAGTTCTCCAGAAATTGAGTCAGGTCCATGTCCTTGAGTACAGGGATGCCGTCAGCAGGGTCTGCCGTGAGTTCCTGAAGCCGTTGTTCTGCTGCATTCAGGGCCTGATTGCAAAAGCGAGTCAGTGCCACGCCTTCTTCAAAGACCTTGAGCGCTTCTTCCAAGGGAAGATTCTCTTCTTCCAGTTTCTGCACGCGGCTTTCCAGTTCCTTGAAGGCCGTTTCAAAATTCATGGGCCGGGTTATGGTGGATTTTCTTGAAGCCATGGTCTGTTTATGTTACCTCATATTATATGAAACTCAAAAATAATTTAGCCCTTGTGAGTGCGCAAGACAATAGTCAATTACATGGTCGTAATGTCAAATTGACTTTTTCTCAGGCCATGATGTACGGTTTGCTGAAGGGCTGGTTCGCAACTCTGCGGTCAACGATATTGAATGTGGAAGATCTGCAGGCCGTGTTGAGTTTCGAAAGGCGGTTTGTGTTTGTCTGTTGGCATTCGGATGTGTTGTATTTGGGTTTTCGTGTGCCGAAACCGGCTGTCTTCATAATCAGTCCCAGCAGAGACGGGGATATCATAGCCGGACTGCTGAGTCGCTGTGGTTATGAGGTGGAGCGCGGCTCCCGTCAAAAGGGCGGTCTTGCAGCCATAAGACAAATGGTGCATTGCATGAAAACAAAGGGCTTGAATGCTGGTATAGTGGCCGATGGTTCACGGGGTCCGGCACGCCGAGTGCAAAATGGCCCAGTTGTTCTGGCCAGAGACGCAGGGGCATGGTTGCTGCCTGTGGCAATGGCCGCAAGGCCTCTTTGGCGGGCTGGAAGCTGGGACAGGACCAAGGTGCCTTTACCCTTTGCTCGCGTGGTTATCGCCCACGAAGAGCCGTTTGCCGTGCCTGAGTCGGTGAGGGGTGAGGACCTTGGGCTTTGGAAAAAACGATTGGAAGATGCCCTGAACAGGGCGGAACATAGGGCGGAGGATGCCTTGAAATGACCGAATCATTTATACATTGGAGCTTCAACGGCCTGGATGTGCTGCTGTCGGCCATATTGTTCTGGTTTGTTCTGCGCGGTTTGATGACCGGTTTGATCAGGGCAGTGGCCTCCATTCTCGGCATTGTACTGGGGTTTGTGACAGCGGCCTATGGCTCTGTATTCGTGGCGCCTTTTTTGACCTCACTGGTGCAGAATGATACTTTGGCCGTGGCCATGGCCTTTTTTTTGATCTTTCTGACCATCTATGTGATCATGTATCTGGTGGGCACCACCCTTAACTCCCTTTTTAAGATGTTGAAACTTGGGTGGCTGGATATGGCCTTGGGCGGTGTGTTCGGTCTGGCCAAAGGCCTTCTTCTTGCCTGTATCCTCGTATTTATTTTGACCTTTGTCTTGCCGCCACAGCATCCTTTTTTGAAGGATTCGAGTCTGTATTCGCTTGTCAGTCAATTGAGCAGGGAAATAGCCGCCTTTGCCCCTGAGGAGCTGCGAGGCAAATTCATGTGGAAGTGGAGGCAGAACAAACAGAATGGCAGGCCTCAGCACATAGAAACAAGGGGAACCGGATTGAAACTGGAGATATAATAGCCCATTGGAAACTCTATTATGGACCATGTAACATTGCGCAGTGTGACGACGTTTTAGTTTAAACCAGAAAACATATAAGGGGGTTGTAATGTATGATACCGATAATATATGTCAGAAGGTAAGAGAGCGCATAGAGCGCTATGACAGGCTTATAGGCCTCTTCGGGATGGAGATACTGAAAGTGGATTTTGGCTATGCGGAGGTGGCCATGGTGGTCAGGCCAGAGTATTTGAACGCAGCCGATTTCTGCCACGGCGGGGTCCTGTTCTCTTTGGCGGATGTGGCTTTTGCACTGGCGGCAAATTCTCACGGTGGGCTGGCCGTTGGGTTGGAGGTATCGGTCAATTATATGCGGCCCGTCATGCCTGGTGAGCGCATTGTGGCCATAGCTGAGGAGAGGCATCGAGGAAAACATACAGGGGTCTATCTCATCTCTCTGCGCAATACCGATGGTAAAGAGGTTGCCTTTGTCAAGGCCACCGCCTTTCGAGTACAGGAGACATATCCTCCGCCCAAGGCCGCCTCTTCAAACTGATACATTGTAATGTCTCAAAATTTCATACAAGGCCGTGGCGCTGGTTCACTGACCCGTTTTGCTTGGCTCTCCATTGTTGTTGCGGTGCTGACCATTCTGCTCAAAACAGCGGCATGGGCCCTGACCGGTTCTGTGGGTCTGCTCTCGGATGCCATGGAGTCTCTGGTAAATCTGGTGGGAGCGGTCATGGCCTTGGCGATGCTGCATGTAGCCTCCAGGCCTGAGGACGCAGACCATGCCTATGGACACGACAAGGCCGAGTATTTTGCGGCAGGGCTCGAAGGCATTTTGATTCTTGTTGCAGCCATGCTCATAGGATGGGCTGCCGTGGAGCGCCTGCTGGTCCCCAGAGAATTGGAACGGCTGGGAGCAGGGCTTTTGGTCTCTGTGCTGGCCTCTTTTCTGAACCTTGGGACCGCTCTGATTCTGCTGCGGGCAGGCAAGGTCCATGACTCCATCACTCTGCGTGCCGACGGGCAGCACCTGCTCACAGATGTCTGGACATCTCTTGGAGTGTTGGCGGGCGTTGGTCTGGTGAAAGTGACCGGCTGGCTATGGCTCGACCCTGCGGCGGCGTTGGTGGTGGCTGCTCAGATTGTCTGGACGGCTGTACATATTCTGCGCGAGACTGTAAAGGGGTTAATGGATACCGCACTGTCTGAAGAAGAGCTGAAGGTTCTGTACGAAATTCTCGACAGGTATGTTCAAGAGGGCATGGAGTATCGTGAGTTGCGCACTCGCAGGTCCGGTGCCAGGCGGTTCGTCTCTTTCAATCTGCTGGTGCCTGGGAATTGGACAGTTCAGAGGGGGCATGACCTGATGGAGCTCGTGGAGCAGGAGATTTGCGTTAAGTTGCCTCATGTCTCTGTGCTGATTCACCTGGAACCGCTGAACACGCTCATTACTCATTCCCAAGATATGCGTCTATAACCGCCTTGTTGCGCTGTATCTCGTGAGGTGTGCCTTCCGCCAGTTTCTGGCCGTAATTCAGCACCAGAATGCGGTCAGATACGTCCATGATGAGCCCCATGTTGTGTTCCACCAACAAGACCGTGATGCCGGTCTCTCGAATGGCGCGAATCAGGCCGGCCATTTCGCGTGTCTCAGTGTCGTTCAGACCTGCCGCTGGTTCATCTATGAGCAGCAGCCTTGGCTGAGCGGCGATGGCCCGCGCAATCTCCAGTTTTTTGAGAATGCCATAGGGCAGTGCGGATACAGGTCGTTCGGCAATGTTTGACAAACCGCAGAATGCCAGGGCATTAGCAGCCAGCTTTTCAAGATATTTTTCTTCTCTTTTGATGGAAGGCAGCCCGAGACAGGCGGTCGGTAACCCGCATTTGCCATGGCCGTGGCAGCCCACTATCACATTTTCTATGGCCGTCATTCCACCAAATATTTGAAGATTCTGAAAGGTTCGGCTGACTCCGAGTCTGGCGATCTGAAGAGGCATAAGCCCGGCCAGCTCCTGACCCATGAGTTGTATGGAGCCGCAAGTTGGGCGATAAATGCCTGTGAGCAGATTGAATAGAGTGGTCTTTCCGGCGCCGTTGGGGCCTATGATGGAATATATGGCCCGTTCAGGCGTCTGAAAGTTCAGATCGGCTATGGCTGTAAGTCCTCCGAATGTGCGGGTTAGCCCATTGACCTTCAGCATCATGGCCTTCTTTTCGAGGTGGTCCAGGCATTCAGCGCCCTTTTTACGCCCATGTGAGACGAAATGACCTCCACCAAAGTGACATACAGTCCCTTTGGGAAAAACATCATGGTGGTCATGAGGATCAGGCCGAAGATCATCACCTCGTAGTTTTCGATCTGAGACAGCAGTTCCGGAAGCAGTGTAATGAAGGCTGCGCCGAACAGGGCACCGTATGTGGAGCCCAGGCCGCCCACCACTACCATGGTCACCAGCTCTATTGAAAAGAAAAATGTAAAGGAGTCAGGGCTTACAAAGGCCTTCTGATGGGCGAACAGGCTGCCTGTCAGAGATGCGATGACGGCCGAAAGCACAAAGACCTGTGTCTTGGCGGAGGTTGTGTCGATGCGCATCATCTGTGCGGCTACCTCGCTGGTGTGCAGTGCCCTGAATGCCCGGCCCATGCGGGAGTCGGCAATGTTCAGTGAGAGCTTGAGGGTTACAAGCATCAGCATGGCCGCGGCCCAGTACCATTTGCGGTCTGTATTTAAAACAATGCCGAAGATGGACAGATTTGGAATGTTGGAGATGCCGTCAGGGCCGCCTGTCAGCTTACCTGTCTGTACCAGAAAGATATGTACTATGATACTCATTCCCAGTGTGGCCATGGCAAGATAGTGGCCTTTCAGTTTTAAAAGCGGCTTGGCAAGGCTATATGAGAGGCATAAGTTTAAAAAAATGCCGGCCAGTATGGCTAAGTAGGGCGAAAGGCCGTAGCGAGTGGTCAAAATGGCCGTGGCATAGGCGCCGATTCCAAAGAAAGCGGCATGTCCCAGAGAGATCTGTCCTGCATAGCCCATCAGCAGGTTCAGGCTTATGGCAAGAGCGGCGTTGAAGAATATAGTCGTGCCATTTACCTCTACGAGGTAGTTTTGACGAAAGAGAATGGGCAGACTTAGCACGATGAGCATCATGGCATAAAATTCCTTGTGTCTCATACGCGCTCCGACTCCTTTTTGCCCAGAATACCGCTGGGTTTGAAGAACAAGACCAGCAGAATCACGATGAAGGTGACGGCATCCTTGTAACTGGATGAGATGACGCCTGCTGAAAAGGCCTCCAGAAGCCCCAGGCACAGCCCGCCAAGCACTGCCCCTGAAGCGCTTCCCATGCCTCCCAGGATTGCGGCGGCAAAGCCTTTGAGCCCTAACATGGTACCTGCATCATAGGTCATGTAGGAGATGGGGGCTATGAGCACTCCGCTTATGGCACCGAGTGCGGCGGAGATGGCGTATGCCGAGGCCAGAATGGTCTTGACACGAATTCCCACCAGGCTTGCAGCCGTTTTGTTGTACGAGCAGGCACGCATGGCCTTGCCGAACAGTGTGTGATTGAAGAAATACCAGAAGATTCCCATTAAAGTGATAGCCCCTGCCATGACCCACAGGTGCTGAGGCAGTGCGGTGGCACCAAAAATGTGAAGCGGTGTCTCGCTGGAGAAATGCGGTATCTGATAGATGTCCTTGCCCCAGATTACCATGGCCAGTCCTCGAAAGAAGATGGATGCGCCTATGGTGATGATGGCTGTGGTTATGACCGAGGCCCCCCTTGCCTTTTCCACCGCCAGTTTCTCCAGGGCTATGCCTGCAAGGGCTGTGACGGCCACTCCTCCCAAAATAGCGACCGAAAGTGGAATCCCCTTGGAATGCAAAGTGATTGTGGATAGAGCGCCTATCATTACGAACTCACCCTGAGCGAAGTTCACCACATCGGAGGCGTTGTAAATGATGGAAAAACCTATGGCGATCAGGGCATAGGTAAACCCCACCGTGATGCCGGTTATGAGAAATTGAAGTATCTCGGCCTGTGACATGCGTTGTTTGTGCGGAAGAGTGGTTGGTTGTATGGAGTGGGGCGCTGAAGAAGGCGCCCCAGTCTGCATATTAAAGGAGTGTCGATCAGTTTACGATTTCCCAGTTGCCGTTCTTGACCTCCAGCATCTTAAATGCCGAGAGGTCAAGACCCATGTGATCCGTGGGTGACATGTTGAAAACACCTGCTGTGCCGATGAAGCCTTTGGCATTTTCGATTTCATCCCTGACCTTGGTTTTATCCGTGCCTTTAGCGCGTTTCATGGCCTCTGTTGCAATGAACAGGCCATCGTATGCATGGCCGCCAAAGGTGGAGACCGGTCCGTATTTGGCCTCGTATTTGGTCTTGTATGCGGTGACAATCTTTTTCTGCGGGTCTGAATCAGGCAGTTTGTCCGCCACCAGCAGGGCTGCAGCAGGGAGACGAATGCCTTCTGCAGCGTCACCCGCCAACGTCAGGAAATCCTTGGTGGCTACGCCGTGAGATTCATACAGGGGCAGTTTGATGCCAAGCTGCTTGATGTTTTTTGCCACGATGGCTGGGGCCTTGCCAAGCCCGAAGTTGATGATGGCCTGAGCATCGGTGCTACGAATCTTGGTGAGCTGTGTGGTCATGTCTGTGTCGTTATTGTCGTAGGTTTCGTCGGCTACGATGGTGATGTTGTATGAAGGGGCCAGGGCGTGAAGCTGCTTGAGTCCTGATTTATCGAAACCGCTGTTCCCCGTGATTACAGCCACTTTGCTTATGCCGCGTTTTTTCATGTCTTCATATATCTTGGCCACTGCCATTTTGTCGCTGTGCGGAGTCTTGAACACCCATTTTTTAACGGGCTCCACGATCTCGATGGCGCCGGCAAAGGAGATGAATGGTATCTGCTCCTGCTCTATTACATCTATTACAGCCAGAGTCTCGCCGGATGTGGTGCCGCCCAAGATGATATCCACATTGTCCTTTTTGATGAGCTTTTTCACGAAGTCATTGGCCTCTTTGGACTTGCCGGCGGAGTCATAGTGAATGAGCTCCAGCTTTTTGCCGTTTACTCCACCTTGAGCATTGATCTCTTCAATGTACATCTGAAGTGTCTTGAGCTCAGGGTCGCCCAATATGGAGGCATTGCCTGAAACAGCCAGAAACGAGCCGATTTTAATGGTGTCAGCAGCTTGAACCGAGACGGTTAGAAGCCATGCAAAACACGCGGTCAGAACCGAAAGAGCGAAGAATCGTTTAAACATGAATATTCCCCTCCTAAAGGATTGAATTTTAGCTATCGTAGGCAGAATTGAAGCGTATGTCAAGTTTTACGCAGGCTTTTTTAGATAATGCAGCAATGTCCGGCCTTATTTTTGTGCCAAGATGCGTGTATAATAAAATTTATACTTCAATTTCAGAGGTGCAGCCATGAAACGCAGAAAACTTCCCATCGGCATACAGACATTCAGTCACATACGAGAAGACGACTATTATTATGTGGACAAGACACATCTGGTAGCAAAGCTTGCCGAAAGCGGCAAGTATTTCTTTCTCTCTCGTCCTCGCAGGTTTGGAAAGTCCCTGTTTTTAGACACTCTGGCCGAGGCGTTTTCCGGCAACAAAGGGCTGTTTACCGGCCTGTATCTGGAAAACAACTGGAATTGGAGCAAAAAGCACCCTGTCATTCGCATCAGCTTTGCAGAAGGCAGGCTTGAAAGCCGCGAGCAGTTGAACAATCGCATCATAAAGCTGCTCAAGAAAAATGCGGCATTGCTGGGCGTTTCCTATGAAGACGATGGAGATATACTTGGTTGTTTTGACACTCTTATTGAAAACGCCGCTAAAAAATACGGCGAGCGAGTGGTTGTGCTGGTGGATGAATACGACAAGCCCATTTTAGACAATCTCACAAACAAAGACATCGCCCTTTCCATGCGAGAGGGCTTGAGAAACCTCTATTCTGTGCTCAAGTGTCAGGACGCCAACCTGCGCTTCGTATTTCTCACAGGTGTCTCCAAGTTCAGCAAGGTGAGCATCTTTTCAGGGCTCAATAATCTTTCTGATATTACATTGGATGCACGATATGCCACCATCTGCGGTTACACGGATAACGACATCGATACGGTATTTGCCCCGGAATTGGAAGGCCTGAACAGAGATGAGATTCGCCAGTGGTATAACGGCTATTCCTAGCTTGGCGAGGGGGTATATAATCCATTTGATATCCTTTTACTCTTTGATAAACGTGAGTTTCGTTCCTGGTGGTTTGAGACAGGAACACCTACGTTTTTGGTGAACTGGCTCAGAGAGCGCAACTTCTTTACGCCCAGCTTAGAGCATACCTTTGCAGACGATGAGCTTTTATCCGCCTTTGATGTGGACTACATTCGTCCAGAGGCCATGCTCTGGCAGACAGAGTATCTGACCTTGAAAGAGCGTGTGATAGAGGGTGATTTTATGGCATATTACCTTCAGGTGCCCAATAAAGAGGTGCGAAGTGCCCTCAACCGTTCTTTGTTGAATGTATGGTTCCCTGATGCGAGTTCTGCCATGCAGATCGGTCTGGAATTGCGTAGAGCCATGGCATATGTATCTCTTTGAATTCAAGGTGATAAAAGGTAAAGCACCCACTGGCGAGGCCATACAGCAGCTGATCTCCAAGGACTATGCAGCCAAATACAGGGATGGTAAGACTGAAATTGTGCAGATTGGCATCGAATTTTCTCGAACCAAACGCCAGGTAGTGGGTTGGAATACAAAGGAGACTGTATGAAACTCAATACCACTCATTTTGACTTAGATTTTGACTCATTGCTTCAGGAATCAGTGCGCGTGCATGGCCATCTGTGTGCAGGACAGGTGCTTGGAGTCAGACTGGCCATACTGGGCCTGAAACTACTGGGCATCACTGATCCAAAGGGCGGACAGCGCAAAGACTTTCTAGTATATGTGGAGATAGACCGTTGTGCAACAGATGCCATTCAGTCTGTCACAGGCGCTACTTTGGGCAAACGTTCCCTGAAATTTCTGGACTTCGGCAAGATGGCAGCCAGCTTTGTGCGAGCGAGCGATGGAATGGGTTACCGAATTTTGGCCAGAGAAAAAACGCGAGACCTAGCTGATAAATACTGCCCTGAAATCAAAGACAAATATCAACGGCAACTGGAGGCATACAAAAGAATGACGGACGAAGAGCTGTTTTCCGTACAGAAGGTTCGTGTCAACATGCCACAATGCGACTTGCCTGGAAGACCCATACGCCGCGTACCCTGCAGCCGCTGTGGAGAATATGTGCAGGATTGCAGAGATGTGCAAATAGATGGTAAGATTCTTTGTAAAAACTGCTTAAATGGCAGTTTTTATCAAATTCTGGAGGGATAATGTGAAGACTGTTCCAGTAGAAGAAGCCGTTGGTATGATATTGCCTCACGATATAACCGAGATCGTACGAGGTGAAAAAAAAGGGCCTGCCTTTCGAAAAGGCCATGTGATTCGGCCCGAAGATATAGAACATCTGAAACGTATAGGTAAAAATCAAATATATGTCCTTGAATTAACAGAAGACGAATATCATGAAAACGACGCTGCCCTGCTGATGGCAAAGGCCATAGCAGGTGAAAACATCATATACGACAGGGAACCATCCGAAGGCAAGGTGGGCTTCAAAAGCAGTATTTCCGGACTGTTAAAGGTGGAACAGGAGGCGCTCTTTCAATTTAATATGTTGGGCGAGGTGATGTTGGCCACTTTGCACGACAACACGGTGGTTCTGCCGCAAAAGACCGTGGCGGCAGGCAGGGCTATTCCTCTAATCATCAAAAAAAACCTCGTGCATAAAGCAATAAAGATAGCCGAAGGGGCAAAGGGGCTGGTAAAGGTGCTGCCCTGGCGCATAAAAAGGGCGGCCATAGTGGTTACAGGCCGTGAGGTCTTTGAAGGCCGCATAAAAGACGCCTTCTGCCTTGTAATGACGGAAAAGATGCAGCAATTTGAAATAGATGTAGTATACCAAACTATTGCGCCAGACGACATAGAGATCATCACACAAGAGATTAAGACTGCTGTTTCAAGAGGCGCCGAACTGGTGATCTGCACCGGCGGCATGTCCGTGGATCCTGACGATGTCACTCGCGTGGCCATCGCCAAGGCAGGGGCAACGGATATCTGTTATGGCTCGCCTGTGCTGCCTGGCGCCATGTTTTTAGTAAGCTATCTGAAAGATATTCCCATTGTTGGTATCCCAGCATGCGGAATGTTCTTCAAGATTACGGTGTTCGACCTGATTCTGCCGCGGCTTCTTGTGGGTGAACGTATAACTCGCAGAGAGATCGCAGCCATGGGACATGGAGGCCTGTGTCTGTCCTGTAAGACGTGCAGATATCCAGTCTGCCCATTTGGCAAAGATTAAAATTACCAGGAGATTATTATGTTTATAATCGGTCATTTCATAAATGCTGTAGCCATCATTTTAGACCTGGCCCTAAGCCTCTATATGTGGATACTCATAGCCCGCGCCATTATCTCATGGGTCAGCCCAGACCCATACAACCCCATAGTGCGGTTTCTTTACAGCATAACCGATCCTGTACTCTACAGGATCAGGCGAATCATTCCTCTGTATTTTAGCGGCATCGATTTTTCACCGATGCTTCTCATTCTCGCCATAGTGTTTGTGCAAAGTTTTCTCGTATCCACTCTCAAACACTTAGCCTTCAGACTCATGTAACGGAGAAAAATACAATGGCCATCGCACCCAACGACATACTTGAAAAGGAATTCAAGACCAAGCTGTTAGGCGTGGATCCAGATGAAGTGAACGCATTTTTGGAAGAGGTGGCTGCAGAGCTGACTCAAGCCATCAAGGAAAAAAATGCGTTAAAGACACAGTTAGTCCAATGCTCCACCAAACTCGAAGAATACAGGGCCAAGGAAGAGGATTTCAAGGCTGTGCTCACAGCAGCCCAAAAGCTCTCAGACGAGCTGCACAAACAGGCGGAAAAGGAGGCTGAGCTTCTTTTGGAAAAGGCAAGGCTTGAAGCAAGCCGAATTTTGAACGAGGCCGAAAAAAAGGCAGAACAGATTTCAGAGGAAAACAGAAATCTGGTGCGTATCTATCGAGAAAATCTCAATAAAATCCGCGGGCACCTACAGACCTTCATGCGCATCATAGAAGAAGGGGTCGAACCCAAGGAATAAACCAAAGGGACAGGCGAACTGAAAAATGAACTGAAAAAAGGACATACATTTCTTGCGTGCCTCTGTCATGTCGAGCCTGCGAAGCAGGCGAGAAACCTTTCTGTTGATGATAAGATTTCTCGCTTCGCTCGAAATGACAAAAAGGTCTTCGATAAATGTCATATCATCAGTGACACTCGTGATGATTGCACAATATGTCGGAATCCTTAAGATTTCCTGCAAGCCATGAGGTAAGCACCGCCTTTACGTCTCCTGAGCAGCCTCGAACCACTTGAATACCGTTACCTTCCAGTACGTTTTTGGCGCCTGCGCCCATGTTGCCTGCCAACATGACCTTTACGCCTTTTTTGGCCAGCTCCACCGCCACACCAGATTTGCAACCGCAGCCCTGGGGTGATTGAAGGGATTCTTCGGCCACCACTTCCTTGGAATCGTTGACAGTGAAAATGGAAAAATAATCACAGTGTCCGAAGTGATCGTCCACTCTGCCATTCTTTGATGGAATAGCTACTTTCATAAAAAACCTCCTGAATCTGAAATGATGAGACTTGCATAATTATAAGCATATGCTCATAAAAGGCAAGCCTTTTTTACAACAATCTTTGTCAGGAGCTATTAAATTGTCCGGTTCTTCCAAGCCCCGGCATTTTGACAGCATTTTTTAAGCAGTTAATGAAGCGAATGCGCAAGGGGTAATTTTATCACAAATGTGCTTCCTTCGCCGTTTCCAGCGCTTTCTACATAGACACTGCCGCCATGCGCAATTATCACCTCTTTTGCTATGGCCAACCCCAGACCGCTTCCATGAGTATGCGAGGCCGGACCATCCGCCATGCGAAAAAAACGTTCAAAGACAAGTCGCTGCATCTCCTTTGGAATGCCCGGACCCTGGTCGCTTATGCTAAGCATGACCTGCTTATTAGATGCTGTGACCAAAACCTTGACCACGGAATTCGGGCTCGTGTATTTCACTGCATTGTGCAGCACATTGAACACAGCCTGCTCCAGTAGTGAAGATGCAGAAAGCAGCAAGTCATAATCCCACTCTTTTTTCACTTGAACTTGCACTCCCTTCGCCCCTGCCTCCTCATCCACCATCTCCAAAACGTCCCTCAGTAGCTCATCGAGACTTATCTCCTCTTTTTGAGTCAACCCCTTGCTGTCCAACATGGCAATGGTCAGAATGTCTTCTATAAATCTGGATAACCTCTTGGAATTTTGAAGAATTACCTTGAGAAAACGCTTGAGCATAGTCGCATCGCAAGACTTGTTATCCAGCAGGGTCTCTGCATAACCTTGAATAACGGTAATAGGAGTACGGAGCTGATGAGCGACATTTGCCACAAGTTCCTTGCCCTGCACTTCAGCCTGATGGATGGGTGTGACGTCCCTCCAAAGAAGCAGTGCAAGAGAATCATTTGCAATCCCACACAGCTCTACATCCAGGACCATTTCTTGCAATTCAAGTTTAACTATTTGTTTTTCTTTTGAATTCTGCCAAGTAACAAGTCCATTTTGTACAACTCTATGCCGACAAAATTCCAAAAACGGTCTTTTAAGCCATTGCTCAGGTTCCCCTGATATGTTCAGCATTTTCATAACGGCCTGATTTACAAACAGGATGGATTCGTTTTGCAGAATCAGGACACCCTCGTTTATAGTTTGCAGGACCTCCTTGAACAGACCACGCTGAAAGACCAGTTGCTGCAGAAAGGCGTCAAACCTTTGAATTTCATGCCCGTCTGCGTTCACACTTGTGGACGCCTCAGCAATCTCTTTAAGCCTGTTTAGAAGGGGCGTAACCTGTTCTGCCAGGTAGATTTCTGCAGAAAAGCGGTGCCGTGCAAATCTGTATCCGAGAAATGTAGCCAGGCATATAATAAGAAGATACAGGGCATCATGCAACATTGAAACGGTAACCCACACCTCGTATGGTTTCTATGTAGTCCATGGCAGGCCCTAATTTCTGGCGAAGTCTGCGAATATGCGTGTCCACGGTGCGGGCGTAGCCGTCAAAGGAATAGCCCCAGACTCGATCTAAAAGCACCTCTCGCGTTCTGACTCGACCGATATTGGTCATAAATTCATACAACAGATTGAATTCCGTTGCCGTAAGTTCTATGTCCTTGCCATCCACCTGCACCACATGACGCGAGACATCCATGAAAATGATACCCTGTTGAATGACATCAGGCGGCGATGTATCAGGGGTTGTAGAAAGACGTGATAAAATCGCCTTGATTCTCAATACCAGTTCTCGAGTGCTGAAGGGCTTTACTATGTAATCATCCGCTCCCAGCTCAAACCCCACGATGCGGTCCATCTCCATACCCTTGGCTGTCAGCATGATAACTGGAATGGAGGAGAGTTGTGTGTCTTTTTTTAGGGATTTGCAAATGTCCAGGCCGTCTGCATCCGGCAACATAAGGTCCAGCAAAATCAGGTCCGGCTTGAATGCCTTTATTTTTTCAATGGCCTGAGCCCCGTTATGCAGCACCAAAATCTCGAATCTGGCCTGCTCTAAAGTAAATCGAATGAGTTCAGCTATGTCTTCTTCGTCCTCTATGACACAGATACGCTGTTTGGCCATGGCATTACCCCTGTAACAATTTTTGGAATTTAAATGAAATATAACAGGCGCCTTGTGACATATCTATTACGTTTTTTGTAAAATCATATGTCATGAAAGGGTCGAACATGAGTGTCTGCATTGACATTCAGTTATTGATTTTAACATATTGCGAGCATCCCTCCACTCCAGAATAAGCATCAAGAGAAAACCCAAAGGAAAGATGGAGAGAAAAGGAATGGCCAGAAATGTGGCATGTTGCAGGGCAAAGACAATGGGCAGACAACCGTAACAAAACAAAATAAGATGCAATAGAAAACTTGAAATGTGCAGATTGGAATAGATATAAATGGACTTGAGAGGCATGTCACCCAGTTTTGGAGTGCGCACAAATACTCCACCAAACCCCTTGAGCCCTTCCAATACACCGAGTGTCACAGAAGGCGCAAGCCCCATACCAAAGGCAGGGAGCAAAAAAAATACCCACAGAATCGAGATAAGCCCCCTTTTGCGGCCCAATCGTTCGTGAAGATAAAAATATAACAGCAAAAACACAGTGGCGCACAAAAAAAGCGGAATCTCCAGATGCAGCATCTGATAAGGACCTATCTCCGTGCGCAAAACAAGGGCTGGGTAAAGTGTGAGAAAGATAACAGCCCCCAATATCCAACCGCAATTCCCCAAAAGGTGCATAGTGGCCTCTATCTTTTGCTCCAGACGAAAGGAAGAACGCCAGATGGGAACGAGCAGCTTTCTTGCTGTCTGAATAGAGCCTTTGGCCCATCGCTTCTGCTGATTCTTCAAGGCCTGCACCGTTACAGGAAGCTCTGACGGCACTTCAAGGGAATCCAGATACACCGCTTGCCAGCCCTTCAGATATGCTCGAAAGCTCAGTTCCAGGTCCTCTGTAACAGTGTCTGAACTCCATCCTCCGGAAGACTCGATGGCAGACCTGCGCCAGATACCAGCAGTGCCGTTAAAGTTCATGAACAGGCCTCTATGATAGCGCAAAAATTGCTCCACACCAAAATGAGCGGCTAAAAGCACCGCCTGTACTCGCGTAAACCATGACTCATGTTCGTTTAAAAAGCCCCATCGGGCCTGCACAAATCCCACCTTTTCGTCCTGGAAACAGGGCATGGTGCGCATCAAAAAATCGGGCGAAGGCACAAAATCCGCATCGAATACAGCGATAAACGGCGCACTACTGACCTCCATTCCATGGGCCAGGGCCCCTGCCTTGAATCCAGTACGCCTTTGCCTGCAAATAGTGTAGATATTTATACCTTGAGCTCGCCAAAAGGCTACTTCATTGTCCACAACTGTCCTTGTCTCATCATTGGAGTCATCCAGCACCTGAATCTCCAGTCGATCTCTCGGCCACTGTAATGCACAGACTGTTTGAATGATGCGGGATGCCACGAACCGCTCATTATAAAGGGGAAGCTGTACCAATACGTGATGAAAATTTTTTAATGTTTCACAGGAATATCTTGTTGTCAACCGACGTGCACTACGCCACAACAGTATCTGCCGAAAACGATAGAGGCCATAGACACCCATCATGGCCATGGCGAAAAAGTGCAACACAAAAAACACATACAGTATTGTATCCAGTTGAAATTTCATGTCTGAGAATTAAGCATTCAAAACGCTGCATGTAAAATAGACATAATCTATAGAATCAGAAAATAATATAGTTTTTTTCGATTTGACTCAATTTTCATTCATAATTATAAATCAAAAGTTAAATTATGTATAATAACCACTTCGTCGCTGTCATTATCCCTGCCCTGAATGAAGCGGAAAATCTACCGAAAATCATCAGGGCCATGCCTACATTTGTGGATCAGGTTGTGGTGGCTGACAACGGCTCCACTGATGGCACCGATAAAATCGCCAAGAATCTCGGCGCTCAGGTCTCGTATGCACAAAGAAGCGGTTATGGCGCGGCATGTCTTGCGGCTATTCAGACGCTCTCGTTTTGTGAAAAAGGCATCGTGGTATTTATGTCGGGAGACGGCAGTGATGACCCGACAGAGATGGAGTCTTTGATAATTCCCATAGTGAACAACGGCTGTAAGTTGGTGATTGGAAGCCGCATGCTGGGTTATATAGAGCCTGGTGCTATGACCTTTGCACAGCGTTTCGGAAATCTGTTGGCCACTTTTCTTCTGCGTCTTTTCTGGAATGCCCAATTTACAGACTTTGGGCCTTACAGGGCCATCGAGCTCAAGGCACTTATGTCCTTGCACATGCAGGACAAGGACTATGGATGGACCATTGAAATGCAGCTGAAGGCATTACAGGCTGGCATAAAATATATCGAAATTCCAGTAAGTTATAAACAAAGAAGGTGTGGAACGCCTAAGATAGCAGGTACACTGAAAGGAACGGTGCTGGCGGGCGTTAAAATTCTCATGTGGATTTTTCTATTCACTCTGAGACATGGGCTTCGAAGTCGAAATAGGCAACATGCCTCTGCGCACCAGACTTAAACATAGAGCCACAATTGGGCCTGCCAGCACAAAAAATGCCATAAACCAATCGTCAAACCATATGCGATCTGAAATATAAACAGACAAGACACGATATGAGAGCAATAGGCTGAATGAAAAAACAATGCCTTCTATGCGCGAGACAAATGGCAAAAAGAAAATCATATATAATCCATACCAAGGATGAAGCGTTGGAGAAAAAACAAGAAAGGCAAATGAAATAAAGTAACAGGCTGTAATAAATGCGTTAAGCGAACAGCCCAAAAGCAATGGGGAAAATTTTCTGTAAATAAAGGCCGAACAGCAGATAAAAGAAGCTGAAAGAAGGACTCGCGGTATGACGGATGAATTGAAAACAAAATGCAATAGCTTGAAGATAATATTTGAAAACTCCCAATTGGCTGTATAGATGGCAAGGGTTCTCAACATATTCAGAACATCTGGAGAGAAAACAGCTATCATTCCAGTAATTGTGAGTATAAAAATGAAAAAAAATAGCCAAAATAGCTGAATCGGCAGTATAAAAATGAATAATGGCAGAAACACCAACGGGAATAGCTTGGTCAACACGGCAAAAGAAAATAATACACTAAGAGCTGAAATTACAAAAATATTCTGAATTGAAAATTTATGATTCAACTGTTTATTTTGAGATAAGATGTATTCACTCAACAAAAACACTGAGAAGGCCAGAAAAAATACCCCTAACCCATCTATATGCCCGGAACCGCTTATTTCAAGTATAGCCAAAGGATTAAAGAAATACAGAAGGCTGAATGAGATAGATTTGTTCATAGCTTTAAGTAAAAGATAAATAAATATACAGGTAATGCTATCCAGAATGCCCAAAAACATCTTCATAAAAAGCACATTATGAGAGATAGAGGTAGAAATTTTGAAGAATAATTGGCTGACAGGCGGATAGATAGTAAAAAAATTATTATGGTCGAGTTTATGAAATAACTCAATATATTCTGGGAATTTCCTATAGATATTTATAGGAATAAAGGCATAGGGGTTGATACCGTTATTGAATATGATTCCATCCCAGAGATAGCGGTAAATATCATTGGAAAGTTCAGGTGATTTGAAAGCAAAGACAATACGAAGCATAGCGGCAATGCCAACAATAAGCCAAAAAGGCATTTGAACACCATATCGCTCACTAAAATATATAAGAGCCAGTATAACTATAAGGATTATTGCACTGTATATAATCAAGCACTCAAAATAATGTGGCAGAAAATTTATAAATAGAAAGGAGTAACACACGAGAATGGAAAAAATCATGGCGCTTATAACAGATCCGATATATGTGGGCATTCTTACGTTGCTCTTGACCTGCATGTCGATTTCCTCTTTTGTTCATGCTGAAAATGCTGTTTCGCTTCTGGAAATATCAGAATTACAGCTGAATGCAATTAAATACAATATCATTCTGGATGCCAGACCCAGAGGCGAGTATGAAAAAGGCCACATTCCGGGCGCCATTCCCTTCTCATGGGAGGATTACACGGAAACCGATGCCAATAGCATAAAATATCGAATATGGCCGCCGGAACGCCTTGCGGTGGCTCTAAAGACATTGGGAATAGATGAAAACACACCCATTGTGGTATATGGCGACGCAGACAAGAGCTGGGGAGGAGAGGCCTGGGTCTGCTGGATGTTTACCTGGCTGGGGCATAAAGCAGAAATAAGGTTGTTGAACGGAGGGATTCAGGCATGGAAAGCGAGAGAAGGCACCATGGAACAGGGCGCATTTAAGAAAACCAGAGATTCTAAGCCAGAATACAAAGTCCATCAAAACGAAAAAATAAATATTACCGTCCATGAACTTAAGGCGGCAAAGAACATAAATATCATAGATGTACGTTCTCATATGGAATGGTTGATGGGACACATCCCCAACGCCAGACACATTCCATGGGAACATTTTTATACAGGTACACAGCACCGCATGGTCACGCCCACTGAATTTCGTGAACTTATGGCCAAATACGATATAAAACTCGACAAACCCACCGTATATTACTGTACTGGCGGCATTCGTTCCGCCTGGGCATGGCTGGCTCACACTCTGGCTGTGGGTCCTACGGCAGTTAACTTCGAAGGAGGCATTGAGGAATGGAATCACAGAGGCTTGCAGAAAAAATAGCCAAGGAGTGCGTAGAATGTGGCCTCTGCCAAAAGGATTGTGCATTTCTCAAGGGATTTAAAAGCCCAAGACAGATGGCGGTGGACATACTTGTAAACAAGCTGGATGAAACCACGGCCTTTGAGTGCAGCCTGTGCGGCCTATGCCAGGCGGTCTGTCCCAAGGGGCTGAAGACAGGTGAGTTAATGCTGAATCTACGGCGTATAGCCCATAAAAAAGGCGTAAATTTTACTGAACATAATGTGATTCGCAGCTATGAACGCAGAGGCGTTTCACCGTTTTTTACATATTACGCCCTGCCCTCGAGTTGTGATACCGTATTTTTTCCTGGATGCAGCCTGCCAGGCACCAGGCCTGCTCAGCTCGAGTACACCTTTAGCAAGCTACAGGCCCTAATTCCCAATCTCGGCATTGTTCTGGACTGCTGCACTAAGCCTTCACACGATCTTGGAAATCATGAAAGATTTTTGAAGTATTTTTCAGAACTTTCGGATTTTTTGTCTAAAAATGGTATTCGACAAGTCATTGTAGCCTGCCCCAATTGTTTTAAGGTCTTTAGTACCTATGGCAATGGATTAAAGATATTGACCGTCTATGAACTATTACAAGGCGTCCTACAACCCGTTTCCAAAGGAGAAAACAGGCCGGTTACCATACATGATTCGTGTATCATGCGCTGGGAAAATGGCGTGCAGGAGGCGGTGCGCAGGCTCAGTGCAGACATGGGGCTTTTCATAGATGAGATGAAACACTCTCGAAAAAAGACCGTGTGTTGCGGCGAAGGGGGGTCGGTAGGTTTTCTAAATGAAGAATTTGTAACAAATTGGGCGGAAATTCGAAAAAAAGAGGCGACCGGCAAAGAGATACTTACCTATTGCGCAGGCTGCTCAGCCAGTCTGAACGCCAAAGGGCTTAACAACCGCCACATTTTAGACCTGCTCTATGAAAAAGAAACCGGTAACAAGGCAACCGTATCCCAACCTCCTTTTACATACCTAAATCGTCTTCGCCTTAAAAAACACTTCAAAGACAATCTCAATGCCTTGGTGACCCGCACTCGACCCAGACTGGAGCCTTTTGAATATCTGTCGTTATTTAAACGGCTATCAGTGCTTTTGCTGTTAATAGTTGCTGTGTGGAGTATCAGACATTTTCAGCTCACAGAGCATTTCACTGTAGAAAATCTGCTGGCAACCATGCAAAATGCCGGAAGTTATACACCTCTGCTGTACGTACTCACATATTCCATAGCCCCTGCCCTGTTTTTGCCGGGCCTGCCCATAACTTTGGCAGGAGGCATACTATTCGGACCATTTTATGGCGTGCTCTACAGCATAACAGGCGCCACTATGGGAGCGACTGTGGCATTTTTGATTGCGCGCTATCTGGCGGGAAACTGGGTTGCCTCAAAACTCAAAGGACCGAAATGGAAACATCTCCATGAACAGGTGCGACACCACGGTTGGAAGGCCGTTGCCTTTACAAGGCTCATTCCCCTTTTTCCATTTAATCTGCTGAACTATGCCTTTGGCCTGACTCCAATTCCCCTCTGGCATTATGTGATCGCCAGCTTTTTTTGCATGCTGCCAGCCTGTATCGCCTATGTGGTCTTTTCCAGTTCTCTTCTGGACGTGTTGAGAGGCAGATTCTCCTGGACATTCGTTGCAGGCATTCTGCTCATTATAGCCGTGTCCCTGATTCCTATCTGGCTCAAACACCGCAGACTCAAGGAAGTACATAAATGAAGGTCTTTAACCCATCAAATTCCAATGCAGTGGCTGTGTTCACCAAATATCCTCGTCCAGGTCAAGTCAAGACTCGGCTGGCGGCAGGAATCGGTGCAGAAAAGGCATGTCATCTGCACACAAAAATGACCTATCATGCCCTTAATCAGGCCATGCAGCTTCAGAAGGCACGAATGGCTGACTGCATAGTGTTCTTTCACGGGGCAAGTGAAGAATATACTCGCACCTGGATTGAATCCGGCCTTGACCAATGCCTACTCCATGAACCATTGAGGCTGTTTTTGCAGCATGGCGAGGACTTAGGCATGCGCATGTATAATGCCTTTGCGCAGATGGCTGCCATGAAATACAAAAAGATGCTGCTCCTGGGAACAGATTGCCCGGGCATCACTGCTGAAATCCTAAAAAATGCCCTGATTGCACTTTCCATAAAGGATGTGGTCTTCGGCCCTGCACAAGACGGCGGCTATTATCTCCTTGGCATGAAAACCCTTCATTTCATCCTTTTTAAAGACATTCCCTGGAGCAGAGAGGATACCCTTTCTCAAAGTCTTCTTCTCTGTGAACGCCATGGCATCTCCCATGCCCTGCTTTCCACACTTTGCGATATAGACAGGCCGGAGGACATTTCACATCTTGCAAGCATTTGGAATGGCTTTGAGTGTCATCATTCCAACCCTTAATGAAGAAGACTCCATAGCTGCATCCATCTCTTCGGCCCTTGCCGGAGCCCCTTTGGAGGTGTTGGTGGTGGATGGAGGGAGTCTGGACAGGACACAAGTCATAGCAAGGGCCATGGGCGCTACGGTATTTCAAAGTGCGAGACCAGGCCGTGCAATTCAGATGAACCTGGGGGCAAGACAGGCAAAAAGCAATGTCTTGCTCTTTTTACATGCCGATACCATTTTGCCGCAAAATTACTCAAATAGCATTGCACAGGCAATAGAACGCAAAAAAGAATGGGGATTTTTTAAATTCGCATTGAATGCACACAGTCTTCACTTTCGTTTGTTGGAGATATGTGTCCTTCTGCGCTCACATATTTTCAGACTTTTCTATGGAGATCAAGCCATGTTCGTGACAAAGGAATTCTTTGAACACATGGGCGGATTTCATGAAACAGCAGCCTTGGAAGACCTGGATTTTCTTCTGCGTGGAATGCGAGTATCGCAGCCATGTCTGCTGAAGGAACGAGTAGTAACCTCGGCAAGGCGATGGAACCAACATGGTTTTTGGAGAGTTACACTACAAAATCAGATTAAACTAATTCGTTTTTTATTGGAGGGTTAAATGAATATCGAATTATTTTTGTGCGAGCCCATTGAAATATTGAGCAACAAATCCCCACGAATAGCCCTTCTGCCCTTGGAACCAAGCTGGGCTGTACTGAACGAAAGGGCTGTGTTCTTGCTGCTAAACGCCACTGAAAAATCGAAGACAGTGAAGGTGCATGGCCAAACCTATACTCGCCTTTCCCTGACTCAGGACAGCCTTAACAAAATGGTCAATCTTTTACGAAATGAAACAGGACGTTCCTTTGCTGTATGCGAACAGAAGGTCATCGCCCTGCTTCACAATCTTCCGCGAGCCCACACACAACTGGCTTTCAGAAAATGTCAGCGCTCCCTCACAGAACTACAGGAAATCTGGTTTCACCTTACGGACACCTGTAATCTGCGCTGCAACCACTGTCTGTTTTCGAAACATTTGGGCAAAGGCCGCATTCTCTCTTCAAAGGTCATTTTCGACACCATCAAAGAGGCATGTGACCTCGGCGTCAAACTCATTGTTTTTACTGGCGGCGAACCCTTCACTTTCTCAGATTTTTCAGAGATGCTTTTAAACATTTTAGCACAATTTCCAATAAATATCGCAGTATTGACCAATGCAACCCTCCTTGACCGACACAAAGAGGCATTGAGCCGTCTTGATTCCCATCGTATTCACATGCAGGTCAGTCTGGACGGACTCGCGCCTATTCACGACTCCATTCGCGGCAAAGGGACATTTGATGCAACTATCAGAGGCATAGATCTGTTAAAGGAGCTAAAGATCCCCTTTAGCATCGCAACTGCCGTAAACTCATTGAATCTCGAGGGGTTAAACGGGCTTCTGGACCTCATCGCCCAAAAGAACATAGGCAATCTGCATCTGATGTGGCACTTCCCTCGAGGAAAAGGGGCGAATGGGAATATCAATCTCCTAAAACCAAATATATCTCAGACGGTTGTATTGCCCAAAATCTTAAGCCTCATAAAAAGAGCACAAGAACTCAATATCGCCATTGACAATATAGATGCAGTGAGTTCTCAGGTATTTTCACCCATCGGAACAGCTTTCGCCACAGGAAACGGCGGATGGGAATCCCTGGCTATAGGACCTGACGGCTCTGTCTATTCCACGCCTGCCAATGTGGACGTGGAGTTTCTAAGGGCAGGTCATATTGACGAGGGCTTGAGGCAGATCTGGCTTCACAGCCCCATTCTGAAGGAAATCAGAGCCGTATCTTGGCAGGACATCCCAGGGCTCACGAATGACCCATGGCATACGATTCTTGGCACAGGGGATATGGATCACATGATTCAAGGCCGAAGGAAAGACGGCGGGTTTATTTGGGGTTCAGACCCCTATTATTTTATTTACAAGGCATTGGCTGTTCGGGCCATAGCCCAGGAAATACCGCAAGTTCAAAAATCCGATGAAGACGCTTCAGGAATAATCCTTCGCATGGGCGATGTCATGAGCCGATGCCCTTCTACCGATGAAATCAATCTTACGCATTGCAACTGCCTTCTCTCCATAGGCTCACAGGACACACGACAATTGGTGGCGCAATTCTATGCAGAAGGCGCAAAAAAAACCAATGAGACCATTCGAAATCCGGTAAAACTCCAAGACGAAGCCATGTCCTTCATTCCAGAGGAGGCTCGAGTGCGCATGTACGGATGTGGCAGCCCTGTGATGGACGCCTCTTTGCAGCAGGCCGAAACTGTGCTGGACCTTGGCTGTGGCACGGGAGTGGAGTGTTTTTTAGCTGCAAAGGCAGTGGGGCCTTTGGGTCAAGTCTATGGTCTGGACATGCTGCAGGACATGCTTCAAGTGGCAAATACTGCCAAGGCGCAGGTCACACGGCATCTGGGCTACGACAACATCACATTCTTGAAGGGCGATATGGAAGACATTCCCCTTCCTGATGAGAGCGTGAATGTGGTCATCTCCAATTGTGTAATAAATCTTACACATAATAAACGTCGCGTTTTTCATGAAATCTTTAGAGTTTTAAAACCAGAAGGAAGGCTCGTTATTTCAGACGTGACCACGGATACGGAGCCGCAACTCTCCATACGAGCAGATCACGGACTTTCAGGCGAGTGCATAGCAGGTGCAATGGTGCAGCAGTATCTCTTTGACGTGCTTCAAAAGACCGGCTTTGTCTGTGCAGAGGTGCTAAAACGCTTTCCATATCGCAAGGTGCGGAATCATTGGTTTCATTCCCTTACATTTCAGGCCTTCAAACCATCAATCCCTGCAAAAAGCAGCTGTTTTTTCACATATGCAGGCCCAGGCGATGGCCTCATATTGCAACAGGAACTTTTGTCAAAGGCAGAAATCTGCAACATTGGAAGTCAACTTCCATTGAAACCAGAGGCGTTGAGGTCCAGAGGCATTTTGATATTGAACGAAGAAGGCGCCATTATCAATCTGGAAGCAAACGCCTTTTGCTCCTGCTGTATTTCCGAGGCGAAAACCATATCGTCTGACTGTGCCACAGACTCCATTCAAAAACAAAAACAGCCCGTACACACCACAGGCTGTCTCATCTGCGGCGCACCCATTCAATACTTTCATACAGGCCGTGAAATGACCTGCAGTATCTGCCAGCGAGTCTTTCTAGCCAACAGCTGCTGCGAAAACGGTCACTTTGTATGCGACGCATGTCATATCACAGACCCTATGGAGGTGATTCGCGAGGTATGCCTCACATCTTCAGAGACAGATATGCTTGCCCTTATGCAGGCCATTCGCAATCACAGGCGATTTCCTGTTCATGGGCCTGAACACCATGCAATGGTGCCTGCCATTCTCGTGGCCACCTATCGCAACCTGGGCGGCAATGTGACCGACGAGCACATACTGACCGCTCTGGAGCGAGGTAGTAAAGTGCCTGGAGGCGCCTGTGGCTATATGGGAGTCTGCGGAGCTGCTATAGGCGTGGGCATAGGCTTTTCTATTTTGCTTAAGGCATCTCCTCTGACGCCTGTTTCAAGACAGACGATACAGGGCATTGTAAGTGAGGTACTGCAAGACATAGGAACATTTCAGGCTGCCAGGTGTTGTCAGAGAGACAGTTATACCGCTCTCAAGGCAGCAGAACGCATTTCCTCAAGGGTGCTGCCCATCAGGCTTCAGGCACAGGCGCGGCTGGTCTGTAGCCAATATATGAAAAACCGGGAGTGTATAGGAATGGCCTGTCCACTTCATAAAAAATCTTTGAGAAAGGACAGATGACAGGTCTGTCACAAGAATGGGCAGACCCTTGAGTCTGCCCTTATTTTTTATAGTAATTCATGTATAATGCAGAACTGACAGGAGCGCAGTCTTCACGCTCATCATCAATATAAGGCCGAAGAATTTTTACTTCACACTCTGAGGTATTGCCATGAAACACAAAAAACTTCCCATAGGCATACAGACCTTTTCCAAGATACGAGAAGACGATTATTACTATGTGGACAAGACGCATCTGGTCAAAATGCTTGCAGAAAGCGGAAACGACTATTTCTTTCTCTCCCGTCCTCGCCGATTTGGCAAATCCCTGTTTTTGGATACGCTGGCAGAGGCATTTTCCGGTAATAATGCCCTATTTACCGGGCTGTATCTGGAAAACAACTGGAATTGGAGCAAAAAACACCCTGTCATTCGCATCAGTTTTGCAGAGGGCAGGCTTTTCAGTGAAAACGACCTGGCGCATCACATTCACATAGAATTAGAGGGCAATGCCAATAGGTTGAAT
>CAYRSX010000016.1:0-24115 GCA_964427245.1 uncultured Desulfobulbaceae bacterium | reverse complement strand
CTTTGAACTGATGCTGAAACACAGTGATGCAGGGGTGAACAAACTCATGCTGACCGAGCAGTTCCGTATGCCTGAGCCCATTTCTGATCTGATTTCACGGGAATTTTATGAAGGACGATTGGTGTCATCTCCTGTCCGGCCCAGGCCTCAACTGTCATTTCGAGCCTGCGAAGCAGGCGAGAAATCTTCACATCGATGGGGCAAGATTTCTCGCTGCGCTCCAACTGACAAAAAGGAGAGTAACAAAATAGTGTCCCGTGCTGAAACATCGCAACAGATGAATTCATGCGAGGATCCTTATCTGCTGGAGTCTTTGCGTAACAGCCCTTTGGTGTTGATGGATGTGCCATCTTCACTTTGCGTTTCCATCAAGACAGCCAAACAGAACCTGCACGAGGTGCATGCCATAATACATGTTTTAATGGCGTTGAATCCGGATTTTACTTGGTTGGAGGGCGCTGGGTACAGGCCGTCGTTGGGTATTATCGCCCCGTTCAGGGCGCAGGTGGCCTTGATTCGTAAGGCCGTTCAGATGCATTTTTGCGAGCGTTTCAGCCAGCCCTTTGCAGTCAGGGCCATTGTGGACACAGTAGACCGTTTTCAGGGAGATGAAAGGGATTTAATGTTGTTGTCCCTGTGTATTCCCAATGGAGAGCTGCCTGAACTCTATGCAGATGCAAGGAGGCTGAATGTGGCGGTGTCTAGGGCCAGAAAACAGCTTATTGTCATAGGTGATTGGCAATTGGCCGAGAAGCTGCCGGTCCTGGCCAGCTTCAAGGAGAATGCCCTGAAACAGAAGTGCTGCCTGTATCTGGACAGAGGGGTCATCGAAACACAATTTGAATTCAGCTGTTAAGATGGGGGTTGCCGTGGATTTCAGACCATAAAGGGGAAATGAGATGAGCGTGTGGTGGAATGATTCTATGCTCAGCGGATTAAAACGAAATGTAGTCATAACCGGAATCGTGAGCTTTTTCATGGACATGAGCTCTGAGATGGTCTATCCTCTGGTGCCCTTGTTTCTTGCCAATGTCCTTGGGGCCGATAAGTCGGTGATAGGTCTTGTCGAGGGAATCGCCGAGGCCACGGCAAGTCTGTTTAAGGTCCTTTCGGGCTGGCTTTCGGATCGCATCGGTAACCGCAAATGGCTGATGGCATTTGGTTACGGCCTGGCTACCTTAAGTCGTCCGATTCTGGCCACTGCCCAGTCCTGGAATGGGGTGTTTGGCTCCAGGTTTACGGACAGGCTGGGCAAGGGCATTCGCACTGCTCCACGAGACGCCATTCTTGCAGAATCCACTGATGTAGCCCATCTAGGCAGGGCATTCGGGCTGCATCGCGGCATGGATACACTGGGCGCTGTGGTCGGCCCTTTTTTGGCATTTTCGCTTCTGGCGTATTTTCATAACGATTACAGATTAGTCTTTTGGCTCTCAATGATTCCCGGTCTTTTGGCGGTGCTGGTTATAGTGTTTTTTATTAAAGAGAATTGTGAAAAGACCGCCGCGGCCTCGACGTTCCGGCTCACATGGGGGCATTTCAGCAGGAGATTCCTTTTTTTCATGGCCATCGCCGCTGTCTTTAGCCTGGGCAATTCCAGTGACGCCTTTCTTATACTCAAGGCTCAGCAGATAGGCATTCATACGGCTATGATTCCCATTATCTATATGACATTCAATCTCATATATGCGATTTCATCCTTTCCGGCAGGTATGCTTGCGGATAGATTTGGCAAAAAACGTGTGATTTTCATGGGATTTGTGCTGTTTGCAGGTATTTATTGGGGATTTGCCATTGTAGGAAGTGCTTCGATGGTCTGGCTGCTTTTTGCAGCATATGGTGTGTTCATGGGGTTTACTGAAGGGATACAAAAGGCCTATCTTGCCACATTCATTCCTGATGACCTCAAGGCCACCGCCTTCGGGCTCTATAACATGGTGGTTGGGTTTGCCGTATTGCCGGCAAGTGTAATAGGCGGCTGGCTGTGGGAACACTTCTCTTCTGCTGCAACCTTTTATTTTGGAGTGGTAACCTCCGTTTCCGCTGCACTGATGTTTATTTTTTTTATTTTGTCAGAAAAAACACCAAGATGATTTGAGAGTTATTATTAGGATTTTATGCTTGACACCGCTTTTGTCATGCTGTTTATATAGAAAAATTTCATGCGCCCTCGTAGCTCAGGGGATAGAGCACAGGATTCCTAATCCTGATGTCGCAGGTTCGATTCCTGCCGGGGGCAATTCTTTTTGGAGGGAATCATGTGTCGTTTAGCCCTTAAAACAGCCTCCATTCCTTTTTCTCCCTATGAAGTGCTTCAGGCCATGGAATCCATGAGAGAAGGGTATGACGGTAGCGGCCTCGGTTTGCTGCTGCGCGGAGTTAAGTTTACTGATTTCAATTATTCCCCTGCCGATCCCATTTTTTCGGGTATAGCCCACACCGAACAAGCCCTTTCTCGTTTTAACAAGTTCATGGAAGAAAGGGGATTTCTGCTCAAATACGACCACCAGTTTGTCACGGAGTTGTCTCGTATAGAGGCCAAAGACAGGCACAAGTATCTGGTGCGTGTGTATAAAATGCCGAATGCCTGGTCTCGTCTGAGTCAGGATGAGCGGGATTATGAGTTGATGATGACTCGTCTCGCCCTGCGTCACGACGGTGAGAGGCACGGCGGCGACCTGACCGCTTTTTCCTTCTGGCCCAATGTGGTCATGATAAAGGAAGTCGGATGGCCGTTGGAGGTGGGCGCTGCCCTTGGATTGCAGGACGACCGCATTCTGGCACGTCTGGTCATGGCTCAGGGCAGGCAGAATACCAACTGGGGCATCAATCTCTATGCCTGCCATCCGTTTTTCATTCAGGGCATCGCCACTATGACCAACGGTGAAAATACCGCTTTTGTGCCCATTCGTGAC
Organism: uncultured Desulfobulbaceae bacterium; assembly: GCA_964427245.1. Classification (GTDB taxonomy): domain Bacteria; phylum Desulfobacterota; class Dissulfuribacteria; order Dissulfuribacterales; family DYLC01; genus JAQVIJ01. The sequence goes on along the minus strand of CAYRSX010000016.1, from coordinate 21,200 downwards.
TGGCTGATGGGTAGGCATTTCCCCGGCTATATAGGTTATCAGAGCGACAGTGAGGTCTTCACTCATATTTTACATTACGTTTTAAATCGCTTAAAACTGCCGCTTGAGGCATATAAACACGTCATAACACCCCTTAAGACAGAGGAATTGGATGGTCATCCACAAGGCGAGTTCTTGAAGGGACTGCGCAATGTCTGTCGCAGGCTTATAATCGACGGCCCCAATTGCGTCATGGGTTCATTGCCGGATGAGACCTGTTTTATGGTCATGGATCACAAAAAGATGCGTCCAGGGGCCATCGGCGGCAGGCCTGGTGTGTGGGCCATGGCATCGGAGCTCTGTGGAGTGGATGCGATGGTGCCGGACAGGGATCGTTCTTTGGATTTTCAGCCCATGCGTGAACACACAGTGGTGGTTTCTCCTGACAGAAAGGATTATAAGATATGGTCGCAATTTCATCTAATCCATCTTCCCCAAGTGATCTGACATACGCTGACCTGCCCTGGCTCATTGAGCACAGGGAGGACAGGTGTGCGGTCTGCGGAAAATGTACGGCGGTCTGCCCTGTGCAGGCCATTCAACTCACATACAGGCGTCAGCGTATCGTGGGGCTGGGTATGCTGGGCAAGGTCAAGAACGACCCTTCCATCAGCTACCGAACCCTCTACGGTATCAAGCAGAAGACAGATGTTGCTCATCGCTGCATAGGTTGCGGCATGTGCTCCATGGTCTGCCCAAACGAGGCCATTCGGCCTATGCCCAATCCCAATGACGCCCGCCTGCGATTTCACATGAATCAGGCCGGAGACGCCTGGAAGCGCGGGGGCCGCAGAAACGATCGAGACAGTCTGCTGGACAAAATAATTTTTACACGCATTTCCATGCTTACAGATCCAGCTTTGGATGCAGGCAGGCACGAATTTTTCCTGAATACCATACTTGGCCGTATTCTGCCGCCGGAGGAGTTTATTCAAAGAAGAGCCAAGGGGGAGTGGATACCACCGACTCGTGAGATATTCCCGTTCATCATCGGTTCCATGTCCTTTGGCGCCCTCTCGCCCAATATGTGGCTGGGGCTTCTGCAGGGGGTTGCGTATCTGAATGAGGTCTTGAAGATACCTGTGGTTATGGCCACAGGTGAGGGTGGTTGTCCCCCGTGGGTGTTGAGAAGTCCGTTTCTGAAATACATTATATTACAGATAGCCTCAGGTTATTTCGGATGGGATGAGATTATTCGTGCCATCCCTGAGATGCAATGTGATCCTGCCGCCATCGAGATCAAATACGGCCAGGGCGCAAAGCCGGGAGATGGTGGTCTGCTCATGTGGTTCAAGGTGAGCAAACTCATAGCCAGGCTCCGTGGTGTGCCTGAGGGCGTGGATCTGCCGTCTCCTCCTGTGCATCAGACCCTCTATTCTATTGAAGAAAGCGTCATGAAGATGATTCAGACCATGTCCATGGCTTTGGGTTTTCGTGTGCCTGTATATCCGAAGATATCAGGCTCCACCTCGGCCAAGGCCGTGCTTAACAACCTGGTGAGAAATCCCTATGCAGCAGGTATGTTGATAGACGGTATGGACGGTGGTACTGGTGCCGCATATAACGTCAGCATGGATTCCATGGGGCATCCCATAGCATCCAACATTCGTGAGTGTTATCTGGACCTGGTGGCACAGGGCCGCGAGAACGAGATTCCCCTCTTCGCTGCAGGTGGTATAGGTAAAAACGGCAGTATAGCCCAGAACGGCATGGCCCTCATCATGCTTGGGGCAAGCGGTGTGCACATGGGGAAATACATTATGCAGGCTGCAGCCGGATGTCTTGGCAGTGAGAGGAACCGCTGTAATGTGTGCAACATAGGTCTGTGCCCCAAGGGTATTACCAGCCAGAATCCCAAGCTCTACAGGCGACTTGACCCTGATCAGGTGGCCCAGAGGGTGGTGGAGGTTTTTACCTCCATTCGTACCGAGATGAAAAAGATCATGGCACCATTGGGCCGTTCCCAGAGCCTGCCCATAGGTATGTCGGATGCCATAGGCATCGGTGATGCTGCGGCAGCCGAGCGGCTCAAGATTCGCTATATCTGTTGATGGAGAAAACGCCATGTCTGAAACAAACAATACGATTGAAATAAATGGATTGAATGAAAACGGCCAACGCATTAGCTCTCAGGAGTTCGAGAAACTGGTGCAGGCTGCGGCTGAAAAAGCGCACAATCTTGTTCTGCACACATATGGCCAGCACAATATCGGCGGACGTATCTTCAAAAAGGACGCTGAATACCGAATAGTCGTGAAGGGCCCTGTGGGCCAGAGACTGGGGTGTATGGCTAGACCAGGAGTCACCATTGTCAGTGAAGGCTCAGCCTCCAACGATGTGGGTTACCTGAACATTGGGGCTGATATTATAGTGAAGGGTGATGCCGGAGATGGCGTCTGCAATGCCATGGCTCAGGGTAGAGTGATGATAGGCGGTTCCATCGGCGCCCGTGGTCTGACCATGAGTAAGTGGAATCCTGAATATGCCAGGCCGGAACTCTGGGTGCTCGGTTCTGTAGGCGACATCTTTGCTGAGTTCAACTGCGGTGGAATCGGCGTGGTATGCGGCGTAAATCCCAAAAATCCCGAAAATGTCCTGGGATACCGTCCATGTGTGGGCATGGTGGGTGGCTGGATATTCTATCGCGGCAAGACCGACGGCAGTTTTTCCAAGGGGGACGTCAAGGATACTGTTCCAAACGATGAGCAGTGGCAGTGGTTAGTATCGCGCCTGCTTGAGTTTTTAAATGTCATCGGTCAGCCGCAGCATCTCGCTGCCCTGTCGAATAGGGATGAGTGGCGTATGCTCATCGCCCTGACGCCGCAGGAAAAGACACTTTCCAATTTGGGTTCCATGCCTATGCAGGATTTCAGGGCTAGAGTGTGGGAGGCGGCCTTCGGTGGTGATCCCTTGAGGGATATCGCCCCTGGTCTGGACAGGAGTCCCATAGGGCTTATCGTTACAGGCGAGCTGAGGCGTCGTGTGCCTTATTGGGCGAATCGCGCCAACGCCGCGCCATGCACCTTCTATTGTCCCACACACATTCCAACTGTGGAGCGTCTGCGTCTCATCAGAGAGGGGAAAATAGATGAGTCTTACGAGCTGACCCTGCGCTATACGCCATTTCCTGCCTCTGTGTGTGGTGCCATCTGTCCGAATCTATGTATGGAACAATGTTCCAGGCAGGGGGTGGATGCCAGTATCGACATAGCCATGCTGGGCAGGGCTGTACTCGATGCCAAGTTGCCTTCTGCAAAGCCCTGTATCGGCAAGAAGGTGGCCATCATAGGCGGCGGCCCTGCCGGCATGAATGCCGCGTGGCAACTGGCCCAGGAGGGCATAGAGGCCCACATCTATGAAAAGGAAGAAAAACTGGGTGGCAAGATTGAACAGGTCATTCCATGGGAGCGTCTGAATATCGCAATCTGGCAAAAGGAAATGGAGCGTTTTCTTCAGATGCCCAATATCGTTTTACACCTCGGCCATGCCGTTACAAAAGAGGATTTTGAGAGATTTTTGAAGGAATATGAATATGTTATAGTCGCAGCAGGGGCTCATGAGCCAAGACGTATTCCATTTCCTGGCTCTGAAAGAGTCATTACCGCACTGGATTTCCTGAAAGCTGTCAAGCGCGGCAGGCCCATGAAGATAGGGAAAAGGGTGGTGATTATAGGCGCAGGCAATGTGGGCTGTGATGTGGCCTGCGAGGCCTATCGTAATGGTGCGGAGCAGGTGATTCTGGTGGACATTCAAAAGCCCCTGGTCTTTGGTAAGGAGCGTGATGCAGCGGAAAGGCTTGGTGCTGTATTCCGGTGGCCTGTCACCACCAAAGAGGTGACGGACGAGGGCCTGGTGTTGGCTGACGGCGAGGTGATTCCAGCTGATACTGTTATGCTCTCTATAGGCGATGTCCCTGCTCTGCCGTTTTTGCCGGATACAGTGGAGTGTTTTCGGGGTTGGATCAAGACTGATGAGGTGGGAAGGACATCAGATTCAAGAATATTTGCCATTGGAGATGTGGAAAAGCCGGGTTTGATCACTCATGCCTTGGGCGCGGGTAAGCGGACAGCCGAGTGCATCGTTGCATTGCTGACAGGCAAGGAATGGCAACCTTTTAAGCAACGGGTGATAGATAAAAAGACCCTGACTACAGCCCATTATTGCCCCACGTCAGGCAGTGGTTCCAGTGTTGCAGACGAGGCCGACAGGTGTCTGAGCTGTGGTTCGTGCAGGGATTGTCATCTGTGCGAGACCATATGTCCTACCAAGGCCATTTCCCGCAGGACACTGCCCGACGGCGGCTATGAATATATATCCAACGATGAAAAATGTATTGCCTGCGGTTTCTGCTCAGATACATGTCCATGTGGTATTTGGGTTATGAAGACTGCGTAGTTTTGCGAAATGTGTTGATAAAAACAGAAAAGGGCGGTGAAAAACCGCCCTTTTCTGTTTTAGCAGTCTATTATACTTTTGAAGCGTAGCGACTGCTTGTCATTTCGAATGAGTAATAAATTCCCCTCCGGTGGAGTGAGTGCCCGAAGGGCGGGGTGGTGTGAGAAATCTTAAGATTCCTCGCTTCGTTCGGAATGACAGGTAGGGGTGGGTTCGGAACCCACCCCTACAAGCGCTCGGAATGACAGAGGGTTTGTTTGGAATGACAAAAGCCCGTTGATTTCAAGCCTCGGCACCTTGATGGCATTTTTAACTGCCTGTTAACATACGACCATTATGTGTCATTTCTGTGTTAGAATACGCCCAGTAGATTAAGTGCCAAAAGCAATAATCCAACACAAGCCACACGTTTCACGATGAGAGGATTGACCTTCTTGGCTATTTTGGGACCGATATAGCCACCAAGTATGGCAGCGGGAAACATTACGACAAAGAGCCAGAAGTCGAAGTTGCCGAATTGATAGTGTCTTACTGTTCCCATCATGGTATTGAAGAATATGGCCAGAAGTGAGCTTCCCACTACAATATACATGGGAAGCCGCATGGCTACGGTCATCAGCGGTACCATAAACGGTCCGCCACCAAATCCGAACATAGACGACATGATGGCTATCAGAAAACCACCGATACAACCTACGACGAGATTGGCCTCAAATTCCTGTCCCCAGAATTCTATTTTCATGTTTTTCTCCTTATTATTCAGTGACTAAGCCTTTGCTTTTGCAGCTTCTTCAGCCCGTTTCTTGAATTCTTTCAAGATAGCCTGTTCCTTCTTGTTCTTTGCCAGATAACCTGGAGTGGTCTGCCAAAACATCAGACCGGCCAGAATGATGAGCACCCATCCAAACAGGAATTTAAATTGATCCAGTGTGATGAGCTCTGTAAGTTTCGGGCCTATAAAGCCGCCTACCAGCATGGCGATACCTATGGAGATGCCAAGTTTCCAGTTGATGAATTTGATCTTGGCATAATTGGCTATACCTGATGCCTGTGAAAAGAGCACTGTGGGCATGACTGTTCCTGCCACTACCGGGTGTGGTATTGGGAACAGAGAGATGAGGATTGGGTTTAATATAAAGCCTCCACCAGCGCCCATGAGGACGCCGAAGATGGCAATGACCAGAGTCAACAGGAATGGCCACACCAGATTGAGGCTTGCGCCCGCATTGCTGAAGTACATGCTGGGGAATGTGATGATATTTTCAAATGTGGATGGCTCGGAGCGCAGTTTTTTGTCTACCGTTGCAATGATCTTATATTGACCGGGGGCAAGGCCTTCACGTATTTTGAGTTTTGCTGTAAATGCTCCGTCAGGTTTGATATCGATCTCTGCTCCAAGCAGTTTATCTACACTTCTGAATCTGGACTTTAGAAGCTGCATGGAGCGTTTTTTAACCTCTTTTTCATTTAAGGGAGGCAGAAGTTCCCCTCTTGAACCGATGATGCTGGCCATTATGGAGGCCTGGTAGGCATCTATTTTGATCTGTGCAGGGACTGAATAGGCTGCATCTGCGCCGGTTTTCTTGAGGGCATCGGAGAAGGACCATTTTTTGCCTTCCTTCTTGACCTCCGCTATTGCGTCTTTTTTGTCCTTTGGCACGAACATTTTATAGTATGCAGGCATTTCTTCTGTAAGATATAGAATGTATGGAATCTTTCCTGTTTCTTTGTCGGGCTTTGAGTCGAAGAAGTTGGCCTTGACCTTTTTATCGGCAGACCATACCTCAATATAGACCGGCTTGCCCGCTGGGGCTTTGCCTGTAACTGTTATTTCACCACCGTTGTTTAGGCTGGTTTTGTCGATCTGTATTGTGATGGTTTCAGGTTTGGCTGGTTCCTGAACCTGAACCGCTGGTCCCTTTGCCTCTGGAGCTGTAGCAGGGGCTGCTGCGGCCTCAGTGGAGGTTGGCGCTGTTGGGGTTTGCTTTTCGGCAGCTGCGGTCTGCCCTGAAGCGGGTTGGGGGGCTGGCGTTGCATCCTGTGCCCAGACAGGGACTGTCAGACACATGGATAGAATGAAACTCAGGAACATGGATTTTTTTTTCATTACTCCCTCCGGTTATAAATGTTTGAAATGGAAGTGTTATAACTGAGTTGACATGACGAATAGTCCTTCATTGTGGTTTTCCCATGATAGGCCCGTGTGGTGCATCACCTCCTTTTTGTTTTGGATTTGAAAAGTCATTGTATGAGATGCAAATTATACAGATAGTGCTATGCCATGCATGGGTAAGGATGCTTCGGGATGTATCTCTGATGGCTCTGCAGGTTTGTGAGTGTCGCGTGTGATGGCATAGGTGATGTTGTCGAGGAGTATGGTGAAATCAGCATCCTTGACCTGAATATTCTTTGGCGTACTTATCAATGTGCTGGAAAAATTGAGAATGCCTTTTACTCCTGCTCTGACAAAGGCATCGGCTGCCTGTTGAGTATGTTCGTTATCGATGGCGATCACGCCGAGATCAATAGGATTGTTCTGCATGACAGTATCGAATTTATCTATGGAGTGGACTATAAGAGAGTAAATGCGTTCACCGGCGTATCGGCCTGTTATGTCGAAGGCGGCAATGAGATTGTATCCGCGTTTTTCAAATTGTCTGTGCTGCAACAGGGCGTAGCCGATGTGATCCAGGCCGATCAGGGCCATATTCCAGCTCTTGCTGAGCCCCAGTATCTCTTGAATGCGACGCATCAGCTTTTCAACCTGATAACCCACACCCCTTACGCCGAATTTGCCGAAATAGGACAGGTCCTTTCTGAGTTGTGCAGAGTTGACTCGAGTACCTTTGGCTAGCTCTGCTGAGGAGATTGTGTGACAGCCAGCTCTGCAAAGGGTCTGAAGATAACGATAATAGAGTGTAAGCCGAAAAACGGTAGCCTTTGGAATCTTTGTGGTATTCAATGTACACCTCCTGTTTATGTTCTCCAATAGAAGATTGCAAAGGATATGCCATTGAGCCACTCGAAAAAAATGTGGTTTTTGAGCGCAAATTCATCTGTTTTGTATAGAAAAATACAAATTGCAAGGATTGAAAATCATAGATTGGTGCAACTAAAAAGTTGCATGCAACATCAATGTGTCTATTTTCACTAACTGGAGGTTTAAAAAATGGGCAACTTCTTAAGATTTGTCCAATTCGCAGGTGATGGTTTTTAGCATATCGATTAGGTTTTGTTGAGCTGTGCCGCCATAGGATGTGCGGGATGCAACGGAACCAGCTGGAGTGAGTAGCTGGAAGACATCTTTTTCGATGAGTGGAGAATGCGTCTGGAGATCTGCCAGGGTCATTTCTGCCAGGTCTTTGTGATTTTCTATGCACCAGGTCACGATTCGTCCCACCACTTCGTGGGCCTCTCTGAATGGTAGACCTTTGCAAGATAGATAATCGGCCAGATCCGTTGCGGTTAAAAGTCCGCGGCGCAGGGACTGTTGAATGTGTTCTGAGCTTGGCCGCATGTGTTCCAGCAGAGCTGCCATGACAGTAAGGGAGATAGTTACAGTGTCTATTGTATCGAAGAGGGCCTCTTTGTCCTCTTGGAGGTCTCGATTGTAGGTCATGGGCAGGCCCTTGAGAATGGTAAGCATGGCCATGAGGTGGCCGACGACCCTGCCGCTTTTGCCTCTGGTCAGCTCACAGACATCGGGATTTTTCTTTTGGGGCATGATGCTGGAGCCTGTACAGAAGCCATCCGGCAGTTCTACAAAGCCGAATTCACTGCTGTTCCAAAGTATGATATCCTCGGAAAGTCTGCTCAAGTGTATCATGATCAGGCTGGCTGCCCCTAAAAATTCCACGATGAAGTCTCTGTCTGAGACTGCATCCATGCTGTTTCGGCTGATGCCATCAAAGCCAAGCTGTTCGGCAACAAAATGACGATCAATGGGAAAGCCGGTGCCTGCCAGGGCTGCGCTGCCCAGAGGCAGGACATTTACTCGTTTTCGCACGTCGGCAAGTCGCTCTTTGTCGCGTTTGAACATCTCGTAATACGCCAGCATATGGTGCCCCCAGAGCACGGGTTGTGCCGGCTGTAGGTGTGTGTAGCCCGGCATGATGAGATTTGAGTGTCTTTCCGCCTGATGATACAGGCTGCGCTGTATGTCCTTTAGCAGGCTGGAGATGCGGTCGATTTCGTCGCGCAGATACAATCTGATATCTGTGGCTACCTGGTCGTTTCTGCTGCGAGCGGTGTGCAGACGTTTGCCGGCCTCTCCTATGCGGTTTGCCAACTCTTTTTCGATGTTCATGTGGACATCTTCAAGGGATTGTTTCCATTTGAAATTGCCATGTTCGATATCGTGAAGAATGGATGTAAGGCCTGCGATGATGGCATTCATCTCGGATTCTTTCAGAATGCCGACCTTGGCCAGCATACGGGCATGGGCTATGCTGGCCTGAATGTCGTGTCTGTAGAGTCTGTTGTCGAATTCCACAGAGGATGTGAAACGTTCTACAATGGGTGCGGTCTGTTCCTTGAATCTGCCGCCCCATGGTTTTTTTGTGTTGTTTGAGGACATGTAAATGGACTCCTTTCAGGATCAGCTCAGAAGTGCTCGCAGGCCCCAGATGTTGAGGCCTTTTTCGTGTATGCCTTTTATAATGCGAGGCAGGTGTTCTTCAATGTCATCCGGAGTCGCCCTGTCTGTTCTGCAGAGAAGGATGTCTCCCGGCCTTATGTGCCGAATTACAAGGGCTGTCTTTTGTTGCTCAGTAGAATTTAGGGTGAATGGGATTTCAAAGGATATGGATGGATTGATTACTATAAGCCCCAGCTCATCCGCTGTATTCAGAAGCCCTATGCCCTTGAAACCCATGGGCGGCATGAGAAAGCGGGTTCTGTGTCCTTGTAGATCATTGGCTAGATGGAGCGTGGGAAGAATGCGTTTTCTGAGCTCCGTTCGGTTTTTCAGAAGTAACGGACTGTAATTCTCGCCGTGTATGCCCAGTTCAAAACCCAGAAGGGGCATGACAGCCCTGGTATTTGCACGAGTGAGCCGTCCTTCCAGAAAGAAGGTGGCTGGTGTGCCTGACTGTCTCAAAATTGTGGCGATCTGTCGAGTGTTTTCATTAGGCGCCCTGTCGAAGACAAGGCTGACAGCAGCCCTTGTCCTTTTGCCGTGGTTGATGACGCGGCTGAACAGAGTGGCTTGGGGGTAGAGGGTTTCATATAGCGCAAAGGTGGCCAGACCGGTGCCTGCAGCCAGAAGGAGTTTTGTCGGAAATGAAAGTTTTGTCATCTTTTTCTCTCCGCTACGAAGTTGGCGATGTGAGTGAGTTGCTGTCGAATGGGGCTGTTTTCAAAAATAGCGAGCCCTTCTGTGGCCTTTTTAATGAATTCATGGGCCTTGTTCATGGTATATGCAAGTGAGCCGCTTTCTTGAATGATTTTTTGAATGCGTATCAGGCTGCTGGTGGAAAATTCTTTTTGAGCCAGTGTGGAGTGCAGCCATGCCTGGTCATCTGAATTTGCCATTTGAAGTGCAGCGGCCAGTGGCAGTGTGAGCTTGCCCTCAGATAGGTCTGTTCCAATGCCTTTGCCGGCTTCTTTGGGGTCTGCTGTGTAGTCCAGGGCGTCGTCAATAATTTGAAATGCAATGCCGAGAAAATGACCGTAGTTCTGAGCTGCTGTAATTTGTTCTGAAGTGGCATCTGCAAGTAGGGCGCCTATCTTACATGAGGTGGCTATGAGAGATGCTGTCTTGTATTCCACTATTTGCAGATAAGCCTTTTCGTCGAAGGCGGTATTTCCAATGCGTTGAAGCTGAAGTATCTCTCCTTCTGACATGCGGGCCACTGTTTCTGAAATGGCCTTGGCAATGGCGACCTTTCCAAAGCTGCTGGCCAGATGAATGGCCCGCGCATAGAGAAAATCGCCGGCCAGAATAGTGGCTTTGTTCCCCCATATTCTGTATGCGGCAGGTTTTCCACGCCTGATCTCTCCGCCGTCTATGACATCGTCATGTAGGAGGCTGGCTGCGTGCAGGTATTCGGGGGTGATGGACAGGTCGTATAGCTCTTGTGTGTCAAGGCCGCAGAGTCTGCCGAACAGTACAGTCAGCAACGGACGTATGCGTTTGCCTCCCGCGAACAAAATGTGCCCGCAGATATCGTTCACAAATTGTAGATGGGATTGGAAGTGCCTTGTCATGGCATTCGCTATGCGATTAAATTCAGTATCGAATTGTGATAATATGTTGGCCATATTTTGAAAACCGGATTTTATTGAAGTTAGGTTTCTTATAAAATACCATAATCGAGATGAAAAGGCTATATTTAGAGATATGATGCAGGAAGATACTGAACAAAACAGCCGTTTGACCCCCATGATGAGGCAGTTTATGGATGTAAAGGATCAATATCCTGATGCCATCATTTTTTTTCGTATGGGAGATTTTTTTGAGATGTTCTTTCAGGATGCGGAAGAGGCCGCCCGTATTCTGGAGATTACCCTTACTTCACGAGACAAAAACAAGGAAAATGCCGTTCCCATGTGTGGTGTGCCTGTTGCAGCGGCAGATGCCTATCTGGCCAAGCTGGTGCAGGCAGGCAGGCGTGTTGTGGTATGTGATCAGGTGGAGGACCCTCGAACAGCCAAGGGGTTAGTGCGCCGAGAGGTGGTGCGAGTGGTCAGCCCGGGGCTGGTGACCGCCGATACATGCCTTTCCGCCAAGGAAAATAATTTTATAGCAGCTATCTCTCAGGGTCCTATGGGTCAGCCTTTCGGCCTGGCCTTTCTGGATCTGTCCACCGGTGAATTTCGCATAGCTGAGCTGAAGGAATTTCAGGTCATGCTCGCCGAGATATTTCGTATCGAGCCGTCTGAACTGCTACTTCCCATGTTTTTGAAGGGTTCTCAGGTGGTTCTATCCATTCAACAGGTCTTGCCTCGAGTCTTTCTGAGTTTTTGGCCCGATGAATTTTTCGATGTAAAACGAGGGGTAAAGGAGATATTGTCGCGTTTTCACATAGTCGATCTTCAGGGGCTTGGACTTCAGGGAATCAAGGAAGGTATCGGGGCTGGTGCAGGCCTTCTGGCCTATGTAACTGAGACACAAAAGGGCCTTGCAGGCCATCTGAAGCCCCCTGTCTTGCACAGAGTGCACGACTTTTTATTCATAGATGAGGCTGCAAAGCGCAATCTGGAACTTGTGCGCAATTGTCTGGACGGAGGCCGGTCAGGTACGCTTCTCGATGTGCTGGACAAGACCATGACTCCCATGGGTGGAAGGCTTCTGAGGCAGTGGATACTTTATCCATTACAGGATATCAAGACCATCGAGGCCAGGTCTCATGCAGTTACCGTTCTGAGAGGCCAGGCCACCATCCTTGAAGATGTGCGGCGGTTGTTGAAGGGTGTTTATGACCTGGAACGCCTGATCTCCCGAATTTTCATGGCTACCGCTAGTGGTAGGGACCTGCTGGCCTTCAAACAGTCCATAGGTATTCTGCCAAATCTGAAGGCATTGGTGCATGTCCTTATGGAACAGGCGGCAACATCTCCTCTTTTTCAATGGATAATGGGTTCGCTGCATGATGTATCCCCTCTTTTCAAGATGTTGGACAGGGCCATCAGAGAGGACTGCCCTGTAACTTTGCGAGACGGAGGCGTTATAAAAGAGGGTTATAATGCTGAACTGGATGAGCTTTTCTCCATTCAGCGGAATGCACGAGGGCTTTTGGCTGAATTGGAGCGTGTGGAGCGGGAACGCACCGGCATTTCAACGCTCAAGGTGGGCTATAATCGGGTTTTTGGTTATTACATCGAGGTTTCCAAGGCCAATTCTTCCAGAATACCTGATTGTTATCAACGCAAGCAGACCTTGGTGAACGGAGAAAGATATATCACTCAGGAGCTCAAAGAGCTTGAAGACAGGATCCTTGGTGCGGAAGAGCGCAGACTGGAGCTGGAGGCCGTGCTTTTTGAGGAGATTCGAAGGCATATAGCCTCTGATGCCTCAAAGATATTGGAGATCGCTTCGGCGGTGGCTGTCCTCGATTGTTTGTGCTCCCTTGCTCGTGTGGCCGAGGATAATGATTATGTCTTTCCTGTGGTTCATGAAGGTCAGACCATCGTCATAAAGGAAGGTAGGCATCCTATGGTGGAACAGGCCCTATCGCAAGGGGCATTTGTGCCCAATGACATATCCATAGGTGAGGGAAACGCTCGAATGATACTTTTGACAGGGCCTAATATGGCAGGTAAGTCCACTGTGTTGCGTCAGACCGCCCTATTGGCGCTGATGGCCCAGATGGGGAGTCATGTGCCTGCAAGACATGCAGAGTTTGGCCTGGTTGACCGCATTTTCTCTCGAGTGGGCGCTACTGATTATCTTTTTCGAGGCCAGAGCACTTTTATGGTTGAAATGATAGAGGCAGCCAATATATTGAATAATGCCACGGAACGCAGTCTGGTCATCCTTGATGAGATCGGCAGAGGGACGAGCACCTACGATGGCTTGGCCATTGCGTGGGCTATGGCGGAAGCCCTGCTCCATAAGAATGGGCAAGGGGTCAAGACCCTTTTTGCCACGCATTATTATGAGATGACAGGCCTTGCGAACTGGTATGCCGGAGTGCAAAACTGGCATGTGGCCGTAAAGGAATGGCAGGGAGAGATCGTGTTTTTGCATTGTTTGCAATCAGGGCCGGCTCAACGCAGTTACGGCATTCAGGTGGCCGCTCTGGCCGGTGTGCCCAGGGATGTGATAGATCGGGCTACGGAATTGTTGAATTGGCTGGAATCTGGTAAGGCGAGAGAAAAGGCCTGTATGCCATGGCCTGTGGCAGATAGTGGTTCAGTACAGGGGCCTGAGGCTGTGCAGGTCAAAAAAAGAAGCGTCCGGAAAAGAAATCAGATAGGTGTTCAGGCAGTGTTGCCGTTGAATGCCGAAGAGTCTTTGAAAGAAATGTTGAGTGAAGTGGACATCAACCAGATGACCCCTATAGATGCCTTGAATTTTCTGGCTAAGTTAAAAAAACTGATGGATTGAAAGTGAAATATATCTTTTTTAAATATACCATTTTTTTTATCGTTTTAAGTCTTTTTTGTTTAGGCACCGTGGTGTCTTCGAGCGTTGCCGCGTCGAAGTCTGTGGCCGGTGGCAAAAAATCCGAAGCACATACCGTGCAAGGCAGCCATTCTGGAGTTGCCTTTGATGCGAAGACCATGTATGCACAGGCAAAAAAACACTATGACTCGCTGAGCAATGACTCGAAATTTCGCAGAAATAAGGCCGCATGGGAGGATGTCATTGCACAATTCAGAAAGGTGTATCTGGCCTTTCCTGAAGATAACAATACAGCGCCCAAGTCACTTTGGATGTTGGGCAGGTGTTATGAAGAGATGTATGGCTGGACAGGTCAGAAATCCTTGTTGGACGAGGCGATTCTTCGATACTCAACCTTGACAGAGAAGTTTCCACAAAACACATTGGCCGATGATGCCTTGATGGCTGTTGCGCGATTGCATGAAATCAAAAATGAAAATGACGCCGCCATAGCCGCCTGGCGCCAAGTGGTTTTGAATTATGCCAATGGCGATATGGTGGCCAGGGCAAAGGAAAAAGTGAAGGCTCATGCTGCTGTCATCGAGAGCAAATCTGGTGCCGGCACACAGACCAAAAACAAAAACATAGCCAATGAATCGGGCGTTAATGAGTCAAAAATAGTAAAGGCAGTTTCAGATGGTGCCACTTCCGATACTCCCTCTGAAGGGCCTGTAGTGAATACTGTAAGCACAGTTCATTCGGCGTCAGTGGTAGTGGAAAATGCAAATGGAATTAAAGAGGTTGAAGATGTCAGATACTGGTCTGTATCAGATTACACACGAGTAGTTATTGCCACTAGCGGTCCTGTTTCATTCAAAGAGGGTTGGCTGCCTGGAGACGAAGGCAAGGGGTTGCCAAGGCGTTTTTATCTGGATATCTCTCCTGCCCATAAGTCCAGAAAATTGAAGGACTTGAGTGTCAAAAGCGGTTTTCTCAAGGGCGTTAGAATAGGTCAATTTGATTCGCAAACCGTTCGTGTGGTTTGTGACCTGGGCAGCAGCAACGACGTCAAGGCCTTTTATTTGGAAGACCCCTTTCGAGTCATAATTGATGCCTTTGGAGAGAGTTACAAGACTCAGACACCGTGCAGAATGCCTGCTGTAAAAGAGGCGACTGCTGAGGCCAAGTCCGCTGATCAGGTGTCTGCTTCAAAACTGAAGACGCCTCAACCTTCGGTTTCTCAAGAAGAGAGGCCGGAAAAACATGCAAAAAAAGCTACGGAAGATGTAACCTTTCAAAAGATGAATGTGCCTGAGCCGAAGGAAGAGCAGTTGGCTGCCAGAAACCAGAAGATGGCCATGCTGAAGGGCAAGCCTTCCCTGGCCAGACAACTGGGCCTTTGTGTGCGGCGTATAGTGGTGGACCCTGGTCACGGCGGCAAGGACCCTGGTGCCATTGGGCCAAGTGGTCTTAAAGAAAAGGATGTGACGCTTAGGTTGGCCAAGAAGGTAGCAGCTCATCTCAGAAAGGAACTGGGCGCAGAGGTCATTTTGACCAGGGACAGAGACGTGTTCGTGCCTCTGGAGCAGCGCACGGCCATTGCCAATGCACAGAAGGCCGACCTTTTTATATCCATTCACACAAATGCAGCGCCTTCCTCCAGACTGCGTGGCATCGAGACATATTATTTGAACTTTGCGGTGGATGAACACGCCATGCGAGTGGCGGCCCTGGAAAACGCCAGTTCTTCCAAGCGGATGGGAGAACTTTCCGGTATTCTGACCCAGATATTGAAGAACACCAAGGTGGACGAATCCTCTCGTTTGGCCCGGTCCGTGCAGGATGCCCTGATCCAGTCTGTTCAGGGAAATGGCGGAAAGGATCTGGGAGTCAAACAGGCGCCGTTTTTTGTGCTGATAGGTGCGAAAATGCCTTCTGTCCTGGTGGAAACCTCCTTTATCAGCAATAATGAAGAGGAAAAGATGCTCAAGGAGAATGCATATCTGGAGCAGCTCAGCAGGGGTATTGTGTCAGGATTGAGAAATTATATGAAAGATATGGGTATAGATGTAGGTGGTGGTTAAAATTCTCTTGATTTTTTGAAAAACGGTGCTTTAATTGCGCTTTAATCGTTCTATGGTGGAACGATTTTATTTCATTGTCTTTTAATAAGGAGGCGTTTTTTTATGAATTCAGTCAAGACAAAATTGATCCTTGTGGGTCTGTTGACTGTTGGGATGGTTGTTGGTTCCATGTCTGGTTGTGCCAAGAAGCCTGTTGAGTCCAAGCCTGCCGCTCCTACAGTGAGCGCAGCTCCGGCCCCACCGCCGCCGGCGCCCAGCAAAACCGATATGGGTGAGGGTATTCGTATGCCGGATGCCATTTCAGAGGGTAGAACCAGTGCTCCGATGCTGCCCATTTACTTCGATTTCGATAAGTATAATGTTCGTGCAGACATGAAGGCCAGAATGCAGACAGACGCCAAGTTCCTTGCTGACAATCCGCAGGTGAGAATCGAGATTCAGGGTAACTGCGATGAGCGTGGCACTAACGAGTATAACCTGGGTCTGGGTGAGAGAAGGGCGAAGGCAGCCAAAGACTATCTGAGCAAGATGGGTATCGCTCCCAACAGAATGGATGTGGTCAGCCTTGGTGAGGAGCAGCCGTTGGATTCCGGCCACAATGAGGCCGCATGGGCAAAGAATCGCCGTGACGACTTTGTAATCATTAAGAAGTAATTGCGGCTGTTCATGATATTTCCGGCATATCCCTGTTGATTGCCGATAGTTATTTTTGAGAAGCGCCATGTGGTGCCAATGCCTCCGTGGCGCTTTTCTTTCAAGAAGGGGTAAAAAGATGAAGTTTTTTGCTTTATTGATGGGGGCATTGCTGTTTGCCGTTTCGTTTGGTGCTGTTTGTGAGACCGAGGCCGCTGATGGACAGGCCAAGATCGCTGTTATAAATATGCGCAAGGTAGTCAGACAGTCCAAGGCCGGCCAGAAGGCCACAGAGGAATTGAATAGAAAATTTGAAGCGCTTCAGAAGACACTGCAGGCCAAACAGGATGCCATTAAGGCATTTAAGGACGATGCTGAGAAAAAGGCTCCTCTTATGAGTGAAGAGGCGAAGGCAGACAAAGAGCGTGAGTACAGAAAGCTTCTGCGGGAGTTCAAGGAGCAGAGTGATGATGCACAGTTCGAGATGCGCCAGGCCGAGGCGAAGATCATGGAGCCCATCTTAAAGGTGTTAGAGACTATCGTCAATCGTATAGGTGATGCCAATGGTTACACCATAATACTGGAACATGATATGCCAGGCCTATATTATGTGGCACCATCTGTGGATATAACAGATGCGGTTATCAAGGCCTATGACGAAGATGCTGCAAAATCAAGCGGCGGCGCTCCGGCTCGGAGTGGTAAGTAGTAAGACCTTTTGTGTCCTCTTTGTGTTTTGTTTTTCGCCCATAGGCAGGCTTGATTGCGCTTGCCCATGGGTTTTTTTATGGATTTATTCGCCGGAATAATCGGTATAATTTGTTAACTGCACTTTTGTGCCATATGTTAGCGAAGCACTTTACCTGTCATTCCGAGCGAAGCGAGGAATCTTAAGATTTCTCAGTCGCTACGCTTCTTCGAAATGACAGTTGGTGATGGGGTTGTCATTCCGATTTGAAGGGCTGTCAAACAGTATTGATTATAAGGAGATAAGGAGCAAGTCATGATTCGCGTGGACATGGAACAACAGGTCAATTTGACTTCTGAACAACTGGAAGGGTTTCAATCGATGTGGAAGAGGTGTGTGATCCGTATTCTGCTTTCCACGAGTCTTGCTGCAAGTGGTCATCCGGGTGGTTCCCTTTCGTCTCTGCACAGTCTGCTTGTGTTGTATGCTGTGATGCGGCATAGACCCGATATGCCTGATTGGGAGGACAGGGACAGACTGGTCATGAGTATCGGCCACGTGTCTCCTGCGGTTTACAGTGTCCTGGTAGAGTATGGATATCTTACAGAGGAACAATTTTTGACAGAGTTCAGAAGGGCTGGCTCTTCTTGTGCAGGCCATGTGGAGATGGCTGTGCCCGGTGTGGAATGGAATACCGGCAATCTTGGCCAGGGGCTTTCCGTCGGCGCAGGCTTTGCAACCGCACAGCAGTTTTCAGGCAAGGATCGTAAGACCATAGTCTTTATGGGAGACGGAGAACAGCAGAAGGGACAGATAGCTGAGGCCCGTAGGTTTGCCTCGAAATACGGCCAAAAGGACCTCATAGCCATAGTGGATAGAAATCACCTGCAGATAGGCGGAGTTACGGAAGACGTGATGCCGGTGCGTGTGCAGGAGGAGTATCAGGCTGCTGGCTGGAATGTGGTCTATGTGCCTGATGGCAACGATTTTCAGCTGGTTTACAGAGGCCTTCGACGCGCCTGGTATCGGGATTATCTGGAGCCTCAGCGTCCTACCCTTGTGGTCATGCGAACTACTATGGGTAAAGGTGTATCCTTTATGGAGGATAAGGCCAAATATCACGGCTTTCCACTGCCAAAGAATGACCTTGTGGCGGCCATAGAGGAGATAGGAGCGGATGTGAGTCTCATCGAGACCTGGAAGACAAGGCGGAATGCCCATGCAGTTGCGTCTTCTTATAGGGAGTTACGTGCGCCATATCCCGAGATCGAGATCGGGGAGCCTGTGCTTTATGGAGCTGATGTAAAGACAGACTGCCGTTCGGCTTACGGTAATGCATTGCGGGATATAGCGGCCCTCAACAATTTCGAGGGCAAGCCACCCAAAGTTGTGGGCGTGAGCTGTGATCTTGAAGGCTCTGTGAAGATGGATGGATTGCGCAAGGTCTCGCCTCAGGCATTTATCGAGTGCGGCATTCAGGAGCACCATGCAGCCGCAATGGCAGGCGCTTTGAGTCGCTGCGGTTTTGTTACATTTTTTAGTACATTCGGCGTGTTTGCCGTGGCCGAGGTCTATAATCAGCAGCGTTTGAACGACCTTAACCAGACGAATGTCAAGGTGGTGGCTACTCATCTGGGTCTGGATGTGGGTGAAGACGGACCGACGCATCAGAGTATCGATTATATCGGACTGCTGAATAACCTGTTGGGTTTTTCCATCTTTATGCCGGCGGACGCCAATCAGACCGATAGAATAATTCGTTATGCTGTAAAACAGCCTGGTAATATCTTTGTGGGCATGGGGCGTTCCAAATTCCCCACCATCCTCAATGAAAACGGCGAGCCTTTTTACGGTAAAGACTATGTGTTCCAGCCCGGCAAGGCTGAACTGTTACGACAGGGAGAACACGCCACCATCCTCACCTACGGCTCCATATTTTTCGAGGTGTTGAAGGCCGAGGCATTATTGAGAGAACAAGGGGTTCATGTGAGTATTTTGAACATGGCTTCTATAAAGCCCATGGATGTAAATGCAGTGTTGAGCGCAGCCAAAAAGGGGCCGATCATAACGGTGGAGGACCACCTTGTGGCAACAGGTCTGGGTGCCATTGTGTCCCGTATTTTGGTGCAGCACAATGTCTCTCAGAGGTGTTTGATGCTTGGAGTGACTCGATACGGTTCTTCAGGTGCCCCCATAGACCTGTATCGTGAGCAGGGCCTGCATGCAGAAGGGATTACTGCATCTGTTCAGAATTTTATCAGATAATACCTAATCCATACATAGATGGTTGATATGGCCACTGTCATGAAGGTTATGGGCACACCATAGGCCATAAAGCGCAAAAAGGAGATGGGATGGCCTGCTTTTTCGGCAAACCCCACCATGATTACATTGGCCGAGGCGCCGATGGCAGTGGCATTTCCGCCCAGACATGCCCCAAGGGCTAAAGACCACCAAATAGGCATGAGTTCCGCGTGTTGAAGCAGTTGTAACCCTGTTTCATGGGGCCAGAGCTGTTTGGCCATGTCGATGATCAATGGATTCATAGTGGCCACATATGGAATGTTGTCCACTATTGCCGATGCAACGGCTGAAAACCATAGTACCAGCATGGAGGTAGCAAACAGATTACCTTGTGTGAGCTGAAGCATTCGTGATGAAAGCCAGCCTATAAGCCCCACCTTCACTACAGCACCTATCATTACGAAGAGTCCTATGAAAAAGAAGATGGTGGGCCATTCCACTTCTGCCAGAAGGTGGTGAGGGTCATGTGTTTTAGACAACAGTAACAGAAGCCCTGCCCCGAAAAGGGCCACAGTAGCCGGCTCCAGGTGCAAGGCTGAGTGCAGAGTAAAACCTATGAGCACCAGTCCCAGTACAAATATGGCTTTTTTGAGCAAATTAGAATCTTTTATGGCAGCACTTTCATTCATATCTAGAATCTTTTTTTTCAGTTCTGGTGTGGTGATCAGCTTTTTCCCCCAGATAAGTTTTATGACATATAGATAGCAGACCATGATTAGAATCACTAATGGTGTCAGATGATATATGAAGGCCATGAAGTCCAGTTTAACCTTGGATGCGATCATGATATTCGGTGGATCGCCAATGAGTGTTGCAGTGCCTCCGATATTGGCTGCCAGGGCACATGAGATGAGATATGGAATAGGATCTAACTCCAGTGCATCAGCAATGAGCAGTGTAACCGGTGTGATAAGCAGGACCGTTGTCACATTGTCCAACAAGGCACTTAAGACAGCAGTGACTACTGCAAATACTACCAGTATCCTAAATGGTTCAGCTTCCGCAACCTTGGCGCTTTTAATGGCTATATACTCAAAGATACCTGTAGGTCGTATGATGTTTATGATGAGCATCATAGAGATGAGCAGAAAGATGACATTCCAATCAACGCCTAATTCTTCCATGTGAAAGGCCTCATGTTGGTTTAAAATGCCCAAAACCAAGACAATGCCGGCCCCCACGATGGCGACGATAGTTTTATGTATGCATTCTGATATTATCAGGCTATAAGCCAGAATGAAAATGCTGGTTGCGGCCCAAAAATAGAAATGTGATGTATTAGGTGTAGCGATGGCGTCCATTTTTGCTCCTAACGCAGCATGGCCTGAGTGATGGCAAAGAAGACATCCCTTTCATAGATCATGCCCGCCAATCTATTGTCTTTTGCAATCACGGGCAGCCGTTTTATGTTGTGTTTGAGCATGCGGTCGATACACTCCATCAACGGTGCGTCTTCCGGCACTGTGATTACGTCTTTGGTCATGATTTCTTTGACCTTTCTATGAGCGGAACGTTTTGCGATGTCTTCCAGCATGCCGTCCCATGTGAAGTCACCCAGATCCATCATAGTCATGTAAAATGGAAAGACCGCCTTTAGAATGTCACGCATGGAGAGCATGCCGATGATTTTACCGTCAGGGCTCAATACAGGTAGTCCTTTTGTGCCTATTCTGGCCTCGCCCCTTCGAGCGGTCTTGAGCATAATTACTGCCTCTTGAATGGTATTTTCCGAAGTGAGAAAATCCTCTACTGGTACCATTATGTCCTTTGCCAGCATATTCGTGCTCCTTTGAGGCAATAAATAGACAGCTCGCCAGACAGGTTTGAAATCGGCCTGTTATTTATTTTCGCTAGATTACTATATTTTCAAGGGTACTGTCAATTATTTTGTGTAAATTTGATAAAGGGGCAAATTGGGCCGCACTTTTCCTATCGGATTTGAGCGCCAGCTCAACTCCATCTTTAACGATATAAATGCCAAAAGCCTGTAACAGGCATTCTCCCAGCTACT
>CAYRSX010000015.1:0-28030 GCA_964427245.1 uncultured Desulfobulbaceae bacterium | reverse complement strand
AAGGTTGTCAAAGACAGGTGCAAGGGTGTGTGTCTTCTCTCAACGCTTGCATCATAGAAATCAATGAAAAGCGGCCCAGACCTGACCAATGTAAATGGCTCGGCCTTCCTTGAAATAGCCTGCACCCGTAGAATTGCCTTGAATTGTTCTTCCACCATTGTTTAGTATTAGCCCACTTAAGACGAGGCGCGGGTGTAGCTCCGTTGGTAGAGCACAAGCTTCCCAAGCTTGGGGTCGCGGGTTCGAATCCCGTCGCCCGCTCCAGAAAAACGGCCTGTAATCGCCCTATTTGAGGTTAGCCTTTTATATAATAACCCATCGGCCTGGGTTTGGCTATTACTTCAATTAGTGGAGAAATGTATAATGAATGAATTGCAATAAATTCAAAAATATACTCTCTCTGCTATTTGAAGTGGGCTTATGCCCGCTTTTTTATTTTATATGCTTGAGAAAGAACGATTGGAAGAAAAACTTACAGAATTATTACAGCCGGTTATCACAAATTCCGGATACGAGCTCGTTGATATAGCTATTGTAAGGACTGCCGGAGGCATTACCCTTCGCATTCTGCTCGATAAGCCAGAGGGGGTGACATTGGCTGACTGCGAAAAAATAAGCCGGCTGGCGAGTGATATCCTCGATGCGCATGACCCCATATCGAGTCATTATGTCTTGGAAGTCTCGTCTCCGGGCATAAATCGCCCGCTCAAGAAGCAGGCAGATTTTCAGAGATTTGCAGGCCAGAAGGCCATGATAGAGACCAAAACCCCCATTTCGGGCCGTAAAAGATATAAGGGAGTTCTGACAGGGATTGAGAATGAAAACGTCATCATTTTTACAAATGGAGCCGATCACTATATACCCTTTGAACAGATTCGAAAGGCCAGATTGGATATCTTATAATACGTAAAGGGCAAAAAATATGTCTTTAGAATTAAAACGCATCATAGATCAGGTCAGCAAGGAAAAAGGACTCGATAAAAATATCCTGATTTCCACCATTGAAGAGGCCATTGTGTCAGCTATCAAGAAACAGGCCGTCAATCCAATAGACATAGAGATTAAATACAATCCCGATGATGGAGAGATAGATATATTTCAATATCGAACCGTCGTGGAAAAAATTTCCAATAAAGATATGGAGATATCCATTGAAGAGGCTCAGCGGCTGGACCCTGAAAGCCAACTAGGTGACAGTATTGGCATTAAGCTGGACATAGCCGCCTTCGGCCGCATCGCCGCACAATCTGCCCGTCAGGTAATCATGCAAAAACTCCGTACAGCGGAACGCGACCTCATCTACGAAGAATTCAAGGACCGCGTCGGTGAAATCGTCAACGGCATCATTCAGCGTGTGGATTCTTCAGGTGCCATCATAAATCTCGGCAGAACAGATGCCCTGCTGCCTGCTTCCGAACAGCTTCCTCATGAAAATTTCAGAAGAGGGGAACGCATTCGAGCGTATATCATGGAGATTCGAAAGGGAGCCAAGGACCCTCAGATCATTCTATCACGCACCTGTCCGGAATTTCTGGTCAAACTCTTCGAGTTGGAGGTGCCTGAAATCGCTGACGGCACCATCAAGATCATGGCGGTGGCAAGGGATGCAGGCAGCAGGTCGAAGATATCTGTTTCCTCCAATCTTTCGGATGTGGACCCTATCGGAGCATGTGTGGGTATGCGCGGTTCTCGAGTGCAGGCAGTGGTTCAGGAGCTTCGGGGTGAACGCATCGATATCGTGCTCTGGAATCCGGATCCAGCCAGATACGTCTATAATGCCCTTGCACCGGCTGAATGCTCCAAGGTGATAGTAGATGAGGACAATCATGTCCTTGAAATCATAGTTCCGGATGATCAGCTTTCTCTGGCCATCGGGAAACAGGGGCAGAATGTCAGACTGGCAGGCAAGCTTCTGGGCTGGAAGATAGACGTCAAGACCGAAACCAGATATGCCAATCTTGAGAATCCTGAATACCGTAACCTACTTAAGTTAAATGGTATTACGGAAAATATAGCCGATAAACTATTCGCCGCCGGCATAGATTCCGTAGAAAAGATAGCGCAAATGGACGCGGTGGACCTGGCGCATATCTCACACATGAAAAGGGATGTGGCTAAAGCGGTAATCGAAGAGGCAAAGGGCTGTAATGAATCAAATCAATAAACACATGGTCCCCTGAGGTAAGAATATGAGTAAAATTCGAGTGCATGAGTTGGCCAAGGAGTTTTCACTGGCCTCAAAAGAGATGGAGGCATGGATTAAAAAACATGGCTATCCCATAAAAAATTACAGCAGTACCCTTGAGGACCATGAGGTCTTGGAAATAAGGATGAAATTCCGTGAGGAAAGGGCTGCTCAGTCTACATCCTCATCGGTTACAGGTGAAGACTTCGACGCCAGACAATTACATAAAACACTGGACAATATGCCAGAAAACACGGTCTCCAGGACAACTGTCGTCAGACGTCGCTCCGGCATCAGACTTACCAAAATCACTCATATCGATGAGACATCCACCGAGGAGTCATTGAAAGAGACAACTGTCACAAGCCGTGAAGAAACGGCTGAAGCCCCTGTTTCCGCAAGGTCGGAGACCACGCCAGGCACCACAGTTGAACCAACTCTTGAGCCAACTCAAAAACCTGTTCAGCCTGCACCTCCTAAATCCTATGTAAAGGTCATTAAAAAAGAGACGTCAAAAGAGACTCCGGCGGCTGCACCGAAAGATCAGCTGCCTCATCTCCCTGAATCCATTGACAAAACCGCTGTGAAAACTCAAGTTAAACCTGCGGTAATCAAAACACCTCTCACCAAGCCTGAAGCAGTCTTCGAAAAACCCGCTGAGGCACCTGTTGCAAAGACTACGGAATTGGAAAAGGCAGCAAGGCCGAAAGAGACACAGGCCGTGCCTGTATCGTCGAAGGAGTCGTCTGGTGCTGAAAGACCGCAAACAACGGCTGAAAGAATGATTCCTAAAAAAACAGAGGCTAAAGCGGAGAAGAAACACCCTCTTCGAGAGGTTGTAATAGGCAAGCGGGAAAAAAGGCATGAAAGACATGAGCCCCCCCCGCAAAAAAACACCCAGCAGCCCAAAAGTTATGTCAAGATAGTGGACAGACCACGTATTGTCCTGCCTCAGCCCTCTCCGCCTTCACAAAAGCAGCAGCCAAGGCCGTCGCGGCCCGGCGGAGCAGGGGCGCACGGTGCTTATTCAGAGAAAAACCGCAGACATGAAACAGCAAAACCGACTCCATCCTTTCCTGACAGAACAGCCCCTCGCATCGATATAACGGCTCCGGTGCTTGAACTGGACAAAAAGACCAAAAAGAAAGACATGCCCAAGCGGGTGGTGCAGGTCTCCGAGATGGAAGAGGCTGCCAGAAGACGCAAGGCCGCAGCCAAAAAGACCGAAAAGCTCAAGCCCATAACCAAGTTGCTCTCCGAGGAACTGGACACTGATTTAAATCTGACAGATGACCTGTTGCATAAAACATCCCCTGATGAAACAATTCTTGAGCCTGTTGTTTCCAAGGCCGGAACGAGTAGGCCAGGGGCCGGTAGAAAAAAAATAAATAAGCAGCTTTCTTCGCCGCAAGCCGAAGTAGGTCTTGTATCTTCTGATACCCAGACCGGCAGGAAAAGGCTCATACTTGAGGATGCCATACAACTGGGTGATCTTGCCAAAAAAATGGGAGTAAAGATCGGAGATCTCATCGGCAAGCTCATGAGCATGGGAGTGATGGCCACCATCAACCAATCCATAGATTATGAAACCGCAGCGCTTCTTGCGGCTGAATTCAATTTTGAAGTGGAGAAACGCGCTGTCGCAGAGGATATATTATTAGAATTTGAACCCAAGGGTTCAGGTGAACAGGTCTTGCGTCCGCCTGTGGTAACTGTCATGGGCCACGTGGATCACGGAAAAACATCTCTGCTGGATGCTATTCGAGAGGCGGATGTGGTTTCCAAAGAGGCAGGCGGCATCACTCAGCACATAGGTGCCTATCATGTCACGCTTTCATCCGGACACGATGTGGTCTTTCTGGATACACCGGGCCACGAGGCCTTTACAGCCATGAGGGCCAGGGGCGCTCAGGTAACCGATATCGTGATACTGGTAGTGGCGGCTGACGATGGAGTGATGGCCCAGACCAAAGAGGCCATAGACCATGCAAAGGCTGCAAATGTGCCCATCATCGTGGCCATCAATAAGATCGATAAGCCTAACGCCAACATTGATCGCGTTAAAAGAGAATTGGCAGAATACGGTCTTGTGCCAGAGGAATGGGGCGGAGACACCATATTCGTCAATATCTCTGCCAAAAAACGTATAGGCATAGAGGAATTTCTGGAGATGCTGGCCCTGCAATCCGAGGTGATGGAATTGAAGGCTGATCCCAACAGGCCTGCAAAGGGGCATGTGGTGGAAAGCAAGCTGGATAAGGGCCGCGGGCCTGTGGCGACCCTGCTCATATCCGACGGTACACTCAATGTGGGAGACAGCATGGTCTGTGGCATGCACTACGGAAAGATTCGGGCCATGAATAACGATAAGGGCTTGCCCATCAAATCAGCAGGTCCTTCCATGCCCGTGGAGGTACTGGGACTTTCAGGAGTGCCAGCCGCCGGAGATGAATTTGTTGTGCTGCCTGACGAGAAAAAGGCGAGAGAAGTGGCGGAATATCGTCAGAGAAAACATCGTGAGACTGAACTCGCCAAAAACGTTCAGAAGGTAAGTCTCGACAATGTATTTGATCGCATAACGGCCCAGGGCATGAAAGAACTGGGAATAGTCCTGAAGACCGATGTTCAGGGCTCGGTTGAGGCCATATCCGATGCGCTCAACAAGCTCAGTACGCCGGATGTCCAGATAAAAATAGTCGCAAGCGGTATAGGCGCCATTTCCGAATCGGATGTGCTGCTGGCCTCTGCATCCAATGCCATCATCATAGGTTTCAATGTAAAGCCTAATCCCCAGGCCAGAAATCTGGCTGAGCAGGAAAAGGTTGACGTCCGTTTTTATGATGTCATATTCAATCTTCTGGATGATATCAAAAACGCTATGACAGGTCTGCTTGAACCTGTTTTCAAGGAAAAGACCCTTGGAAGAGCGCTGGTAAGACAGGTTTTTATGGTGCCCAAGGTGGGGGCTGTGGCCGGCTGCGCCGTAACCGATGGAGTGGTGCAGAGGAACTCCAAGGCGCGGCTCCTGCGAGATAATATAGTGGTATATACGGGCAAAATCATCTCGTTACGCAGGTTCAAGGAGGATGTAAAAGAGGTTGGAACCGGTTATGAGTGCGGAATAGGACTGGAACGCTTCAATGATATCAAGGAAGGTGATGTCATAGAATCGTTTGTCATGGAAGAGACCAAACCAGTGCTTTCAAGCTGATTAGAACCTGATGTTTACAGGAATATTGCGTATTACTCTGAGTTTACCTGAAAATCACTCGTTAAAGGAAAAACGCCGAGTGATAAAAAGCATTCTACAGCAGATAAAAAACCGTTTTGAGGCCGCTGCATCGGAAACAGACCATCACGATTTATGGCAGACCGCCGAACTCGGAGTTGCAGTCGTGGGAAACAGCGCAAGCATCTTGGACTCGGTGCTGAACAAGATAATAGACTTTGTTGAAAATATAGGCATTGCTGACCTTACTGATGCAGAGATGGAAATCATCAATATGGGCAGACATGAAATTCGAAGCAACAGATAGAAGAATAGGTATATAGAATGGCGCATAGATTTCCAAGAGCATACAGAATAGCAGATATGATTAAGAAAGAACTGGCGTATCTGCTGCTTGGCGAGATAAAAGACCCTCGCATACATGGATTAGTTACTATAATGGACGTCGAAGTCTCCACCGATCTCAAACACGCAAAGATATTCGTGTCGGTTGCAGGTTCGGAGCAAGACAAAAAAGAGGTTATGAAGGGGCTTAAACAGGCAAAGGGCTTTATCAGAACCATGTTGGCCCACCGTATAGAGATGAGACAGATACCAGAGCTGCATTTCTTGCTCGATACAATCATTGAACGGCAGCTGCATCTGGAGAATATCCTGGCAACCAATAAGATATAATATATTTGAAGCGGTAGAGTGAGTTTGCAACCCTCCTCTACAGATTATGAGATACTTTAGGGAGCACAAAAATAAATTATTACTACTTTCTTTTATTATTTAAGGAAACACCAGCTTGTGCCATTTGAATGAGTACCTTCTTTGTCATTTCGAGTGAAGCGTAATTGACCGAAGAATCGTGGCCTTTGATTAAGATTCCTCGCTTCGCTCGAAATGACAAGGGCTACGCTCGAAATGATAAAAGAATGGCAAATAATATTTTGACCTGTGATTATATATGAAAAAAAATGACCAGCAGCTTAAAAAAATAGCAAAACTCATAGATGAAACTCAAAATTTCCTGATTACGGCCCACCAGAAACCGGATGGAGATGCCATAGGGTCGCTTTTGGCCCTTTATCTGGCCCTTACTCAGACAGGCAGCAAGACCGTCATACCATGTCTCGCAGACCCTTTGCCGCAGAATCTGCTCTTTCTGCCGGCGAGCGACTCCATTGTATCTGCTTCAAGTCTGGCCTCAGGTCAATCGAAAACCCATCAGACCCCTACCCTTCCACAGAATACCATTCTGATTGTGCTGGATTGCAATGAACTGCAACGCACCGGTATTCTTCCATTTTTGCCAGCGTATCTCTTTGAGACAGTCGTTGTGCTCGATCACCACATAGCTAGGCCTGATCCTCTTTCGGAATTTGCGGGTAACTTTTCAAAGAGCCCTCTACTCTGTATCGACGCAGAGACATTTTCAACTGCCGCTCTGGTCTATTGGCTTCTGGAAACAATGGAATACCCTATGACTCCAGAGATAGCCACCAATATCTATACAGGGGTGGTCACCGACACAGGTTCTTTCTGCCACAGCAATACCAGTGCCGAGGCCCTGGAAATGGCGGCGGAGCTGGTGCGGGCCGGCGCAAATCCGCACAAGATTTCATCGCAGCTTTTTCAGCAATACCCTGTCTCCAGACACAGATTGCTGGCCATGGCCTTGAACACCCTTGAACTCATGTATGCCGACAAAGTGGGTTTCATGTATGTATCGCCGGAGATGTTCCTGAAGAGCGGCGCTAATGAAGAAGATGCACACGATTTTGTAGGTTGTCTCAGGTCAATAGATACAGTAGAACTGGCGATCTTTATCAAAGAGACCAGTAATGGCCAGAGCAATGTCAGCCTGCGCTCCAAAAGCTATTTCAATGTGGCTGAACTGGCGGCGTCATTTGGAGGGGGAGG
Source organism: uncultured Desulfobulbaceae bacterium (assembly GCA_964427245.1). Classification (GTDB taxonomy): domain Bacteria; phylum Desulfobacterota; class Dissulfuribacteria; order Dissulfuribacterales; family DYLC01; genus JAQVIJ01. Next base: position 20,708 of record CAYRSX010000015.1, on the reverse strand, counting down.
TCACTTTCATGCGGCTGGGTTTCGAATTAACAAACCCATAGCTGAGATCAAAAACATGCTGCTTGTGAAACTGGCTGATGTCACATGGCAATGATATGGAATTGAACGGCGTTCTCGTAATAGACAAACCCCTTGGAATGACCTCTTTCCAGGTGATAAAGCTGACCAGAAGGCTCCTGAACATCAAAAAGATCGGACATACAGGCACACTGGACCCCTTAGCCACAGGAATACTGACTTTGTGCATAGGCAAGGCCACAAAACTCTCGGGAAAACTCATGATGGGTCACAAACGCTATAACGGCCTGATACAGTTTGGTACGGAAACAACCACTTACGATAAGGAAGGTGAAATTGTATCGGAACAACCGGTTCCAGAGAACCTGACCATGGAAAGTCTGCAACAGTTAGCAAATATGTTTATCGGCAGGCTGCTTCAAGTCCCTCCGGCCTTTTCCGCTGTAAAACATAAGGGGCAGCCTCTGTATAAACTGGCCAGAAAAGGGATATTCGTTCAAAAAGACGCCCGTGAAATCGAGATCTTTTCCTTTGTCGTGACCTCATGGGAACCGCCTGTAATGGGTTTTTCACTGCACTGCTCTAAGGGTACCTATGTCAGGACCCTGGCCCATGATTTCGGACAAAAAGCAGGATGCGGCGCCTGTCTTGTACGGCTTCACCGCACTCAAAACGGAATATTTCACATGGGGCATGCCGTTTCCCTAAATGACATTCAAAAGGCGGTGAGCGCCAATACCATAGACGGACTGCTGATTTCACAAGAAATGTTGGACATTAACCCTGAACTTTCAGGGCAATTATCATAAAACAACAATCAAAGGAGGTTTACCAAGGTGTCATTACAACCAGAACTCAAAAAGGAACTCATCGGAAAATACAAACGCAGCGATGCAGACACAGGTTCGCCTGAGGTGCAGATCGCGCTTTTGACAGCTCGCATCAACAGCCTGAATGAGCACTTCAAGTCCCACAAAAAGGACCACAGCTCAAAAAGAGGTCTACTCAAGTTGGTAGGGCAGAGAAAGAGTCTTCTGGACTATCTCAGAAACAAGGATGTGGACAGATACAAAACCCTTATCTCTGAATTGGGCCTGCGTAAATAATCTATGCAAATAAATGGAGTAACGGAAATGACGCAAAAAGAGGCGATGCTTGGAGGACAGACGATTGTCCTGGAAACAGGCCGAATAGCCAAACAGGCAAATGGATCGGTAATAATACGGGCCGGCGATACAGTAGTCGTTGTAACTGCTGTCGCCTCCAAACAGCCCAGGGAAGATATGGATTTTCTGCCGCTCATGGTGGACTATCAGGAGATGTTTTATGCGGCAGGTAAGATACCGGGCAGTTATTTTCGTAGAGAGATAGGACGGCCAAGCGAAAAGGAGATACTGACCTCTCGATGTATAGACAGGCCTATTCGGCCTCTGTTTCCGGCAAACTATCACCATGACACGCAGATTATCGCCACAGTCCTCTCCATAGACCCTGAGATAGATCCTGATGTACTGGCCATAACCGGCGCTTCTGCTGCCCTTTCCATCTCTGACATTCCGTTTAACGGTCCTATTGCAGGTGTTCGTGTGGGCAAGATCAACGGTCAGCTCATCGTAAATCCCACGAAAAGCCAGCTTGCGGAATCGGAATTGAATATCATAGTGGCCGGCAGCAAAAATGCAGTTGTGATGGTGGAAGGTGGAGCGGCCGTTTTGCCCGAAGAAGATGTCATGGATGCCATCTTCTTTGCTCACAGGGAGATGCAGCCCCTGATAGCCCTTCAGGAAGAGCTGGCCGGAGAGCTTGGCAAGCCCAAGTTTGACCTTGCCCCTGAAAAAGAACTGCCTGAACCCCTGCAAACGGCCCTGCAGGAGTACGAATCCGCCATGCGCCAGGTTATCACCACTGCGGACAAACAGCAACGCGGCAAACTGAAAGACGCCATTGAACAAGAGTTTTTCGCCAGATTTGCAAATGAGCTGACCGGCTACGAAAAGGTTTTTAAGACCGCTCTCAAAGAGATGGAAAAAAACATGATGCGTTCCATGATAGTCAATGAGAGACGTCGTATAGACGGCAGAAAATTCGACGAGATACGGCCCATTTCATGTTCCATCGGCGAACTGCCTCGAACTCATGGATCAGCGGTCTTCACTCGTGGAGAGACACAGGTGTTGGCTGTGGCCACTTTGGGCAGTGCCGATGATGAACAGCGCATCGATGCCATCGGAGGCGAGTTTTTCAAACACTTCATGTTGCATTACAATTTCCCGCCGTTTTGTGTGGGCGAGGTCAGACCCCTCAGAGGTCCTGCCAGACGCGATATCGGCCACGGCGCCCTTGCTGAACGAGGCATAGCCGCGGTTATTCCGCCTCCTGAAGACTTTGTCTATACCATTCGCGTTGTATCCGAGGTAATGGAATCCAATGGTTCCTCCTCCATGGCAACCGTATGCGGCGCTACTTTGGCCCTCATGGATGCCGGCGTGCCCATTCGAGATATGGTAGCCGGCGTGGCCATGGGACTCATAAAAGAAGGTGACGAGGTGGTAATCCTGTCCGATATTCTCGGAGACGAAGACCATCTGGGAGATATGGACTTCAAGGTGGTGGGCACTCATGAGGGCGTGACCTCCATTCAGATGGACATCAAGATCTCCGGCCTCACGCCTGAAATAATGAAAAAGGCCATGCTTCAGGCCAGAGAAGGCCGTAAATTCATTCTCGACAAGATGAAAGAGGTCATCTCGACACCCAAGACCGAGTTGAGTCAGTATGCCCCCAAGGTCTTTTCCATACAGATCAATCCGGAAAAGATAAAGGACCTCATAGGCCCTGGCGGCAAAAACATCAAGATGGTAGTGGCTGCATCCGGCGCCAAGGTGGATGTGGACAATGCAGGTAAGGTCAAGGTCTTTGCATCATCCGGAGATTCCGCGCAGAAGGCCATACAGATGATCAAGCAGCTGACGGCTGAACCTGAAATTGGTGTAATCTATGACGGTATAGTGAAGAAGATCATGGAATTCGGGGCCTTTGTCGAGATAATGCCAGGCACGGACGGCCTACTGCATATCTCGCAGATCGATACCAAAAGGGTCAATTCCGTGCAGGATTATTTCAAGGAAGGCGATTCAGTACGCGTCAAGGTGATAGAGATCGACAAACAGGGTAAGATCAAACTGAGCCGTAAGGTATTACTGGAAAACAATCAATAAAACACACAGGCTGTGGGCCTGTTTTTCAAATATAACCGATATGTCTGAAACCATTATTCAAAACAACACTATGCCGCCCCTTGAAATCGGTGATATTTCAGTGCCGGTTCCCATCATACAAGGCGGTATGGGCATAGGTATTTCCATGGCAGGGCTGGCGTCCGCCGTGGCCCGTTCCGGTGGCATCGGAGTGATAGCCGCTGTAATGATAGGCATCACCGAACCCCATTGGCAGCAGGATCCCATGGGCTCCACTCGAAGGGCTCTGGCGAAGCAGATAGCCCTTGCCAAGGAAAAGGCACCTGAAGGTGTCATAGGTGTAAACATCATGGTGGCCCTTCAGGATTATGATGAACTGGTTAAAATCACTGCAAATGCAGGGGCTGATCTCATAATCAGCGGCGCAGGACTTCCTCTAAAACTGCCTGGACTTTTGCCTCAAAATGCCACAACCAAACTGGCTCCAATCGTTTCCTCCGGTCGAGCGGCGCAACTCATCTGCCGCAGGTGGAAGGACCACTACTCCAGACTTCCGGACCTCATTGTAGTGGAAGGCCCGAAGGCCGGAGGGCATCTGGGTTTCAAAAAAGAAGAGCTGGATGCCCCCCAAAATCGGCTGGAAAACCTGGTAAAGGACGTCATAGAGGCAGTTAAACCGTTTGCTCAATTTACGCGAAATAGCAAGCCTATTCCGGTGGTGGCGGCAGGTGGTATATATACAGGGGCCGACATATATCATTTTATTCATGATATCGGTGCAGCCGGTGTTCAGATGGCCACTCGCTTCGTGGCCACATACGAGTGTGACGCCTCCGACGCCTTCAAAGAGGCGTACCTCAAAGCTAAAAAAGAAGACATCACCATCATCAAGAGTCCTGTGGGTCTTCCAGGTCGGGCCATTAAGGGTAAGTTCATCGAGATGATGGCTGAAGGTAAAAAAAGACCGTTCAAGTGCCCCAATAAATGTCTTGCTCCATGTGACTACAAGACAGCACCCTATTGCATCAGCACCGCCCTCATTAATGCACAGCGCGGTAACATAGATGCAGGTTTTGTTTTTTGTGGTTCAAATGTCTGGAGGGTCGATAAGATAGTACATGTACATGAGCTGATTCAGGAATTGGTGAATGAATATAGAGAGGCTGAAAAGGCATGTGAGTAATGGAGTTGATGAGTGACAGGGCAACAAACTACTTTTCAAAAAAGAAGATGATGTTGTCCACCTCCCGCTGAATAGAGGTCAGCATTTCTTCCTGTTTGTCGATGATTGAAAAGGGAAGTATGCTTCTTTTTTGGTCTATGGTGAGATTTTTATCCACAAGCGTATGTGTCCAAACTAGAAGCCTGGTCAGGCCGTTGGGGAATCGCCTTTTGTCTTTCATATGGTGATTTGCTATGGCCGTCACCATCTCCTCGGGCATGGACCAGCTTTTGGCCAGATATGCGCCTATATCCACGTGACTTACCTTAAATAAAATGCGCTCTTTCTCAATGGCCTTGTCTCCGCCAGTTGCGGCATCCTTTGAAAACTCGGCCAGCTCCGCGTCTCTTTTCTCGTTTTTCAAGTATTGCAGCAATACCAGCTTGCCGATGTCGTGTATGAGCCCAGTGGTGAAACCGCGTGCCATGGGTGTGATTGACATGTCCAGTTCTCGAAGCATGCCTTGTATGGCATATGCCACCATAAGACTATGCTCCCAGATGTCGTATTCAACTGTTGAAAAGGTCTTGCCAAAGGAGTCTTGCAAGGACGATGCCACGATGATGTCCAAAACCCTTCTGCCTCCTAAAAGGGAGACCGCCTGAAACACGGACTCCACTTCTTTTGAAAGACCGTATGCGGCAGCCTTTGTGGCATCGAGTATTCTAGCGGATAGCACCGGCTCAAAGCTGAGCTTTCTGGCCAAGTCCAGAAGGGAGAGGTCTTCAAGGGATGTGTTGGTCACCATCTCCAGCACATAAGGCGAAATGGGCTTGATATTTTTTATGGCAGTCTGTATTCCAAGAGGTATGGAAACATTTGATTGCTCTTGAGCCATTGAAATTCCGATTCCATTTTTATCTTTAAATTAACTTATGAAAATACAAACGAAGTCTTTAAAAATCAAGGATTAAACCATGCACAATTCACCTCTGGCTGAGCGCATGAGGCCGCGACACATCGATGAATTCCTTGGGCAGAAACACCTCATAGGACCAGCCAAACTGCTTACAGGTCTGCTGGAACGCGGCAAACTTCCGTCTATGATTCTATGGGGACCGCCCGGATGCGGCAAAACCACTCTGGCCAGACTATTGTCAAGTGTCGCAGGCATGCATTTCGTTTCATTTTCCGCTGTCCTATCCGGTGTCAAGGAGCTGCGTTCCATAGTGGAAGATGCCAAGGAAAGGGCAAAAAAAGACATTGGGACCACTTTGTTCGTGGATGAGATACACCGTTTCAACAAGGCTCAGCAGGATGCCTTTTTACCCCATGTGGAAAGCGGGCTCATAACCCTCATAGGCGCCACCACTGAAAACCCATCTTTTGAGGTCATAGCCCCTCTTCTTTCCAGATGTCGTGTGCTGACACTTCAGCCCATAGCCCCCCCTGATCTGCATATCCTTTTAAATAGAACATTGACCGACACCGAATGCGGGCTTGGTAAACTGGGGCTCACCATCACTCAGGAGGCCGCAGATTATCTGGTGTCAGCAGCGGATGGAGATGCACGTCACCTCCTGAACAGCTTAGAGGTGGCTACGGAACTTGCACTCGCCGGACATACAAAAGAGATAGGTATGGAACTCCTGAAGGAGGCCATGCAACAAAAGGCCCTTCGCTACGACAAGACCGGCGAAGAACACTACAATCTCATCTCCGCCCTGCACAAAAGCCTTCGAGGAAGCGACCCAGATGCAGCCCTGTATTGGCTTGCCAGAATGCTGGCCTCTGGTGAGGACCCCCATTACATCGCAAGACGCATGATTCGCTTTGCATCCGAGGACATCGGCAACGCCGACCCAAACGCACTTACACTGGCCATGTCAGGGCTTCAGGCCTTTGATTTTCTGGGTTCACCCGAAGGAGAGCTGGCCCTGGCCCAGGTAGCAGTCTATCTGGCCACAGCCCCCAAAAGCAATGCGATATATATGGCCTTTGGCGAGGCCATGGCGGATGCCAGAAGATTCGGGGCATTGGCCGTTCCTCTGCATTTGAGAAATGCACCCACTCAGCTCATGAAAGAATTGGGCTACGGAGAAGGCTACCAATACGCCCATGACATGGAGAATGCTGTAGTTACCCAGGATCACCTACCACGGGAACTGCGAGAGCGCATCTACTATCGTCCTACGGCACGAGGCCATGAGCAGGTGATAAAGGAACGTCTGGAAAAATGGCGGCGGATTCAGGCGCAGAGAAAGACGATTCACCGCTGATATGCCTCAAAAGACCTGGCAGGAAATACAGGAAATCGGCAGGCTGCTTTATGACGGCCTAAAGGAATGTAGGCTATGTCCCAGGCAGTGCAGAATAAACAGGTTAAAGGGCGAGCTTGGGTTCTGCAGGGCTGGGGCTATGGCCAAAGTGGCCAGAAGTGTACCACATATGGGCGAAGAGCCCCCTCTTTCCGGCACACACGGGGCAGGGACCATCTTCTTTTCCCACTGCCACATGGCCTGTATCTATTGCCAAAACTATCAGATCAGCCATCTTAACTACGGCAGGGAGATAGGCATCGAGGAACTGGCAGGACTCATGTGGAAACTGGCCCAAAAGGGCTGCCACAACATAGAATGGGTCTCTGTCACTCATTTTCTGCCTCAGGCCCTTCTGGCCCTGGCTGAGTGCAGAAAAAATGGGCTTGATCTACCATTGGTGATGAATTCAGGGGGCTATGAATTTGAAGACACCCTGCGGCTGTTAGAAGGAATAGTGGATATATATCTGCCGGATGCCAAGTATGGAAATCCCGAATACGGCCTTCAATTTTCAAAGGCGCCCAATTATCCGACAATAAATCGAGGGACCCTGAACGAAATGATACGGCAGGTGGGCGCTGAACTCATGATGGACTCCTATGGCATTGCAAAACGGGGTATAATCATTCGGCATCTAGTGTTACCTGGTTACACGGAGGACTCAAAGGATATATTAGAGCATATAGCCTTTCGCTATGGAGGAGATGTCCCTGTCAGTCTCATGTCCCAGTATTTCCCGGCCTTTCGCGCCATAGAGCATGCAATGCTCGGCAGACATCTCCTGCCGAAGGAATATGACGATGTTCTGAAATTTGCTGAGATATGTGGCCTGACTAATGGATGGTTTCAGGATTCAGAGCCGTTGAAGAAGGGTTATCATCCTGATTTTCTGGACAATTCAGTCGCTGTGATGTTATAATTCCAAATCATTAACTGGTGTTCAAAATTCCATTTCAGAAAAAAATGATTAAAGCAAGAGATAAAAGGAGCTGATATGTTTAAAAAATTACTACAGAAGCTCAAAGGGTCTGATCAAACGGACTCAGCAGAAACACTCACTCAGGGAGGCGAACAGCCTACAAAAGAGTCCCCAACAACCGATTCACTCGCAGTTGAAACCCCTATGCAGTCAACTGAGGGCCAACCTTCTGCAATTGTTTCAGTAAAGCAGACTCCATTGCAAGAAGTCCCCAGTCAAGAACAACCCATGGAACAATTAATTGAACAGCAAACAGACACTACATCAGGCTCCAAAGGCTTTTTTGCAAGGTTAAAGAAGCAGCTTACCAAGAGTAAGGAGGGGTTTGTCCGCCGCATGGACGAACTACTTCTGGGCAAAAAGGAGATATCCCCCGAGATACTGGACGAACTGGAGGAGATTTTGGTCACCGCTGATGTGGGAGTGAAGACTGCGGAAGAGATATTTGAACAGATTCGTGCGGAAGTAAGGCGCAAGGAACTTAATGATGTAAATGCATTGCGAGAACGCATTCAATCAAAGCTGCTGGAATTGCTGACAGTCAACGCCCCTACCCTTACATGGAGCGGCAGCCCGTGTGTGGTGTTGGTGGTGGGCGTAAACGGAGTAGGCAAGACTACCACCATAGCCAAACTGGCATATTTCCTGAAAGAACAGGGCAAGACCTGTCTTCTGGCCGCTGCAGATACCTTCAGGGCAGCGGCTATTGAACAGTTGGATACATGGGGGCAACGCCTGAACCTTTCGGTGATCAAACATAAGCACGGCGCAGACCCATCGGCTGTGGCCTTCGATGCCATAGAAGCAGGCATAAAACGCAACGTGGATGTGGTCATAATAGACACAGCCGGCAGGCTTCATACTAAGACGAATCTCATGGAGGAGCTCAAGAAGATACGCCGTGTCATTGCCAAAAAGATTCCAAATGCACCTCACGAGACCTTGTTGGTACTGGATGCCACCACAGGTCAGAACGCCTTGTCTCAGGCCAAACTCTTTCAGGAGGCCACGGAGCTTACGGGCATCGTGCTCACCAAACTGGATGGGACCGCCAAGGGCGGTATAGTGGCGGCCATAGCCCATCAGATGAAACTTCCCATTCGTTTCATAGGTATCGGAGAAAAGATGTATGACTTAAGACCATTTGACGCCAAAGACTTTGTGAACGCCCTGTTTGAAAAATCACCGTAGAACCGGCATTCTGCCAACTTTTTTGCTATCCTATAGGCGCATACCAGAACGGCAGCAAAATGATATAGGTGGCACCCATGCCATAGACCAACAGTTCGCATAGCCTGTGCCGCAAGGGGCTGACAAGCCCATAAAAATCCCCATAGACCAGTCGGTGCAGCACGTGAAGCCCTGCCGCAACGCTACTTATGACCAGAAAGAGGTCCATTATTGGATAGATCCACGATGGCACGTGAAACTCCCATGCAGACAGGTCAAAGCCAAACTGTTTGCCCATGGTCGGAAAAAAGAACTGAGATTCATACAGGGCATAGTTAAAACGACAGACCAGCTCGCCGGCAAAGGCCGTTGGCACGAACACCGGCACCATGGGAGAAAACTTGCCGAAGAGTTCATCCTCTGTGGTGCCGAAGACGCGCGCCCCCAATTTCAAAAACAGCACGGCAATTACAAACCAAAAGAATAACAGAGTGGAAAACATGACCATTCTATATACCATGGTTTCCATTGCCGGCGTAAATACCTTGAGAAATCCATAGTCCATAAAACGGGCCAACTGCGAGGCTATCAGCAGTGGTATAATATAAGAACAGGTGATATAGCGGCCTTTACTTGCAATCAATTCAGTAAACGGGCTTCTGAAATTGATTCTCGGCGATTTTTTGTCACACAAAGACACGCATCGACCGCAGATGAGACAATCCAGATTGTTGGTGACACCAAATGCGCCCAGATATACAGGGCACCCGCGCTGACCATCCCTACCCCTCTTACAGGCAAAGGTGGTGCATCCTTTGCAGATGCTATGGTCTGGCCTGAATTCCGTCATGGACATGGTGGAAGCCACTCCTGTGATACGCCCCATGGGGCAGAGATAGCGGCACCAGGCCTGAAGTGGATATAGTATGGAGAAAAATGTAGCGCCTCCCAGAATGGCCAGAATCAGCAGGGCCGTAGCCCGAGGAGATTCCTTTATGCCAATGCTCTCTTCCAGCCAAATGATGACTGCAAAGAGAAAGACCGCCCAATATATACCGTATTTTTGCAGCCACCGAGGAATAGGTCTATATTTTACCCAGCCCAGACGTTGAAACACTCGGCCCAGACCTGGAAACGGGCAGAAACCGCACCACATGCGGCCCACAAAGAACCAGCTCAAGACCATACTGGGCCACCATAGACCCCACGAGAGAAAGATGACCACATTTTCACGAGGATTTTGAGGCCCGAACAGACCGGCGAGTATAATAAAGGCAAAGACCAGGTCGCCCACGGTTCGAATGGAGGCATGCAGCTTTCTGCGCTGCAAAATATGTCTGACGGCAGGAAAGACCTGAAACAGATTCATGCGCTCATTGGGGTATTGATCGAAAAATATGCCTATGACACGCTTTAGTTGCATCTTTCCCGCCTTTTTATTCATTGGGAAGTTTAAAATATAAAACCCATTTCGTCAGCCTGTTCATATCCCTTGTGATTTTAAGCATAAACACCAAAACTTGTCCAGAGAATTTAGGTAGCCTTAATGCACCATCTCTTGAGATTTCCAATAACAACAGCTTGTTTGTTTAGGGCTGTTCAATAACCAAAGGGGTTTTAGATGTCATTGCGAGGAGCGGTAGCGACGAAGCAATCTGAAAAAGCAAGGAAAATCAATAAATTGATTCGCCTTCGGATCGCAATGACAGTTGCAGTAAGTAAAAAATTAGTATGTTTGCAGAACCTTAATTTTCAAGGATCAGCGAGTTGTTGAACAGGCTCTGTTTTTTAGGCGGTAAATTTGATACGACCTGTCATTGACTTTTAAGATTTTTTTGTAATAATGACAAATCCATTTTATAAAAAATAATAAACGTAATCACTATGAAACATCCATTATCTATTGCCGTCATATTTGGTCTCTGCATCTTTCTACTGGGATATACATATCTCAACAATGAACTTCGTCAGGGAATCGCCGTGCACGAACATATGCACATCACCCTTCAAAAGGGTATGCTGAATACCATTGTGGCCCAAATACACAAGGATACCGAGTGTTATTTTAATCTATTTGTGCTGCGCAAGGAGGTCATGGATCATCTGAAACATACGGCAACTGTAAATACAACTGACAGACAGACGCTGCAACAGGGATTACAGGGGCTGCTGGAACCGGTCTATGCGCTGCTCAAACCCATGGGCCTGCAAAGGCTGTGCATTTACGACGCACACCTCAGGCACGTTTTTCACCTACCGTATGACACGGTAGTTGATGTGACACCGACTGCACCAAAAATACCTGAAATAATGCGGGCTGACATAGAAAAAAGGCCCATAACCTGCTTCAGGACATCGGAAAGCGGAATTACACTGCTTCACATCTTTCCCATTCTGCTCGACGACGGTCTTCTCATTGGACACGCCGAGTTCATCTTTTCCCATAATTATATTCTGAAACGACTCAAAGAGAACAACACAAATTTTATAACACACACGGATTATGCCATTTTTGTCAAAAAGGACCTTGTGCCTGGTAGAAATTTGGAAAACCTACCAGAGCAGTACAAGGAGTCTTTTTACATGCCGGACTGGCTCATAGGCGCCAATATAAGCTCATTTAAAGAACATGGTACAACCATGGACGAGCTGCTGAATGCGGCCTTGACCGCTGGTTACAGAACTGAATTATCGCGCAGATTGACTGATGCCAAACCATTCACCATTCATATTCCATTTGGTAACGCATCAGCAGCCCTTCTATTTCTGCCCATTCTGAACATACAAGACAAACTTCAGGCATATACAGTAGCCTTCATTCCAAGGGATTGGGAATATATGAAACTACAGAATGACTACAGAACAAAACTTCTGTTTCTGAGCGCCCTTGCCCTGCTGATTGCAGGTCTTACATATCTTGCGGCCTTTTCTTACCAGAAACACCTGAAGACCACGAATTTTCTTTCCGCCCTGGTGCGCAATATGCCCGATGGACTTCTGGTAACAGACTCTCACTGGAATATACAGGAAACCAACGAAACCGCCTGCCGCATTCTGGGATATTCAAAAGAAGAACTCCTCGGGCAGAATCCTCACTATCTTTTACACTATCACGAGGGCGGTTCTGTTCTTCAGCAAGACTGCCCTGTCTATAAAGCCATACAGGAAATAGGTGATTATATAGGTGAGATAGAGTTTAAAAGAAAAAACGGCGAGGTCTTTCCTGTAAATCTCTCATGCAATATGTTTTTGGCAAAGAACAAAGGCCAAAAAAATACCGTGATGGTATTTCAGGACATATCCTCACAAAATGCGGTCAAACAGGAATTGGTAGATAACTCCCATTTCTATACCATGCTCATGGACATCTCCACCCTATTTCTCACTACCGACCACAAACGTATGGATGAGACAATCACCTATTCCATAGGCCAGATAGCCCAGTTTTTCAAGGCCGACCGCTGCTATCTCTGTCATTTTTCCGAGGACTACAAGTTTCTAACCTCCACCTATAGTTGGCACAGGGATGGTTTGAATGAGACTGGCATTTCATGTCTGGAAGCCGTAAAAAAGTGCAGTTGGTTTGTGGACAAACTGTTTCGTCAGCAGCCGATTTATATATCAAATATAGACGAGCTGCCTTCAGCCGCTTACTGCGAACGAGACTCCATGCTCAAAGGACAAATTCAGGCGCTGGTCCTTATTCCAGTAATTGACAACGCCATAACCACTAGTTGCTATGCCTTTGAATATCAAACCCCACAGATATTCAAAGAAAAACAGGTAAGTCGTATGATCTTCGCAACTGACATCATCACCAACGCCATGTATAAATTCAGATTCGAAAAACAATTGGTGCAGATGGCCACTACGGATGGACTTACAGGGCTTTTCAATCGCGTGCACTTTATAGAACTGGCGGAAAAGGAGATACGGTCCTCATTGCGCTGCAAGACTCCACTATCTTTGATCATGTTCGATATAGACCATTTCAAGCATATCAACGATTCCTTCGGTCATGCCATAGGCGATGAGGTCATACGGGAGCTGGCCAGACGTGTCCGACAAACCCTGCGAGAAACCGACCTCGCCGGCAGGATCGGTGGAGAGGAATTTGCAGTGATATGCAGGGCTACTCCCCAAGAAGCCTGTATTCTTGCGGAAAGGTTGAGAACGGTCATGGAGAATACGCCAGTGGTGTGCGGTGAAACTGAACTATCATTTACCATATCCCTGGGCATAGCAGGAATAGAAGACGATACCCATAATATTACTGAACTCCTGAAGCATGCCGACGATGCCCTGTATGAGGCCAAGAATGCCGGCAGAAATCAAACTAAGCTCTGGGGCGCAAACGAGTGCCCATGCGGAATAGACACAACACAGGGTTAAAGACTTGAGAAAACTATATTAGAACAGACGATACGCCCATTCTGTTGAATGCGAAGTACTCTGCCCCTACTCAGGACTTCTTGAGGCCCTTTATTGCATCGGTGAGGATTGTGATTCCAAACGGTTTGTGTAGTAACGCCACATCAGCCTCCTGCAATACCGATATATCATTTACATCTACGGCATAACCTGACATTAATATTACTTTGATGTGTGAATAAATGGTCTTGAGTTCCTCTCTCAATTCGATACCATTCATGCCAGACATGGCGATGTCTGTAATCAGAATGTCGATGTTCGGACGTTCCAATTTTATAACACGAAGACACTCCATGGGATCGCTGAAACTCCTGACACAATGCCCCTCTACTTAAAGTACCATAGACACCAGAGAAACGATATGCTCATCGTCATCCACCATCACGATATCCAACCCTTTGATATTGTTTGTTGTTTGATTCCCTTTTTCTTCCTCGCTCGAATTCAAGCCCTTTGCAAGGCTATTTGAATTCAACTCCATAGCAGGCAGGGTTATGGTAAAGACAGAACCCTTGTTCACCTCGCTTTTCACATCTATAGTTCCACCATGCTGCTTCACGATGCCATAGACAATGGATAGACCAAGACCTGTCCCGTGTTCGTTTCCTTTCGTAGTGAAGAAAGGATCGAATATTCGTTCCTGAAGCGCCTTTGTCATGCCGCATCCTGTATCACTGATGCGCAACACCACCTTTCTATCGACGCCATTCAAGGACTGTGCATCCTGATTGAAGGTCTCTATGGTGATTGTACCGCCATGACTCAAGGCATCCCTTGCATTCAACACCAGGTTTATGAGCACCTGTTCCATCTGGTTCTTATCGGACATTACAGAAAAGAGGTCTGGGGCCAATTGCATACGAATCTGAATGTCTTCACCCAAAAAATGAAATAACCCGTTTTTTAAATTGAGTATCACGGCATTCAGGTCTATTTGTTCTGTCTTGGCCTCCGCCTTTTTACTGAAGGCCAGTATCTGTTTCGTAATTTCAGCGGCTCGCTCAGCGCTCTTTTTGATTTCTTGAAGATATGTGTAAACCTTTTCATCAGGTGAAAGGATTCGAAGCCCCATCTCAGCGTATCCAAGCACAGGCATGATAACATTATTGAAATCATGGGCTATTCCGCCGGCAAGCCTACCCACTGCCTCCAGTTTCTGCAACTGAAACAGTTGCCTCTGAGTCTCTATTCTCTGAGACTCAGCCATCTTTCGATCAGTTATATCCCTGGACAAAATGATGAAATGAGACTGCTCTCCCATTGGCATCTTTTTGGGAACCACAGTAAACTCGAACCATCTCAGACTGTCTTTCACCTCCAAGGTATATTCACCAACGGCTCTACCAGTTGCCAGCGCATCCTGCAGGGCATTCATGCCGGCTTTAGCCACATCAGGCGGCAGGCATTCCGCAAGTGTTTTGCCTATAAAATCTGTCTCAGGCAACAAAAGAAGTTCGGAATGTGAAGAGTGAAAATCATAGAAACGGCCTAAGATATCCACCTCAAAGAGCAGATCCGGAAGGGCATTCAAAGTGGTCTCCAGATGATTTTTTATGGCTGTCAGCTCCCGTGTGCGGCGAATGATAAGAAAACGCATAACAATCACCGCAATTGAGAGCACAAACAACGTCCCTGCTCCCAACCACATAAACATAACCATTCTGGCATTCATGGGCGTTGAAATGGGTCTTCCCATCCATTTATCCCTTATTTAGGCATATTCCTTAAGTGTAATGGCCGCAAAACCATTTTGCACCGTATTAAACAGGTCCGTGTCTCCTTTTCTGACAGCCCTATGAAATTCACCGCTATAAAGACGAAAGGCATGTCGAAATTCGTTCTCCAACTTTTTATGATAAATCAGGAAATTAGCTGGAGGTTCATCCATGCAGAATATTCTCACCCTTTGCTCCATGGCTGCATCCACCAGGGCCTGATAACTGGAATACATCTGAAGGTCTTTTATGCCGTAATCATTCAGTCAGTCGATGCACGCATCCCCTGCCTTGATTCCCACCATAAAACCCCGAAGACTGGTTACATCAGTGATACCTGCGATGTCCTTATGTGTATAGATCGCCACAGGTATGGAGTCGTGAGGCGGCAGAAAATCCATGAAGGTCTCTCTGGCAGGAGTCTTAAAAACTGTATCGATTACATCGGCCTTGCCTTCCTTCATAGCTCTCAGACAATCCGCCCAGTCCATGCCTATGAGAACTACTGTTATGCCGGTCTTCTTTTGCCACAATCTCCATTCATCCACCAGTTTACCCACAAGTCTGCCCATTTCGTCCAAAAAGACATAGGGCGGATAATTGTTATCCAGCACCACAGTAATGGATGCCCGTTCGCTGTAAACAGGGGTAGTTGCAAGAGGCAGTGCGGCCAACAAAATGACAGTAGTCATACAAATCAGATATGCACAGTATCGCCTAATATAACGGGCATTCATAACAGATATTCCCTTCTCACGTTGGCAAGTCCTCTGAAGATGTTGTCTCTGATCCTGTGGTCCATGCCGTACAGGTTTGAAAGCAAGGATTTTATACCCTCGCGTCGAGTTTTGCCAGCGGACGGACAGGGATTTTTTGAGATGGGAAGACGAAGTTCCTGGGCCATGCGATCGATTCTACCCTTGGAAACCAGGGACAGAGGACGAATTATGGTCAATTGCCCTTTGAACATCTCCTGCCTCGGCACCATAGTGCTCATCTCACCTGTATAGCAGAGATTCAGGAAAAAGGTCTCTATGATGTCGTCCTGATTGTGGCCCAGGGCCAGTTTGTTACAGCCCAGGCCAGCGGTCAACTGAAACAGCCGCTTTCTGCGCCACATGGCACAGAGGAAACATGGGCTTTTGCCACGATTTAAATGGGAATGGGCCAGAATGCCGTAATCAGTGTCCTCTATGTGAAAAGAAAGGCCCATTTCTCTAAAGAAGCCTGAAAGCAGGTCATGGGCTGGACCATGAAAACCCATATCGAGATATACTGGAATGATGGTGTATGAAATGGGCGCCTTTTGAAGCCAATGCTTCAGAAACCACAGGAGCAGCAGACTGTCAGAGCCGCCTGACACAGCAACGAGAATACGGTCGCCATTCTCCAACAGACCATATTTATGTATAGCCTTCCCTACCAGATGATTTACACGCTTCTTCAGATATCCCATTTGACTTAATGCAGAAGAATAACCGTGGCGTAACAGGCCATACCCTCGCCTCTTCCGGCAAATCCCATACCCTCGGTGGTGGTGGCCTTGATATTTATGGATTCTGAAGGGACAGCGCAGACTTCGGCTATATTGGCCTTCATTTCATGAAAATATAAAGCCAGCTTCGGGGCCTGAGCCACCATGGTAATGTCCGCATTACCCAGGCGAAAACCCTGTGTATAGGCCATTTTCATGACCTCTTTCAAGAGAAGCAGGCTTGAAATGTCTTTATATCGCATATGGGAATCAGGGAAATGACAGCCTATATCCCCTTTACCCATGGCGCCCAGTATGGCATCACACAGGGCGTGAATCAGCACATCCGCATCTGAATGGCCGTCCAGACCCAAATCAAAGGGTATATTCACTCCGCCCAGAACCAGTCTTCTGCCGGCTGTGAGACGATGGGCGTCATAGCCTATACCCACTCTCATATTTGCAATTTGTGGGAAAAGTTCGGTGCAAATGGAGCACTCATGTCCATCTATAACAGGTTTATGGCACATATCTTCACTTCGAGCCCTTAAGATCAACTCCGCCAGTTTCAGGTCATTTGGCTCCGTTATCTTGAAATTGGTCCAATCAGAGTTCAATATCGCGACAGGAACACCTATGAGCTCCAAAAGTCCGGCCTCATCCGTGAGAGAAAGTCCTTTGCTGTTCACTTCATCATATGCCCGCAACAGATCGGTCTTTTTGCAGACCTGAGGAGTCTTGGCCAGAAAAAGCCGGTCGCGAGAAAGAGTGCGCAGCACAAGGCCGTCGTCATTCACTTCCTTCACCGTATCCCGCACATAGGCTGCAAGCAGGGCGGCGCCCACATTCTTGGCCAGATCACAGAGTTCTTCTATGGTTTCAGAGGTTACAAGGGGCCTGGCGCCATCATGTACTGCCACCCAATTCAGAGCAGTGTCTGTGGCAAGCAGGGCATTTTTTACTGATTCCTGGCGAGAAGCACCTCCCTCCACCAATCGAAGGGGCTTGATGCTCATGAGGTCTTGCAGGGCAAGCGCAGCCTGTTCCATATAATTCCCAGGCACAGCCACCACCACCTCTTGAATGGAATTTGTGGAAAGCATGGCATGAACGCTGTGATAAAGCACGGTCTTGCCCTTCAGAAGCAAAAACTGTTTTGGAACAGAAGAGCCGAAGCGCACTCCCATTCCTGCAGCAGCTACTATTCCCGAAACCCCCATATCAGCCTCCTCTATTTCATCAGTCCTCAAAAATCTTGTGAGGATTGAGTATTCCTTTGGCATCGAAGACCTTTTTTATGTTCTTCATGAGAGATACGGCCTCCTTGCCCAATTCCTTTTCAACAAAGGCCTTTTTAGTAAGTCCTATTCCATGCTCTCCAGAGATGGTGCCATTCAAATCAAGGGCGGTCCTGAATATTTCTGCCATAACCTGCTGTATTTTTGGACTTTCAGGTCCTTCCTTGAACAGGCAGTTGACGTGTAGGTTACCGTCTCCGGCATGGCCGAAACTCAAAATCTGCACTCCGTATTTTTCTCCCAAAAGATTAAGACGAGAAATGGCATCAGGCAGGGCATGTCGCGGAACGCAAATGTCTTCGCTGATTCTGCTGCGATAATCCAATCGCCTTATGGCAGGGGATATGCCTCTGCGAATGGCCCAGATCCTTCGCACATCCTGCTGATTTTCAGCTGATTTGCAATAGATCGCTTTACTTAACTTACAACACTCCACAACCTTTGCAAGCTCGTATGCAACTCCATTGGGAGTGCCGTCCACCTCCAGAAGCAGCATGACCTTGGCATCGGCAGGCGCTGCATGAGGCATCTCCCTTGAGACACACCGCAGGCAGACCTCATCTAAAAACTCGGCGGCGCGAGGCAGTATCCCTGATGTAAATATGGAAACTATAGCGTTCATGGCATGCATTGTATCAGAAAAGAATGCCAGCAATGTCCCGATTTGAAGAGGTTTTGGAATCAATCGCAGAAACAGCTTGGAAAATACGGCCAGGGTTCCTTCCGAACCCACCAACAACCGAATTAGGTCATAGCCTACCACGCCCTTTGCGGTCTTCACCCCTACATTCATGACCTCGCCGTTTGCCAGCACTACCTCCATGGCCTGAACATAATCCCGTGTCACACCGTATTTCACTGCGCGAGGTCCGCCTGCACAGGTGGCCACATTGCCTCCCAGAGTGCAAAAGGCCAGGCTTGCGGGATCGGGAGGATAGAAAAGCCCTCGACCCTCCACCACTTTCTGAAATTCTCCGGTGACCACGCCTGGCTCCACCTCTGCCAGCAGGTCCTCAGTGGAGACGGAGACGATACGATTCATACATGTAAGCGCCAGGGCGATGCCGTTTTGAGGCACACTGGCGCCTGCCCTGCCGCTTCCTGCTCCCCGCGAAAACACGGGCACCCCCTCTTCGTAAGCCAGTTTCAGACAACCGGATATCTGCTCAGTGGTAACAGGAGTCACCACACAGGCTGGATAAGATGTTATTCCACTGGAATCATAGGAATAACAGGAGAGACTAAAGGGATCGCAGAAAAGATTTTCAGGGCCTACGGCTCGCTTCAGGGCATCGAGAAAGGAAGATTTAAGGGTCTTCATACAACGATTCAAAAGGCGCTGTCATTTTCCACACCACCGCATCTTCTCCAATTGAGTGGAAAGAAAATCAATCTCGGCCTTTCGTCTTCCGTCGTCATCAACAATCTTTTGCACCTGTTTGACCGCATGTATAACCGTAGCATGATCCCTGCCAAATGCCTTGCCTATTGCCTCAAGGGGTTCGCAGGTATATTGCCGAGCCAGATACATGCCCATCTGCCGTGGCCACAGCACACTTCTTTTTCTGCTCCTGGAGGCAAGTTCAGCAGGAGTCAATTTATAGAAACGGCACAATATCTCCTGAACGGTCTGAAGATTCAGGTCAAGGGGCTGGCCGACCATGTCTCCCACCACCTCCTGAGCAAGCTGAAGCGTGACCTCCTGTTTCGTCAAGGCAGTGCGCGTCAGAAGCCCAACCACAGCCCCTTCCAGACGCCTGACATCCCCGAACAGGCGTTCAGCCAGGTAATCCAGCACCATATCAGGCACCACAAGGCCGTTTCTCAATGCCTTAAGCGCCAATATCTCATACCTCGTCTGTTTATCAGGTTCATCTATATTGGCCACTATGGCAGCGTTTAGACGGGACCCAAGCCCTTCGTGCAGATTTGCAAGACGCATTGGAGGCTGATTGGCGGTCATGACAATGGTCTTGCCATTGTCCCTAAGGGTATCTATGATCAGGGACAGCTCCGCCTGAGTACGTTGTCTTCCCGATAGGCAATGCACCTCTTCCAACAGCAGGACATCACACTCCTGCTGATATTTCTGCTTAAAGGCCTCGAATTGCCCGTCCTTTGCGGCCCTTACCACCTGATTGGTGAATTCATTGGCGGAAAGATATGCTATGCGCACAGACGGCCTGTTTTCAAGCAGAAACTGACCGGTAGCCTGAGATAGATGGCTTTTGCCCAGACCTGAGGACGAATGCAGATAAAGGATGCTGCCCTGGCTTATTTCACCGCTTGCAACGGCCTTGCAGGCATCATGGGCATATCTGTTGCATTCTCCAATCACAAATTCATCAAATGAATAGTGTCTGCTGAAACGCGGGGCTACGGGTTTTCTGGGGTTAAAATCCGGCAAAACGGCCTGTTGCACAGAATTTTCAAGCTGTTTAATAGGTATTTGCAAGGGAGTTTCTTTTTTGTCACTGCACGTCAGACGAATTACACGGTTTTTGAGATCAGGACATTGAGAAATGAGGGGCAGATAGTGTTCCTGCACCCATGAGGCGAAAAAACGGTTGGGACATTTAAGAATTATAGTATTTTCTTTTACTTCCATGACCTGTATAGGTTCTATCCAGACCTCGAAGCTGCTGGCAGAAATACTGGAACGCAGGTGGTCCTTGACAGTATTCCAGACACTTTCCATAGATATCTCTCCCGTTTTCAAAACTTCCTTGAATGTCGTTTGTCATTCAAGATCACCACCTGTCATTTCGAAGGAGCGCAGCGACTGAGAAATCTTAAGATTCCTCGCTTCGCTCGGAATGACAGCATGTTGTTCGAAATGACAACCGCTGTAATCGCCAAGTTTTCCTCAAAAATAATGTTTCAAATTCATACAAGACCGTCACTTGACTGTCAAACAATGGGAGTGGTTATAAAATCACTTGT